>JAUMYQ010000001.1:0-179531 GCA_030528555.1 Porphyromonadaceae bacterium | reverse complement strand
AACTCACGACCCAATGATTAAGAGTCATTTGCTCTACCAACTGAGCTACAGAGTCTAACATATCTAGCAAAGACCAGGGTAAATAACTAACCCGCAATTCGAATGCAAAGGTAATACTATTTTCGAAATTTGCAAGTTAACCTAAGCCAGGAGGAAAAAATCCTCATCATCTCTAAGCCAACCCAGCTACTCTCCAAGCTTTTGGAGTACTCCATCTCTCATCAGAAGTAAGCTCTCCCCATAAGGATACAGTCTCATATACATTAATCATTCCCTCTACATATCTATTTCTATCCTAATGGTAGGTCTATCAAACTAAGGCTTGAGCTTGTATCGGTCACCAATACTCTTTCATGACGATATCTCTAGGCTTTGAGAGGGTAGTATTCTTCTAGGGCTTGCTGCAGAGCATAGAGTGTGGGAACAATGATACTCTTGTTATTGATACATAGTTTCCAACCATCACCCTCAGATGTAACAAAAGGCATATCCGCCTCTTCCTTATTTTCTATTGCTATTTCCTGTTTCTCTACGCTCTTTTCTACCACAATGTAGCCCATACGATAGATAGCACGCTGTAGCCATACCCCCCGTAGCCCTTGGGCGGATACAAGTAGAGACTGATGATGATTGGTACTCAAGCTAAACGTGCCCGAGAAGGTGTCGAAGTTCAGAGGTTCACCACCAAATACATGTTCTATACTTCCCGAGAGGACAAGGTCCTCTGGAGCAGCTGCTTCTAGCCCCCGTTGACTATCCAATAGCCATATAATATCTGCCCACTTTAGGGCTAAGTCTAGCTCATGTGTAGAGACCAGGATACACTTTTTGAGATCTCGTGCAAGCCCTCTCAGCATGGTGAGGATTTCGAGCCTGCTGGGAAGGTCCAGATGCGCAGTTGGTTCATCTAGGAGCATGAGAGGTGTCTCTTGAGCCAAGGCTCTAGCTATCATCACACGTTGTTTCTCTCCATCACTTAGTTCAGTGAAGTATCTGTGCTGCATCCGCTCTACGCAACAACAGGCTAGACAATGGTTCAATACATCTACATCCTCACCACGAAGCTTCCCCCTCTGCCCCAGGTAAGGATAGCGACCAGTCGTGACAATATCCCACACCGTGAGATTGCTGTGCTCTATACGCTCGGTCAGCACCAGGCTCATTAGTCTAGCTCGCTCGCGGTGCTTGAGTACAGCTACATCCTGCCCAAGAATCTCGACCTTACCCGAGATAGGAGCAATCAAGCCTGCTATTGTTTGCATCAGGGTTGATTTGCCAGAGCCATTAGGGCCCATAAGCATGATTAGCTCTCCAGCGTACGCACCAATCTCTGGGGCACTAGTAACGAGATGCATTGAGCTTGATGCCCGATAGCCTGTACACAGTTTATTTAGCTTGAGGACCTGAGACATTGCTCCTAATTGAAAACAACGCGTTTGCGTCTGTTACGCGTAATAACAAAGATAACTACGGGGGCACCAATGAGTGAGGTTAGGGCATTTATGGGCAATACCAGCATCTTGCCAGGCACTTGGGTAAGGATGTCACAAGCGAGCATGAGCATCGCCCCCAAAAGGATAGTTGCGGGAATGAGTACGCGATGGTCTGATGTTCCGAAGGCCATACGTGAAAAGTGAGGGACAGCAATCCCGAGAAAGGCGATAGGGCCTGCAAAGGCTGTAATAGCTCCACTAATGAGGCTAGTCGTAAAGATAACCATTAGTCGCACACGAGAGGGATCGATACCTATACTGCGAGTATAGCTCTCTCCAAGGTTCATCGCATTCATGTATTTGGGCATCATATAGACGAATGCGAGTCCCAAGAGGACTGAGGGAGCTAAGACATAGAGCTGTCGCCAAGTAATACCCGAGACCGAGGCAAAGGACCAGAGCAAATAGCCCTTGAGTGCTTCTTCGTCGCTAAGGTACTGAAGGATAGAGATGAATGAGCTGGCAATAAAGCCAATCATCACGCCAATGATGAGTACTGAAATAATGTCTTGCAACCAAGATGCCACAAGCGTAATGATGAGCAAGACGGCTAACGAACCGAGAAATGCTGATAGCACTAAACCCCAGGTATCTGCTACTCCACTACTATTACCAAGGAAAGGCAGTGCAGTAAACGCCATCGTATAGCATGCTACGCCAACGCCAGCCCCACTACCTATACCAAGGATAGAGGTATCAGCCAAAGGGTTACGGAAGAGATTTTGCATCATCAAGCCACAGGCAGACACTCCAGCTCCCGAGAGCACAGCGGCAAGGGCCTTAGGAAGACGAAAATTGCGAATAAGGTAGACAGAAGTCTCTTCCTCACTGCCTCCCACTAGGGCCAAGAGTACTTCTGAAACAGAGACCTCTATGGTACCCCAAACGAGGTCAAGGAAAAATAAGGTTGTTAGACCAACCCCCACGAGTATGAAAACAAACTTCTGGCGCATAGGCTCTTCTTATTTCAGCTCAACGAAATAATATAGCTCATAATCGGGGAGTAACTCAGGGCGCGTCATCTTGATCAAGTCCTTGAGGATGAGGTCTGGGCGATAGGGACCACTCTCCCAATAGTCGTTGCCTCCCGATTGGTTCATCCGTTTACAGTCGAGGAATATTTTGCCACCCTCTTTGGCTGCATCGAAGTAGGTGTAGCGTTCGTTTAGGGCGGTAAACTCAGCTTTCGTAGACATCCTACCTCCCATCGTACTAACCCATATTTTGGCGTAGCGGTGATGAGCAAAAATATACTCGAAGCTCACGGGGGTGCTGTTGCTCTCCCCAGAGACGTAGTCATACTTTAGCCCCGCATCCCGAAACATGGCTGTAGGATAGCTGTACTCTCCTGGTAGATACCATGTGCCTTTATAGTCCATTCCATACAATATAGGTATAGTATCTTTGGCATTGGCTGCAATTTGCCTGCTTTCTTGGTAGTCTTGAGCTATACGGGAGAAGACCGAGTCCGCACGCTGGTTAAGCCCCAAGAGCATACCCGAGACTTTGAGCCACTCGGCACGCCCTAAGAGATCTTGTTCTTTCCAGGAGTTGAAGAGGAAAGGTACAATACCATTGTCTATAAGCTCGTTGTCCTGAGTATCTACGTTGGAGAAGTCTTGTAGTAACACCTCTGGACGAGCCATTAGTATGGCCTCCTTATTTTCACTCATACCACGCCCTATCTCGAGCACCTTACCCTCGCCTATATGTTGGCGTACCTCTCGATTACTGATATCCTCCAGCTTAAATGCCCCAACGAGACGATCCACAGCCCCAAGCAAGGGTAGCGCACCTATTTGTGGCGTAGAGAGGCAGGCAATACGTTGTACAGGCACAGCGATAGCGATATCCGTAGCCTTAAGCCCCTTAGGTCTGCCACTCGAGCGAGGGTAGAGGATATAAGTCGCGAGAGTATCGATCGTTCCAGGAGTAAGGATGACGAGCTCTTTATGGCGTGGCTGGTTGTTTACTCGTACCCATTTGGCATAGTCAAAGCGAACAGGATAAGTAAAGTCTATGGAGTCTGCCTCAAGCTGTACAAGCTGCTGGCCTGCCTGCCTAACCCGAGATTGGCAACCATACAATAGCCCTATCACAGAGAGGACAGCAAGAGCGAAAGCTGACCTAAGTCTGAGAGAAGTCTGATATCTATCCATTATAGTCTACATTGGTTTTTGGCTTTGCATCGTAGCGCATCACAAAGTTAGATGTTAATAGAAATCTCCACAAACTGATAGGTATAAAGTGCTTCGATCTGAGGGGAGCGCGACAATAGCCAGGAGAATTATAGGGAAGTTTGTTTCCTCATATGAGTATGTTTATAATAATCTGTTTATAAACATATTAATAGCTATCCAGGAGTATTTTTCAATGGCTAAGTAAACTCGATTACTTCTCCTACAAGCCACTCTAAGCAAAACACTTATAAAATACAATAGCCCCCAGCATATAATGCTGGGGGCTATTCCTTTTAAAGGTCTTAGCATAGGGAGTAAGCCCTATGCCTGTTGATCTTAACGCTTATACCAACGAATGCTTTGCCCTGCAAGCTCGGCAATGTATATACCCGAAGCCCAGCTATCCACTGCAATCGGTGTATTGGCGTGATACTCTTGGCTCTCATAAACCATTATGCCCGATAGCGTGTAGATGCGCAGATGACCACCCGAAGAGAGCTTCACATACGCTACCGCTGGGTTGGGGTAGGCGTGCAGAAAAGTCTCACTAGCCATATCCGTCACTGAGGCAGGTTCGCTAATCTCTACAGGTAACTCAAAATAGATCGCCTCACCACGAGCCTGAGCCTTCACGAGTAGCGTATGTTCACCCTTGGCTGTTGCCTTGAGGCTGAGCTTAGCATCACTCAGGCTGCTCTCTATACCCACTACCTTGTTGGTCTGCACTAGGCTAAATTTCACAAGATCGCCCCACGCCGTAGGCAGGTTAGCACGCAGGAGCTGTTTGAGGTCGCTCTCGTGGCTTGCACCGAGGGTAAGGCTTAACTTGGCAAGCTGCGTCTTCTCGGGCTGGCCGCCTAGGTTATCCATACAGAAGTAGGTCGGGATGGTCGTACCATACTGGTTCTTCCGTGTGCCGTCCATCGAGAAGCTGATATGCTCCACTTCGCCCAGACTACTGAGGTCGAACCACTGCCAGCTGCTCAGCGCATAATGCTCCTGAGGGTTGGCAGAGCGATAGTCTACGAGGTAGAACTCTGCTGTGCGTCCGTTCGACCCCTTAGCTGTGAGGCAGAGCCAGTCGCCTGTGCCGAATGGCTTGTTGGGATCTGCTCCCATTCCTGTACCCTGCGTCGTAACCGTCGTAACCCAAGCGGAGTTAGTTACGTAGAAACCCGATACGAGCTCGGCACTACCATCGTTAGCAAGCGGATAGAGCTTGTTACCTCCCTGAGGATAAGCCACGGCATAATTCTTACTGCCGAGCGCACCATGACCGACAGCCGAGTTGAACTGGTCGGGGAAGAGTGACTGGAAATGGGTAGCCGTTTGGTTAGAGTAGGCATATCCGCTCCATGAAGCCAAGTCGGGATAGTATTGGTTGTCGAAGCGGTAGCTACCGCTCACAAAGCTGGTCTTGGACATTGTTTCGTCACCTATCCAGTGGCTCTCGGGGCTAAGCGTTAGGTCTTCAAAGCTAGCCATAGTTTGTACACCACGCAGGAGGACGAGGAAGTTCACTGTTTGCGTATTGCCCCAAGCGTCTGTTACCTTGAGGCTCATCATTTGGGTCTGCCTAGGCTGATAGCTTAGCTTAGCTTCGCTACCTAGGATGCCACCGATACTACTACGCCACTCGTAGGTGTAGGGATATACACCACCTTGGGGCATCGCTTCACGGTTTAGTGTAGCACCCTTGTCTAACTTTGCCTCTAGGGCTGAGGCATCGAGCGTAAGGGCAAGTGGATTGCCAGCTACATCATCGATAAACACTTCGCCAGAGCCCTCGACCTTGAGGATAGAGATAGGGCTGATCTTCTTCAAATCGACATACACCCAGCCTTTACCTTGAGGCGTTACCTGGAGCGTCTTTTCGGTAGCCTCTGCACTAGAGAGGTCTTGACTCTTGAGCGTTACGTCTTGGTCGCTCTTGATGAATAGACCGTTGAGGGTAATGGCATCGTCCGTATTGGTAGGCATGATGTAACCCTCACCGCTCGTCTTGGCAATACGCTTGCTCTCTGCATTGTAGCCCGAGGTTGTTACTAGCTCAAAGCCAAGGAACTCAAACGTACCGTCTTGGAACTCTGCGCCCTCCTCCTGTTCTGCTGTCTCGAACGTAGCTACAGCCGTAGGTAGATGACCTGTACGCACCTCAAGCTCAGTAGCAACTGGTTCGCCAAAGCGATCCTTGAGGCTCTTGAAGAGCAGATGTAGCTTGTAGGTGGTGTTGGGCTTGAGCTGTTCTAGCGTCACAGTAACCTCTTCGTCACCAACGATAGATGTTGCCGCAGATGCTTTGAGATCGTCGAGGCTTGGTGCTGCCTCGCCCACTTCGATGAGCTTGGCATATACCTGTCCCGAAGCCGAGGGGCGTAGCTTGATGACGGCTATCGTAGCAGTCGTGCGCACGAGGCTGAGCGAGCCATCCGTAAGCTGTGGCACAGTAATGTCCTTAAACTCGTACGCTCCAGCCGTACTAAGCCCTATGGTCGTGCGCTCACGCCCTACGATGTCACGCTCTGCACCTGCGAGAGTCGGAACGATACGTAGCCCATCGTCATCGAGTAGCTCTAGCCCATCAGGGGCGAACGTAGCCTCCTTGTGAACGCTGTGCGTATCTTGCCCCTCAGCTTGCCAGTCGGTGAGCGTTGTCTTCGTTGTGCCAACCTCTACAAAGCTAGCCTCGGGAGCGAAGACAGCATTGTGGTCAAAGCTCAATGCTGCCTTGTGCTGAGCAAACTGAATGCGGTATGCAGCACCAACCTCCGCCTTGATTTGGAAGAGATTGCCTCGAACATTGATGTCTTTGAGCTGCTCGTTGCCTCTGCCGACTATGGCAAGGGCTGCGATCCTCTTCGTGCCAAGGTTGATGCCCTCGCCTGCAGGCGCAACGCGCACCGTATTGTGTAGGATATTTAACCCCTCAATACCCGAGTCACTGAGGTAAATGGCATACATATCGGCCATCTTATCATCGCCAAGAATGTCGACCGTATTGTTAACGATGAGATTTACTCCAGGGAGGGATGCAGGCAAGCGATGTTTGCGCAAGTAGATGGCATTGATGTTGGCATTAGCCGAGTTGTAGCCCACGCGTGGACCAGTGATGGCTGCAATGTCGATCTTGTTGTTCTTGATCGTGGCATTGCCCAGTAACTCTACGTCGATTGCCTTGTATGGACCGTGGATGTCGCCACGAGCCGTAAAGCTGTTGCCCTCGACTGTGAGACCATCTTCGGCAAGTGAGTAGCACGAGATGCTACCTTGATCTGAGAACGTATTGCCACGCACAATACCCCCCTTTTGCTTAGGTAGAGCGATCATACCATTGCCTCGTAGCTCTAGACCCTTGTAGCCACCCTCGAGCTTACAATTCTCTACCGTAGCGTAGTCGCTGTTTTGGTAAGCTTCTCTGCCACCAATGATGCTGACGAGAGAAAGAGTTTCTCCGGTAGGGTTAATCGACTTCGGAGCTTTAACACAGCAGTCCTTCATCATGAAGTGGCGAGAGCGTACTACCTGCACCACCGCTTCGTAGCTTACTTGAGTAGTTGAAATCGTCAGCCCCTCGAGCGTCACATAGTCTGCTTGCTCTAGTCCAATAACCTTCGTAGCACGAGAAGACTTGGGGACGTTTAACTCCAGCGTTACAGATGAGGGTTGCTTATCGGTCGAAGTGATCGTAATACGGTTGCGATCCGAAGCCCCAGGTACTGCCGTCAGCTCAAATGGACCTGTGTACGTGCCTGGCTCAAGAGCTAGCTCCACTGCGCCCTCGATACCCTTTTCCTTGAGGTCTGCCCAAGCGGCAGCTAGGGACGCATACTTGGCTGCACTGCTTGCGCCTACGATGTGGCGACCCGATAGCCCACGTTTAGCACTGAGCTGTACTTGTGCCTCGAGCTGCTCCGTAATGCTGCTCGCCCAGCCTCTCGAAATGAGCTTAAGGCTAGCCTCTGCACCCTGTATCAGCTCGCTCTTGGCATCGACTGCGAGCCAGAGGTAGTGCGTGCCTGCCGAAGTGAAGTGGTGCGTAGTAGTTAGCAAGACCTCGCTGCCTAGCTCTGAAACTTGCGCAATACGGTTGTTTGTTGCGAACGTCTCATGTTGCTGCGCATCGTAGAGACTAAATTCAGAGGCTAGTGCCGAGAGCGAGCCTGCTAGCTGCTTGATCTTAAGGCTTGGTAGCGCAGCCGTACCGAAGTCACCATCGACCTCGACAGCGATTTTTATTAGGGCTACATCAGACTGCCCACCGAGAAGGGTCACCTGTGGCTGAATAGCCTCGGCGCGCACAGACTTAACTGCAAACTCGGTTAGTTTGTGTGAGGTTAGTTCGATCTCCCAGCCAGTAGTACCTCTTGATTTAGGCTCAAAGCTAATCGTGAGCGACCCGTCAGGCTCTTGTCCTAGGATGTTGGGTGCATTGTTCTTGTTACCACTAAGGCTCGCAACCCTGTCTGCATCGTCTGTGCTGTTGCCACGATAGATAACGAAGTTGTCGGTGCGCAGCGTGTTGAACTTGATAAAGCGAACCTTAACCACCTCGCCTTCCCGAGGCTTGATGTGTAGTTTAGCCTTGCTAGCGGAGGCGTAGTTGCCGTTCGCTCCACCAGCGTCATAGAAGAGTACGGGATACGCCCCGAGCTGAAGCACATCGTCTTGGTTCTTCCAGATATAGATAGACTTCACGGTGCGCTGCCCTGCTGGCTCTTCGGCGATCACTGCCTGTACATTGCCAGAGAGTGTGAGCTTGGTTAGCGTAGCGTCTAGTATACTCTCGGGTACAGCATCAGCCTTGATGTCGTAGACTACCCACAGGTAATTCTTGCCCTCGGTGAGGCTTAGTGGCGTGCTGAGGCTGTAATTCTGCTTCTGTACATCGGGAGCAGTATCGCCAAGGCTCGTGGTGCTAGCGAATGCTTCTCCAGTAGTCTTGAAGATGTGTACTCGCTCCACGCTCGCAAGGCTCGCCTTGAGGTCGAGCTCTAGAGCTTGAAGTTGTAGTGGGCTTTCGTCACCCTCTGTCGTTAGCTCGATGCCTAGGATAGCTTGCTGTCTTGCCCCTGGAGCTACGTCACTCAGATCCGTTTGGAAGAGGCGAGTGCCTACGAGGCTCATAGGCTTAGAGATGTATTCCTGTGCCGTGGCCTGCCAGCCATTGGCCGTGTAGTACGAGGTTGATGTGCTGGCATCGAAGACCACGGTGAGCGATCCGTCTTCACTTGTGGAACGTACAAGACCACCGAGCGGTAACTGGCTCTTCTGTGCAGCATCCTTCAGTTCAAAGAGCTTCGTGCCACTAGGCGTAGCACCATTATAGATCTCAAATTTAGCCCTAGTGCCATGGGGATTGGTGGCATAGTAGAGGTCGAAGGCTGTAAAGTTAAGCTCCACCTTTGCCCCTAGGGTCATTGGACGGAAGGTGACTACTTGACGACCGTTCTCCGCCTTGTATTTCGTACTGTACACACTCTGCACCTCGTGGGTGTATTGCCAAGGACCATAGAGGTCGATTGTGCGTTTGCCTACCTTAGATATATAGGTGTTCTCAACTTGAATGTTGCCTGCTGCCTCGCCCACTTGGATATGGTGCATACCGCTAGATAGCCCGAGCGCACGCAGACCTGCGTCTAGCGTTGCGCCTGCTGGGGCGGTAGCCTTGAGGCTGTATTCTAACTGGAAGTAGTTATGTCCCTCACGCAGCTCATAGGTCGCACTAAGGGGTAGGGTATAATTATCTGTCGTTGGCGAGAACTCACCGAGTAGCGTCTTGTAACCTGAGGTCGTGCGACCTGTCGAGTAGAGCTTAACGCCTGAAATGTGCGCTACTCCTACTGCCGTGAGGTCTAGGCTGCTTAGACTAATGGGGCTAAGCGATCCGTTCATTACCACGTCGAAGCCAAGGGCGTAGACATCGTTGTCGCCAGCAGCAGCCTTTACTGTCTGTCCACTGCGTAGGCTGACCTCTGCGATGCTCATTGGAGCAGCTTCGTACTCCTCTACGGTAGCCTCGAAGCCGGGCTTCGTAACTCCCGTGGTACTCTTTAAGCTAACCGTAAGCGAGCCGTCCTCAGCCGTAGAGACTAGAGAGATAGGCGTAGCATCCTTGAGAAGTTGAGCCAGCAATTTGCCCTCCTCCGCCTTGCTGCCACTAAAGACCTTGAGGACGTCATTCTTTGGCTCGTAGGTACTGAATAAGTCGAGCTTCGTGAATGTTACCTTGATCTTCTTGCCTGGAGTCTTAGGTTGGAAGGTAATAAGCCCCTCGAAGTTTTCGGTGATCTTACCCGACTTACCGCCATCGTCATAGAACAGCACCTCAGTGCCTACACGATAGATGAGGTGACCTGCGCCCATACGCACCTCGCCCTCGGCATCCTTGGGGGCTACCGCTTCGCGAGGCTTGCTAGAGACGTAGGCGACCCAATCACCTGACCCTCCTGAGCTCTCCAGCATTATTGTGAGTGCCCCATCGGCACTCTGCGAGATGAAGGTTTCTTCGCCCATTAGGCTGGTAAATTTCTTCTTAGCCCCTCTAGGTATGGTGTAGGTGATCTCCTCTTCATCAAAAGGGTCTGTTTCTTGTTCCAGTTTTTTTACTCCATCAAAGATGGATAAGGTCGCTCCCGTCAACTTGAGAGACTCAAAGCGTAAGTGGATCACCTCCCCAGGATTGGGCTTGAACGTTATGCGAGTTACAGCATAGCCATAAAAGGTTTGAGCAGCCCCTGCCGGGTCGTAAAACTGTTGCTCTGCTCCTGTGATGGAGTGTTCCTTCTCAATCCCATCCCCTTGGGGCATAGAGATCTGCGCCCGAGCTGTGGACAAAGTGCACAGCAGACACAACAGAATGAATAATCTTCGTTTCATTATGGATTAAAGTTATTAAAACAGTTAGATTTTGGCCTACAGATGACCGTACAACCCTGTTAATACAGGGCTGTATCTAATGCACGAAATTACTAAAAAATAAGTACGCCCTCGTTTATTAGTGTATTTAATCCGATTACATCGACCCTTCCAATCAGCATCTTAATTACCAGTCTAAAGGCCAAATAACATCTAACTGACAAAATACTCAAGGGCCCTCTTTCGGCTACCCTCCTATTGAACTCAACCTTTCGTATCAAGAGAAAGAGCACTTCATAACTAACCTAACAAAAGCCTTAATCTCCCCATCATGTCCAAATCCTGATGAGCAAACAAACCGTAAGAAAAACCCAGCATCACTAAGGTCATGGTGTTTGTTCTTACGATACGGTACCCCTAGACCCTCGTACTGCGACAAAATAGATCATCCAAAATCTAAAGGTACTTATTGTACTTCCGTGCATCTATACCCAAAAGAATAAAAAGCAAGAATGTGAACCCCCAGAGAGAGGAACCTCCATAACTAAAAAATGGCAATGGGATACCTATGACTGGGATTAGCCCAAGCGCCATACCAACATTAATGAAGAGATGAAAGAGGAATATCGATGCCACACAGTAGCCATACACACGACCGAAGGTAGTTGTCTGTCGCTCAGCAAGAGAAACAATACGCAAAATAAAAACACCGTATATCAACAAAAGGATAGTTGATCCTACAAAGCCCTGCTCCTCCCCTACCGTACAGAAGATGAAATCAGTGTCTTGCTCTGGCACATAGCTCAGCTTAGTCTGCGTTCCTTCGAGAAATCCTTTACCCCACAAGCCACCTGATCCAATGGCTATCTTGGATTGATCTACATTATACCCCTTATCCCGAAGGTCATTCTCTATACCGAGAGACACCTTGATGCGTACCTGTTGATGTGGTTCAAGGATATTGTCAAAAACGTAGCTAGTAGAAAAGAAGAAGCCCAAAGAACCAAGAGCAAAAAGTGCAATTAGAAGGTAACGAGACATATAACCTCTTAGCCATAGGTAGATCAAGTATATTACTAGCATCACCAGAATGGCAAGTACTCCCCTAGACAAATCAAAAGGATAGATGAAGTGACCTACAAACCCAAGAAGAAGTTGCGCTCCGATCCAGGCAAGGATGATCTGATAGAGTGGCAGCCTCTGTTGAGACCCACCATAGATGCCCAGAAAAATAAGAGTAAAAAAAATGATGATATTACTCAACAGCCAAACATCCGCCGAAGTCTGTTCCCCAAAAATTAGACCATCTAACATCAGCGCCCCAACAAAATAAACCACAGCTGAGATACTTAGCCCCATAAATATCCCAGTGAAGCCCTCGCGATAGAGCGCAAGAAATAGAGAAAAGAACACCAAAGCCGATCCTGTCTCACTCTGTGCAAGGATAAGCGCCACAGGTATTAATATAATACCTATGACCTGCATATAGCTCTTTAGGCTCTTTATCTCGAAACCATAACGGCTACATTGCCAAGAGAGCATGAGTGCTACAGTTACCTTTGCAAACTCGGCTGGTTGCAAGCGCAACGGCCCTATAACAAGCCACGAATGTGACCCCTTGATATTGGGCGCAAGGAATATTGTAACAAAGAGCAAGCCTAGCATCGCTAGATAATAGATCGGAGCACCATCATACCACATTCGAGGGCTAATCATAAGTACAGCAAATGCAATGATCAGCCCTAAACCTATCCAAACAAGCTGCATCATCGGGCGACTACCAACGCTAACTAACTCCGTTGCATCGAAGCTATAAGTAGCCCCACAGATAGTCAACCAACCGGAGAAGATCAAAAGAAAGTACAACAAGATAGTCAGCCAATCTAATGCCTGCCAGAGACCTTTTTGGTGCTTAGAGACCATTGTGGTAAGATATACTTGTTTGCCTCATCTGTCTAGCTACACTCTCTCCTTCTGCTGAGAGCCTGCCCTCTCGGAGATAGTACTCTATCAATACTCGACCAATAGGCACGCCAAAACGAGCACCAAAACCTCCATTCTCTACATAAACTCCAATAGCAATACTGGGATTAACTCGAGGAGCAAAACCTATAAAAACAGAGTGATCCTTTCCATGTGGGTTCTCGGATGTGCCAGTTTTACCACAAACCTCTATCTCTCCTGGAGCAAAATTAGCTGCTCGGCAAGTACCCGAAGCCACTGCCATGGCCATACCTTGGACAACGTGCTCCCAATTCTCAGGCAAAATACCAGAGTCCACAGGCTCAGTATAGATCGTATCTATAGATTGAGAAGAGAATTTATGAGCCAAATGGGGACGATACCACTTACCTCTATTAGCTATAAGAGCGGCAAGATTGGCAATTTGTAACGGTGTAGAAAGGATTTCGCCCTGACCAATGGATATAGATATTATAGTACTAGAGTTCCATCCAGACTTATAATAGTTATCATAAACCTGACTATTGGGGATGTAACCTCGTTTCTCTCCTGGTAAGTCTATACCGGTGCGATAGCCATAACCCAAGGCTACAATCCTATTTTTCCACACTTCAAAAGCCTCCTGGACGCTAGAGTAGCGTTCCCTATTGTCCAGAAGGAAATGCATCCCCCAACAATAATAACTATTGCAAGAGGTAGCCAACGAATAGACCAAAGCTGGGGAGGGAGCATGAGGATGACAGCGTGGTCGTCCTCTCAGACGAGGATAACCGCCATAACAACTCAAAGGAGTATTAGGGCTCAACACTCCCTCCTCAAGAAATATCCCAGCCTGAGCTGGCTTGAAAGTAGATCCTGGAGGATAAGTCCCCATAATGGCTCGATTGAATAGGGGCTTCCCAGGTGTATCTTCTAAAATTTTATGTTGCACACCTTTATCCTTTCCAGAAAGCAATGTGGGATCGTAGCTCGGTGCTGTCACAAGCGCTAGTATCTCACCAGTAGCAGGCTCTATAGCCACGATAGCTCCACGCTTACCCTGCATCAAACTCTCTCCCATAGCCTGTAGCTCAGCATCTATCGAGAGCGTCAGGTCTTGTCCATTGATAGGTTTGAGATCTGCTCGTCCACCCTCATATTTCCCCTTGATACGACCTCGAGAATCTCTAAGCAAGACCTCCCGTCCCTTGACTCCTCTGAGAGCAGAGTCATAAAACCGCTCCACACCACTCTTACCTACATAGTCTCCTGGCATAAGCGAGCTATCCTGATCAAGATCGTAACGACTAGCCTCTGAGAGATACCCCAGGACATGGGCAGCGTGATTGTAATTATACTCTCTAATAGTACGGCTCTGTATACTAAAGCCTGGAAATTTGTAGATCTGCTCTTGAAATCTCCCCATCTCTTGGGGAGCAATCTGTGTCAACAAGATTTGAGGTGTGTAAGGCGAGTAACTCCTATTACGCCTACGATCCTTGACATTTTGCAAGTGAGTTGAAAGCTCCTCGACTGAGATATTAAGTACTTTAGCCAATGCTGCGGTATCAAGATGATGACGAGCCTCATGCATCGTAACCATGAGGTCATAGGCTGGTCGATTGGTGACAAGAAGTCGCCCCGTTCGATCGTAGATTACGCCTCGTCTGGGGTGTATAGCTTTCAAGTAATAGGCATTACTTTCGGCTCGCTCTTTGTAGCCCTCACTAAGAATTTGTAAGTAAAACAGCCGAGCGATAAAGAGAGATACGACTGCCCCTACAATGGAAATGATAAGCCAACGACGAGCATAGTACTTGTCATTTATCATGAATCGAGGAGCGAGGTTGCAAACGTATAGAATGTGAGAACAGTACCAGAAGAGAAACGAAGAACGAGTAAGCTAAGCTCAATCCAAAGCGTTGGAGCAAAAACAATTTATCCCTATACTGTCCAGAATCCAAGACAAAGAGAACAAGATGATGCACCAAAAGTACCTCGATCAAGAGGGCAATAGCTAGCCAGCCAAGCTGACCATAAACAACGGGCATTTGGGGCTGATAGCGCCCTTCTTCCAACATAGGCTGAAGAAAGTAATAACGCAGAAACCCGACCAAAGTGAATGCTGAAGCGTGCAATCCTGGGGTCAGAGAAAGGGCATCGACTATCATTCCGATGACAAATGCCCAAACAGTACTTTGGATACGACTAGTTTCAATGGGTAAGAATAGCAATAAGACTGGATAGACATAGGGCGTAGCCAACCGGAAGATCGATATAGAATTGAACACCCAAACCTGCAGTGACAACAACAGTATAGCCACCAATAAAAAGCGAACCCAAACAGAAATCATAGATATCGTCTTATTGAATACTATCTAATCTACGCTCCAAATCTCGAGCCTCATCAATAGGAGGAATGAGCAATACGTATACATAACTCAGCCTATCGAAATTTGTCCCCAGGCGCACCCGATACGTTGTAAGGGAAGCATCAGAACCACCAAGCTCCTCTCTTTGCTCTTGACCCACGGTCCCCACATACAAACCTTCAGGGAAGACATAAGACAATCCACTAGTCTCTATCGTATCTCCTACGCCTACTTGGCTATGACTAGGTAATCCTCCCAGCACCACACCTGTCTCCTTCGCAAGAGCGATAAGCGTACCAAAGTCGCCTTTTCCTTTAAGCCTACAGCTCAGTCGAAGCTTAGCATTAATAATAGGTATAACTAACGAATAGCTCTTAGAAGTAGCCATAACCGTACCTACTACTCCAGCCTCGCTTAGCACGGGCATATCCGTCTTGATACCATGCTCTTCCCCCTTATCAAGAACATAATAAGCCTGTCCCTGTATCTGACGTAGATTAATGACCCTTGCCGTTCGTATTAACTCTTGAGACAAGTAACCTCCCCCTGGCACAAGAACCTGGGGGAGATTTTCCAAAGCGTGAGCATCGCGCACGCTACGCATCAGGGTCAAGTAGTTAGCCTCAAGACGTGCATTCTCCGCTAACAAACGATTATTTCGTTCTCTAAGGTCAAGATAACTATAAACCTCGGTCATCACCTGCCGTAGCCTCCCGAGTACAACATTAGTCCCTGCCACCCTAAGACTAGTACGATAGACTCCATCGCCAAAGAGCAAAGACAAGGCTAGTAACTGCAGCAGCAACCACACGAGCCAATGCTTATGAGACCTCAAAAAAATGATTAGCCTATGCACATCTATCGAAACCGAACAAGGAAATCACTAAACATCTAAAGAGGCTATGCCACAAAAACCTTATGACGTACCTTCCTCTTAGGACTAAACAACCTAATTTCAGCGAATAAGGAAATTAAATGTATCGATATTTTTTAGAGCAATACCCGTACCAATAGCCACCGCATGCAGTGGATCCTCGGCTACTTTAAACTCAATACCAAAACGCCTTGTGAGACGCTTATCCAATCCTCGTAAGAGTGCCCCCCCACCAGCAAGTACAACACCATTTGTACAGATATCCGAGTATAGCTCGGGCGGAGTCTCATCTAGCGTCTTGTGGATAGCATTCTCGAGCTTAACTACAGATTTTTCTAGACAATCGCAGATCTCTTGATAATTTACATAAATCTCACGTGGACGCGTAGTGAGCATATCTGCTCCTACCACCAGGTAATCCTCTGGAGGAGTATCGAGCTCCTTAAAGACGGCACCTACATTAATCTTAATCTTCTCAGCCGTACGCTCTCCAATACGCACCTTATGAACATCCTTCATATGATCCATTATATCGTGCGTGAAGTCATCACCTGCCGTACGCAAAGACTCATCTTTGACAATACCTCCGAGCGAGATAACGGCAATCTCCGTTGTTCCTCCGCCGATATCCACAATCATATGTCCCTCTGGTGCCAACACATCTATGCCAACACCTATAGCTGCTGCCATAGGTTCGTAAATCATATATACCTCTCTCCCATCGGCATGCTCACTAGAGTCTCGCACGGCACGGATCTCTACCTCAGTACTTCCCGAGGGGATACATACTACCATCCTATAAGAGGGTGTAAACCAACTGCGACGTGAACCAATCATCTTGATCATCCCCCTGATCATCTTCTCCGCCGCGTTGAAGTCTGCAATCACGCCATCTCGCAGCGGACGCACCGTACGAATATTAGCATTGCCTTTCTCGTACATCTCTCGCGCTTTCGTCCCCACGGCAATCACCTCACCAGTGCGTACATCGAAAGCGACTACCGAAGGCTCATCAAGGACGACCTTGCCATCCTTAATAATAATGGTATTGGCGGTACCGAGGTCCATCGCCAACTCTTGTCTTAGAGAGAATAGTCCCATATCTATATCAATATCTTTTTGAAGGCCCCTACCAGCAATAATGAGCCTTAGTATTTATTACATGCCCTTATAGGACTGTCTTCTAGTGCTTGAAGTGACGGATACCAGTAAGCGCCATGGACAACCCCAGCTTATTGGCACAAATGATGCTATCCTCATCACGTACCGACCCACCTGGCTGCACGATAGCCGTGATACCAGCCTCGGCTGCAATCTGTACACAATCATCAAAGGGAAAGAAAGCATCACTGGCAAGCACCGCACCCTCTAGAGAGAAACCGAAGCCTTTGGCTTTTCTTACAGCCTGTTTAAGAGCATCAACACGTGAGGTTTGCCCAATACCAGAGGCTAACATCTGACCACCTTTGGCAAGCACTATAGCATTGCTCTTACTATGCTTGACGAGCTTCATGGCAAAAACCATGTCTTCCTGCTCCTTTAGTGTAGGGGACTTATCCGTAACACAGCGCAGTTGCTCGATCCCTTCGACTGCTCTGTCTATCTCCTGCTGAAGCACCCCACCGAGCATAGAACGGTAGCTCCAGCATGTATCTATCCGCGCTCTCTGTACAAGGAGGATACGATTCTTCTTTGTCTTGAGTATATCGAGAGCCTCTTCAGTGAAGCCCGGTGCGATGAGGACCTCAACAAACAAAGTATTGATCAGCTCTGCTGTAGATCTATCTATCTCCCTATTGGCGATGAGGACACCACCAAAAGCAGAGACTGGATCACAGGCCAGGGCAGCCTCCCAAGCCTCTCTAATCGTTGGACGAGAGGCGAAGCCACAGGCATTATTGTGCTTAAGGATGGCAAAGCTTGGTTCATCAAAGTCCTGGATGAGCTGGATAGCTGCATCAATATCTTGCAGATTATTGTAAGAAAGTTCCTTACCATGAAGTTGCTCAAGAGAACGCTCTAAATCTCCAAAGAATACGCCCTTTTGATGTGGGTTCTCTCCATAGCGAAGCACTCTACCTCCGTTGATAGAAGCTCTAAAGGCAGTCTGATCATCCCCATCGAAATAACGGAAAATTGCTGCATCGTAACCTGAACTAACAGCAAAAGCATCCCTAGCAAATGTCCTGCGCTCCTCGAGTGTGGTCTTTACTCCGTTCCGCCTAAGAATATCATACAATGGAGCATACTGAGCCTGTGAAGCCACGATAACCACATCAGCGTAGTTCTTCGCTGCTCCACGAATGAGGCTAATACCACCCACATCTATCTTCTCTATAATCTCATCGACATCAGCTCCCGAGGCAACAGTCGCTTCAAATGGATACAGATCTACTATAATAAGGTCTATTAAGGGAATATTGTATGCGTCGAGCTCCTGCATATCCTGCTCGTTGTCTCGGCGAGCCAAAATACCTCCTAGTACAGCGGGGTGAAGTGTCTTGACTCGCCCTCCGAGCATCGAAGGATAGTTAGTCAGAGCCTCCACCGCTTGACAAGAATAACCTAGCGACTCTAT
The DNA here is from genome assembly GCA_030528555.1 of Porphyromonadaceae bacterium. Classification (GTDB taxonomy): domain Bacteria; phylum Bacteroidota; class Bacteroidia; order Bacteroidales; family Porphyromonadaceae; genus Porphyromonas. The sequence goes on along the minus strand of JAUMYQ010000001.1, from coordinate 161,238 downwards.
GAAGGCCTGTGTACCACCAGTAGAGACAAACTCCACCCCCCCCTTGTCAAGTTCCGCAAGTATCTCGGCCAGGCCCTCTTTATGATAGACCGATATCAACGCTTTACGAATGATCTTTTCCATCCTAGTTTTTGGATCGTTTGTATATTAAAAATCTCAGGCACACAAAGGTAATTAAAGAATACACATTATGCTATTACCAACAAGACATGCACCTCATCCAGCGATAACTAATGCTTATCCCCTAGATTGGTGTACTCGGTATACTCACATCCGAAGGTCTCCACCAAATAGTTATCCAAACGATCGGCCTTCTCTGCCATGTCTTGTATATACTGCTTGATCTGTGGAGCTGTCTCCTCTGTAATATCCGTCAAATGAGTTCGATAAAGCATAATAATCTCACGCCCATCAATACCAAACTTGTAGGGATAGAAATCTTGTTCGAGCAAGTAGTTAAGCACAGGCTCTACATTAGTTTTGGGCAAGAGGTTCATGATAGAGATACAAAAGAGATAATTATTGTCATAGCAAAAGAGACGTATCTCACTACTGCCTTTGTGAAAGTTCCAATCTTCAAACCCATCACGAGCTATCACTGGGTTAATCCCCATAGCACTGATAGCCTCTTCGCAAAAAACGCTCAGAGGTGATAGTTCACGTACATCGAAGTATTCGGCAGAGATCTTACCTCCACACATAGGACAATACTCCGTACGTCCCTTGACATGTCCATCACAGCTACCGCACTGCACGTGATAGCTCTCCCTATCTAACCCATCTAGGGTACTTATCAGCTGCTTAAGGTCCTCGATACGCACACCGAAGCCCATGTTATCGGCATCACTAATTTTAATTACCGTAACCCCCACCAGCTGCCCCTGGCTATTGAATATTGGTCCACCTGAATTACCTGGATTGACTGCAGCATCTATTTGGATATAATTTCGGCCATTCATAAGCTGCTTAGGGGAAGATACCGTTCCCTCAGTCACCGTAAAGGGCATACCATAAGGATATCCAGCTACATGTACCTTATGCCCTATACTTAGCTCTCCCTCATCGGCCAGCTCTATCTTGGGTAAGTAAGAAAAGTCTTCCTTCACAGACAGGAGAGCGATATCCATAGTCGGATTGCTCAGCACGACCTTGGCTATATAGGGTCTCCTATCCCTATCATGGATAGCAACCTCCCGAAACCCATCTACCACATGATAGTTGGTAACAAATAGTCCTAGATCATGCAAATAGAAACAACTGCCCGAGCCTCCTGCATGGGTAACTTTGTAGACTACCTTAAATATATCCTGGTTCATGATCGCATCACTTTAATACAACTTAGTTGAAGAAACGTTTAAATAGCCCCCGCACCTTGCTCCATAACGACTGCTCCTCTACTATCTCTACACTCTCTAGAGAAGATGCTTTCACTATCCTATCCACAGCTCTATAAAGGATATGTGCAGCCATATCGATAGATGTATCGCTCGTAGCTTGGAGCGCAATGACAAGCGTCTTATCTATCTGAGGAGGTATTATGTTGTGATTGTAGGCCCTATATATTACGTGTAGCAAGCGCAGGACCACACGCTCATAGCTACCAGACTGAATAGATTGCGTAGCCTCTTCGTAGCCCTTCTCCATCCCTTCTTGAATATCCTGGAGTGAAGCCCTATTCTTTTGGGTCATCAAGACATGTGCTTCATACAAACCTTTTGCAAGCTCCCCCTTATCTCGCCTCATCAGCTCCTCCAAAAGACGAATCGCTCGAGTTACCTGCTCACTCGTTGGCAATTTGTCATCCAAGTCCGTCAATGCCTTATCCACCTCTACGGCGAGCATACCCTTGGGATCTGCGTAGTAGATAAACTGGAAAAAGACAGTAGACATCATTAGCCATGCCCCCATATGGTTACGCTCCTTGGTCAATTCCTGAGCTGTATCTATAGCATACCGCCCTGTACGCTGTAGAGCATCATAGATACGATCTACCTCCTCAGCTGAGTAGAGCTTAGTCTGTGGTACAGTGATACGTTCTGCTCCAAACTTAAGGCATAGCTCATCATCGTATCTGTCGGCCACATAACAGATATTATTAACCACACCATAGAGCTTATACGTGTGTGTCTGCTCCAGAGGGCAATGATACTCAATACGCAGATTATCACCACTCTTAACCACCCGAGCTAGCATTAGGCGACGGCTGTTAAGCTCACCAACGGCTCTGAGCATCGCCACTCGCTTACCCGAGTCTACAGGTAAGCGCAGGAAGTCCGTGTATATATAAAACTCACTATCCGTTAGCTCAATATTAATGAGTACACTACCATGAGGTATGCTGAACTTCCTCTCCACAGCATCGCCATACTGACTGCGAAGATTACGCCCAAGTCCATCAATGAAGAGGAGAATAGACTGTAGATATTTACCTTCATAATGCAGCTCTTTAGCTGAATCTAAAGTATCTACACACAGTTGGCATTCGCAAGCTGACCCGACTGGAGGCACGAATGTTAGAGCTTGTTTCATTTATGCTATACAATTGTTTCAATCCTTCAACAAGTGATTCATCACCTAGTAGTTCCCCTGCCTAACCTTCGAACTAAGGGCTTCCTACTAAAATATCGTACAAATATATAAAAAGAGGCTTGTCTAGACTAACTGACCAGGTTATCAATTGGAAGTTTGGGCTACCCCCTAGCATCCATCCTCAACTAAAGCCAAAGAATCCTAACACACTACTCATAAGCAAGTTAACAAATAACCCATTTGAGCAAAAAAATCTTCGGGAACTTTCAAAAAAAACTTCCCGAACTTTTTGGAAAAAGATCGGGAACTCCGAGAAAAAAGTTCGGGAACATTTTTTCGAGTATTCCCGAGCATTTTTCAGAAGAAGAAGATGCGGTTATCTTATAGGCATGCTTACCTCAATAGGCCAACTAACCAAACTTTAACTATCTTAGCGGACGAGCCATAATCCCTAACCTTGAATTAGGAGTGCGTGCTTGATATGGCTTATCATCCCCTTTGATAAAAACTATTCATGATATATGGTGTTATGAGCGTTATACTTTCTCTATTACCTATCATCTTACTCATCACCCTAATGATTGGGCTCAAGATGAGAGGCGATTGGAGCGCATTCTTTGCACTACTATCTGCTGTCGCAATAGCCCTCTTTGCTGTACCAAATATAAACGGCTTCGGTACACTCCCTCAAAGCTTCGGGGCCACCTACATTTGGTGGGCTATCATTGAAGGCATGCTCAAGGCGATTTTCCCCATCCTACTCATCATCTTGATGGCTATCTATAGCTACAACGTCCTCTTGGAGAGTAAACAAATAGAAACTATCAAGAAGCAATTTACCCACATATCAAGTGACAAGCGTATCCAAGTGCTACTCATAGTTTGGGGCTTCGGAGGATTGCTCGAGGGGATGGCAGGCTTCGGCACGGCCGTTGCCATACCTGCGGCTATCCTTATTGGACTGGGCTTCACACCGGGTTTCTCTGCCCTCGTCTCCCTCATCGCCAACAGCGTAGCAACGGGCTTCGGAGCCGTAGGAGTTCCTGTTATTACGCTAGCCAAAGAAGCCATAGGTACAAATGTCTCTCCTCACATCGTGCGCATCATAGCTGGAGATGTAGTCATTCAGCTATCTATGCTGATGTTTCTCATCCCTTTCATCATTCTCTACCTAACAGACAGGAGCAAGAAATATATCCTACCCAATATCATCCTCTCTTTTGTTGTCGGGGCAATATCACTCGGTACACAGTTTGCCGCTGCCTATTGGATAGGGGCGGAGACACCTGCTATCGTAGGGAGCATCTCCTCTATAGCATTTCTCATCCTATATGCCAAGGCTAAGGAGCCTGCTGCCGACCAAAACTACCTGAAGCATACAGTAGGCGAGCTATCCAAGGCTTGGGCAGTCTATGGGCTAATATTGGTCTTCATTATCCTCTCCAGCCCTCTATCTGGCAGCCTAAGCAACTTTCTCAGCACTACAGCCGTATCAAAAATACATCTACCTATCTATGCCGAGGATAAGACGTTCGACTTCGGTTGGCTCTCCAATGCTGGGCTAATGCTCTTCCTTGGAGCATTCATCGGGGGGCTAATTCAAGGCGTGAGTGTAGGGCGTCTTTTCGTTATCCTCAGACAAACGAGCATTAAGCTCCAAGCGTCAGGGATAACAATCATCTGTCTCGTAGCGATGAGCTCAGTCATGAGTCATAGTGGCATGATACTTTGTATCGCCAATGCTTTGGCAGAAACAACGGGTAACTTCTATCCCCTCGTTGCTCCTCTCGTTGGAGCAATAGGCACTTTCGCTACAGGGAGTGACACCTCCTCCAATATTCTCTTCGGAAAGCTCCAAGCCAATGTAGCAGACCAAATCGGAATAGATAAAGCTTGGCTAGCAGCAGCCAATACAACGGGGGCAACAGGAGGCAAAATCATCTCTCCTCAGAGCATCACTGTTGCCACAGCAGCGGGCAATATGCATGGACAGGAAGGAGCGATACTCCGCTCTGCACTCCCCTATGCCCTCATATATGTCTTCATCTCAGGTATTACGGTCTACTGCCTCATCGGGCTCGCTCTATAGACCAGCATCTTAAAACATTCTAACCCCAGAACAATTACTCGTATACCTTCCTGCTCAGAAGTTTCATCCAAGACTAAGAACAAAGACCCCATACCATTAATTTAGACTAGCATATTCCCATCTCTAGTGAAACGGATGCCACAAACTGTTTTTCAAGTGAGGACCTTGTACAAACAAAAAACTTTGTATTTTTGTAGGGAGGTGTCCCAGCCACTATCGAATGGAACAGGTTTGGACCAAGCAAATGGCAAGAATTAATAATAAACTATAAGGTTATGGAAATAAAGAAATCTCCCAAAGCGGACTTAGAAAAAGACAAAGGTTTGTCTCTGCTATTGGGATTGGCAGTGGCTCTGTCCCTTTGCTTTGTAGCTCTTGAATGGAGGACGGAGATAGCCAAGGCAATCGACAGTGGCCTTCACAATGCCATTGCCCTAGAAGAAACACTGCTCATCAATGACGAACAGCCAGAGGAGCCTGATCAGCCTGCCCCAGAACCAGAAGTTCAAGTTGAGGTACAGCTCCCCGAGGAGTTTAAGGTAGTAGAGAACGACAAAGAGGTAGCTAAGGCTATCTTCGTCTCCTCTGAAGAGGGGAAAGCCGTTCCTCCCCCAGCTCCTATCAAAGTAGAGGTCGAGCCAGAGGAGACGGAAGAAATCTTCACTGTCGTAGAGGAGCCTACTGAATTCCCTGGTGGTATGGCAGCGTTGATGAAGTACCTAAGCAGCAACATCCGCTATCCAGAGATTGCTGCGGAGAATGGTATCCAAGGACGCGTAATCGTTTCATTCGTTGTAGAGCGTAATGGTAAACCTTCACAAGTAACCGTAGCTCGTGGCGTAGACCCCGCACTAGATAAAGAAGCTGTACGTGTGGTGGAGAATATGCCAGCATGGAAACCAGGCAAGCAGCGTGGCAAGCCCGTACGCCAGCGGTTTAACCTCCCCGTTGTGTTCCGTCTACAATAAGAGAGTTATACTCGATTTTCATAAGGAGGTGTACCCAGTCTAGAAAAGACGAGGTACACCTTTGTCATTATCATTATTTAATGTGCATGGCCTATGCAACCAATAGAAGTCGTCATTCTGCGTGACATAGAGGCAGCCATCAAGGCCAAGGGCTATGATGCCAAGCAGCCTCAAGGGCTATTCGCTCCCTTAGATTATATTCTCTCTCTCGGAGGCAAACGTATTCGTCCCCTACTGTGCTGCCTTGCAGCTCGAGCGATATCGGGCGACTACACCACAGCCATCCCCATAGCCTTAGGCCTGGAGATATTCCACAACTTCACCCTCCTACACGATGACCTCATGGATCGCTCTCCATTACGGAGAGGGCAGGCAACGGTGCATAGCCGATGGGGTGACAATACCGCGATCCTCTCAGGTGACGTAATGTGTATCGAGGCATACAAAGCTTTCGAAGATATTGATAGCCCCAGTCTGCTGAAGGAGATACTACCCATCTTCAACACGATGGCAGTAGAGATCTGCAGAGGACAACAGTACGATATGGAGTTTGAGACGCGCAGTAATGTTACCGTTGCAGAATACCTCGAGATGATTAGGCTTAAGACGGCTGTCCTATTGGGGGCTTCACTGCGCCTAGGGGCACTGGCTTCGGGAGCAAAGCCCTCCACTGCATCAGAACTCGACAGAGTTGGTCAAAGTCTGGGGCTCGCCTTCCAAATACAGGACGACTATCTTGATGTTTATGGCGATAAGAAGACCTTCGGCAAACCTATTGGGGGAGATATCATAAATGCCAAGAAGACCCTCCTGCTCATCTACACACAGAGCACGCTCATAGAGCAAGACCGTACTGAACTAGAACGACTAATGAGTCTGCCCATCAATCAGAGCGATGAACGTATCGAAGGCGTACGACAGCTATACAACAAATGTGGTGCTGGAACCTATGCCAAGGAGGAAGTACATCGCCTAACGCAAGAAGCTCTACAAACCCTTACTAATCTCAAACTAAATGAAGAGCGTATAGCTCCACTCATTGCGCTCTTCGAGGGATTATCTGCACGAATGAACTAAATGATGTTTAGGCTAATAGACAGTCATACACATATTTACTCGGAGGACTTCGATACAGATCTCCCAGACGTACTCGATCGAGCTAGAGAAGCTGGTATCGAGGGGATGATACTACCCAACGTTGACGAGAAGAGCTACCCTCGGATGATGGAGCTTTCTCAACAATATCCTAAGCTCATGTATCCTTGCCTTGGGCTACACCCAACATCTGTTGGGGCAAATTATCAAGAACAACTTCAAGCGCTAGAGACCACCCTCCTGGAACATCGGTTCGTTGCTATCGGGGAGATCGGGCTGGACTACTACTGGGATACGACTTTCAAAATAGAGCAAATCTCCGCCTTTGAGCAGCAACTGAAGCTTGCAGAGCGAGAAGCTCTACCCATCATCATACACACTCGTTCGGCGTGGAGCGATACCATCGCCACCTTGGAGCGAGTACGAGGTAAAAACCCTCGGGGCGTCTTCCACTGCTTCTCGGGTAATGAGGTAGATCTACAAGTGGCACTTAGCTTCAAACAAATGATGATAGGTATCGGAGGCGTAGTAACCTTTAAGAACTGCAACCTGCGGAACTATATAACTAGCATTCCTCTTGAACGACTACTTCTAGAAACCGATGCTCCCTACCTAAGCCCCGTTCCCAAGCGAGGTCGTCGCAATGAGCCCTCACACTTAGTTTACATCCTCCAATATCTAGCCGAGGCCTACAATATTAGCCCCGAGGCTCTTGCTCTACAGACCACGAACAACGCTCAACGACTCTTCTCCCTAACATAATGGTCCTCAGGCTATGAACGACCTTCTAAGCCAATTCCTCTCCTACCTCAAACACGAAGTTAATGCCTCGGAGGCCACGCAAGGAGCCTACAGAGACGATCTTTCTACCTACATACTTTACTGCGAGGAGCGACTTGGAGAGGTCTTCTCTCCAACTTCGTCCGACACCGACCTCGTCCGTGGCTGGCTAAGCAGCCTAATGGAGCAAAGACAGCGCGCCTCTTCGGTAGCTCGCCGTCTCTCGGCTGTTAAGAGTTTCTACCGCTACCTGCTCAAAATAGAGGTCATCGATACCAATCCAATCCAAGCCCTACGTGCCCCCAAAAGCGAAAAGGCCCTACCAGTCTATGTGCCTACGGAAGAGATAGAGAGCATAATCGACTCCAGAGACGATAGCCTAGAGGGCATACGCGATGCCCTCATCGTAGCGATGCTCTACGAATGTGGGCTACGACGTGCCGAGCTCGCCTCACTTCAAGATGGCGATGTTGATACCATCAGGCGAACGCTCAGAGTTATCGGCAAGGGCAACAAAGAACGCATCGTGCCATTCGGCCAAGGGCTTGCGAATATGATTAAGACCTGGCGACAAAGACGAGATGAAGTCCTTGGGTATTCCGATAGTTTTTTTATAACTTTGAAAGGTACTGCTATGACAGGGGAGGGCGTCTACCGCGTTGTACATCGTTTGCTAGCCACCGTTCCACACCTATCTCGTAGAGGGGCACACACTTTGAGGCATTCATTCGCCACCGATATGCTCAATGCTGGAGCCGATCTATTGGCAATCAAAGAGCTGATGGGACATAGTTCTGTGACGACGACTGTACGCTATACGCACACTTCTTTCAAGCAGCTACAAAAAATGTATAACGCTCACCCAAGAGCAAAAAAAGAAAAGTAAGTTATGGATATCAGAATTAAAGCCCTGCACTTCGATGCAACAGCTCAGTTGAGAGAGTTCATTGAGAAGAAACTAGACAAACTAGGACGCTTTGCCGATGATATACAAGCCGCAGAAGTGACACTCAAGGTTGTCAAACCCGAGGTCGCAAACAACAAAGAGGCTGCTATTCGCCTTATCGTTTCGGGTGGAGACCTGTTTGCCGACAAGATAGCCGACAGTTTTGAAGAGGCCACGGACATCTGTATCGATGCCCTCAAGAAGCAACTCGAGCGCAGAAAAGAGAATACAAAATAATAATGCCAGCATCTCCTGAGTACTAATTCCCTCAGAGAGAAAGCTCATATAAACATCGGCACAGCGTACCAAAGCAACTGTTCCTCTATCATTGAGAAGGATAGGTTCAAATATGGAGGTACACTGTGCCGATGTCTTATTAGTAAAGATTTGCGTATCATCAGAATATCACACCGAGATGCTCATTGCATAGGCATCTACTCTATCCCTGGCCAGCAACCTAATCTCAAGCAACAGACAAAATTTCCTCATTCTTTGCCTCCAAAACACGGCGTATCCCGAACTCCATCCTACTTGTTCGTCAACTGACATCCAAATCACATAATTTATTTGATTTGAATAAGTTATAAAGATACCCCATTTTTAAGAAAAAACTTCCCGAACTTTTTCCAAAAAGATCGGGAACTCCGAGAAAAAAGTTCGGGAAGTTTTTTTTGAAAGTTCCCGAAGATTTTTTGAGAAATTCAAGAAAACACATAACAACCTATATATAAATACGTTAAACAAATCCTCTATAAAACTATAAGTTGCACAAATCTTATTCTGAATTTTAGCGAGGGTACTCTACACAAATGGCACTTATACGCATACCATTGCCCACTCATTGAGGAACACTTCTAGGATAGTCGAAGCGAGACAAAGAGATGGCACTTTGGTCATAGTTATATATCTTTGTTTGGACATGATACAAATAGTATTGAGATACCGAATATGGGGGTTATTTCTTGGGCTGATCACACTTGCCTACCTTGGAGTATGGGCGCAGAGGCCTCGTGGCACATCTGCCATAGTGCTTGAGCAACTGATACAAGAGGCTGAGGCAGCCTACAGTCATGGACAGTTGACTAAGGCTCAAGGTCTACTAGAGAGATATACCAAATCTTTGGGTAGTGCCCCCCCCCTTCCCAGGGCTGAGCTACTTACCAGACGACTAGGGCAGATGGCGCGCCTCAGTGAACATCGTGATACGCTCGAGCTACTTGATAGCCTAATCGTACCGATGCCAGATCTAGCCCTCTCGCTAGAGCGTATGCTCTTGGATAAACATGGGTACAACCACGTAGGGAGCTTTCGTTTAGAGCTTCGTAGCGATAGTCTTTGGTATTTTGGGTTCACGCCTCCATTACGGCGTATGCGTCTCGAGTCTCTAAGCGGACAGGGGCGAGACAGTGCCACTCGTCTGGATCGTATCGGAGGTAAATTTCTCCCAAGGAGCGAGAGCTTCTCGGGTTTGGGTGAGCATATCGCTATGCCCATCCTCCTATCCGATGGTATCCGCATCGTTTTTGCCCAGAAACATGATGGGGGACTAGGTGGTTACGATCTTTATTTTAGCCGTATGAATACTGATACAGGGCAGTATCTGCGCCCCACACTTATGGGGCTGCCCTACAACTCTCCTGGCAATGACTACCTACTCGTCTACGATGAGGTTAGTGAGCGAACTCTACTTATTAGCGACCGCAGCGCCCCTAAGGGTCAGGTCATCATCTACCGCTATCGAGGCAGTCCAAGCATATTTGGGGGTGTATCTCCCCAATAGCAGCCGAAGTGGTGAAACTAAATGATACATACAACTAATTATACATCATATCATGACAACAAATCCTCATAGGGTTATCCCACCATCGGAGCTTATCATCAACTCCGATGGCTCAGTCTTTCACCTCCATCTGCGCCCCGAGCAGCTTGCGGATAGGATCTTCCTCGTGGGCGACCCTGCCCGAGTAGATGTGGTAGCCAATCGCTTCGACAGTATCGAGTGCAATGTAACAAGCCGAGAGTTTCACACCATCACAGGGGCGTACCGAGGTAAGCGCATCAGCGTAGTCAGCCACGGCATTGGCACAGACAACATCGACATCGTCCTCAATGAGCTAGACGCTCTGGCCAATATCGACTTTGAGACGAGGCAAGTACGCTCCAAGCATAGGCAGCTGACCCTAGTACGTGTAGGGACCTCGGGTGGCTTGCAGGACGTTAGCCCCATCGGGAGCTATGTAGCTGCTTCGCATGCTATCGGCTTCGATGGTGTACTGTACTTCTATAGTGATAGCCAGCGAGTGCGCAATCTGGAGCTAGAGAGCGAACTGCTACGCCAACTCGATTGGCAGGTCGAGGGACTACGCCCCTATGTCGTGCCTGCGGATGCTTCGCTCCTAGAGCAAATCTGTGGAGGCGGAAGTATCGTGCGTGGCAATACGATTGCTGCCAACGGCTTCTATGGCCCTCAAGGGCGTAGCCTGCGCCTCCCATTGCAAGACCCCGAGCTAAACCGCAAGATACAAGCCTTTGAACATCGAGGCCAAATCATTACGAACTACGAGATGGAGAGCTCCTCCCTCGCAGGATTGGCAGCTCTTATGGGGCATCGTGCGCTTACCGTCTGCTGCATCATCGCTGGGCGCAAGGCTGAGAAGATGAATACCGACTACAAGGGCAGTATCGAGGGGCTAATAGATATAGTCCTAGAAAGAATTTAGGCTAAAATCACCGCACTGACCGAAACATTTGGAGCAACTTTATCCAACCACTATGACTAGAGAAGAAGAACTGCTACATCACCCCGAGAACGATCCCAGCTACATGGGGCTAAAAGTCAATCAAGGCGTAGGGGCACAGCCGATGGTCAACCCCCACTTTCGGCGTGTAAGGCGCAAGGTCTACAGTGTAGACGACTACGTGGACGGCATTCTCAGCTCCAATATCACAGTGCTTAGCCAAGCTGTAACACTAGTGGAGAGCAGTCTACCTGAGCATCAAGACCTGGCCCAGCAGATTATCGAACGGTGTCTACCCTATACAGGACGCTCTATGCGCATTGGCATCACTGGAGTACCAGGGGCAGGTAAGAGCACCTCTATCGAGTCTTTTGGACTTCACCTGTGCAAGCAGGGACGTAAGCTTGCTGTCCTTGCCATCGACCCTAGTAGTGAGCGCAGCGGTGGCAGTATCTTGGGTGACAAGACACGCATGGAGCAGCTATCGCACCACCCCAATGCTTTCATTCGTCCTAGTCCCTCGGCTGGGTCTCTGGGTGGTGTGGCACGTAAGACGAGAGAAACTATCATGCTATGCGAGGCAGCTGGGTTCGATACCATATTTGTTGAGACGGTAGGTGTAGGGCAGAGCGAGACGGCTGTCCACTCTATGGTGGACTTCTTCCTACTCATCCAGCTCTCTGGCACTGGCGATGAGCTGCAAGGCATCAAACGTGGCATCATGGAGATGGCAGACGCTATTATCATCAACAAAGCAGATGGCGACAACATCCCCAAGGCAAACCTCGCTGCCTCCCACTTCCGCAACGCCCTGCATCTCTTTCCTCCTACCGAATCTGGTTGGAAGCCCAAAGTGCTGACCTACTCGGGTTTCTACAGCTTGGGAATCAAGGAGATCTGGGACATGATAGACGAATACCGACATTTCGCTATGGATAGTGGCTACTTTCAAGAAAAGAGACAACGGCAAGCCAAGTGGTGGATGTACGAGTCAATAAACGAAGTACTGCATCGCTCATTCTATTCTAGCCCTGTGGTACGCTCGCTCAAAGAGGGCGTAGAGGCTCAAGTACTAGGGGATAATATCTCGTCCTTTATCGGAGCACAAAGGCTACTCGATGCCTATTTCACCTCTATCAGAAAGGAACTCCAAGACGCATAGAGCCCTCCGATATCAGTCACTCCTTCCAAACGTTTCGGAGTAAAACAGCTATTTTTGCCCCGCTTATCGAAAGAAAACTATTTAGACAATGACGCAACCGAAGAAGAATTTTATCCAAGAGTTACGCTGGCGTGGCATGATACACGATATGATCCCTGGTACAGAGGAGCTGCTTGAGCGAGAGACCGTCTCGGCCTACCTCGGCATCGACCCCACAGCGGACTCGCTACACATTGGGCACCTCGTGGGCGTAATGATGCTGCGCCATCTCCAGCTCTCGGGGCATCGCCCCCTAGCCCTCATCGGCGGGGCTACGGGGATGATCGGTGACCCCTCGATGAAGAGTGCCGAGCGCAAGCTCCTCGACGAAGAGACGCTACGCCACAACCAAGAGGCCATCAAGAGACAGCTAGCTAAGTTCCTCGACTTCGACAGCGATGCACCCAACGCAGCCAAGCTAGTCAATAACTACGACTGGATGCGTGAGTTTAGCTTCCTGGAATTCATCCGTGACATCGGTAAACACATCACGGTAAACTATATGATGGCCAAGGATTCGGTAAAAAAACGCCTCAGTGGCGAGAGCCGTGAGGGAATGAGCTTCACAGAGTTTAGCTATCAGCTCCTCCAAGGCTTCGACTACCTGCACCTCTACCGAACGGAGAGCTGTCGCTTACAGATGGGGGGCTCGGATCAGTGGGGTAACATCACGACAGGGACGGAGCTGATCCGCCGTAAGGATGGTGGCGAGGCATATGCCCTCACTTGTCCCCTTATTACCAAGGCGGATGGCGGCAAGTTTGGCAAGACCGAGAGTGGCAACATTTGGCTCGACCCCGCACGCACCTCGCCCTATGCTTTCTACCAATTCTGGATCAACGTGAGCGATGAAGATGCCACACGCTACATCAAGATCTTCACAACACTCTCCGAGGAGGAGGTAAAAAGACTAGAGGAGGATCAGGCTGACGCACCACACCTACGTCCTCTTCAGAAGCGACTGGCCGAGGAAATCACCATAATGGTACATAGCCGTGAGGACTACGAAACGGCAGTCGAAGCCTCCGCCATCCTCTTTGGGCAAGGGACCAAGGAGCAACTCATGAAGCTTAGCCCAGAGATGGTGCTAGCAGTCTTCGAAGGTGTGCCTCAATATCAGGTCAAAGCAGAGGATTTGTCGGCTGGCATTAAGATTATTGACCTGCTGACCGAGCATGCGAGCGTCTTTCCCTCCAAAGGAGAGCTACGAAAGCTTATTCAGAGCGGTGGAGTAAGCCTCAACAAAGAGAAGGTATCAGAGCAAGACCTACAAGTTGGCCCTACTGACCTCATCGCAGGGCGTTATCTCGTAGTTCAGAAAGGAAAGAAAAACTATTACCTAATCATCGTAGACTAATCAAGAGGCAAGGAAGATTATCAACCAATGAAACGAGGATAATAATACCGAAATGGGGTTGGAAAAACTGTAGTTTTTCCAACCCCATTTCGGTATCTAGTAAAAAATGCACTATGGCTACAGCTTTCGTCTCAGAAAAAGGAGAGCCAAAATAGCTGCAAGCCCTTTTAATATAGTAGTCACAGAGATTGCCCACCATACGGCATCCAACCCAAACCCCAGAGTAACCAACCAGATAGTTAAAGGAATACGTAGCGTATTGCCAATGATACTGATACTCGCTGGGAGATAACTCCGCCCCACACCATAAAATAGCCCCTGTATCGTGATCTCTATCATCATAAAGATCTGAGAATATCCACTGATACGCAGATAATTTGCCCCAACTTCATAGACTACAGGGTCGGGGACAATGAGTGCAAAGAGCTCTCTCCCCCCAAAAACGAAGATCAACGTCCCCACTAAGCCTATGACAAGAGTATTGATGAGGGCTATACGCAGGGTAGCCCACACACGATCATAAAGACGAGCAGCATAATTTTGGCCAACAATACTACAGAGAGCTGTGGTGATACCCTGAGAAGTATTCCATGTCAAAGCCTCAAGCTGCCCCCCAGTAGTCAGTGCTGCCACGCCTATATGTCCGCCCACGGAGGAGGCAAGTCGCCCCATATAGACACTGATGAGAGCAAAGAGCACATTGAGTGTAGCCACTGGCGCACCGACCTGAACGATACGTCCAAGCTGAGGCCAAAGGGGACGGATAAGCAAGGGAAATTCATCAAAAAGCCTATCCACCCAACGCAATCGATAAAGGAAATAACCCAGAGAAAGTAACTCACTCATCAGAGTTGCCCACGCTGCTCCCGATACTCCCCAACCAAAAATATGGATGAAGAGCGGATCAAGTAGGATATTGCAGACTCCTCCGAGCAGGAGCGAACGGAAGGGTACATCACTATTACCCGAAGCGTTGTAGATGCCAAAAAGAGCAGAGGTAAGGAAAACAGCAGGTAAGCCCCATAAACTGATATAGAAATACTCCAACGCCTCGGCACGTACCACACCCGAAAGAAGATAGAGATCTACAAGCTGAGGGGCAAAAAGGGCGAAAAGAACTGCCACCGAACAGCCTACAACAAGGCTCATCGTCGCGTTAAGCGAGGCGTATAACCGTGCCTCTCCGAGCCTGCCTGCCCCAATGCTCTGAGATATAGTCACCTCACTCCCCACCTTATTGAAGAAAGCAACAGAGGTAGCAATCCAAATAAAAACCGATATACAGCCCACAGCCGCTACGGCCTGGCTGCTGAGCCTACCAAGCCAAGCCATATCTGTGAAGCTATAAGCCATCTGCACAAACGATGTGCCCATGATGGGCAATGCCAGTTTGTACAGATGGCTCCCCAGATTGCCTTGCGTCAAATACTTGATGCTGGCCATCGAAAACTATTGTATAAAGAGCAGCTCTCTATACTTAGGCAGAGGCCACATCTCATCATCGACAATTAGCTCAAGATGGTCGATGTGATAACGGATTTTTGACAGATAGGGCAGCACCTCCTCGTAGTAAGCGTAGGCCCTCTTGTGCATGCTCTCGATGCGATTGGCCCGTTTGCGTGCCTCTACCATCTCCTCTACCATCGTATGCACCGAGGTTAGATGACGGCTCATCTCGGCAATTAGACTCTTAGGCCCCGCTGCCAGACGCTCATATTCCTCACCTTCGAAGACGTTCTTGAGTTTGGTCACATTGTCCAAAAGCATCGTTTGGTACTTCGTTGCCACAGGGACGATATGATTGAGAGACAAATCGCCCAACACACGGCTCTCGATCTGGATCTTCTTCATGAAAATCTCCCATTTTACCTCATTTCTGGCCTCTAACTCTGCCCGAGTAAGCACTCCAGTACCCTCGAAAATGCGGATAGATTGCTCACTAACATAAGCCTCATATAGGCGAGGTACATGTACATCAGTGTCCAACCCTCTCCGCTCGGCCTCGGCATGCCACTCCTGGCTGTAGCCGTTACCTCCGAAACGGATGGGTGCAGAGTCCTTGATATAGCGATGGATAGTCTGGAAAAGCGCATCGGGAACACTCTGAGTATGTGTCAGACGCTCTACCTCCTCAGCAAAGAGGGTCATCTCGTAGGCAAGTGCCGAGCAGAGACTAAGCATGGCGCAGGCAGGATTGGCCGAAGCCCCTACAGCACGAAACTCAAAGCGATTGCCCGTAAAGGCGAAGGGAGAAGTTCGGTTACGGTCTGTATTATCCAAAAGGAGCTCGGGAATCTGCCCTACACCGAGGCTGTAGCCCGTCTTGTCGTCGATGAGGATAGCATCCTCGCTGCTACTCGACAGAAAGCGGTCCAGGACAGCGGTTACTTCACTGCCAAGGAAACAAGAAATGATAGCAGGAGGCGCTTCATGCCCACCAAGGCGGTGCAGATTCGTTGCCGAGGCTATACTGGCCTTGAGCAGTGCATTATTGCGATATACAGCCATGAGCGTAATGGCCATGAAGGCAATGAAGCGAAGATTTTCTTGGCTGTCTTTGCCTGGGGAGAAGAGATTTGCACCCGTATTCGTTCCGATGGACCAATTACAATGCTTACCCGATCCATTTACGCCCTCATAGGGCTTCTCGTGCAGAAGCACACGAAAGTGATGCTTACTGGCCACACGCTTCATCGTACTCATCAGAAGAATGTTGTGGTCATTGGCCAGGTTGCACTCCTCATAAATAGGAGCAATTTCAAACTGATTGGGAGCCACCTCATTGTGGCGCGTCTTAATTGGGAGACTTAACTTATAGCACTCATACTCGAGATCCTTCATAAACTCCTGAACGCGCTCTGGGATAGCACCGAAGTAATGGTCATCCAACTGCTGATTTTTGGCACTCTCATGCCCCATGAGGGTACGACCAGTCAGACAAAGGTCGGGACGAGCGTAGAAGAGCGACTCATCCACGAGGAAATACTCCTGCTCCCAGCCGAGGAATGTCGTACAGCTCTCCACCTGAGGGTTGAAGTAGCGAACCACACGAGTAGCGGCTTGATTGAGCGCATCAAGCGAACGAAGAAGCGGTGTCTTGAAGTCGAGAGCCTCTCCCGTGTACGAAACAAAAACCGTGGGGATACAGAGCGTATCGTCCACGATAAAGGCTGGCGACGAGGGGTCCCAGGCCGAATAGCCACGAGCCTCGAAAGTATTGCGTAACCCCCCATTGGGAAAACTACTCGCGTCTGGCTCCTGCTGCGAGAGAAGCTTACCGCTAAATTCCTCTATCATGCCACCATCTGCAGTTACAGTGGCAAAGGAATCATGCTTCTCTGCTGTGCCATCCGTCAAGGGTTGGAACCAATGCGTGTAATGCGTCACTCCCCTGTCCATCGCCCACATCTTCATAGCACTAGCCACCTGGTCAGCTAAGGCTAGCCCTATGGGCAGACGCTCCTCGATATGATGTGAAAGTTCCTTGTATACCTCACGGCTAAGATAACGACGCATCGTTTCTCGGGTAAATACAGACGTAGCAAAATAGTCCGCCACTGAGCCCTCAATAACCTCAGCTCGGAGGGCCTTGCGCTCCGTAGCTAACTCTAGAGCTCTAAATCTCAAGTGAGACATGCTTCTGTTTGTTATTTAGTTTAATAAGACACTTTATCAATGGGCAGGAAGAACCTCCATAACTTCTACCAAAATGAGGTGCAAAGATAAGTATTACCACACGGCCTATTCGTCATGCTCCTCTCGTTCCATACTTAGCATATCGAGGTACTCTTCCCACTCGGGGTCTTCCTCACAGAGTATCTCCAGTGGCAGCGTTTCATAGTCGGCAAGAGCTGCATTAAGCCGCTCGCCAAAGGTCGGCAAGTGACGGGTATAAAAAACCCAATACTTCTCCCCAGAACCAGTGTAATTGCCTGTAAGGATAGCGAGTTTGTCGCACTCCATGGCCTGGCGCAGCCTTGGCTCTATCTCGGTAATTAGCTTAGCGGTACGCTCATCGGGCATTCCCTCTCTATCGGCAGGGTAAGGCCATTTAATCTCTACGCGCACCTTGAGACTTCCCTTCGCCCTAAAACCCTCCAAGGATTTGCGCCCAGTGACGAAGATAAGCTTTCCCTCCCCGTCTTGGCTTAGAGCTGTAAACCATTCGTCTGTAAGTTTCATCTATGTCGCTGTTTAGTCTCCCCTACCTCACACTAGCAAGTAGAGTCATGAGGAAATCAATCTAGGTACATCCTCCGTTTATCTGAAAGCATACCTACTTAAATATATAGTGCTATTAGGGGGCTAACCGCTCTATATTCCAGCCAGCCTCACCCTCTGTATAGAGAAATCTATCATGCAGGCGACTATCTCGCCCCTGCCAAAACTCGATACGCTCCACCTGAATAGCCCACCCCCCCCAGTAATCGGGGCGAGGAATATGTCGCCCCAACCAACGTAGGCTCTCGGCAGCAAAGCTCGCCATGATATACTCCCTTGAGGGGATAGGACGACTTTGGGGCGATACTCTTGCCCCGATGCGACTCTTATAGGGGCGCTCATCGAAGTAGGTATCACTCACCTTGGGAGCAACGCGCTCTACCCTACCCTCAATATGTATCTGACGCTCCAACTCATGCCAGAGGAAGGAGGCGGCTACCTGCGGATTCTCTGCAATATGCTGCCCCTTACGACTCTCATAATTGCTGTAGAAGATGAGCCGATTGCTCTCAACTTCTTTGAGCAACACCGTGCGCATACTAGGGCGACCATCAGGTGTGGCTGTGGCGACAAGCATAGCCGTTGGCTCATTAACTCTCAGCTCCACAGCCTCTCGCAACCATTGTCCGAAAAGCTCCATCGGATCACTCGGCACATCACTACGCCCCAACTGACGAGAGCTGTATTCTCGACGAATATTTTTGAGCTCCAATACGTCCATCCCTCCTCTAACGTTTGGTAAGTGATACAAATAGCTTATGCCACTGCGCCATGATGGCCTCCTCTGCAAACCGTTGAGAGTGCCGTTTGGCATTCTGGCCCATATGCCCACGCAGCTCAGGCGAGGCTATTAAGCGCATAAGTCGCTCGGCAAGGGCTTCATGATCGCCTACTGGCACAAGGAAGCCATTCTCGCCCTCAACGATAATCTCACTCGGACCACACTTGCAGGCGTACGAAACCAACGGCACGCCACACACCTGAGCCTCAAGCAGCACAAGCCCCAGCCCCTCATGCCGAGAGCTGAGAACGAAAATAGAGCTATCAAGATACTCGGGAAGCATATTCTTGGAGTTCGCCCGTGAAACGCTCGAAGTAATACCAAGGCGATCTAGCTCTCCATCAAGCTGTTCCAACCCCTCGCCACGCAGACGCAGCTCCCAATCAGGATAAGCCTTATGAACAATTGCCCAGGCCTCCAGTAAGCTCTCAAAATTCTTTTGATAGCCGTAGCGACCAGCGGCCAAAACAACCTTGCTTGTCAAGGGCGAGAGCTCTTCAGACTCGAATGAGTTGGCATTGGTAATGACGGTAATATTAGGTAAGTTGCCCCAATCAGGCTTATCTTCGTGCGTCAAGACAACGAATTTGTCAAAGCGATGCACAAGCTTTAGGTCTAGCCAGCTCTGGATATTCCCCACCAGACCGTGACGCGAATGCACCCAAGTGTAACGAGAGCCGTGCGCTTCCAGAACCTTACGACTGCCATCTTTGATACTCGGCAAGAAGAAGGCTTCTTTGCCAAAGAGCGAGATCACTATGTCCGCCTTCAATTTCCTAAGTATACGCCCCAAAAGCCGCTTGTGTCGATAGACCTTCATTGGCACATGTCGTAGCTTTCCAAGCAGCCCCTCTTGGTCATGAATGTGATAGTTGATACCGAGGTCGATGAAAGTAATCTTGTCACTCATAGTATAAAAGTGCCCCTGCCCCATCTGATCTGTAGTAACAACAAACACTTCGTAGCCATGCTCTACCAAATAGTTTGCCTTATTGGCCAAAACCCTTGTCAGACCTCCAGAGTACCAAGTATTAAGTATATTATAGACAATACGCATAACGCTCTGTTAATAATGTGTGATTCCGCAAATAAGAACCAAACAAATATAAACAATAGATAGCAATCTGTCTCTGTATCCCATTAACAACCAAAGCACCCCATTTTATACAAAATATTCCCGAGCACTTTTTAGAGGAAGTAAAAAGACCTTTTTTCAAAAGACTTAATAAGACAAAGGAGGCCGAAGTAAAATTACATTCCACTCTGGCATCCTTAAATTGAGGACTTATACCTAGAAACTACAACTCATCCATTGGCTCAAGCTTTACGGAGGGCATGAGTTCGGGCTCATGCTCCCTCAATACCTGCTCAGGCTCAGATGCCGAAGAGCGAGAGACCGCAACCTTCTCAAACCGATCAGTCCGATGCAATGCCTCTATCTCAACAAGCTTCTTCTCTAGACGTACCCATTCCAAAACACTACGTATAGCGAGACCTATACTCATAGCTGCTACTGCTCCAAGCACACCGACAGAGCTCAGCGGAGCAATGCCAACAGGCGTACCAGGCATCGTCCACTGCCATGCAACATACAGCACGATAGGAAGCAAGAAACCTACAAGCGATGCCAGAACCACTACTCCGAAGTAAGGAAGAAAGAGCCTACGGCGAATCATCTTAGGAACAATAAGATAGTAGTTCAGATAAAACAACATGATGAGATACACATCTAGTATCCATGTCGAATAATACAACTCGGGGCTCATCAACACACTAGGAGTATCGCCCATGGCCGATGTAATGAAAGTCTGCACCAGTACCAAAAGCAACCAAATACCCGAATAAATCAAGAAAGTAAGCGACTTGTTCATAACTCTTCTATAACATATAGTGACTGTTGTCAAAAGTATAGGCGGCACGATATTTGGCTCATCGTACCGCCTATACATCTTATTCCGATGCTATTTTTGGAGCTTCAGTTCATAGGGTATCTCTGGGAGATTGCCATCAGCATCCAGCAGCCGAATGACCTCAGAACCAAGCAGACCTCGAACCATAGGGAGCTCACCATTTGGCATGAGGATAAGCGTATCACCTCGGAGCTCGAACCGCCCCTCAGTGACATCCTCAGCAGCGCCTGCTACCTGAGCAAGTAATATCTCAGAGTATGTACCATCACCTCGAAGACTCAGAATCATCGTCATCCCCTCAGCAGAAGCAGCTGGAATAACCCCAGAATACACCTCTACAACCTCTGCGGCAGTAACAGATACTGTATCGACAACCTTACCAGTATCCTTGACGCAAGTACTGCTACCACAGCAGCTAGAGAGAAGCCCCACGAAAGCCAATCCTCCTATCAATAGCTTTTTCATCTTAACGGATCTCAAGCCTAGATAATAGAGTGTTTCTTGGTGAACTCAACTATCTCATCAATGTAACCGAAAGCGAGCCCCGTCACTGTGTCGGCACAACCATAGTAGATAGCGATACGCCCTGTATCTACATCGTGCAACGCAGCACAAGGGAAGGTCACATTGGGCACATCGCCCATACACTCGTACGTTTCACGTGGCGAGATGAGGTAGGGGCCCGAGCGATACTTCACTTTCCATGGCTGATCAAGGTCGAGCAGTGCAGAGCCGAAGGCATACACGAAACCATTGCAGCTATTAAGCACACCGTGGTAGATAAGCAGCCAGCCCTCACTCGTCTCGATGGGGATAGGTCCAGCACCAATCTTCGTACACTGCCAAGCGCTGTCTTCAAATGGCGCGGGGCTCATTACATGACGATGACGCCCCCAATACTCTAGCTCGGGAGACTCGCTATAGAAGATATCACCAAACGGCGTGTGACCATTATCACTGGGGCGACTAAGCATTGCGAAGTTGCCATTGATCTTGCGTGGGAAGAGTACCCCATTGCGATTGAATGGCAAGAAAGCGTTCTCTACCTGATGAAACGTTTTGAAGTCAAACGTATAAGCTACTCCTATCGTAGGACCATGATAGCCATTGCACCACGTCACATAGTAACGGTCTTCGATGAATACCACACGAGGATCATAGCCATACACCCATGTACCAATCTCCTCGTCTTGGCACTCAAACTTAAGTGGCTCTGGATTGATATTCCAATTGATGCCATCCTCACTGCAACCAACGTGTAGGCGCATGCGACGATTGGTATCATCACAACGGAACACCCCTGCGTAGCCATCACCGAAGCGAACCACAGCACTGTTAAAAATGCTGTTGGAGGTAGGCAGCAGATCACGCGGAATAATAGGGTTCTCTGAGTAACGCCATAGCACTTCTTTAGACCCCGCTGGACGATCTTGCCAAGGCATATCGGGCATCGACTGACCCACGATCTTAATCTTGCTCATAATATCGGTTCTTTAAATATGATTGAATAACGAATTTTCTGCCAGCAAATATAGAATATATTACGCTCTTTTACTTTATCTGAGGGCTAAGGCTCTTGCCCCTCTGTATAATACTTGATCTGAACAGAGTAATTAGAACCAGTGAATGCGTTCGAAGCAACGCTCACTGCACTCTGTGGCAAATAAACCGTCCGCAGGTTGGGACAGCCCTCCACGGCATCGCTCTCCACACGCTGCACCCCCTTACCAAAGACGATGACCTCCACCTGATCGTGGTTCGTAAGTGTATTCTTATCGATCACTGATTCTCCCTTAAGGTATAGCCTCTTCATTGGAGGCGTATACACAGGTAGCAACTTTCCTTGGCTAGGCTTACGCTCGTAGATTGCCCCCCGATAATCCTCGAGATACTGATTAGATGTCTGAAGTGCTAGGCGATATTTCTCGCCAGCACGGCTCTTAGGGCGACGACCTTCAACCCCAATGGCTCGAATGTTGTCCCCCAGATACACCAATACGCCCTGCTTAACCGAAGCAATAAGCGGATTGAAATTGCCGATCTGCACGCCCTTTACACCATAAGGTACAACGATGTAAGTTGCCTCGCTAGCCTTTATGGTATGCACCGTGAGCATCCCATCCTCGTAGGTGTAGGCAAAAGCTTCGTCTTCGTAGAGGATACCCTCAAACTGCTCGATAATCAGAGAACGATCATAGGCAGAAGTGTTGTCGATATGGAAGGGATGTGCCCTATTAGTTGGGTCTGCCACATACCATTCGCCTTCGACATAAGCATAGCACCAGGCATGCCCTCCCTGCTGACCTAGATACCCTCCTGCAACTAAGACTGGAATGTCGATGGCGTGACACATCGCCTTGAAGAGGTAAGACTTACCTTGACAAATGGCTGCACGGTTGCGAAAAGTCGCATAGGCCGTGTTGTCACCGTGCTCGTACTTGATATTACGATGAACCCAGCCGAGAATGGTGAGCAACTGCTTATACTTATCCTCCGATGGGTCTACGAGCTTCAAGGTAAAGTCCCTAATTTCTTGCCACTCGCCCTGGCTCATACCAAGGCTTTCCTTGTTGAGGGCTTCCTGTGGGTCGTACTGCTTCAGCAACATAATAGCTCGCTGTGCCTTGCTCTCGGGAAGGGCAACAAACGAAGCATCAGGCTGAGCAAATAGCTTAACGTCTATCTCGTCTGTCTTTGGCCCAGGTGTATTGGGCGTTTCACCCTCGCTATCCGCCTTACCGCCACCCTCTGACGTAGGAGGTGTAGGCTGATTGGTCGAATCATCCACTAGCTTAGGTTCTTGCCCATGCTCCTTCTGGCAACCAAAACCGAAGAAGAGGGTACCCATGAGCATCCATACAAATACTCTTTTCATTGTCTCAGTAGTTTATGCAAATTGGTTCTTTTGACCGAAGTCTCTTTACGCAAGTTAGCACCCATTATAGGGTGCTAATGCACTCTATATAGCGTGCGCTTGCACCCTATAATGGGTGCAAGCGCACTAATTAGTCTATTCGTTTGTAGAGCCTGCGGAGGCTGATTGCTCCGCCCTGATCTCAGGACGATCTACCTTGATTATCTCATTCTGTACACGAGGGGTAGACTGCTCCACTTTAGGCTCTGAACGCTCTACCTTGACAACCTCACTCTGCGTACGTGGAGAGGCCTGTTCCGCCTTAGGCTCGGGGCGATTTACCTTAACCACTACATTCTGAGCGCGAGGAGTGGCAGGTACTTCTGCCTTGGGTTCCGAAGCCACTTGAGTTGGAACTTCGGATACGACATTAGCCATTTGATCATTGCGCTGACGTGTATCCTCTCCTTCATGGCGTGGCTCACGACGAGGCTGCCGTACAGGACGTACACCTCTCTGCCCTTCTTTACGCTCTGTAGAACTTACGACCTGAGGTTGGTTCTCTTGGTCGGAACGGACTTCGCGAACACGCTTGGTGGCATTAGTACGACTCTCTTGTCTCTGCTCCCGTCCCTGATGAGAGTTATCTTCTCCGCGCGCCCTACGAACTTCACCAAGTTGAGATTTGTCTTCGACCTGCGGCTTATGCTCTTCTCCTCGCAAGGCTCTATCCTCTCTGCGTTCATCTCGCACTTCTCCTCGCTGAGATTTTTCTTCATTGCGCTGAGGCTTTTCCTCACCCTGCTGCTTACGCTTTGCTCTACCAGCCTGTTCCTTGTCTTTCTGCCCCTTGCGTTCCTCAAACTTACCACCACGCATCTGCGCCTTGTCATGTTTACGTATCACCACAAAAGGCTCTCTATCTCTTTGTCTTTCCTTAATGGTCTCGAGATTGACCTCTAGGGCCTGCACAGAGATTTGGATTTCCCAAATACATATGCAGAGCGAAGCCGCAAGCATAACCATACCACTACCGAAAATCCAATCTGCCAACAATGGATACTCTATATATATAAAGAACATGGCTGTTATGCAGAAAAGAAGGCTACCTGCACCTAAAATCTGCATCGCTCGAATGAGCTGAAGTCGCTTGACAAGGTTGCGAATTTGCCTCAAGGATGAAGGATCTGATTGAGGATTACTATCATACTTATCCTTGAGGTTGCGTACCACAGAGGCATAAGATAAGAAACGATTAGTATAGGCCAACAGTATAAGCGATATGGCCGAAAAAAGAAGTGACGGTGTCGTCAACGTTAATCCTGTCATAATGAATTAGAATTGCTTGAAGGCCTATCTAACACCCAAGAACCTAGTCCCATGGATTAGCCAAATAGGCACGAAATTGATTGAATAGTATACCAGAAAGTTGATGCTTAATCACAGTAAAATCCAGCTCGTAACCAACTTCCTGAGCCAATGATGTTACTTTCCCCTCTTTGAAGCCACAAGGGTTAATGAGAGTAAAAGGCTTAAGATCCGTATTGACATTGAGAGCGAAACCATGCATCGTCACATAACGACTACTACGAACACCAATGGCACAGATCTTGCGCGCCAAATGTGGCTTATCCACATCAAGCCAAACACCCGTAGCCTTAGGGTTCAATTCACCTCGGACTCCATAGAGATCCATCAGCTCAATAATGCTCATTTCCAATAACTCTATATACCGCCTCAGACCTATGCCGAAGCGCTCAAGGTCAAGAATTGGGTAGCCTGTTATCTGACCTGGACCGTGGTAGGTCACATCCCCTCCTCGCTCTACCTTGAACCAATCGTATCCCTGAGAGCACAAATATTCCTCACCAAGAAGAAGGTTCCCCACCTCACCATGTTTACCAAGAGTAAAGACTGGCTCATGCTCGCAAAAGATCAAATAGCTGCTGGTAGGCAGACCTTCCCTCTTCTGTTGAAGAAGCTCATCAAAAAGGATGTGCTGTCGCTCCCATGCCTCGGCATAGCGTATTCGCCCCCAGTCTTGATACGCCCAAGGACGGAGAGGCGAAGACAGTCGCTTGATTGAGAGAGCCTGACCAAGAGTTACGCAGAGCCCATCATAAGCTGGAATAATATGCTCTGGGAGCTGGTCGGTAAGAGCTTGATGGGTAGGAGTATGATGCGAGAGATGCGTGAGTACTGTTAGATCAGGATGCGTGGACTGCTCAGCGTAATGGGCCAGCAAATCATCTATCGATTGGTGCGAAGGATGTGGCTTACTCTGACGCAAAACATTAATCACGACAAGACGAGAAGCTGGCAACAAACTCCACTCCTGACTCGTCATCGTCTTCATGTCCGTAATGTAGGTCAGCTCCCCAATTTGATAGCCAAGGATGGGTAGCGTGCCGTGCATCACTCGAATAGGGCGCACTACCTCTCCTAAAACCTCTACTTCGGATAACGAGCTATCAATCTCAATAAGCCTAAACCTTGGTGTACCAGGGTATGGATTCTCTCGAAAGACGTAGTGCATCCGCTCTCTAAGAGCATCCAGCACACGCCGTTCTGCATAGATAGGTATCTCACGCTGCCAAGCAATAGTACGCAGATCATCCAGTCCAGCGATATGGTCATAGTGCTCATGAGTTAAAAGAATAGCATCCACTCTGTCGATACCACAACGCACAGCCTGCTCCCTAAAGTCTGGGCCACAATCCACCAAGATATACTTATCACTATCGGTAACCACAAAGGCCGAGCAACGCGTACGTCGGTCTCGCCTATCAAGGCTGATGCAGGCCGCACAACCACAGCCCACCTCTGGGATACCCGTACTTGTACCCGAGCCTAGAATGACTATCCGCATAAGGCGTACCTGCTAGCTAATGTATCTGACCTCAGGCTGGAGGTCGATACCGAACTTACCTCGTACCTGCTCCTGAATATAGATGGCCAGATTGGCGATGTCCTGCCCTGTGGCTCCGCCATGATTCACTAGCACCAGAGCTTGTCGCTCGTAAACTCCTGCCGCACCCTGCTGGTAGCCCTTGAGACCACATTGATCGATGAGCCAACCAGCAGCGAGCTTCACCATCCCATCCTCGTGAGGATAATGGGGCATATTGGGATAAGCCTTAAGCAATACCTCTGCCTCCTCAGCACGGATGATAGGATTCATAAAGAAGCTCCCAGCATTGCCAAGATATTCCACATCGGGTAGCTTTTGCCTACGCACCGAGCAAACTAGCTCACGGATAGCCTCTAGGCTGGGCTGCTGCCCCTCGCCTACAAAGGCCTTATTCAACTCGGCGTAGTCCAACATATAGCTCGGCTGCTTGCCTAGACGGAAATGTACGTGCGTGACGATGTAGTCCGCCTGATCCGCCTCCTTAAAGATGCTGTGGCGATAGCTGTAATGACACTCCTCGTGACGGAAGATGCGCTGCTCGCCCGTCCGCCTATGCAGGGCATGCACGGCCACTACGAGCCGCTCTATCTCCATCCCATAGGCTCCGATATTTTGAATGGCGGCCGCCCCTACCTGCCCAGGCACAAGAGAGAGGTTCTCCGCCCCTCCGTAATACCCTCGCTGCACACAGTACTGCACAAAGTCGTCCCACACAAGGCCTGCGCCCACGAGCAGATCTACTACCTCGTCACTCCCTGAGAGCAACTCAACATCCTTGATCTCGGAGCGTAGCACGATACCATGAAAATTGGCGAGGAAGAGCAAATTACTTCCCTCGCCAATGTGTAACAACCGACACTCTTGGAAGTACTCATCTCGCACCAAAGTTCTCAGGTCGTCCACACTATCATAGTGTATCAGCCAATCTGCCTGAGCATTGATGCCAAAGGTATTGTACCGCCGAAGTGAACAGTCCTTTTCTATGTTCATCGGGTCTATCTAGATCCTAGACCTATACTAGTCGTTCTCTAGGAGCCAAGCGTCCTTGTAGTCTGCAAAACGAGCCTTCACGGCATCTCGGCTAGCAGCAGCCTCCTCACGAGAGTTAAAACTAGCAACGATGACACGCAGCATCCCATACTCATTCTTAGCTAGAACTGCATTGTAGCCAAGTTTTGTCATCTTCTCCTTGAGCGCACGCGCGTTGGTTGGGTTTTGGAAACTGCCTATCACAACACTATAACGCTTGAGGTGATCCATATTTTCGCCAGAATAGGCCTCTACCTTCTCTCTGCGCACCGAGATCGGCTGCACGGGCTGAGCTGGTTGGGCAGGTTCTTCATAAACAACTGGGCGCGTATCTTGTGTCGCTATCTCACGTTGCTTAGCCTGCTCATAGGCCTTGCGGTACGCACTCTTCTTGGACTTACACGATGTACCTGCACCAAGCATCATCACAAGGGCGAGGCTTGCTAGCATGATCTTCTTCATATCTCTCTCCTTTTTAGTGTATTAAAAGTTACAATTTATTCCGAACAAAGATATAAAACTTTACCCGATAACTCAAGATACACAGCCCTTTCGTCTTAACGGGGACACTCTTCTTCGCTCATCAAAGCTACCGTAGTCCATCCCAAGCAAGTGCCCTTCAATCGCACTCGTGGTGAAGTGTTTCGTTTTATTTACTTTATAGAAAGGATTATCTATGACCCAACCAGCCTATTCTACGAACATAATAGTAGCCCGTACACCTGCGAACTAGACAAGGACGGCAGACCTATTCGTATTACGTCAGAATCAAGCAGTCAGAACGTAGACTATTATCACCTATGTAGAGGACTAAGCGACACATCAACGCTCAAACAGAAGAAATCATTCCCCTACTCGTCTTCGGTGACGAGGTTGTCGATGATGAAGCTCTGTCGCTCAGGGGTGTTCATCCCCATGTAGAACGAGAGCAAATACTGCAGATTGTCTTCCTTCTTGACCTTAATGGGGTCGAGCTTGATATGCTCCTCGCTAATGAATTCCTTGAACTGTTCGGGCGATATCTCTCCCAACCCTTTGAAGCGCGTGACAAGAGCCCTCTTACCCAGCTGCTTCATCGCTGCCAGCTTCTCAGACTCGTTGTAGCAATAGATGTTCGTCACCTGTGGATCTCCCTCCTCTCCCTCAGACTTACTGCGTCCGCCTCTCTTCTTTCTAGCGATCTTGTCTGCAAAACTATCACCACGCTTAGCTTCTCTAGGAAGAAATACACGAAAGAGTGGCGTCTCCAATATATATAAATGTCCCCGACGCACCAGTTCAGGAAAAAACTGAAGGAAGAACGTCATAATCAAAAGACGAATGTGCATACCATCATCATCGGCATCGGTAGCAATGATAATGCGATTGTAGCGCAGCCCATCCAACCCATCTTCGATATTGAGGGCGGCTTGCAAGAGATTAAACTCCTCGTTCTCATAGACAATCTTCTTGTTCTTACCATAGCAGTTGAGTGGCTTACCTCGCAGGCTAAATACGGCTTGATACTTGGGGTCTCGACAGGTTGTAATCGACCCACTAGCCGAGTTACCCTCAGTAATGAAAAGACTAGTACGCTCGGCATCTTTAGCCTTGGGGTCGTTATAGTGGACGGTGCAGTCACGGAGCTTTTTGTTGTGCAGGCTGGCCTTCTTGGCTCGCTCCCGAGCAAGCTTGGCGACACCACTCATAGACTTACGCTCGCGCTCGTTATCTTGGATCTTTTGGAACAAGATCGCTGTATCCTCGGCATGTTTGTGCAGATAGTTGTCCAGCTCCTTGCCGAGGAAGTCTCCGAGGAACTTCTGAATACTTGGCCCCTCGGGGCTCATATCCTTAGATCCAAGCTTCGTCTTGGTTTGACTCTCAAAGACTGGCTCCTCCACCTTGATACTGATGGCCGCCACAATACCACTGCGAATATCGCTGTACTCAAAGCCCTTGCCGAAGAAGTCTTTGATCACTCTCGCTACCACCTCACGAAAGGCGGAGAGGTGCGTCCCCCCTTGGGTCGTATTCTGCCCATTGACGAAGCTATAGAACTCCTCGCCATACTGGTTGGCGTGCGTCAGCACGATCTCTATATCGTCCCCCTTGAGGTGGATGGGCGTGTAGAGTGGCTCACCCGTCATTTGCTCGTCCAACAGATCTACCAGCCCGCGCTTCGAGGCGTAGCGTCGCCCATTATAAATGATGGAGAGGCCAGTATTGAGGAAGACGTAGTTCTTGACCATGGCTTCCACGTAATCCCCATGGTACTTATATCCCTTGAATATCTCGGGGTCTGGACGAAAGACGACCTCCGTACCAGGGAGTGCATCGGGCGCATCCTGCATTTGATCGTCAAGGAGCTTGGCATGGCTGTAGCATATGCTGCGGCTCTGCCCATCACGCCACGAAGTAATCTGACAATGCACCGAGAGGGCATTGACCGCCTTAACCCCAACGCCATTCAACCCGACGGACTTCTTAAACGCCTTGGAGTCGATCTTACCCCCAGTATTCATTCTGCTCGTGGCATCTACGAGCTTACCCAGTGGGATACCTCGTCCATAGTCACGTACACGCACCTCGCTCTCGGTAATGTTGAGCTCAATTTTCTTACCTGCTCCCATGACAAACTCGTCCACAGAGTTGTCCATCACCTCCTTGAGCAGCACATAAATACCGTCATCGGCATAAGAGCCATCGCCCAATTTACCGATATACATACCTGGGCGACGACGAATATGCTCGTCCCACTCCAACGTCTTGATGTCTTGGTCGCTATAGCTTACTAGCAGTTCTTCCATTCAATATCATATACTTATCCCGCAAAGATAGCGTTTTTCGTATTGAGCGAATTGTGTTAGCGCCGAGCTTCTGATCTCAGCGTCAACACCCCACCCCATATCTACAGGTTGAGAGCATCGTAAACAAGCTGGTGCAGGCGAGGGCGATAGCGATCTCGGGTCAGGAGGCTATTCTGGCGAGAGGGGTAAGTACGATTGGAGAGGAAGACGAAGACCAAATCATGCTTCGGGTCGATCCAGAAGACAGTTCCAGTAAAACCCATATGCCCTACCGAAGCTGGCGAGGCGCTATCGGCCGCGGGGTTACTCGCCCCTGCCTTCGGTCGGTCAAATCCCAGAGCCCGGCGACCACCTACGCCCCGAGATTTCATAAACAGGTCGACCATCTGTCGAGGGATGACCTGCCGTCCCTGCCACAGCCCCCGTTGAAGAAGCAGCTGACAGATCTTACCGAGCTCGCCAGCACTGGCAAAAAGTCCAGCATTGCCCGCTACACCACCAAGACAAGCAGCCGTCTCATCGTCCACTGTACCACGGAGTACCTGATTGCGGAGGAAGTCGTCTTTCTGAGCGGGAACAATTTGGCTCTGTGAGATACCTCGCTCTAGGGGCCTATAGTAAGCCTTAGCTCCAATGGGAGAAGCGATATATTTGTCGAAGTAACTATCTAGATCTACCCCCGAGACGCGCTCGGCAACCTGCTGGAGCAAGACAAAAGAGAGATCGCTATACCGATAGCTCCCCCTCTTACTCAGCCTCATCTCCGCCATACGGCTCATCATTTGTTCTCGAAACCTCGGTGATATATATAGCCCACGAGCAAAAACCTTACTGTGGACAGCGTCTTGTGTGGGAGCAACGAACTCAGGAAGGAAGCGAAAGTGCGGATTGCCCCAGGCTTGCCCCACGAGCTTTACCCCACCCTCAAAAGGGCAATAGCGGATAAGATCGCCCTCGTAGCTCGTGCTGTCGATGAGGTCTCTGAAGAAGTTGTAACCTGCTGGCAAGCCAGACTGATGCCAGAGCAGTTCCTCAAGACGAATATTGCCCAGTGGCACATCTCGCAGCTCGGGCAGATACCTCGAGAGGGAAGCTGAGAGATTAAGCTTCTTCTGCCCCACAAGGTGCATAATGACGGGGGTCGTAGCAAGCGCCTTGGTGATAGAGGCCACATCGTAGAGGTGCTCTGGACTAACTTGCTCACCCCCCAGTTGGCCAGTCAAGGTGCCGAAGGCTTTGTTATAGACGACTTGCCCACGATAAGCCACATAGATCTGGCAGCCAGGAAAGGCCCCATGGCGAATGCCCTCGAGGGCCAGCTGATCGATGGCCGAGAATTGCTCTACTGCTGGGGTAGCAAGACTGGCCGCTGCCACGGAGCTTTGGAGGCTTTGCCCCCTAGCCAAATCGGGTTGCCCTCCGTCCTTGACCTCAGGCTGCCCCAAGTGAGCAGTAGGGTCGGGGGTATCCTCACCATCGGTAGGGTCGGGAGAGGTACTCAGCAGCTGAGATTGGCCAACAACTAGGTCTAGGACAGCCTGCTGAGCCTCACGACAGGCCTCAAAGGCCACGAATACGCCCTGAGCATTACGATGTATCGCTCCGCCCTGAGGCACACGATAGGGTGTAGTCATGTAGGCCACAAGCATGGGCGTCTGGGCTGCTAGAGCCTCAAGGCGACTCGTAGGGGTGGCATTAGGAGTGAAAATCTGAACGAGAATCAGGTCGTGCGGATTGCTGGACCGTGAGCGAGCAACATATTCATCCCAAGTATAGTACTCGATCTTGCTACCTGGCTTGCCAGTAGAATGAGGGCGATTGGAGAGCGGAGCTGGATTTTTACCCACCTGTACCACAGCCACCCGAGTATACTCCCCACGAGCCAGTGTCGCCATGGTCGCGCGGTCGCTGCGCAGCGTGTGGATAGAGGCCTGCCAAAGCTGGCGCACGAACCGGCGTGCCTCGGGCGTCCAGATACTGCGCTCAATAGACGAAGGAGTGGCAACCTCGTGGCGCGGACGGATAATGAGCCGCCACTTGTAGGAAAGCACCTTGATGACTTTTTCCCGAATGACCTCAGGGGCAATGCGACCATCTCGAACGGCAGAGACAATCTCGGCTTGCATACCCTCAGGGCTGATGGGGCCGAGGAGAATGTCATTACCTGAGAGGAGAGCCAGCACTCCGATCTCCTTAGCACTACCACCCGTTACCCCCTTCATCTCCAATCCATCGGTGAAGACTAGCCCCGAGAAACCCATTTGGTCTTTGAGGAGCTCAGTCGTGATACTATGGCTCAGGGAACTCGGGAGGCGCGAGGGCTCGTAGGCAGGGACACGAAGGTGGGCCGTCATGATGCCCCCGAGACCCTCACCGATGTAGCGGACGAAGGGATAGAGCTCCACCTCCTTCATCCGCTTCTTGCTCGCGCCCATCAAGGGGAGCGTATGGTGCGAATCTTCGCTCGTGTCACCATGGCCAGGGAAGTGCTTGGCCACCGAGAGCACATCGCCATCCTCAAGCCCCATGGCATAAGCCAAGGCACATTCGGCCACAACCTTGGGGTCTTCGCCAAAGCTTCGTGTGCCGATGACAGGGTTATGGGGATTGATGTTGACATCCACATCGGGGGCGAAATTAATGTGGATACCCATTAGGGCACACTGCCGAGCTACCTCCCTGCCATAATGGTAGAGGATCTGTCTATCCCCTCGATACCCCAAGCCCATATTGCGCGGATATCGTGGCGCATCCTTAAGACGCATATATAGGCCCCACTCGCCATCTAGCGCAATAAGCATGGGTACTCGGCTGGCTGCCTGAAGTCGCTGGTTCATAGTCAGCTGATCGGCGAGCACGCCCTTCTGATAGAGGATGCCACCCCAACGACCTTGACGCACTCGTTGCTCCTCACTGCTGAGGCGGCTGGCTTCACTACTTGGATAGACGATGGGCATAATAAGCTGCGCCACCTGCTCCTCCAGGCTAAGTGTGCGGTAGACACTATCCGTCCAGCGGTTCATCTCGGCCCTATCTACCATACCAAATAAATGTTTCGGTAGTTGGATTTTGCTCTGTGCCCCAAGGGATAGAAGGGTAAGTGCGCAAAGCGTGGCCATAGATACGAAACGCCATATCCACTGGGCCGAGCAGCTTGTCTGCTGCCCGACTTGGTTGGGTCTTATCGTCATATTGATTTGTTGTTTTTGTTCAGATAGAGGCTAATCTTCCTCTCCACCGAAGAGATCAGGGACGAAGAGTTCATCGTCCCCCCTCCCCTCTTCTTCAACCTCTACCTCGGATTCCTCATCCAGCGGACTTGGACGTAGGGAGGGCAATTCCTCAAGGAAGCCTAAAGGATGAGCTACCAGTCGCTTACCCTTGGCGCGAATACTCTTAACCAGGGCGAAGCTCTCCACGTCTATCTCGGTCGTCTTGCCTCCCTCGGGAGCCTGCTCCTTACCAATAGCCAAGCGTGGGTAATAAGTATCGGTGAGCAAAAGGAGCTCATTGGCCAGACTCTCACCGAGAATGGACTCACGCTTTTGCTCGTGCTCTATATGAAACCGCTTGATATAGGGATACTTCTGCTCGGCATCCCAGTAGACGGCCGTCCAAAGCTTACGATCATCGTGCTTCTCGATGCGGAGGATGTTATCCTCATAATAATTAGTGTCACTAAAGTCAGTTGTATAGCATTCTCCAGACTTAAGCACCACAAGCACCCTATCGGCAGCATCGAAGGTACCAAGCAGATCACCCTGACCATTGTAATTGAGACGCATAACGTCTCTATCGAACCAAACCTCACGCCCCCCGAGGGTAGACAGCCCCTTACTTAAGAGCTTGATGGAGCTAATCTCGACCTTGGTAACAAGGTTGCCCACGGCTCCCCTACCCTTGATGGGGATATCGGAGAAGTCCCGCTCAAACTCAAAGAGACGCTGCTTGCGACTGTGCATCTTGAGCTTGACGGTGATTTTCTCCGCCTCTCCATTGCTATTGGCCGAGAAGTAAAGGACCTTGGACTTGTCGTTACCTCTAGTCAGGTCGTAGAGCTTTTCTCGAATAACGCCCGTTAAGGCAAAGCGCTTGGCATAGGCTGCCCGAGTAGCTCCATCGAGATAAACCACATTGTAAATGGTACGGTTGTCTCCCCGAACATACCTATCCACGTAAATGACCTCCTCCTTGCCGTAAAAACGCTTCTCCTCGACTTTGACAATCTGATACTTACCAGATCGGAAAAATAGGACAATATCGTCCAGCTCCGAGCAGTTGCAGACAAACTCTCCCTCCTTAAGACCCGTACCAACGAATCCTTCCGAACGATTGATGTAGAGCTTGCTGTCCAACTCGGCCACCTTAACGACCTCGATAGAGCTAAAGTTTGTAATCTTTGTCTTACGCTCCCACTGCGCCCCATAGCGAGTGAGCAGATGCTCATACCAGCGGATGCAATACTCCTTGATATGCTTGATATCGTGCTTGATGCGCTCTATATCACCACGAAGCTCCAGCATATGCGCCTCGTGTTTAGGTAGATTAAAGCGCAGGATGCGTGCCATTCGAAGGTCGAGCAGCCTCTTGAGGTCATCGGTCTGGATAGAACGGATGAACTGCTCCTTAAAAGGCTCAAGCCTTTGGTCTATATGTGCCAAAGCCGCGGCTTCATTGGTAGCTTCTTCGAAAGCCTTGTCCTTATAAATCCGCTCCTCGATGAAGAGCCTCTCAAGACTGGCATAGAGATACTGCTCCTCTCGCTCCTCAAGGGCTAGACGCAGTTCCTTATCAAAGAGCTGCTTGGTATGCTCCACGCTATAGCGAAGCAGCTCACTCACAGTAGTAAAGAGTGGCTTATCTTCATAGATCACACAGCAGTTAGGTGAGATACTCAGCTCACAGTCTGTAAAAGCATAGAGGGCATCGATAGCTTTGTCCGAAGACACGCCAGAGGCAAGGGTAATGCGAATGTCCGTAGTGGCTGCTGTCATGTCATCCACCCGCTTAATACGGATTTTCCCCTTCTCGACAGCCTTGAGAATACTTTCTATGAGCGTTGTAGTCGTCTTGCCAGCTGGTAGCTCTGTGATAGAGAGAGTTCGATTATCGACTTTCTCTATCTTGGCACGGCTCTTGAGACTTCCGCCTCGCTCGCCATCGTTGTAGCGACTCACGTCTATTAGCCCCCCTGTAGGAAAGTCGGGATATAGCGTAAAGGGCTCATCCCGAAGATAAGCACAGCTCGCCTGACAAAGCTCCACGAAGTTGTGGGGCAAGATTTTGGACGAAAGTCCCACAGCAATACCCTCAGCTCCCTGAGCAAGCAGTAGGGGAAAGCGCACAGGCAGAGCCACAGGCTCGTCCGCCGTACCATCGTAGGTCTTCTTCCACTCTGTAACCTTGTCGCCAAAGATAGCCTCCAGGGCAAGAGCCGAGAGTTTGGCCTCAATATAACGCCCAGCGGCTGCAGAGTCTCCCGTAAGGATATTTCCCCAGTTGCCTTGTGTATCGATGAGATACCCCTTCTGCCCCAGCTGCACGAGGGCATCGTTGATGGAAGCATCACCGTGCGGATGATACTTCATCGTTGTCCCAGCGATATTCTGCACCTTGATGAGCTTACCGTTGTCGAGTACCTTCATATTGTAGAGGATGCGTCGCTGAACGGGTTTGAGGCCGTCATCTATGTGGGGCACGGCTCGCTCCAGTATTACATACGAAGCATAGTCCAAAAACCACGTGCGGTACATGAGACTCAAGTAGCTCAGCTCAGGCTTATAGCTCGGGGCCATCTCGGGCAGATCATCGTCCTCCTCGCCCAATCCAGCCTCCACAACTAGTTCCTTAAGATACTCACCTGGTGGGTCTCCCTGAGCATTATCTTGGGTCGGCATCTGACTGCCCTCCTCGGCCAAAGACGAAGTCTCCTCTACATTATTATATATAGTATCGTCACTCATCGCTAATCATACTTAGGATAATCCTTACTGTTACAAAGATATATATTTATCCCCACCCCTCTCGATGAGATCTTCTAGGGAGGACACAGAACGTTTATATCCTAGCTACACAGCCGAACACGAGGACAGACAAAGTATATCTAGCCCAAAATGAGAATATCTCTGTGATAATCTCTAGACAACAAGCCAATCCTCAAACTTACACTCAAGAGGAGATACCACACCAGCTATCTTGACGGAAGTTCTCCGATCTTGCTCTCCTCTTGAGAGTATTAAAGAACATATTACCCATTGTAACACAAAAACTTAATAACCAATTGAAAGAATAAAGTTATGCACAAGGGATGTGCATAAAAAATCTTCGGGAACTTTCAAAAAAAACTTCCCGATCTTTTTGGAAAAAGTTCGGGAACTCCGAGAAAAAAGTTCGGGAACATTTTTTCGGGTATTCCCAAGCATTTTTCTATCATACACTGAGGGGATGAAACGACAACGTGATCAGCTTAACACATCAACCTCAAAAAAATGGAGCGCAACCCACAAGGGGTTACGCTCCGAAGATGAATAAAGATCGGTGAGGCTAGGGATTGGTACCTGGACTTGAGGGCAACGGACGTAGCCACTCGATGGTCATATTACTCATCAAGTTGGGTATATTCTCCCCTGCAGATTGGATATGGAGCCGACCACCTCGCCTAAGGATGAAGATAATGCGAGGATAGTCTGCAGACTGAGGCGTGAAAGTGAACTTAGGTCTCTCAAGATTACCGTCCCAAACTCCCACAAAGTGATAGCCTTGGTCTCCCTCTACATTACTCATTGCATTATTGACGGCAAAGATGAAGTAGGCATCGTCCTGCTGTGCCGAGGCTGGAGGAGGCAACTGCGCCCCCATAATGAAGACAAGTGTATTGGTCTCTGGATCTAGCTGTGCGTAGAAAGGTAGCACCGAGCCGTAGACAAGGAATATATTCTCTCGATTTGTACCATAGAGACTTAGCTCTGCTGTTTTCGCCTTGCCCTTGTCGTCCGTATAACTCAAGCGGTACACCCCAGGGACGATGAAGTCCTTCTGCCGTACGGTGAAGCTACGTTCCAAGAGACCTATCTTAATATTCACCACCACACTGCGCAATGGGCTATCGGCAGGCTGCTCAGCCACAGCGAAGATATACTGCCCCTCCTCCACCGTGTAGGTCAGCCATTCGGCTGGTGCTTCGTAGCGGATAGCTACCTCGCCCTCCACATGGCTGAGGTCGATGGCGAAGTATCCCCCTTTGTTCTTGATGATGTGATTAGGCAGGGCAGGAAGCCTCGACACCGTGCCTAGTTGCGTAATGGGGACAGAAAGGATTTGCTCACCTTTCTTAATCAGCACATTCGCTACTCTTGAGTCAATGCTCCTATTACGCTCGAGGGTGAGCCTCACCTCACGCTCGCCCGACTTCGTGGCTTGCACCCAAGCGTCGGACGTGCTTACCTCAAAGCCTCCCTCCGAGAGAGCAATCATACCCTCACCTCCCTTAGATGAGGAAGGGAACTCCACTTTCACAATCCTAATGGAGGGCATATCCGCCTCTTGCTTACCCTTGGAGCAGCTACCAAGCCCCAGGGCAATAACGCCAAGCGAGAGGCAGGCTGCTGCCAGTTTTCTCAATATCTTCATACCGTTTATTACTTAATGAACCTTATTTGCGAACAAACACAGGAGCCCATAGACGGCTAGGCCTGTACAAGTCGTTT
This sequence comes from Porphyromonadaceae bacterium, assembly GCA_030528555.1. Lineage (GTDB taxonomy): Bacteria > Bacteroidota > Bacteroidia > Bacteroidales > Porphyromonadaceae > Porphyromonas. The sequence continues at coordinate 123,334 of JAUMYQ010000001.1, read as the reverse complement.
GCTTCTCCTCTTTGACCTACTATTTTCCAAAGGATAAACGAGTCACACGACCCCCAAACACCATTGTCTACCATCATATAGCGTACAGGGTTGCTGCCTACCACCTCTTGGCTATACATACCGTAGCCATTGGAGACGGTGAGACGGCCTTGCCCCATATGATTCCACGCAGCAAGTGCTGTTCCCCTGTTATCTACCATTTGCACCTCGATCGAAAAACGGTTATGCTTGGTGTCATAGCGCGCTACCAACCGGAAAGGGAGCCCTGTGATAGCATAGAGGTTCTGATCCGCCTGCTCAAACTTCACATCGTATGTCTCTGGACTCCCTCCCTGTGGAGTTAGCACCATCTGATAATCGCCGAGATAGCTAGCGAAACCCTCGTAATAGGGATCGTCACGAGCCTCGATCACAGCACCACCCTCACGCTCAAGTGTGCGCTTGCCTTCATTCCAAGTGTACGCCTCACGCTCCAAGGTCTTGGGGTCGAAGAAGACCAACCCCGTGGGCGTATAGAAGAAGGGAAGCTTGACGCTCAGCTCGCTATACTCACTCGTTTTACCATTGTAGTAGTTGTAACCCTCTTGGGTTAGGTAGTAGAGCCTCAGGTCACTATTGCCGAGGATGGGCTTGGTCGAGACAAGGGCATCTTGGCGTAGGGCGAGCATCTCCGAAGCACTAAACAGCTTACGCTTCATCGCCACGACCTTACGCACATACTCCATAGCATCCTCCTTGGCACGGTACATACGGATCTTATTGCCCGTCTTCTTACCGACAAAGTTCAGCTCATCGGGGTTTTCCGAGAGCATGTAGCGGAACTCATAGTCCCCCTCATAGCCCTTGCCGAGGTCCGCGGCATACCTGCGGTCGGGCGTGGAGTAGTAGTGTAGTGCCTCATTGTAGTCAGTAAAATTGAGCGTCACGCCAACATCTCTACCAATGTTATAGCTAGACACGATTGGAGGAAAGATTATCTCTTTAGCCCCTTCTTCGGTATTCTCTAGAGCCTCGGACGAGATGAGCACCTGCCCCTTGTCATTGAACTTGAAGCCGATGACATAGCCACCATACTCAGCCTTTTTGTTGGGGATATACTCCATAATCCAACCATTGGGCGAAGAGACAAGTCGCTGTGCAAGCTCGGCCGACCTGCTATCTACACGCTCGGCTGGAGACTTGTCGAAAACATCGGTACCCTTCTGATCGGAGCAGGCTGCTCCAAGGGTTAGAGCCACTACTAGGAGCCCCATTGCAAGGGCCCTAGTGCTTAGCTTATTAATGATATTCATGATTGCTATCTATAGAATTAGTGATTGTGTGGGTGAGAGTAGTGCTGGGTCATGAGCGAGCATCCATACGAGCCGAGCATCCCCCCCTTGCGATCCTCTAGGAGACGAGGTGAGGCAAGCACCCAGTTGAGTACGGCACTACGCATACGCTCCTCATGTGGCGTACCGATAGCTGGCACCGCACGGAAATTCGAGTTATCGAGTAGAGGTAGCCACTCAGGCTCGATGAGCTTGAACTCAGACTGGCGTATCTCCTCGGTACGGCGCGTTACCACGGCACGCAGCTCGTCCATATCGATGTTCCAGGCATCCTTCATATAGTCCTTGACGATCTTGATCTTCTTGTCGAGCTTAGCTCTACCCTCCTCGCCTGCTGCCTCAAAAATCTGTCGCCACTGCTCATCGGTGTAAGTGATGTAGCAGGCGGTTACCTCCGTAAAGTCCTCCTCACTGTTCTTACGAGAGTATGCCGTCACAAAGCCCTTGGGCGCATAGATACTGATCTTGTTGTTGTCAGGCTGAAAGAAGGTCGAGGCGAGATAGTCGCCACGGCTGATGTCATTGTACTCCGTAGGCCAGAGCTTATTTTGGTGGAGGATGTGACCAAACTCGTGGTGCATCGTGTGGAAGTAATACAGGTTGAGATGTCCAGGATCATTGACATTGACTTCATTTACCTTGTAGAGCGTGACACGCACTCCCCCCTCGGCCGTACCAAGCAACTCAGATCCGTCGTTATTACGTCCCGATGAGCCAACGAGTAGCAAAGCACGAGGGGCCATCAAACGCATAAACTCGATACCAGCTACCTCATCGTACGCCCCAATCCAGGCGTGGCGCACGAGCTTAGCCATCTTCATGCTATTCTCCAAAGAGGGTGGCACAAGATTGTAGTTTGGGTCTGCCTCGGTGTCCTGCATCTTGTACTTGAAGTCGATGTTATAGGCATCGACATAGTTGCGCGAGAGCCACTGGTCGAAAACCGTGGGCTCAAACTCTCTTGGGACGATGACACTCTTTGTTGGGTCTGGGTCGTCCCCCTTGGCACAGCTACCAACGCTTAGCACCCCGAGGACACAAAACGCGAGGGCTAGTGCTCGCTTCATTATCTTATTCATATCGATAAAGTCTTTTATTCGTCAATACTCTAGGGCTTACCAGCTTCACGAGGGTTCGCCTGTAGCCCTGCTGCGATGATGTCTGCTGGGAGCTGAATGGCACGGCGAGGGTCGTCCTTGCCGAGCTTCATCACTTCACCCTCGAAAATGGGGTGCTCGATCTCGATGCCGTAGCGCTTGATGTCGTCCCAACGTGTCCCCTCATGTACGCCATCGATGCGACGTGCGTGCAGCACCGCCTGTATCATATTGTATTGCATACCTGGCTGGAGAGCAAACTTGGGGTTAAGAGCCTTGGCGTAGGTCGAGAGCAGCATATCACGGCGCGTCTTCTCATCTTTCGTCAGCTCTCTACCTGTCACCTCGGGCAAAGCATAGAAAGCAGCGATAACATCGGCACTAACTGCCCGTGCGCCATTGCGCACATACCAGTAGGAGAGATCGCGTGCAGCCTCCTCGTACAGCCCCAACATCACATTGGCTTCGGCGCGCACAAAGAGCGTACGATCTACTGTGAATGGGCGTGAAACCGTATAAGGCTGCCCTGTACCTGCCGTAGCGTTTGCGAGGACGAAGTACTCATGGTTCTTCTGAATAAAGAAGAGAGCATCCGAGGCAGAAGTATAGCTCACGACCAAGTTCTCTAAGCTGGGTAGACTGCTCCCCCAAGGTCCTGGACTAGCATAGGTCTGGGTCGTATTGATGTACCTATTGTTGGCATAGCGCAGAGCATAGTTGTAACCAACATAATAGCGACCCCAGTTTGTATTAGAGGTCTGAAGCATGAGGTTCGCTGGCTCTGCCGTGCTGTTGTAGGCATTAGTCAGCTCCTCTGCCCCATTGGTCGTCTTGGCGTAGCGAGCCACGTCACGGAGTGATGCCGAGGGATTCTCACCAATGGCAAGCGTAGCATGCTTCTTAGCCTTAGCCCACTCCTCCTTGTAAAGGTAGAACTGTGCGGCAAAGGCATGCGCTGCCTTATTGTTGAAGTGGTACATCACTGTCCCTGTCTTGTATTTCGTTTCGTCAATTAGGGGCAAGCCCGCCTCAATGTCCTGCTCCATAAGGTCGAAGCACTCCTTCACTGACAGACGCTTATACTTGGTGGTCACGTTCTTCTCCGCAGTCGTGAAATAGGGTATCCCAAGGTCTGTACTACTCGTCTGCCCATTATAGGCGTGGGAGAAGATGCTCAACATCACGAAGTGATTCCAAGCACGGCAGAGCAGTGCCTCACCCTTAGCTGAGTTATACTCGGGCTTATTGCCATTCTTCTCGATCAGTTCGAGAGCGAAGTTCGCTGCCGATATAGCATTAAACGAAGCCGACCACAGACGCTGTGTCGATCCCCACCAAGTACCCGTATTAGGCTCCCAATAGTAGTTTTCGCGCAGTTCGCTAGGTGCGCTATATGTACCACCATTGTCCATAGCGTTGTCGGTACGCCCCTCGGTTAGCTCCTCGGTAGAGACCTCACAATATGCCGAGGTCAGCAGCGCATGCAGCTGCTCGGTAGTTGGGTCGTCTAGCTCGGGACGTTTATCGGGTGGCGTATCTAGAAAGCTGTTACAGCTAGTACTTAGGAGGGCGAGCCCTGCCGTGAGCAATAATACTTTATATCTATTCATAGCCTTATTCTTAATTATATGTATCGTTACTCTATTAGAAGCCTAGGCGCAGCGTTGCCGTTACCTGCTTAGGCACTGGTGCTGCTACACCACCTGAGCGGAAAAACTCGGGATCTTGCCCACGCAGCTTCGGGTCGGAGTAGATGAGGAAAAGGTTCGTGGCTTGTAGCTTGATCGAGGCACTGTTGATAACTTTACTCTTGAGCAGGCTCTGTGGCAGCGTATAAGTCAGCGAGATCTCCTTCATACGTACGAAGCCACCATCGGCCACACGCGCCGTAGAGTAGTTGTAAGCATTGTATCCCTTTTGTAGCTGATCGATCTCCGTATTGCCTCGCACATCACGGCGCGATGCCAATACGGGCACATCGGTCTTGGCCTCATCGCCAGAGTTTACCCAGCGGTCGTTGAAGTCACGCTCCATAGCCGACACATCATCGTAAGACACCCTAAAGATCGGATCAAGACGGAGCTTATTACCTCCCGAGTAGGTCACGAAAAGGTTGAGGCGGAAATTCTTCCAGTTGAAGATATTGCCCAAGCTGCCCGTGAAGGTGGGATCGGTAGCCCCCTCGTACTTGAGGTAATCTAGCTTCTCACGCTCCTGGAAATTGATAGAGGCATAGTTCGTCCGATTAACCTCATCGTTCATCTTGAAGGTAGGGAAACCCTTGTCATCTAGCCCTGTGAAGGGGATAGAGAAGAGGCTACGCACAGGATAGCCCTCACGAGCGAAGCCATTGCCACTCACGAAATTAAGCATATTATTGACCGTCTTGAGCTTCGTAATCTCGGTTTGGTTGTAACCGAAGATGAAGTCGGTCGTCCACGAGAAGTTCTTCGTCTGGATATTCTTCGTAGAGATCGACAGCTCATAGCCGTGGCTCTTCATCGTGGCTACGTTGCCATAGCGCAGACCAGCCATCGTATTGATGCGCCCGATGAGGTCGAAGTTATCACGCTTGTACACATCCGCCGTGATGCTGATGCGGTTGTTAAGTAACCCAAGGTCGATACCAAAGTTGAACTCGTGCTTCTTTTCGTAGGTCAGCCCCTCATTTTCTGGCTCTTGAATAAAGATAGCCACCTCCGTAGCCGAGGCTGTGGGACGCCAAGGAGATTTTGTATCGAGGATAACACGAGAGTTGCGCACAGAGCTAGGGCCCGTATCGGCCGTCAGAGAGTAAGAGGTCTTAAGCGTAAGGTTCGAGACATGCTTACCGAGGTGCTTCTTGAAGAAGTCTTCCTCATGGGCGTTCCATGCCGCAGCAATATTCCACGTAGGTAGCCAGCGAGCCTTCATCGAGCGACCAAGGCGGTTCGATCCCTCATAGCGCGCCGTACCTGTGAGCGTATAGCGATGGCGATACGAGTAGGTAGCCGTGCCGAAGACCGCATTGCTGCGAGCAAAGGTATTATCTAGCTCATAGTAACCGTTATTCTTCTCCTTCAGACGCTTGAAGGCTAGGTAATCCCAAAACGCTACCTCACTCTTGTCATACTGCATACCCCAGCCATCAAAGGCGTTGCTCGTACGGTCTTGGGCGTTAAACTCGATACCAGCGTACGTATTGATGATGTGCTTGTCGGCTATCTCAGTGTTGTAGGTAGCCGTAGCACGAAGGTCGTGACTAAGCATCTTATAGAGCCTCGTATTATAGAAGCCTCCCTCGGGCAGGATCGTAAAGGGATCCGTATTGGGCTTATCTGGATCTTTGTACAAGAAGCTATTGTTCTTGATTGTTTCGCCATCACCCATAGCACGGTAGGCCAACGCTTGGTTGGAGTGCTCCGTAATCTTATGCTCCTGGTTGGAGCTAGAGTACTTCACAGCCCCCAGCACGGCGAGCGTTAGCCCACGGATGGGCTTCCACTTCAGCTCGGCCTGCGTCTTGAGGTCGAGGATAGCAAAGTCCATATAATTGTTATCCAACTCGTGCTTGATGTTGAATGGAGCATAGTTACGCATATAGGTCTCATTCGGATCAAGCGTGCGGCTCGTATTGAGTGCATAGGAGTAGGGGTTAATATCGAAGTCGCGAGACACCGCACCATTCACAGCGTCTGACTGCTGAGACACAGTACCTGGGGCGCGCTGCTGACGATACGCCAGACCTCCGATCACAGTAAGGGACAGCTGCTTGGCTAGATCAAATGTACCGTTGAAGTTACCCGTATAGCGACGCACATTGCTCGCCTTCATCCATCCTGGATCAAGCATCGCCGAGGCCGACACATACATCTGCGAGCGGTCCGTACCCGTAGAGAGGCTCACAGAGTGATTTTGCATGATGGCTGGGCTAAATAGCTCATCGAACCAATCCGTGTTGCGTAGCTCGGCTCTTCGCAAATAGGCTGCCTGACCTTCGGGAGAATTCTCAAGAACAAACTGCCTTCTTATAGGATCATAAGTATTCATCAGATGATACATCTTGCCGAAGACACCACTAGTATGCGCACGATATACATCTGAGAAGTTGAGCCAACCCTTATCCTGCATCTCAGCATAGACACTCATCTGATCCTGCGAGTTCATGATATTGAACTCTCGGTAGCTAGGCACGAAACGAGAGGTAAACTCGCCCGTGTAGGAGAAAGAGCTCGTCCCTTTGCGTCCCTTCTTGGTCGTGATCACGATCACACCAGCCATGGCCTTAGCGCCATAGATAGAAGTAGCCGAGCCATCCTTGAGAATCTGGAAGCTCTCGATATCATCAGCATTGAGCCCTGCGATGGCAGAGCTAATAAGCGTTGTGGCATCACCCGAGCTCAAAGCATCTGGGCCAATCTCTACGATATCCTCCTGAATTACACCATCTACTACCCACAGGGGCTTGGAGCTACCAAGAATAGAGGTCGCACCACGTACTCGGATCTTAGGCGCGGTGCCGAAGGTACCCGAAACATTCTGCACCGATACCCCAGCTGAGCGTCCCTCAAGACCACGGCTCACATCGGGCACACCATCCAGTTTGACATTGTCCGCCTTAAGCCTATCACTCGCTCCCGTAAAGAGACGCTTGTCCGTAGCAACCATACCTGTCACTACAACCTCGCTAAGAGATTGGCTATCTGGGGTGAGCTTGATCACCATTCCATTCTTAGCCGTTACCTTCTGGTCGGCATAGCCAATGAAAGACACAACTAGCTGTGTCTTGCCCGCTGGCAGATTGAGCGAGAAATTACCATCGAGGTCTGCTGCAGTCCCCGCTGTTGTTCCCACTATCCGGATGGAGGCCCCTGTGAGAGGCTCCCCTTTCTCGTCTACCACCTTACCTTTGATGGCGCGAGGAGTCTGAGCAAGAGATGGCACACTCCCCCCTAGCAAGAGCCCCATCAATAGGACGAGCATACCAAGGCTTCGTAGCAAACCCATTGCCATGAACTTAGAAATCTTCATAAGCTAATGAATAAAGTAATTACATAACATATTTATAATCTATTTTAACTCATACACTGGGTCATGTCTAGCAGACCTTTTATCAATAATTATGACCAAATACACACTCTAATAAACCCCTTTATGCACAACAAACATAAGAACTATCAGACAAACGAACAAACATTTTGGCACAAAAACCTAGACAATTCGGGCATAATTTCTCATTTATGTCCCCTCTCTATCCAACTCGAAAACTGAGACTAAGCACTCCCCACACATTGCTCCTATAGCGTATCATATAACAGGCATCAGAAGAGGCCCAAAAGACTTGGAGATCCCTCGAACCAACAGCCTACGTCAGACAAAATATCTTGCTATACTCAAGGGATAATAGGACCCCAAAGCAGAGTAGCGACTTCCTCGTCTCTCAGCTTCACCCAGAGAAAACACAATAATCTCATAAACAGATAAATACGAAACGCTATGAAAGACGCAAAAAATCTTCGGGAACTTTCAAAAAAAACTTCCCGAACTTTTTGGAAAAAGATCGGGAACTCCGAGAAAAAAGTTCGGGAACATTTTTTCGGGTATTCCCCAGCATTTTTTGAGATATCAAAAGAGGCATTTTTAGATGCTTTGAGAGGATTAATTGGGGATAGACAAAACTTGAGTAGAACGTATCGTTTTTGATGTGGACATCCCGAGGAACTATCTAGAATGACTTGCTTTTTATTCTTTTTCTTGTACTTTTGCCAGCAAGGCGTATGAATTAGGGTTCTGAAAGGACCTGATTAAAACCGATAGTAAACAATGAAGAAATTAATGTATGTACTTGTTTTCCTTTTCGCCTATCTAGGCTTCTCTCCTGCGATCGCTCAAGGTTCGCAACAGGGAGCAGTAATCATGGCTAAGGAAACAGAACACGATTTTGGTGTTATCAAAGAGAGCAATGGCAAGGTATCTCATACATTCGTAATCAAGAACACAGGCTCCGCTCCCCTCGTACTTACTCGTGTAGTAGCTGCTTGTGGGTGTACCACACCTGAGTACAGCACCGAACCTATCGCTCCTGGCAAGGAAGGTAAGATACTCGTGACCTTCAACCCCGTGGGCCGTCCAGGGCAGTTCGTCAAGACTATAGCTATCTACAGTAACGGCAAGGATGGCTCTTATATATTAAGGGTCAAAGGCTTGGTTGAATAGTCTGGAGTACCTGACACAAACGAATCAAGAGGGAGAGAGTGCTAGCACTCTCTCCCTCTTGATTTCATCCTACAACCAAATCTCTAAATGCGCCCTCGTACAGAACGGCTTCCTGAGGTAGTAGGCTTCGCCTTTGCAACCTTAGGGGCTTTGACCTTAGTTGCCTTAGTCTGAGTAGAGACTTTAGTACCGCGCACACGTTTGTCTCGACTATTGGTGCCCTTGATGCTCTTGCTTACAACAGCTGGTATGGAGCTGCTAACGCTATCGGTTTGAGTATCATGGCAAGTGACAAAGAGGTTCTTCTTAAAATCCCTGAGCTGCCCCTCAATACGCTGTCGCTCGGCTTGCAAGCTATCGGGGGAACTGATGTACTGCGTAAGGGCTCGCCCCAGGAGATTCTTCGTCTTGATAATCTCACCATCATACATATTTAGCCTAAAGAAGTCATCAAGAGTTGCATTAGGACTATTATTATAGTTGCTTAGCATCACAGGCTTAGCCGTGATGAATGGTTTAATCTCCTCGTAAGGCAACCAAAACAAGGGCATGGGGACCTCGCCATAGTCTCCAAGATCGTAGAGAATGGGACAGAGGGCTTCTATCTTCACATCGTAGGTAGAGGTCGGAGCATCAAAGTACCAAGTCTCCTTGAGGTAGTAAGCCTTAACCTCGGATGCTGGTATATCGGCATCAGTTACCAAATAATTGACTCCACCACCTGCCCGCTGCTCTGTATAATTGATCCTAAACCTATCGAGAAGGTCCTTGAACTGTACCTTGTATTCTGGCACAAACAGCTCCTCTCCATCAAGATACTCATAGACCTTGACCCTATCGGAGGCAACGAGCCGAAAGATCTGAGCAAATAGATTTTGTGACTGCTCTGTTGTCTTCGTTGGGTAATAGAGCGGAGCATTTGCCTCTCTGGAGAGATCGATCTGGCGATAAACGGTCCGCATCCAGCTTGCCCCCCTAGTGTCTTGCGTAAGATCTAGATTGTATAGCCTTGCGCGTTGGCTGAGCGTATCCAGGCCTGCAGCCTGCCCCCCCTCTACTCGTTGGCGAACCGTGCGTCTGATACTCGACTGCTGAGCCTCTGCTGTCAATCCCCCCCCAATAGATAGTACAAGAGCCAGGCCCAGTGCCATTGTTTTATTTCCGTTCATTAGTCTCATGCTAGTTTAGTATAAGTTCGATCGAGGGGATCTTACGTTCTATGCCATCTGGACCTCTAGCAACAACGTCCGTTACATATAGGCGTTTACCCCTCGCTGCGTTCTGTATCTGTCTCATCTGACGGTCTGAAAAACGACCACCCTCAGACACCTCGGGCAAGGCATTACCCATAGAATCGAAGCTTACGAGTTGAAACTTCACCACCGTATAAGCAACATCCAAGAGCGAATCGTCAATGGCAGCCTTGATGCCACCAGCAGCCAGCAAGGCTGGTTTAGCTATTCGTCCACCCTTGAAGCGCACCTTTACCCCTTGCTCATCAGACACTTCTATATAAGGCATTGGATCAGGCAGGGCACGCACCCGAAGTCCAACCTTAGCGATACTCAACATCTGTCCGTCTGCTAATCGAGCCGAGACGGAGATAGTTGCCTCACTCACCCCTTGGCCAGGCTTAGCTATCCAAAGGTTCCCTTTCCGAGTCAGACTACCACCCGACATTGTCGCCACCACATCGCTCTGCGCTATCCCTGGCACAGCTATATTAACGGCATTGTCTATCCCAGAGTAGAGCACATTCATGAGCACTGGAGCAACGGTGGCCATCGGCTCGATTACCGTATAGCTGCTAGCAAACTCTCGACGCTCAAGAGCACCACTCGGCATCTTCATCTCTAGAGTTCCCTGGATAGGGAATGTACCTACTGCACTGGTAGGCACAACTATCTGAGATGAAGTCTGGACCTTACCATTCATCGTTATGATCGGAACTTGTGTAGTGTCGATACTACTAAGAACGACCTGGGCCTTATAGGGTAAACCTCGCATCACCACCCTACTCTCGGGAATGACCTGAGCCGTAAGCTGATTGACACGAAGCTCTCCAGCATCAATATTCTGCAAGAGGTGCTCCATTATCTGCCCCTCAGTGTAGCGTAAATCATTCTGCAGTTTCGTGAGCAGTGTAATAGCGGCCGAAGAGGGGATGTTGGCAAAAGTTGCTTCCTCCCAAGTTCTACCCCCAACAGCATCTACCCCCAACAACCCCTCTATGGACCGAGCAGGAGCGAGAGAGGCTAAAAAAGCCCGAAACCGCTCAATACGTTCCCTCAGGTCACGCCCCCTCGAACTAAGAGGGTCAAGCAAAACTGCCTCAGATGCTCCAAGGTAGTCTCGCTTCTTGAGGTGATCGACATCGGCCTCCTCTCCATCAGTCTCTCTGGCGATCTGCCACTTAAGGTTTTGGATATGGGCAAAGAGCGTATCTACCTCCATTGTTAACTCGGTACTCAGCCTATGCCATCTCTCTACCTTAGTGGGATTATTCATATAGGCCACCTGCATCTCTTCGCGGAGTTTAGCATTCTGAGCCTCAGTAGCCAGAATCGTCTGCTTGAGCCCCTCCTCTACCTTGGCAAAACCATCAAGCACCTCGCTCGAGACATTGAGCGCCATCATGGCAATGAAGACGATATACATCAGGTTTATCATCTTCTGCCTATTGGCATTCCCTCCATTTCCAGCCATAGCAAGCTTTATTGTTGTGAGGCCGTGGCCTCCATACTCGAGGTGTAGGGCGTATGCGGTGATCCTGCAGCTCCCATATTGACTGTCAGAGCCTCAAGCATACGAGCATAAACCAGATTGAGCTGACGCAACTGCTGTGCCATCCGCTCATTCTCCTGCTTAAAATCCCGGCTATCACCCACAGTACTATCATACATAGAGCTGATGCGATGAAGTCCCGAATTAATTCTATCAATAGCATCTATCTGACTACTGATACCCTTAAGCTGGATCTCATAAATGGTATTCAGACCAGAAACGTTGCGTGCCAATGCCTCCATCTGCTGCACATACTCATGCGAACCTCGGCTGATAGCCTCATAGTCGCTAGCCATAGCCTGATAGCTATCCATCATACCGTTCGACACCTCGGCTATACGCGAGAGCTGCATAGCTGCCTCTCCAAGAGCTGTAATACCAGCTTCAAGTCTTACCAACTCGGTCTCTGGTACTAACTCCCGAGCCCAGCCTGAATTCTGAGGCTGGGCAGAGATCGAACCCTGAATTAGTGGAGCTACAGACGTAGCACCAACGGCCTCTCTCTGCTGACTAGCTTTCTCAAGAAGATAGAGCCTACGAGCCTCCATCTCAGCCTTGTCCATAGGGTTTTTGGAGGCTAGCTCGGGAAAAACTTCCTCCCAATTGTAGGTAGCAGCTGGCTTCTCAAAACCCGAAATAAAAAAGACAAGAAACTCTGTCATCATGCTGACGAAAAGGATCTCATTGGCATAGCGTAAATGAAGAAGCTTGAAGAGTGCACCAAGAATAACGAAGGCAGCACCCCACGAATAGAAGAGGTTCAGCGTGCGTTTTCCCTTATTGCTTGCTAGAAACATCTCTAGCTTATTTTGATAGCGTCTGTAGCGTTTCATTGCTGTCTAGTTTACTTACCAAAGTCTATCGCTGTGCGCACACAGCGAAATCCGATATAGGAATGACCACGATCTTGATACTCGGAAGTTCGATAATTGGACCGAATATGGCGAGCTATGTCTTTCCATGAACCACCCTTAACGACCTTCTGCGTGCGCATGTGAGGGTCTTGCTGCGAAGCAAAGTAACGTAGCTCAGGGTTCACATCGTTGATCTGCTTAAGTCCCGAGACGCTCCACGTAGTACTGGTCCACTCCGCGACATTGCCAGCCATATCATAGAGGCCATAGCTATTAGGACTATAAGAGGATACTCGAGCTGTAATAATGTGCTTATCGGTCGTATAATCTCCTTCACCAGGCTTAAAGTTGCCCAGAAAACATCCTTTATCGGAGCGCAAGTCTGTAGTGGCCCAAGGGAAAATCTGGTCGGTCTGTCCAGATCGAGCGGCATACTCCCACTCAGCCTCCGTGGGCAAGCGAAACTGCTCTACTATCTGTCCCTCTGGCAAGCGAACTCCTCTTAGATAATGTTCCGTACGCCAAGCACAGAAAGCCTGAGCTTGCTCCCAAGATACACCCACTACAGGATAGTCGTCATAGCCTGGATGATTGAAATACATACGAGTGTAAACATCGTTGGTCGAGTTGGGAAAGTCGTTTACCCAGACACTTTCGTCCGGATAGATAGGAACGATGTAGGTATTAAGGAAATCATATTCGCTTGAGAGTGGACGTGTAATGGTTTCCCGTACTACCTTGCCAGCTTGGTTGATATAAGCCGTATCCTTAGCAATCATCGGCAGAGTCTCATCTCCTCGCCAGCGTCTGTTGCCCTCGGGACGATGCAGTTGATGTCTATACAAAGCTGCCGAGCGATGATCATAAACCTCGTAGCGGTAGAGCAGAGCCTTTGGATCTAGTTTCCGCTCACCAGTAACGGGGTTAGTGTAGTAAACACTTTGCAAAGCCTTGAGCTCTTCGTCTGTTGCCTTCTTCTCATTCGGAATAGGGCGGCCCCAGTCAAGATAAGGCTTGATTGGCTCGCCATACTTGTCTTCCGTAATCTTATAGCTGTCATCACCACCATAGGCAGGATCCGCAAGCCTCTCTCGAATGATTGAGTCTCTAACATAATAAACGAACTGACGATACTGAGCGTTCGTCACCTCATGTCTATCCATCCAAAAGGCATCTACTGAGATAGCTCTTGAGATGGCTGGCTCTCCCCATATACTATCGGGCTCTTGAGTGCCGAGGATGATATGCCCTCTCGGTATCTTAACCATCCCATAAGGGGCTGGCTCACTCCAAGAGGCTAACTTCGCTCCTGTCAGTTCGCCTCCCATAGATACTCGAGACGCTCCACAGGCTACCAACGTAACTAACAGAGCCAGTGAACCGACCGTCATTATAGATTTCTTCATATCCTAACTGTTCGTTGTTTCCTTCCTCAGGAAGCCTAAGTCCTGCTCATCTCAGAGTAGCAAAACTTACTATAATACTCTAACGAGCCAGGCAGCCTACCTCTATGCCGTACCCCAATTGCCCTCTAAAGCAACTGGATGCTTTTGTACTTCTTATTCTTCTTTCCCCCTACATCTATGGGCATTGAATAGCAAAGTAATAGTTCGTGATTTCCCCAACTTCCTCGCCCCAACTCCGATGTAGGTCGCTCAAATTGATAACCTAGATAGACTTTGCCAATCCTTACTCCGAGATTTGCTCCCCAAGCTTGCCCAGGACGATACATTCCGGCCATGTAAACTAGCTTCTTGTACCATACTCCGAGACGCAAGTCCAGTCGATAAAGCAGGGCCTCTGTCGCCTCAAAGATGACAGATGGCTCAAAGCGCAGTGCTATACGGTCTATACCAATGGCGTAACGTGCAAAGAGGTTGTAGGATCGCACATGCTCTCTCTTATATTTATTACCAAGCAAAATAGTCGCTCCTAGCAGATTATTAACGCCTATGCCCAGGTCAATATTTCTATACCTATAATAAGCGCCTATCTGAGCATCAATACCTCGCCCAGAAACCTCGACAGCAGGAATCGCACCATCGACCGAAGACATCCCTTCTATCCCTAATGGAACAAAGACTTTTGTCCCATCAAAAACGCTGGTAACAAGCCTCATGCCTGCTCCCAGTTGCAGCCGACCAAGCTGACCCAATCCAATACCGAAAGCATAGCGAGCTGCAAGGCTCGTATCTTTGAATAAACCAAAGGTTGTACTCGTTAACTCCACCCCTACACCATGCCTATGCCCCAGAAACATGAGGGGCATATCCGCCATCACGACAAAGGCTTTACTGCTACCCTCAACTCCCTCTAGTTGCCTCGTGTGCAAGGCTGTGAGAGACAACTCATCACCGAACCCAATAGAAGCAGCATTATAGTGCCCCAGTAGCATCGGGTACTGCCCTATCACACCCATCTGAGCATACAGCCCCTGTACCCCGAGACTAAGCAACAGGAGACAGAGGCTATACAATGAAATTGCAGAAATTTTCATACTCCGATGGAGTAAGGAATCTGGGCTACGCTGAGAGAGGATTTACCTCACGGCACGAGCCACCCAGAAAGCAGAACCCTAATACTCCTCTTCGTCAAAGAAGAAATCTTCCTTACTTGGATAGTCTGGCCAAATATCCTCGATGGAGTCATACAGCTCACCCTCATCTTCCATCTCTTGAAGGTTCTCAATCACCTCCAATGGCGCACCCGAGCGTTGAGCATAGTCTATCAACTCTTCCCTGGTGGCAGGCCATGGAGCATCCTCCAACTTTGACGCTAACTCTAGTGTCCAGTACATACAACTATATTAGTTTAACCCAATTATAAAATATCTCAGCACAAAAATAAACATTTATCCGAGAAAGCCCTCCTTTGGGACTACTGCACTAAGCGATTAAGTCAAAATGTTCACTGTCTATCCAAGTATCTGACGAAGGTCTCTCAAGATGTCAAAAACACTCACTCCAGATCGCATCATTATAGTACCCTCAAAAGACAAGAAATGCTCAGGAATACCCCCAAAAAATATTTCCACACTTTATTATACTGAAATAGGAGGCTTTCTAACCTCATCAAGATAAGGAGATTATCGTTTCTTCATAAAAGGAAGGTATTACAGTCAACAGAATAACTCAATTCTAATACAATCGCCCTGACTATTTGGGAGCATGGAACCCACAGAGCAAAGAAAAGCATTATTTTTGCTTGACTTCATTAGGGAGTGTGTTGTATACATCCTCAAAAGGTGACTTGCAAACGTGAGGCTAAAACGGATAGATAAATACATGTTGAGGGGGTATATCCCTACAGTGCTGGCGAGCTTCTTCGTCTGCTGGCTTATTGTATTAATGCAATTTCTCTGGAAGTACATAGATGAGCTAGTGGGGAAGGGGCTAGACTTTTGGGTCGTGGCACAAATTCTCTTTTATGCCGCCATGACCTTCCTGCCGATGGCTCTACCATTAGGTATCTTGCTAGGATCACTCATCTTCTTCGGTAATAAAGGTGAGCGACTTGAGTTGCTCGCGATGAAAGCTGCTGGACTATCACTCTACCGAATGTTCGCTCCCCTGCTTATCCTCACCTTGGGCATTGCTGTTGGACTATTCGCTTTTCAGAACGACTTTCTCATCACCTCTCAGGTGCGTATGTGGACGCTTCTATATTCAGCTCGCTTTGCCAATCTCGAGCTGGAAATTCCCGAGCGCATCTTCTACAGTGGCATCCCTGGCTACAGCATCTATGTAAGTAGTAGAGATAGGCAGCACCCAGGCCGTATGCTCGATGTAATGATCTACGACCACAAGCGTGGCAATGAGCAGGTGCGCATCATCCGAGCGGACTCGGGACGCATTGTCATGGACGATGGCAAGACCTATCTGGCATGGAAGCTCTACAATGGACAAAGCTTTGAAAACCTTGAGCAACCCACCTACATGGACGATAAGCCCATAGCTCATGCCAAAGAACGATTTGACTACAAAGAGATAATCATCCCTTTCGATGCCAACTTCCAACAAATGGATGATAGTCAGATGAAAAATCTATTTATTGGAAAGAATCTATTTCAGCTACAGCACGCTTACGACTCGGCAACTATCGTCTTGGATAGCATCCGAAGAGAAACGGGCGACATCCTCGACAGAGCGCAGTTTACCCAGCGATACTCCTACGATGTTCCTTACCATCGCGATACGACCTCGGCAGCTCTAGATCGGTTTGTCTCTCGAGATGCTCCTCCCATCAATCTCGATAGCCTTACTCAAATCACCTCGCTCGAGGACAGTATTCGCCTCCTGAATTTAGCCATTAGTAACTTAGAACGCGTGCGCTATGAAGCAGACGGTCGGCTCTACAGTGACAAAGACCTCTTCTACTTTTTCCGCACCAACGGGCAGGAGTGGCACCGCAAGTTCACCTTCCCCACTGCCTGCCTCATCTTTTTTATCATCGGTGCACCCCTTGGAGCCATTATTCGTAAGGGAGGGTTGGGTATGCCCGTAATCGCCTCTGTCCTCTTCTTCATCATTTATTACATCATAGACACCTTTGGGCAGAATATGACCAAAGAGGAGAGCGTCCCCGTATGGCTAGGTATGTGGCTTAGCTCGCTCGTCTTACTTCCTATCGGACTGTTCCTAACCTACCGTTCGGCTCAAGACTCCATCACAATCAATATGGATGCCCTAGCCGACCCATGGCGTAAGCTCATGGGAACCTATATACGCAGACGTACGATTGCTCCGCTATCGTATGAAGAGCAGACAGCGACCTTAGCTCCCCGAGCTAATCTCTCAAGCCATGTACTACGTATCAAAAACCACGCAGAACTGCTACGCTCATCGTCTCTTGTCAATAGCTCCGCCATGAGGCTTTGGCTCGAGAGTAAGGCTCACCCCGAGGAACTCAAATTGCTAGCCTTAGATCTGGATCAGCTAGTAGAAGATATCCGATTGATGAGGAACCCTCTGCTCAACGCCAAGGCAGCGGACCTACCCACCTTGCCTCAATCTCTACTGCCCATAATCCTTCCTCCGAGACATTGGATTAGGCTCGCCATAGTACCTCTCCTGCCCCTATCACTACCACTCCTATTGATTGTACGCATCCAACGAGAACGCATTCGGCACGCCTTACTAGCCCTCTCTGAGATACTGGCGGACCTTATACCACTACTTGGACGATATGCCAGCTAAGCCCTAACCCTCGAGAGACAACAGACCATAGACATTTTAACGTGTTAAAGATACATCATGAGCGAATTTAAGCTAAGCACCATAGAAGAGGCCCTTGAAGACTTTCGCAAGGGCGAATTTCTCATCGTTGTGGATGATGAAGATCGCGAAAATGAAGGCGACTTCGTCATAGCAGCCGAGAAAGTTACCCCAGAAAAGATCAACTTCATGATGCGCTACGGACGCGGTGTCCTCTGCGCTCCAATCACTGAAGAGCGCGCCCAAGAACTCGAGCTCGAGATGCAAGTACCGACCAATACTTCGGTCCACGAAACTCCCTTTACAGTAACAGTGGATCTGCTTGGAAAGGGCTGCACCACAGGTGTCTCAATGTATGACAGAGCTCAAACTATCCTTGCCCTAGCCGACCCAAACACACGCCCTACAGATCTGGCACGCCCTGGGCATATATGTCCCCTAAGAGCAAGAAATAAAGGTGTGCTGCGCCGTGCTGGCCATACAGAGGCTGCTGTAGATCTGGCACGCCTAGCTGGCTTACAACCAGTGGCGGCCCTTATCGAGATTATCAACGAAGATGGTACAATGGCGCGTATGCCCGAACTTATGGAAGTCGCGCAGAGGTTCGGCCTAAAGATGATCACGATCAAGGATCTCATCGCCTACCGCCTGCGTACCGAAGTAATGCTCGAACGCGGTGAGGAAGTGGCTATGCCTACAGCCGTAGGTGAGTTTAGGCTCATACCTTTCCGTCAGAAGTCCAACGGACTAGAGCATATTGCTCTATTCAAGGGGGACATCTCCAACGGAGACGAAGTGCTCGTACGGGTACACTCTAGCTGCATGACTGGCGATATCTTCTCCTCTCGAAGATGTGAATGTGGACAGCAGCTCCGCAAAGCGATGGAGCTCATCGAGACCGAAGGCAGAGGTATCATCGTCTACCTCAATCAGGAGGGGCGTGGCATCGGATTGATGGATAAAATCAAGGCCTACAAGCTCCAAGAGGCAGGGCTAGATACAGTAGATGCCAATCTACACCTCGGACGAGATGCAGATGAACGTGACTATGGTGTAGGGGCGCAAATACTTCGAGAACTAGGAGTAGCGAAAATGAGCTTGATGACAAACAATCCTGTCAAACGAGTCGGGCTAGAAGCCTATGGCCTTGAAGTAAGCAAGATCGTACCGATAGAAGTTATACCCAACGCCCACAACGAGCAGTATATGCGCACTAAGAAAGAGCGTATGGGGCACCTCCTACGACATCTCAAGTAGGCAGACGGACCAGATAAAACGAAAAGGCTATGGTTTGGCTAGATTGGGTAATAATAGGTATCCTTACCCTGGCAGTATTTTCTGGGGCAAAACATGGAGCGGTAGCCTGCGTCATTCGTACCATTGGGGTCATTATCTCTATCTCGGAGTGTTGGCGCATCGCTCCATGGCTTCGAGACAATGTGGTAGGCAGATTTGACATACACTATGACGTAGCCAAAATTATCGCCTTGATTCTTGCCTTTGTCTCCCTATACATAACTATCTGGTGCGTAGGATCATGGATCACATCTTTCTTTAAAGGTGGGCTGTCTGGGGCCATCAACAAGGTACTAGGAGCAGCATTGGGGTTCATTATTGCTATCTATGCAATGAGCTACGCCTTTACTTTGGTAGACAAGCTGGGACCAACGCCTAAAGCACTCGACAAATATGGTCTGAAGGATGTACGTCTACGAAGTAAGCTATACAAGCCCATCAAAGAATCCGTCCTGGACCTACAAGGTCTCAAAGAGTATCTTACAATCAAGGACAAACCAATCAGTCCATAACACATGCCCTTTTACCGATAACTCAACCGCTTCCTTCACGGAGCATTAAGCAGATACCTATATGTCTAAAAAAGTAAGTACCAAGACCTATCAAAGAATAAATGGAGCAAGCTTCAGCAGTATAAGGCGAAAGAGACGCAAAAGCAATGGATGTGTCTGGAGTAGTATCGTCTTCCTTCTACTCCTTGGACTAGGAGCAGGCTATGCTTACTGGTTACATACACGTCCCACGGGCAGACATACCGAAACCGTCTATCTACTCATTGACAGCAAGACCGATAGTGAAGCTCTCAGGGAACAAATCCATAGGAAAATTTATCCCCTGCGTCCCCAGCTCTTCGATATCTATTGGAAGCTCTATGACGTAGAAAGCAAAATACGTACAGGGCGATACGCTATCCCCACTGGAGTAAATACCAGAACACTAATACAGATACTTACCGAGAGCCCACAAGCTTTAGTGTCTGTCCCTCTAATGGGCATACGTACCGAACAAGAATTCATCAGCACACTCGATAGGTTCTTGATGGCAGACTCGGCAGAGCTGCTCTCGGCGTGGACAGACAGTGCCGAACTAGCTAAGCTGGGCTGCAGCAGAGAAGAAGCCCTCGGGCTTGTCTTTGCAGAGAACTACGACCTCCCTTGGGACATTGATCCATCATCCCTAAGAGATAGCATAATACTGAGATACAAAGCTTTTTGGACTCCTGATCGACGAACACAATTAGATAGTTTGGAGCTCTCTCCACTACAACTCTCCACTCTAGCCTCCATCATAGAGGAGGAGTCGAACAAACTTGATGAGTATGCCCTCATCTCTGGTCTGTACATCAATCGCCTACGTAAAGGAATGCCATTACAGAGTGACCCAACAGTCAAATACGCGCTAGGAGACTTCTCACTTCGACGCATCCTCAGAGTACATCTTAGTACGCCCTCTCCTTACAATACTTATTATACTGTAGGATTGCCTCCTGGACCTATTCGCATCCCTAAACGCAGTACACTTGAAGCTATTTTGAAGACTAAACCACACAATTATCTATACATGTGTGCCAAAGAAGACTTCTCTGGCTACCACAACTTCTCAAGCTCCTACACCGAGCACCTACGTAATGCTCGCCTCTATCAAAGAGAGCTAGACAGGCGAGGCATCAAATAGGTCTTATATGTACAGATACTCCTTCCTTCAGCAGGTTGCCCAGCATTACTATAAGCTCTTCGGCAAGGATATTTCACAGAAAACCTTCGTCTTTCCTTCCAAACGATCCTTACAGTTCTTCCGCCACTACCTGTCTCAAGAGGCGAAGACTCCAATATTCAGCCCCGAGTGCATTACAGTAAATGACTTTCTTTCGTCACTACTACCCGAGCGACGAACGCTAGATCATACAGCATTGCTCTTCGAGCTATATCATAGCTACAGAAAGGTACGTGAGGGACAAGAGCTAGAGAGTTTCGATGAGTTCGTCTACTGGGGTAATATTATCCTCAAAGATTTTGATCTTATTGATAGATACTTGATCTCTGCCAAGGAGTTATATACCAACCTCTCGGACTTCAAAGAGCTTCAAGACGACTTCTCCTATATGCAGGAGGAGACCCTAGACATCTTACATGGTTTTTGGAAGAATTTCAAGGATCATGATCTGCATACTGCATCGCGCCCAGACGCTTCACTCTCAAGCCGTGAACGATTTCTTAGCTTTTGGCTTAGCCTCTATCCTCTATACAAGCACTTCAATGACCAGCTCCTAAAATGCAACTACGCGTACGAAGGTGGGTTATATCGAGCAATTGCCGAGGATGCCATAGAGATCGTTGATCGCCTACCTCAGCAGACAAGCCTAATATTTGTAGGGTTGTTTGACATCACACCCTCGGAGTTTCGGATATTTCGCACCCTACGCATGAGGGGCTATGCTGAGTTTTGTTGGGATGAACATGTACACATCCTCTCCGATAAGCAACATCGAGCCCACCGAATGATGCAAAAAAACAAAGAGCTACTCGGCTACGAGCAAGGCTCTTGGTATCGGACTGGCCACACTCTCCCCTCCGAGGTCGAAGTTATTAGCTGTGCTAGTACTGTTTCTCAGGTCAAAGCTCTACCTCAAGTCCTCACAGAGCTGGGGCTGAACCTTGAGCTTGAAGAGCACGCTCTAGGGCTAACCACAGCTATAATCCTACCACACGACAGCCTTCTATTACCCACGGTGGGTTCTATCCCCAGTGGCTATAAGCACCTGAATGTTACGCTTGGCTATCCACTCAGCCGTACTCCTATCGCTATCATGATCTCTCGTTGGGCAGAGCTTCTCCAAGACATGAAGGGCAGCTATCGAGTGGACAATCTACTATCGCTACTGAGCATACAAATACTCGTCGAGCGCTTTCCCTCACTTATCAGACTTACCGAGCGCATAGGAAGACAGAGAAGCTTCCGTCTCTCGACAGAATGGGTCCATCAGCACTATGAACAACTATTGAAGCAATGGGACAAGGATGACGGCAAGAGTACAGAGCCTCCTCTAGAGGGCTACAACAATATCATGCAGCTCCTCTTGCCCACCACCATGGGGCCCCTAGATTTCTTAGCTGCTCTGCGAGAACTGCTTTCTGTTATCCTCACCTCTTCTCGTCTCCTGAGGCAAGCTGGAGAAGAAGTCGAAGAGGAGACTGACATATACACAGAAGAAGACGGTAGGCCAGTACTTAGCATTTTCGATGCCGAGTTCATCCATCACTACATTTTACTAGTCAACAGGCTCTATAGCCTCATAGAGGAATACCATCTACATGGTATGAGCCTTGCTGCCACCTCTAAACTACTCGAAGGTCTATCACAAGGCTTTACTATCCCCTTTGAGGGCCACCCACTACAGGGGCTGCAAATCATGGGCCTACTCGAGAGTAGAGCCCTACACTTCAAGCACTTGATTTATCTCTCTGCCCAGGAAGGTTTGATCCCAACTGATAGGCACTCCAATACGCTTATCCCACATGCTCTAAGGGTCGGATATCGCTTGCCTACGGCCGAGTGGCAAGAAGCTGCAGATAGCTACCGCTTCTATCAATCTATCTCAGGGGTAGAGAAACTCATTATGCTCTATGGGAAGGAGGATAACACAGGTGGTAAAGGCGAAGAGAGTCGCTACATTCTTCAAATGGAGTTCCTATACGGAGTTCCTATACGGATGCGAAAAGCTCAAGCGACTCCCAGTCTCACAGCTGCTCGCCCCAATGTTTTCGATAAGCAGAGCACAGCTGTGCAAGCACAGCTAGCGCGCTATTTCTCCCAAGATGAGGATCACAAATCCCTATCTGCAAGTCGCCTATCTACATACATCTCTTGCCCATTACGCTTCTATTATGAGGCTATCCAGGAGATCTATGAGGAGCAAACACCCCAAGAACTTATCGCTGCGAACGACTTTGGCAGCATTCTACACCGAACTATAGAAAAACTCTATGCACCCTATATAGGAGGTAAATTTGTCCCCAAGCATGATATAAAACGTATGCTTGAGGAGGGGAATACGCTTATCAGCCGAACAGTACGAGAGAGCTATAGCAAGCAATACGATCGTAATACGCTTAGTGCGCTGGATAAGCTCTATTGCAACATGATAGATACCTATATTCGCAGCATTCTGCAGTACGATATGCTTTCTAGGGATGAGTTCGCCTACCTAGACAGTGAGGGGAGGTTTGAGGGGCAACTAGAGCTTTCGGACGGTAGACTAGCCAATATCAAGGGAGATATAGACCGCTTAGACATACTTTATCCCGAGGGAGATAAAGCCTCCCCTCGACTCCGCCTCATAGACTACAAGACGGGCAGTGACAAACTGTCGAAAATTGGAGATTGGAATAAACTAATCCAGCAGGGAGATCATAAGGCCCGTATGCAGATACTCCTCTACTGCGAGCTCGTGCACTCGGGCAAAGCTCACAAGACGCTCTTTGCCGAAGCACAACGCAGCTATCCTATACAGCCAGCCGTGATGCTCGTACGCCAGATGGCTCATGAGCAGGCTAACTACAATCCCTACCTAACCTATGGTATGGAGCGTGGTCAAGGCTCAATAATCGACAACTATCTCGAGTATCGAGCGAACTTTCTATACGTGATGAAGACCTTACTAGATGAGCTATTTGACCTATCTATCCCCTTTACTCAAACAGAAGACAAAGAGCAATGTCGATATTGCCCCTTCGCTCTGAGTTGTGGTCGCTAACCACGCCTGAAGGTAATACCAAACTTAGCTACATAATCTAGAGGTCGTTAATAAGGCGGTAGCGTTTGCGTACCTCACTCATCGGGATCGTCTCTTGATAATGCCACCACTCTTTGTTGTAAGGGCGTAGACCCACTGCCCTCATGATTTCATAGAGCAATGCCCTATTTTGGGCAGC
Source organism: Porphyromonadaceae bacterium (assembly GCA_030528555.1). Lineage (GTDB taxonomy): Bacteria > Bacteroidota > Bacteroidia > Bacteroidales > Porphyromonadaceae > Porphyromonas. Next base: position 99,633 of record JAUMYQ010000001.1, on the reverse strand, counting down.
TTCTCTCCCGAGCTTCCCTTGGCGCACACGCTCGGCTTCATCTCCCACATGGGCTTCCTCCCCAAAGTGATCAAAGTCCGTTCCCATATCGAGTGGCTTACCCTTTGGATCGGCTATCGTCAAGTCTACGGCTACGCCATAGTTGTGCCGTCCACCTTGCCTGGCGGGTGCTACATAGATCTTAAGGGGGGTATCAGCTACACGCGCATACATTCTTGCTTGTACACTCAAAGGCCGAGCAGCATCATAGATAAGCAAACAGTAGCCTGGATGTGTGTTCTGAAGTAGCTGCTGAGCTCGGACGATGCGTCTGGCGAATGATGGCTCGAGATAAGCACGCTTAAGGTCTCCATACATGTCTTCTCCAATGAAGTTGTTCGTAGTACTGTAACGCAGTTCCACCCGAATACTCGGCTCAAGATGCTGTAAATCCACCAAGTCATAGCTCCGCATCAAGCTATCCAGCCCCTTCTGTGCAGCAAGATCCAAAGCAGAAATCACAAAGCAGAGGAGGGGGAGAACTAAACTAAGGGGTCTGCTCATGGAATATGCTATATAGAAGTGTATAGAGTAACTCTCGACTGAGGCGTGCCGAGGGTATTCCGTTAGACATATAGGCCAGGACGTACCATTCATTTTGATAAAAGATATAACCCGCATAGCAGCATACACCACGCATCGTACCGCTTTTGAGATAACTCTTGAGCCCATAAGGTAGAGAAAGATTGCGCACAGTACCCTCTGAGCCTGCCTCGGGGAGTGTCTCTACAACTATACCATCAAGGGGAAGAGCTCCTCCCATAAGGTTATGTAGAATAAGGGCTAGCGCACTGGGAGTAATTTGGTTAAGCCTGCTTAACCCCGAACCGTCCCTGAGCTGCATCGCAGTCTGGGGCAGAGAGAGCTGACGCTGCCAATACTCGGTCAGAGCCTCGCCTTTGTCATGGTGCCTGTGCTCGGTCAGTAGCGTAGCGATACCCTCGGCATAGAGGTTTTGGCTCTCGTAGTTAGTGATGCGGCACAGCTCCTTGAGGGTTGGGGAGAAATAGGTGTGTAGCAGCTTGCCTCTGGGACGCTCTTGCGTGGAGATGCTGCGTATCTGACCGACAAGCTCTATGCCACTGAGGCTCATCGCCTGACTAAGCCGATGTCCAAGGGTGAGCGCAGGACTAGGATTGGACATCCTAAGGCTACGGCGCTCCCCTCTAGCTAACGAACCTCTAAGAATAATCTGGGGGCTACCCGATGAGTGAGCAATGGTAATGCGCCCTCCCTTGCCACTCTGGCGCAGACTACTCTTCCACTCTATACCAGTGGGTTGCTCCTCATGTAGCTTGATAGCCCCACGCTGTCGCGGACTACTGACCGATAGGCTAAGTGTATTGTCGGCATAGTTTAGTCCATAGAGCCCTGCACCATAGGGTTCGTGCAAGTCCTCTAACATCCAGCTTGGGGGAACGGACTCCTCTGGCAGGCCTGTATACAGGCATATGGAGCCTTCGATGCGCTGTATTCCCAAGGTTTGCAGGCTGTATACAATCTCATTGATGAGTTTATTCGGCATCTCGATGTGCTTCGAACCGATGGATGGATCAGCTGACCCATAGATATTGAGGTCCCCCTCGAGAGTATTGCCCGATATAGAACCTGTGTAGTAAATCTTAGTAGCGAAGCGGTAGTTACCTCCTCGCTCTCGCAGTGCTGCCCCCGTGGAGAGCATCTTGACCACCGATGCTGGGGTCATAAGCTCCTGCTCCCTATGCCGAGAGATGCTCTGCCCATCTCGGCAGCGTATCAGTTCGATACCCACACGAGCCTTATACCTAACCTCTGCCTCCTGGATAAGAGCCTTATAGGATATGGAGCGATACTCCTCCTTTGGCTCTGAACTTTGAGCAACAGCAGGGACGCACCCCAGCGTAATAAAGGCGAGCAAGAGCCTGATTGCCTTGTGCCGTATAACCATATTATATTGATTGTCCTTAACTTTACTGCCTGCAAAGATATTAAGCTTACAGGTTATTATGGTGGTGAAGATCGAGCCCAGCTGGGGCAAGTTACTCGAGAATGAGTTTGCCAAGCCCTATTTTGTTCATTTGGCCGAAGCCGTACGGCGAGAGTACTTAAGCTCTGGGGTACCTATCTATCCACGGGGCAATCAAATCTTTCGAGCGATGGACCTATGCCCTGTACCTCAGGTGCGTGTAGTTATCCTCGGGCAGGATCCCTATCATCAAGTAGGGCAGGCCGAGGGTTTGTCTTTTTCCGTACCTCATGGAGTCCGTGTACCACCCAGCCTTATCAATATTAAGAAAGAGATAGCTCGCGATCTCGGTCGGCCCTCTATTGTCACAGACGGACATCTCATGCCCTGGGTACAGCAGGGTGTCCTGCTACTCAATAGCATCCTCACGGTACGAGCAGAGGCTGCTGGTTCGCATCGTGGTATCGGCTGGGAGGAGTTTACCGATGCCATCATAGCTCGCTTGGCTACTGAGCGGAGCAACCTCGTCTTTATGCTTTGGGGCAGCTATGCCCGAGCTAAGGGAGCAAATATAGACCGAGAGAGACACCTTGTCCTAGAGGCTGTACACCCATCACCTCTGGCCCAGCGAGGAGCCCAGAAATTTGAGGGATGCTCCCATTTTAGCCAAGCGAATGCCTACCTTACTCGCCATGGTTCTTCACCTATTGAATGGTAATTTTCCTCTAGAGAACTACGAGGCTGTCTCGGCCAACTTACCAGGTATTTCTCCATTTCGGATGGATTCTCAGAATATACTCATTTATAGGCAATTAAAATGCATCCTGATTGATGCAAAAAATCTTCGGGAACTTTCAAAAAAAACTTCCCGAACTTTTTGGAAAAAGATCGGGAACTCCGAGAAAAAAGTTCGGGAACATTTTGCACAAAAATGGGGGTATCTATAACCTCATGAGGATGAGGAGATTATCAACCACCCCCAAAAGAAGAAGGTTCAAACGATAGATGGCCTCGACTTTGGCGTATTTATCCCACCAGAATCTAGGGTTGGCTGAGTGAGGTATTGTATCTATATTTGCTTGTGTACGTTCGTCTTTTGCCATACGTACCATCAAAATAGTTCTCTATGCTAGGGTAAACTATAATAATCATTTATATATCATTTTATGAGAGCAGTTATAGGGCAGTTTATCGCCGAGGAAAAGGTAGGAGCCTATCGTCCGTTTGGAGGCGGACACATCAACGACACCTACGCTGTGCAAGACACCGATGGCGTAGATCGATGGGTATTGCAGCGCATCAACCACCACGTATTTACCAAAGTGGATGTCTTGCAGCGCAATGTAGCTGTTGTAGCACAAACCCTGCGTGAGCAGCTCAAACAGCGTGGTGCCACCGACATAGAACGCAAGTATCTACACTTCCTCCCTCTACGCACTGCACCAGAGAGCAACTATTACCACGATGGCGAGAACTATTGGCGGATGTGTACATTCATCCCCGATAGCAAAAGTCTCTCGGAGCTCTCCGAAGCCTCAGCTCGCTATGTAGGGGAGGCCTTTGGGGAGTTTGAAGAGATACTCTCCGTAATCCCCGAGGGAGTTCTGGGAGATACGATTGACAACTTTCACAGTATGCCCTTTCGCCTTCAGCAGCTAGATGAGGCTGTAGCAGCAGACCCTATGGGACGTGTGGCTGGAGTGCAAGATATTCTGGACGAAATCAAGAAGCGTAAAGACAGCATGCTCATCCAGGAACATCTATATGCCGAGGGCAAACTCCCCAAGCGTACCATCCACTGCGATACTAAAGTGGATAATATCCTCTTCGACAAGGGGGGCGAAGTCCTCTGCGTAGTGGACTGGGACACGGTAATGCCAGGCTTCATCCTCAGCGATGTGGGGGACTTCATCCGTACTGGTGTGAACCTTGCCCCTGAGGACGAACCTGACCTGGATAAAATAGGCGTTAACATGCCTATCTATAAGGCGTTTGTCGAGGGCTATATCTCGACAGCTGGTAAGTTCCTGACCGAGACCGAACGTAGCCTAATTGCCTATGGCGGACGGCTCATGACCTATATGCAAACGGTACGCTTCTTAGCCGACTATATCAATGGCGATACCTACTTTAGAGTACACCACCCAGAGCACAACCTGCAACGTACTCGAGCTCAACTGCGCTTCCTGGAGTGCCTCGAGGCTGCTACCGAAGAGATGGAGGAGCTACTAAGATAACGTAGCCTGCTTATTTCAATATTGTGATAGATGTTATGGATCAGACAAAAATCATTCTAGCCATCATACAGGGCGAAGATCGCCCTGGCGTAACAGCGAGCCTTACGGCAATACTTGCCAACTACGATGCCTTTATCCTAGATATCGGACAGGCCGATATACATAGCAATCTCAATCTCGGGATACTCTTTCAGACTACCGAAGAGCGCTCGGGAGCTATCCTCAAGGATCTCCTTTTTGAGAGCTACAAGCTCGGTATCTCGGTACGCTTCACCCCCATTAGTGAAGAGGACTACTCTCAATGGGTATCCATGCAGGGCAAGAACCGCTACATCATTACCATCGTAGCCCGCAAGATTACGGCACAGATGATAGCTAGCGTTACGAAAGTTAGTGCAGAGCAAGGGCTAAATATAGATGATATCAAACGACTGACGGGACGTATCTCCCTAGTAGAGGAGGAGAATGGCCCCTTAGCCAGCGTAGAATTCTCCATGCGTGGTACCCCAAAAGATATTGCTGTACTACAAAAGACCTTCGTAGAGCTATCGTCAGAGTACGCTATGGATATATCTTTCCAGCGAGAGAGCATGTATCGGCGCACACGTAGGCTCATCTGCTTCGACATGGACTCGACACTCATCCAGACGGAGGTTATCGATGAGCTGGCAGAGCGTGCTGGCGTTGGTAAGCAAGTGCGAGAGATTACCGAGCTGGCCATGCGTGGCGAGCTGGACTTCACCGAGAGCTTCAAACGCCGTGTGGCTCTACTCAAAGGTCTAGATGTCTCGGTCATGCAGGAGATTGCAGAGAGCCTACCGATGACAGAGGGCGTAGAGCGTCTGATGAAAACGCTCAAGGTCGTAGGCTTCAAGATCGCCATCCTCTCGGGAGGCTTTACCTTCTTTGGTAACTACCTCAAAGACAAGTTTGGGGTAGACTATGTGTATGCCAATGAGCTAGAGGTGGAGAACGGCAAGCTGACAGGGCGTTACCTTGGTGACGTAGTAGACGGCAAGCGCAAGGCTGAGCTGCTGCGCCTCCTAGCTCAGGTAGAGCACGTAGACCTGCAACAAACTGTAGCCGTAGGCGATGGAGCGAACGACCTACCTATGCTCTCAACGGCAGGGCTCGGGATAGCTTTCCACGCCAAGCCCAAGGTCAAGGCTGGGGCAAAGCAGCATATCAGTACCGTAGGCTTGGATGGCCTGCTCTACTTCCTCGGATACAAAGACTCCTTGCTAGATGTCTAGAGCTATGGTTAAGCATATCGTACTCTTCGCCCTCGAAGGCTTCGAGAGCGGGGCGGCCAAGGCTAGTCACCTGCTCCAGCTAAAAAATGAGTTGGAGCAGCTCACTAGACAGATCGACATCTTAAGGGGAATGAGCGTTCACATCAATGAAAATCCGCAAGAGCAATACGACCTCATGCTCGAGGCCATAACGTCCTCTCTCGATGACCTTGCCCACTACTCGGCACATCCGCTGCACCAAGATGTGGTCGCGCGCCTCATTAGGCCCTACCTAAAAAGTAGAGCCTGTGTAGACTTCACCATATAGACCCCAAGATAACGTTAATCAAACTAAAATTTCAAGTTTGAATAGGCGACATGCTCCACGGCTCTACCGAGAGCTCTTTCATATCGGCTTGCCCATCATTCTTGGGCAAGTCGGTATCATTTTGGTAAGCTTCATTGATAACATGATGGTGGGACGGTATAGTACTGATGCCCTCGCAGCCGCCTCCTTCGTCAACAACCTCTTTGCCCTCGTCTATGTCTTCGGCATTGGCTTTGCCTATGGGCTCACACCACTTGTAACCAAGGCTACGACCCTAGGGAGGCTACAGAAGGCTGGGATGCTGCTACGCCATAGTCTCCTACTGAACCTCGGACTTGCCGTTGGGGTCTCGGCCCTAATGCTTCTGCTCTACGCCTACCTCCATCTCTTCTCCCTCTCAGAGCATCTCCTACCTCTCATCCGTCCGTACTTCTTATTGCAGCTTGGTTCGTTCTCCATCTATATGGCGTACAACGCGTTCAAGCAATACTTCGATGGCACCGGACACACAGCTGTAGGGATGTGGCTTATCTTGGGTGCAAACCTCATCAATACGGTAGGTAACTACTTCCTTATCTACGGTAAAGCCGGGATACCCGAGCTAGGACTAACGGGCGCAGGCATCGCTACACTCATCACCCGAGCAGTGGCCCTCGTTGGTATCTACCTCTACCTTGTGTATGCCTCGCTATTTCGAGAGGGGCTGCGAGGCTTCCTACGAGGTCGCTACTCTCCCCAGACCCTACGTGCCTTAGTACGCCTAGGACTGCCTGTAGGAATGTACTCAGGGGTTGAGACTATGTCCTTCACGATCGCGCTTTTATTTGTCACTCGCCTTGGCATAATCCCCCTAGCCGTACATCAGATACTCTGCGTCGTAACGACGATCGGCTTCTTCATTTATTATGGACTAGGAGCCGCTACGACCATTCTCGTGAGCAAATACCGCACCCATGGCGATATGCTACGCGTAAAGGCCGCTACCAATTCGGGCGTAGAGGCAGCTCTTGCAGTGGCATGCCTAGCGATGATCATCATGTTCGCTACACGACGCTACGTTGCATGGTTATTTACAACTGACGTAGAGATAATCTCGATGACTGCTGTGGCACTCATTCCTGTGATACTCTATCAGTTGGGCGATGCCCTACAGGTCATTTATGCCAATGCCCTAAGAGGAATGGAGGATGTCGGCTACCTAGCTGTGGTGGCAACGCTCGTTCATCTATTCCTCGAACCTACACTAAGCTATGTTTTAGGCTTTTCTTGGGGCTTGATGTCACCTACATCACAGCTTGTTGGTATTTGGTCGGCTTTCCCCATTGGACTATTACTCTTGGGGATCCTATTGCGCTGGAGATTTCAGAGAATTACGAGTTGCTAACTCTCTATTCATATATAATCCATAAGGCGTTCCAACAGCTGTTGGAACGCCTTATGGATTAACCTCATAGGGGGAAAGATATCCTTGCATGGAAGCTATAGACGTATCTCTCTAGCCTTGCAGCAGGTAACCCCAATTGTCTCCCTCTGTATACTCGGGACTGAACATATAGCCCTCGGGAGTTAGAGTTTTGAGCATCTCAGGATCTTCGACTTGTCGCTCAGCGATGCTGCGTACCATCGAGCCCCGAGCCATCTTTGTATAGATAACAATTTGCTTCGTCTTGCCCGATATATCTTGAACAAGGAAGCGAGGGGTCACGACACGCACCGCCTGCTCCACCTGCTCCCAATGAAAGAGCTGCTTCATCTCCTCGCTAGCCAAGAAACACAGCACCCCACCATGCCTCCCAATCTCGCGGATAAGGTAGTCTGTAAGTACGTCCCTCCAGTAGTGAAATATAGAGTGACCATGCGACCACTGTGGATCTAGCGTCCCCTCTAGTCGGTAGGGCCTGATAGGGTCGATGGAGCGTAGAAGGCCATAGGCGAAAGAGCAGATAAGCAGATGCTCATTGAGCCAAGACCGAGCCTCCTTGCCTAAAGTTGCTACCCCAATCTTTTTGAATACCATCCCCGAGTATAGACTAAGAGCTGGAAGAGAGGGCGTAGCAGGATCGACAAACTTGCGCCACTGTTGGTATGCCTTTTGTGCAGCATCGGGCTTGAGCTTGAGCTCTTTGACAAGGTAATCGCTACTTAGCTTCAAAATGGCCGAGCTAATCTCTACCGTTTGCTCGGGAAATAAGAGGCCTTCGGACGAAGCGACCACCCCAGACTTTACGGAAGCGAATGTCTTAGCAGGAGAAATAAGTATCAGCATATTAAGCTCAATTTATTGAATTAGTTCATTTAAGACAACGAACTCTGTACGCCTGTTGAGAGCATCGCAGATGGCTTGTTCTTCCTTGCTCAAGCTACTGATGTACTCGGCCGTTAGCTCCTGACCAACAGGTAGGAAAGGATGCTGCTCAGCCTGTCGCTCGCTTACCACACTCGGCTGACGCCAACCACAACCTGTGCTCACGAGCCGATCAGCAGCAATACCCTGTTTCGTAAGGTAGCTCACCACGCTTGCTGCTCGAGCCTCAGAAAGACGGTCGTTATACTCCGCTCCACCGTGCCTATCGGCATGAGCAGATAGCTCTATGCGAACATCGGGATTATCTCGTAAGATTTGAAAAAGCTCGGCCAATGCCTCATAGCTCTCGGGAAGGAGCTCCGCACTATCAAAGGCATAATAGACCTGAGAGAGTACCTCGACCTTCTCTTTGGATGCCAAGAGGAAGTCTACCTGATAGACCTCGCTGCTGTCTGCCCTACCTGTCGTGACGGAGGCGTACTGGTTGAGGTAGCCAGGAGCCGAGGCAAGCATAACGAAAGAGGCCTCACCCTCGGCACGCAGATCGTAACTGCCATCCTCACGGCTGTGCACCATCCGCTCACCGCCCCCCTTATTGCCCACGAGGCGCACCATTGCTCCCGAAATAGCATAACCGTCTCGATCCATCACATACCCCCCGATAAGGGTCGTTTGCATAGGAAGCTCAAAACGGTAGAGATGAGGCCGTCCTCGAGCATCATCTCGGGTAGTGGCGAAGACTCCTCGCTCTGCCAGCTCAGCCTGCCCAGCTTCGGTCGTTAGCATAGGATCGAGGGCGATACTAAAGTCATCGTACGGACTATTGATCGGGGCAGGTAGTCCCTCTACTTGCCAAGCTCCTGAGGGCAACAAACGCGCTTTGTAAATATCTAGACCACCATAGCCAGGATGTCCGTCCGAGGCGAAATAGAGGAGGCTATCTGTCGCTACATAGGGATAGAGCTCATCACCTGGAGTATTGACAGGTCGTCCTAGTGATACGGGCGTGCCAATGCTGCCTCTCTCGATGCTCACACGGTAGATATCCTTGCCCCCCATCCCTCCAACTACATCGCTGACGAAGTAAAGAGTATTACCACTTGGACTGAGGCTCGGATGCGCTGCCATGGTGACACTATCTCGCCAAATGTCGAAGACCTTCCCCTGTTGCCAACCTCGCTCTCGGGCTTTGCTCGCCTCATAAATTTGAGCCGTACGGCTGTACAACTCGCTCTGCTCAGCATAGGTATAGTACATGGTGTTGCCATCGGCCGAGAGGGTCGCCACCCCTTCATCAGCTGGAGTGTTTATTCCGCCCGCCAAAGTGTCTATTCGCCTATCCCACCGTCCGTATTGGTCTCGCTTTATGCTCCATAGGTCATTGAGCCGATCGCCCGTAATATCGCTCTTCTTGGGATTTGCTTTACCTCGGCTGCTGGTCAGATAGAGCGTCTGCCCATCGGAGCTATAGAGAGGGGCAAAGTCACTCCCTACAGAACTCCATTCACTCGCTCGATAGACCTGATAGAAGCTAACCGAATCAGACCTATGCTCGGCCTGTGTGATACCCTTCAGCCCAATACGCGCCAGATAACTCTCAGGGTCTACCGCTCTATATCGCTCGTAATAGCTCCTCGCCTCGGCATAATGACCTGTATAATGCAGCATCTGAGCATGTCGAAGTAGGCGTACAGAGTCGGGATAACCATACCGCTCTGCGGCCTGATAGAAGTTGAGAGCTCTCTGATACATCCGCCCTCTACGATAGTTTTCTGCCGAGTGCCACGCATAGTAAGCACGCAACTCCTTACTTCGGGCAGGGGTACGCCTATAGAGCTGCCCATAGAGCTGAGATGCCATAGCATATTCCCCCCGAAGCTCTGCCTCGGCCGCCTTACGCCTCGGTATACCACAGCTACTTATTAGCATCAGGGAGATCAGACCAAAGGCAAGGCATACCACAGAGCAAAGCCACCTCCGAGATCTGAAAGTAAATACTGAACCAATCATAAGGCTCGGAGTATTAGCGAATGTTGATAAGTTTATGCGTCTGGAGGCTTAACCGCCACTCGGGGTATTCACAAACGAAAGAGATGCACCGCTGCACGGCAGCCTGATCCATCATCTGGGCATCGTCTCCAATGAAAATAGGGCTAACCAGATAAGCCGCAGCCCTCGGCAAATCACTAACAGGCGGTGGTAGTGGGCCCTCTGCTGATATGGGAAAGCGAAACTCCGAAACACCCTCGGGGAAGCTCTCATGCAGTCGCTTCATCGCCTCAGGCTTGGGACTACATGTAATGTAGTCTAGTCCCGATGGAGGACAACGCGTACCATTCGTCTCTATTGCTTGTGTATAACCAAGGGCTTTGAAGTAGGCAACGGTCTCGTCTGTCAGCTGCAGCGTCGGTTCGCCCCCTGTCCAAATGATGAACCTGGCAGGATATTGCGCGATGTGCCTTGCTATCTCCTCCAACGACATTTCCTCCCCGCTATCGAACTCTGTGTCACAGAATGAACATCTCAGATTGCATCTCGAAAGGCGAATGAATATAGCCGCCCTACCCGTATTGATCCCCTCACCCTGAAGGCTATAAAAAATCTCATTGACTATCATAGTGCACAAAGATAGAGCAAAAAGGAAAAGCCCACCTTAACTGCATACAAAGAGCTGGACAACCTTACGCTATCCGTAACATCTGCTCATACTCTCTCCATGCTTCATGGACCTCTCTTGAGGCATCTAAAACACTCCTTTTGCTTCGTCTAAAAAATGCTCGGGAATACCCGAAAAAATGTTCCCGAACTTTTTTCTCGGAGTTCCCGAACTTTTTCCAAAAAGATCGGGAAGTTTTTTTTGAAAGTTCCCGAAGATTTTTCGGACAAATCGAGACAGGACAAAACTATCTCATAAAAAGGCAATTACACTCCATCAATCTAATTAAGAAAAAGACCTATGGTCCTATATTGGTATTGATGACTTACTCCATAAATAGTTTAGGGGGCTGCACCAACTTGAGCGCAGCCCCCTAATAATTCTACAGATAACCTACTTACTTAACACCAAGGGGATAATGTACTTAGAGGAAAATTCACACCCTAAAGCTAGAGACGAAACTTAAGCCTCTTCATTATCTGGCTCGAACTGATCTAGATAGAGTACAGAACCGTCCCACACAGCAAAAGAATTGTACTGAAGCCAATCGCCAAGGATCATAACGCGCTTGTCGCCTCTTAGGGCCATATCGACCATCAGATGGCGATGGCCAAAGAGAAAATAGTCGATGTCAGGCTGAGTAGTGGCAAGCTCCTTGGCAACCCTGATCAGAGGCTCTCTCTCGAGGTCGAAGTAATCATTGGCATAGGCATGAGGGATCGTCCCGATCGTTTGGGCTTTCATACCCTGTTTACGACTGTACAACGACCATGCCATGGCTAGTCCCACCGTCCAACGAGGATGTACCGAAGCATATAGAGCACGACAAAGACGAGAGCGAAAGATATGGTAAATAGCCCACTCAGAGCGAGACTGTGTACTGCACTCCTCATCTCCATGGGCTAGCCTAAAGCGTTTACCCAAGATATCTACCACCTCCGTTCTGTGATGAACGGTAGCTCCCACTTCTGTAGCGATATAATCCGCGAACCAAACGTCATGGTTACCCGTGAAGAAATGAATCTCAATGCCTTCATCACTCATAAGGGACAGCGTCCCAAGAAAGCGCGTAAAGCCACGAGGCACAACATTTCTATACTCGAACCAATAGTCGAACATATCCCCAAGGAAGTAAACTGCACTAGCCAAGGGGCGAATGCTCTCTAGCCAACGTACTAGCCTACGCTCCACTGCTTTGGGATCTACATGATATGCTGACCCCAAGTGAGCATCACTTGTAAAGTAAACCTTACCTGTACGCATCATCGCTAGAGGAACCCGAGCTCCAAAAGAGCCTCCTCGCTCATCATATCTTTATTCCACTCAGGCTCGAAGGTTAGATTAACTGCCACACCCGTTACCCCCTCAACATACTCAGTCTTCATTTTCACGTCCTCAACGATAAAATCTGCCGCAGGACAGTTAGGAGCCGTAAGGGTCATCGTTACGGTGACAAACTTGTTGTCATCCACATCCACATCGTAGATAAGCCCTAGGTCGTAGACATTGACAGGTATCTCAGGGTCATAAACAGTACGCAGCATGGCCACAATCTTCTCCTCCATGCTTAGATATTCGTTGTTCATAGGTTTGTTTTAATTGAGAGTAGAGGTTGTTGCCTTCATATAGTTACGCAAAGGGTTGGCATACATCTCTAAAATGCGCTCCCTTAGATATGGTGTATCTTTGACGATATCTGCAGGCATCACTATGCGCTCAAGCTGTTTATCAAGATAAGCGACAAAGGTTGCTGCCTCTTCCTCGGTGTATTGGGCACTCCGATGCCCAGTGAGCAAATCGTGAGCTATATAATTGCCAGGATAGAGTTGATAGCTAGCGTGTATCTCTCGGTCTATGAGGCGAGCTATGCGCTCAATATGCTCGCTCTCTGGGACAGTAGCCCAATCTACCTCGACAAACACCTCATTCAGAGGACGAGCCGTATGTAGATACACCCTCCCCTTATATCCAAACACACCTGTACGCATGTTTAGGCCATCCTCCTCCTTGGTCTTAGTATAGTCTGGATCGTCTCGCTTGAGCTGCATCTCTCTCGCCTTTAGATAGTCACAAGGATCATATTCGTAACTACAGCATACGGGGACGATGTTTAGCTTTCGAAGAGCTTCCACGGCTTCCCGAGTATCAGCCCCCAAGGTGAGCATCTTGAGGAGAGCTAGCTGAGTATGGTCGCTTGAGTCTTTTGCTCTACCCTCACGCTGCGCAATCCATGTGGATATGCCCTCTCCTACGGCAGCATGCATATATTCCGAGAGCTGTTTGGCAGCCATCAGCACCTCACGCCCCTGCAAGGAACGGCGAACAAGGAAGTTACCGTTGAGCCTTGTGAGCTTCTCCACCCACGGAGCAAGCATGAGATTATCACCAATGGCTACTTGAGGGAACTTGAGCCCCTTATCGTAGAGCAACACATTGAGAAAAGCTGAGTCTAGAATGATATCTCGATGATTCGAAACATAGGTATAGCCGACCTCGGAGCTTAATCCCTCCGTACCCACGAGCAGAACCCTCTGGCAAGTGAGTTGCATCACATGCTTGACAATATGGTAACTCACTCTGCGCTTAAATTCATCTACCGAGTCACACCCCTCAAGATGTGCCCCCAAATCTTCCCAGCTCATAGACATGCCGAGGGCATCGTAGGTAGCTTTGAGTTCAGGAATTTGCAGCAACTCCGCTATAGCTGCTGGTACTTCGCTGGGATTTAAAGGTCTTATATCTGAAAACTTTCCGTAGTCCATAGCATTTCTATTTGATCTTTGTTTGGATAATCTCGGTGAGTATGTCTCTCATTTCCAATCCTGCAGCACGCACCTGTTGGGGAATAAAGCTCGTAGGGGTCATCCCTGGAGTGGTATTGACCTCCAAGAGCGTAGGACGACCATCTGGCTCGATAATGTAATCTACTCGGATGATGCCCTCGGCATCAATATAATCGTAGATGGCTCGGGTGAGTGCTTGAATCTCTACCGTTAGTGCCTCACTAATACGTGCTGGAGTAATCTCCTCTACCTCACCATGATATTTGGCGTTATAATCGAAAAAAGCGTTCCTGGTAATCACTTCCGTGATGGGTAGAGCCCTTAGCTCGCCTCCTAAGACAAGACAACCACAAGTTACTTCCATACCAGGTATGAACTGCTCAACTAGTACCTCTGAGCTTTCCTCCATTGCCAGATCTATAGCCTTCTGTATCTCGTCAGAGTTGTCTACTCGACTGGTAGCTACACTCGAGCCTCCCATGTTTGGCTTGACAAAGAGAGGCAATCCTAGTTCATGAATTAGCTCTGAGACACTTGGTTGGGAGAGCCCCTGTTTGAGACGTGCGGATCTAGCCACCCGAATACTATCAAACGAACCTAAATAACGGTTGCAAAAGTATTTGTTGAAGGTCAGAGCTTCACAGAGTACTCCTCCCGTGTTGTAGGGGACTCCCAGCATATCAAGATAACCTTGCATCAATCCATTCTCTCCAGGTGTACCGTGTATCGTGATGTAAGCATAGGCAAAGCATACCTCGATACCTGCGTACTCAAAGCCAAAGCAGTCTTTACGTACTGCCACCGAGCCATCTGGCAAATCGACCCACCAACCATCTGGCTCAATACGCACAAGATAGGGCGTGAAAAGCTCACGGTCTATCCACGAAAGTATACCCTGAGCAGAACGTAATGAAACTGAGTACTCACCCGAATAACCACCTGCAATAATCGCTATATTGATTTTGTTCATCTATATGTAATAATGTATAGGTTACCTTCTGATGAGACAACCTAATACAAAGGTAGCCCATTTATCTGTTTTCACTCCTGGGATGTACCCATCAGCAGCAAGACTTATACGACCTATTAGCTCATTCAACCAGTCATTCGGACTATAAACAGCTATAGATATTGGACCAATGGGAGGAGAGCCCCAAGAGCTAGGAGGGATCACAGGGTCAGAATGGATAACCTATCGCCAAATGTATACCTAGAGCATCTCGAAAACGAGGAATATTGTACCATCCCTTTCGGCTCGTCTCATAAGGCAAATGCAATCCGATACCCAGATCGAGACGCACAACCAAATAACTAAGGTCATAACGAAGCCCCACACCAGTACCTACAGCAATCTGATTTAACCACTCTGAAAGACTACCAACCTCAGCAAGTGCCCCCCCAGGCCGTGCCTCATCTGGACGCAAAAGCCACACATTGCCAGCATCCACAAAGACAGCTCCCTCGAGACTACCAGTAAGCTTGGTCCGATACTCGGCATTAAGCTCCAGTTTCGCCTCGCCTACATGGTCCATAAACGTGTAAAGCGTCTCGCTATCGGGACGATAGCTCCCTGGACCAAGACTACGTACAGTGAAGGCCCGGATACTACTAGCCCCACCAACGAAAAACTGCTCCACATAAGGAACACGCAGCATGTTACCAAAAGCATACACAGCCCCCAGACCAAAGCGAGTAGCAAGCCTTTGATTGCGATCTATCATGTAAGTATAGCGCAGATCCGAGGCTAGCTTGACAAACTGAGCATACGGCACACCAAGGACCTCTTTGGTCTGTGTATAGGACTTCCCAAGAGCAAGGCCAGCTAGGTTCGTGAGGTTACCTGCTTGACTGAGACTACTCTTGACCCACAAATGGTGGCTCTTATCTCGCCCTACAGCCTGCTCCCAAGTGTAGCTATAACTCATCTGAGGAATGAGCTGATCCTGCATACTAAGACCAAGAGCAGGATTGAGGCGTAAAATATCGAGAAAGGCATCGGTAGTACGTGTAAGTAAATTATAGCTCACTGAGAGGGGTGTAATGCTATGAGTATGGCCCTCTTGAGGAGAATAATCATAACTCGAGGCCAAGGTAAAGGAGCTTAATGCATAATACTGAGCTCGGTTGATGGCCTGCCCACTGAGACGAAAGGTGGTCGAGACAGGATAGTAATAGAAACGGTTCGTCCGTCCTGGAAAAAGTATGGAAGGAAACGTAAGCGAAGCGTCAGCTCCCAACTGATAGCTATTAATGGCTAACGAGAAACCATCTATCGGGCTACGCCCTGTCTGCCATTCATAGCTACCATAGACAGAAGTAGAGAGCAGCTCTCCACCTCCAAATAGATTGCGCCTATCAAGTGAGAAACGCAGACCTGGTCCCATAAACTCAGTACTCTTGAGCTTAAAATTCCCCTCAAGCGACACATCCCAAGGCTTATCCTTACGCATAATGAGATCGATATCCATCAACCTCTCCCCTGTTGGTGTGAGACTATCCGTCTGAGTAGGAGTATATAGAACATCAAGACTAGAGAATGCTCCAAGATTGCTCAGGCTACGAAGAGTTTGATCTGCTTCCCTCTGACGATAGAGACTGTCGGGACGAAGCCTTAGCCTCGATAGCAAGATCCCAGGACGCAAAGGAAGTTTACCCGTATAGTGCACACGTATCTGCTCTGTAAGGTTGAGGCTCTTATCCAGAAGATCTTGTCTGTACTCTTCATCCCCCAAGACACGTACAGACACCCTGCCTATACGCCAACGATCGAGCACACCCGATGGCAAACCTGACATAAGGCTAGCGCGCAAATGTACCCTAGCATCATGGTGCATCGTATCCGCCTCATAGCGGATATATTCAGGTCGAAAATAATAGTACCCCTCATCACGCAAACGAGAAGCAAGGAGTTGTCTATCGCGCTCCAGCTCCCCTACGCCAAGAGGCATCCCAGTCCTCAAGACTGACACCTCCCTATGCTGGAGTATAGCGGAGTCTACGAGAGCAAAAGGAGGGAGGTACTCCACCGTATCTAACTCAAACAGCTCACCGAGCCTCACCCTATAGCTTATCTTGGCCTGCAAACTATCTTCCTTGCTAGGATGTACCTGGCTCTCTACTCTGGAACGTAAAAAACCATATTCACTGAGCAAACGCTGCGTAGCGTTTGCACGTAGCCGAGGTTGTACGTCTTGCACCCAAATAGGCCGAGCTCCCAAAGTACGCCGTACCCAGCTACCTAGTCCTGTAGTGTCTGCCCTACTCTTAAGATAAATCCATTGACGCACTAGAGGCAGTGGCCAGCGGTACTTGCTACTGGAGAAGATTGCATTGCTCGGTGCATAGCTCAGCTGTGCCTCGGCTACAGCAATAGCAGCTTGAGTATAGGCGTCAGGGCGTTCATCCTCGACCTTAAGGCTACGTACCCCCGTATAGAGTACCTCTCCCTCGCGCTGATAAGGTCGGATAGAGCATGCCGAAAGCAGAGATAGTACCAATATAAATAGCAGCCCTAGGAACTTATCGGTCATCTTCATTTCTTTATTTGGCTAGTAATGGTATCGGTAGGCAGAGGGCGTGGTATTCCCTCCCAAGGTCCACTCTCAATAAGCTCAGCCTCCCTAGACCTAGGGCGATAAAATAGGAACAAGTCTGTCGGACGGCTGAGCTTACGCTTGATAAGATAACCCAAACCCGTCTCGGTATGCTCACCCTCTAGAGCATTGTCGGTAATACGCTTATGATAAAGACGCAGGTGCTGATCGCCAACTTTGTCCAGCTGATACTCAAGAGCCACATTATCGATAAGCGTTTGCTCCTGATTGCTCGGCACATTGCCACTCTGTATCTTGCCCCCAACAACCACACGAATACGATCGTTGTAAAAGCGACGACTAAAACTATACGTATAGTCCCTATACACTCCCCCCGACGAACCATCGTGCGTCTCCATTCCTATATTGATATCCGTTCCACGCAGGAGCATTCCTGCAGCCTTGTTGATCTGGCTCTGCAGAAGGCTAGAGAGTGCAGAGTCGAACTTCAGCTTGCCTCCAGTCCCTCCAGCCAAGAATATCCCCGTAGCCATCAGACCAATGGCCTGCTTACCACGCTCTTCCTCAGTCATGGTACTAATTGTATTCTGTACAGAGAGGTCTTCTGGGGCGGAGAGGTCAAAGCCAAGTTTGATATCCTCAATATGGTCTTTGACCTCAATGCCTACAACAAAACTTGTCTTCTTGGATGCTGAACCAACGGTAGCCTTAACTTGCTGTGTTGCCCTAAAGGTGATATATGGATTGTAGACATTGCCATTAAAACGTAGGTAGCCTGTCGGTGCTATCTCGAAGAGCTTCCCTCCCACAACTGGCAAAGTATAGTGGAGCTGACCACCACCGCTCATATCATAGCGACCAAGCAGCTTCATCTCACCATAGGGCGGATAAGAAAACTGCATATCACCTCCACCCTGAACCCGCATATAGTCCGTACCATCTGCGGTAAGGTCTACACCAAAATACACAGAAGGATCGACATGTAGAGCTATATTAACATCTAGTCCACCGAGCCGTGACTCTACCATTGGCTCTCGGACAAAGACCGTATCGGCAAAGTCTATAAAGCTCAAGAGATCATGGGCCCGATCGCTCATGGCTAGTCCTCCTTCTCGCATTACATAGATACAGTTCGAACCGCCCTGAATATCTATCCGACCTCGCACTTTGAGAGCATCGAGCCGTCCACGTAGCACCATATCTGTAGAAACCATAAGGCGCCCATACAAGAGCTCTCGCTCTGAACGTAAGCGAGGCTGATCTAGCAGTGTCATATTTCTAGCCTGTAGCCTGAGATCTGCTGTCATAGATCGAGGACCAGAAAGATTGATCATACCATCTATGTAGAGTGGATTACGCTTATCTCTAGATGAGCGAAGGGCATAATGATCAAAGTGTAGAGCATCACTCTCAAAACGGAGAGGTATACTATCCAGCTCCAACGTAGTGGCATACTGCTCCAACTGAATTTGAGCACTCTCACCACGGACATATCCCCCAAGACGAGGGCTCAAGAGCGTACCACTCAAAGATAAGGTTCCCAAAGCATGCCCCGAAAGATTGATCCCATAACTATGTAAAAACGGATTACTTACCTCAAGTGGCAGCCCTTTGAAAGCAAGTACGCCTCTAAGAGTATTATCCTTATGATCAGGATAATAGACAGCATCAATAGATAGAGCCTCGTTACCTCGATAGCTCATTTCGATGGAAATATAATGCGAACGGTCTGTTCGTGGCTCATAAAAGAGAGCGGTAGCGAAATGACCTAGCTCCTTATCCTCGTAGCGTAGCCTTTGAACAGAGAGATCACCCGTGATGGATGGCTGCTCATCCCAACCTCCAGTGCGTCCGTAGTGCGCATCAGCAAAGACTACACCTCCAAGGTCTCGCAAGCCAAGAGTATGAAAATCCTCCAGACTGATCCGCTGTACTTGCAGTGCTCCCTCTTGATGCTGGATAGACACATCATACATACTCTTCAAGGCTAGCAGCTCTCCTTTACCTCCCTTAAGGGTAAGTTCGCTATCAATACCATAGGTATGCTTATGTATCTTAATGACATTAGCCTCATTGACAGCAAAACTCTGATAGGCAATCAAGACATTAGGGTTAGGTAACTTCAGCCTATAGTGAGTACCATCCCAAAATGCTTCGAGAGTGATATCATGCCTTGGTTTACCAGCCATATCTATCCAAGACAGTTGCCCCCTTGCCTCCTGTAGACTGGCACGTACATTGCCCATGATCGTATAGCCCTCTTGGGTACGGTATCGCTCCCTAGAGAGAGCATAAGTAAGGTCAAGGACCATACTATCTGAGGGCAATGAACCTCCTTCTCTATGCGCAAGTGAGCTAGACGAAGCTCTGGCTCTCGGGAGTTTCAGAGTGTTGACATCTAAACTCACTTGACCTAGCCGCAATGTATCCTGACGAATATTTTGGGCCATCAAGTGTCCTCGAAGCTCTCCTCTATCCGTAAGGTCGAACTGGGCCGAAAGCCCTTCAATGAATATCCCCTGCTCTGCCAGATAAGGACGCAAGGCATTATCCCCACCCATAGCAAAGGACAGACTTGCGCTCGGCAAATCCTCAAACACGTGCTCTAAACGCAAACGCATAGATGCAGTATCTGCGACCTGCTTTCGGACCTCAGCCCCAAGAATACCTAGTCGTTCCGAGAGCAACCCTAAGGCATCTGCCCCCATAGCAATCTGTGTGTTTAGATGCAGATCTCCTGAACTGAGTTTGACCAGCGAAGTCGTGGGACTAGTCTGCATCATAAGCTCAACCTCTTTCGGTCGAAGTTCTCGCCCAGCAAGGAAAAAGTGCATATCTCTAGCCGTTGCCATAAGGCTATGCGTCTGCTTATAATCCGTACGCAACTCTCCCGAAAGCTGGCCGCGTACTTTCAAAGGCAGGTCTCCCAAGCCCCAACGCTCTAGATCCAGCTCCTCAGTCTCAAGAAAGAGGCTACTATAAACGCCATCAGAGGAGAGGAGACCATCAATCTGAGCTGAAAGATTTAAACCCTCATTGAAGCTATTAATAGCAAGAGACATTACTCCATCACCGAGAGTACCATCTAAAGTAATATCCATCAGCTGTCGATCAGCGTAAGCAAGGCTATGCAGACGTACTTTGGCTAATGAGTGGGTATGTTTGCTACGCCAGTCCAAGCCATGCCCCGACAGCTCGGCTTCGGCCGATAGCTCCCCCAGATTCGTTCGCCTTATATATCGGGTAAGATTAATCCGTTGAGCATCAACCTTAAGACTATAAGCTTCAGTCTGTTCATTGTAGCTTCCTCTGAGTACCAGCGAACCATCTCCCTCTTTAAGCATCATACTTAAAAGGTCTCTCCCTCCTCCGAAACCTAACTGTCCTTTAAAAGTCAAGCCGTCAGGCAGACTATACTGTAGGGCAAGATCGGACGAAATCAAAGATAAAAGCGTACTTGCCCCAGCTTGCGTCCCTCCTTCTACACTTAGGCTACCACGCCTCTGCCTAGGACGATCAACGCTTATAAGGCTACCCCTGGCGGACAAATCCAGCACGCCACCCCACAGAAACTGACATTGATCTATCCAAAGGGAATCTACCGAACCTCGGGTATGAAGGGCGAAGTCTATCGGGCCAGTCAAAGAAGCTTCACCCAACCAATCCTCCCCCAACTCTCCCTCTCCTACCTCCAGCAAATTACGTCCAAAAAGTAAGTTCACATCCTTTGCCCCTATAGCGCCATCCAAAATAGTATAAAACTGCCCTTTATGCTCGCGCTCGAAGAGGCTCCATGGAAGTTCCAGCTCACCATAGATGGCGGAATGATCGGTGCGCAAAGCCAGATTACGGAGATTCATTGATAGACTATCCATCCGTAATACACCCTGTAGATGAGTAAGGGCAAAGCCGCTTCGATCACGCGCCATCCCTTTCTGAACAGAAAGACTAAGGTCTCTTCCTAAACTATGTAAATCTCTCAGTTCAAGGATGATATCGGAGAGAGCAAGACAACTAGTATCAAAGGATTTTGATACAGATGGCTGCTCCTCCGTCTGATAACTAAGATGTGACGCCACTATCCTGCCGTGCCCGATCAACACCTCTTTCGTCCTGAGGTCCACCTCTCCAGACTGCAAATGCAATAAATCAACATTTGAAGCCATGAATATGGAGTCCATCGGCAGACATACATCAAGCTCTGTATCCAGAAGCTTAATTTGCTCAGCCCTAATACGCCACTCAAGAGATTCACTAGGAGAAGCAGCCGTATCAATAGAACTATAAACGATATGCCCACCCTCAGTCTGAAAAAGCCCAAGGCTTATCTGTTGCTCAGTTGGGTCGATATGCACAGCCTCCAACACTCCGAGAGAGAGGGCAGCTCGAATAGACGTCTGCCCTAAGCTATCTTGCTGAGCAAAGTGTACGCCCTCAAATCTTACATGCTGGAGAGCGAGGGTTCGAGAAAGAAGAGGTCGCAGACCAAGCCCTAGCTCTAGATGCCGAACCCTGAGCAACGTATCTGTTGGTTGCGGTAATATGGCCAAATTATATATAGAAAGCTCTGCGGGGAAACGAAGGCGGAGCTTCCCGATATGCACTCGCATACCCAAACGCTCTGTAAGCTGCTCCGTTGTATAGCGTACAACAGCATCTTGTACACAAGGAATATAGAGAGCTACGACTGTAAACAGTACAATAATGAAGGGGATAAGAACAAACCAAAGGAGTGCGCGTCCAAGTCGTCGAGGCATAGCTATCTGATGCTATCACGGAGAACCAAAATACTCTCTGGTCCCATATTAAACAACAAATCGAACCCACTAAGATTGTATACAAAGCCTTGGCTAGCCGCCCAAGGTTGATAATATGGAGTGGGAGAGAACCTAGGATCATCTACTGGATGTTTAGGTCTTAGACCATACCTCCAGTCTTCAAAGAGCAAAAACTGAGACGAATCTGAGGGGGACAAAAAATCAGTTGTTAGGATGGGTGCACAAGACAAATCCATCAACTCAGCAAGCACGTGCAGTAGATCCCAATTGAGGTCCCAGAGATAAGTATAGCTTCTGCGATAGACAGCCTCGATATCGTCCCAATAGTATTCAAAAAATGGGCTTGAGCCATAAGCTGTACGCAACGCCTCCGTATGCACTCGCGCCCAATGGCTATGAGATGAAAGACGTACATCCCTAATAGGTCCACCATGCCCTGCTCCCTGTTCAATAGGAAGTGAAAGCATCTCGATACCTTGGGCTCCACAAATGAGGGCGCGACTGCGATAGCTCTGCTTAACAAAAGTCTCACAAGCCTCAAGCATCACTCCCCCCCCAGTAGCATAAAGCTTGCAGAGATATTGAACCGGTGGCGCATAGGCTGTGGAGAGAAGTATAGTGCACATCGGAACTACGTTTAATAATCAATGTGATATACTACAGTCCCTACAACATCCGGGTGAGCTATCCATCCAAGATCGCGAGAATCAGGATGCTGAAGCGTGTCGTCCGAAAGCACCCAATAGCAGGGTTGCCCCAAACTATCGGACGACATTCGGCTAATACGCCCAAGAGCTAACTCATCTTCCCTATTGGTAGCCTTAAGACGAAACAACACGGCACTACCCTCATCTAGATCAGATAGATGAGAAACAAAAACTATCGCCCCAGGATTAATCTGAGGCGATAGCGCAGAGCTGTACACACGCACAACGGAGAGTACCGTAAGTCTCAGCAGCAGTACCAGCCCCAGAGCAAGGGCTGGAGGCAGGATGTAGCTCCATATCTTCTGCCATGCCACCATCATTTGAATCTGTCGATGCTACTTACCTGTAATACGCGTAAAGAGACGAGAGAAACGAATACGCCCTCCAAACCAGCCCTGCTCATCGTTGAGCGAAAGCCAAATGAAGGCAGGCTTACCCACAACGTGATCCTCAGGAACGAACCCCCAAGCACGACTATCAGCAGAGTTATGCCGATTGTCGCCCATCATAAAGTAATAGTCTTGAGCAAAGGTATAGGTTCTAGCCACTACACCATTGATAACAGCTTCTCCGCTTTCATTTACCTCAAGGCTATGTCCCTCATACGCATCTATACATCGAGCATAAGTCTTGATATTATCGGGTGTAAGCTCCACCGTAAGACCAGCCTTGGGAATGAGAATGGGGCCATAGTTGTCCCTCGTCCAACCCTTATTTAGCCCATGAGGATAAGTAAGCCCTGCATTACCTTGAGGCAAACGCTCCACAACAATGGCGTGCACATATGGTTCTGCTTGGAGTTTTTGCCTCATCGTCTCGGTAAGAGATAGGTGATATACACGACCATAGCCCAAATTGGCAGCAAATGGCTTGATCCCCATCTCTTGCTCTATCGTCTGCGCCATGGCACTATCAATATCGGTGAAGGCAGGCATCGGTACAGGTTGTACATCTCGATAATTAATATCCAGCTTATCCAATACATGATCTGTAAGCGCTGTCCCATCTGTCTGAAGGAAATAGTTCAGTTGCATCAGGCGTGGGTTGTCGAGCTCTTGTCCATTAATATAGACTTGATTGTCTCTAATCTCCAGCTCATCTCCTGGCATCCCGATACACCGCTTAACATAATGGTCACGCTTATCTATAGGGCGATAAACTATCTCCCCAAAGACATCCTTTTGGTTATGAACATTATCTACTCCATACATCTGGCAGAGAGTATAGTAGTCTGGATTCACCATCTTAGTGGCCACAGTATCTCCGGCGGGGAAGTTGAAGACCACTAAGTCATTACGCTCAACCTTTCCATAACCTTTGAGGCGACGATAAGCAAACTGAGGCTTCTCGAAGTAGGTCTTAGCACCACCGAGTTCATTGTGCACCAATGGCAAAGAGAGAGGAGTCATAGGCATACGTGGCCCATAGCTAAGCTTATCAACATACAAATAATCGCCAATGAGCATGGTTTTCTCCAGAGACGAGGTAGGGATGGCAAAGTTCTGAAAAAAGAATGTCTGAACGAATGTAACAGCGATCACAACGAAGAGCAAGTCTCCCACAAGCGATACCGTACCGCGTACCAAACGATTGGGGCTATTGCGACCAATACCCCAGTTGATAAACTTCGTGAAGTAATAATCTATCACTAGAGGGAAGAGCAAGATCCAAAGCCAACCAGCCCAGGAGCAGAAACACAAAAAGAGCACGCTCGCTATCATCCCAACAATGTAGCGCCTAATACGCTGCCCCTTGGTCTCACCATATTTAATATATCTTTTCATAATGAAGCTCTGTATATGTTACACCGAACAACTCTAGCCTTGCAACATGCATCTCTAAAGCAAACTTATCATCTCATTCAAGACATCACTCATACGCAAATCTCCCATATGACAGCTCGCATACTCTGCAGCTACCACAGCACCAAGAGCGAACCCTTCACGACCAAAAGCCTCGTGCGTGAGACGCAGCTCGTCCTCCTCTGATCGATACGTCACCGTATGAATACCTGGCACCTCTCCCTCTCGTACCGAACTAATAGGGAGCATTCCTGTCTTGATCTCCTGCGCTTCCTCGACCAATACCCAGCTATCAAGGTCGGTACGGCAAGACACAATCTCCTCCGCTAGAGTAATAGCCGTACCGCTTGGAGCATCTAGTTTATGCTGATGATGCATCTCTTCAAGAGCAAGTTGATAGGCTGGAGCATGCTGCATGAGACGAGCCACACGCCTATTAATCTCAAAAAACAGATTTACCCCAATACTATAGTTCGAGCTCCAAAGGAAAGTCTTTCCTCCCTCCTGACGGACCAAGCAGCGCAACTCCTCAACTCCTTCTGGCCACGCCGTCGTCCCAGAAACCACTGGGATACCCTCATCTAGGCAAACGCGACAGTTAGCATAGGCCGAAGCTGGAACGGTAAACTCAATGGCCACCTCTGCCCCTGAGGCTCTCAACTCTTTGGCCAAGTCTGCCGACAGCTGATCTACGCGTAGCACGACCTCATGACCACGCCTCAGAGCCACCTGCTCTACCATACGCCCCATACGCCCATAACCAATAAGGGCAATCTTAAGCGACTTCATATACTTCTTAGTAGGCAGATCCCTCGTCTTAGCCCAAAGCTTACCTCTTAATGCCAGGCGCAACCAATTTATAACCCTTGCCGTGCACATTCTTGATCTCGATACTGGGGTCAAGGTGCAGCATGCGGCGCAGCTTAGTCACATACACGTCCATGCTTCGCTGAGAAAAAGTATGCTCAGCAGCCATTTGGGTCTCCGATATTCCCCAAATAACATTAAGGGCATAGGAGCGTTCTAGCGTCTTGTTGGCGAACTGACATAGAAGCGTGAGCAGCTCACTCTCCTTGGTCGTCAGACGATATACCGTATCGCCATAGCTGAGCATTTGAGTAGTCGTATAGAACTTGTAGCCACCCAGATCGTAGACCTCGAGAGGTTCACTAATATCTTGAATAGGGTTGCCCGCACGCCTAAGGATAGCCTCAATACGCAACATGAGTTCATCCATACTAAAGGGCTTGGTAATATAATCGTCTGCCCCTGCATGGAAACCCTCCAATACATTCTCTCGCATCCCCATAGCCGTCAGGAAAACTATGGGCACATCCTTGTCTACTTGTCGGATCTCCTTGGCTAAAGTGATACCGTCCTTCTGAGGCATCATCACGTCAAGGAGGCACAAATCGTAGGACTTCGCCTGGTAAGCCTCCCAGCCTGACTGCCCATCGGTAAAGTGATCTACCTCAAAATTGTTCTTCTCCAATAGTTCCACTAGGATATTGCCTAGGTTCTCTTCGTCTTCACACAGAAGCACTCTCAATCGTTCTGCCATATAATAGCGTATTTAATTCTATTCCTAAACTGTCTATAAAAATACTCTTAAGCCGTAACAGGCAGCTTAATAATCATACGTGTACCACCACCCTCTCTGTTCTCAGCAGTAATCTTCCCATCGAAAGTCTTAATTACCGAGGCAACATACGCCAACCCCAATCCAAACCCCTTGACATCATGTCGATGACCTGTCGGTACTCGATAATACCGCTCGAAGATACGCCTCAGGCTATCCCGAGGAATGCCAATCCCGTTATCCTCAACAACGATGCGTATCGAGTTGTCCACGTTCTCCGTAGCAATACGCAACTGCAGAGGACGATCTGCTGCCCGATACTTAACAGCATTGTCCAAGAGGTTAAAAATAACGTTGGTCATATGCGTCTTATTGACCCGCACCCACGTATTGTAAGCATCGAGGTCAAGCAAAAGGTCACCACCGACTGCCTGAGCATGCGCTGTATATATCTCTGCCACAGGCAAGATAATCTCGTTAAAGTCGAGTACAGTAAGCTCAACAAACTTAGTTCGCCCATCAAGGATAGAGAATTGCAGCACCTTCTCTATGAGCAACTGCAAGCGGTTGCTCTCCTGCTCTATCATACGAAGAAACTTCCAACGCTTGTCAGGGTTCTCCGTAATATCCTTATCCTTGAGACGTGTAGTGGCAAGTTTGATCGAGCTCACTGGTGTCTTAAACTCATGCGTCATATTGTTGATAAAGCTCGTCTTCATGCTATGAAACGAAAGCTGACGTATAAGGATGACAATAACGAGGACACCGAGTAGTAAGACGAAGATCGTAGACACAAGCCCTGGCAGAGCAAAACTCATCATCTCGCTTGCTTTAGGACTAAAATCCAACGTCAGGCGTAAAAATGGAGTGAGCTTCTGAGGCGCACCATCCTCCACAAATAGCCGTTCAATGACAACATCTTCATAGTCTCTGGGCTTACGCAGCATGCCTGGACTAACATACTCATACAGAGGCACGCCACGAGCATCGCAAAGTGTGAGGCTGTATGCCTCCGAAACACCTTTATCCTCCAACCTGAGACGCAACCGCTCCTTGAGAAACTTGGAGCTAATCAACTGCGGTATACTATCGCTGGCGAACCCTCGATAGAGGTGCCTCAGGATATACTCATCAAGGTCTGCTCTACGCAGCAAGTAAGTATCTATCAGCTCTTGGCTAATACCACTACTGTCGAGGGCCTCCTCTCGAGGAATGCTATCCATCTCTCTATTCACGCGCTGAATAGTCTGTATCACTTGCTCCTCATCTGGAACATAGCACTCATTGGTATTGGACGGCTCTTGGTCCACCTCATTTGCCATCCTCTCCGCCTTGAGCTTAACATTCAGATAGCGCACAAGGTCTTGCAGCTCTATATCATGTGCTACCTCCGAGAGAGCTTCTTTGGCGAGCTGACGCGTCTGCTCCTTGCGTAGGCTAATAATCCTATTATAATAGGTATACTGTAGCCCAAACAGCAAGGCAAACACCAAAAGCAGGGTAATACCCATGCCCCAAATAGCCCGTTTCTTTAGCACTTTCGTCTATCGCAATCCAAGTTACCTAAGCTCCACCAAATACCAATATCGTCTACAATAAGACAGAGCTAACAACCTCACAAAAGTAGCAATTAAGAGCGATTTTAACAATTCGCCACCCTAGATATGCCACCACATGAACCAACTAAGCATCTGTACTCATCAGTCCACTCCAGACCAAACGGAGACAGCCCCACCTCTCCTATATTGGCCCCAAAACGCCCCCTGCATGCAAACCCTACTATGGAAAAACACAGCAAAGTAAGCTCACCAAAATTAGACTTCACATATTAGAATAATCTCCACACCCACCATGAAATACAACAACCTGTTTTCAAGCGAATTAAGAATCTCCTCATTTAGGCAAAAAAATCTTCGGGAACTTTCAAAAAAAACTTCCCGAACTTTTTGGAAAAAGATCGGGAACTCCGAGAAAAAAGTTCGGGAACATTTTTTCGAGTATTCCCGAGCATTTTTTGCCCCCTCCCCAATAAGATCAAATCTGCATCAGTTAGACATACTCGGAGACCTAACAAAGGCAAATAGCGCGAATGAGTAGACGATGACCCATCTAACAAAACTCCCCTCTTGATAAAGTCTGTTTTTGTGTGGATTTAGTTATTTTTCTTAGATTTGTCCTTGCTAGTTTTGCTCAAAATGGTAGGCTATACAACAAAAATATGAGAGTATTCACAAGTACGCTATGCACGATAGCGGCTTTGACAACAAACAATCTGCTGGCACAGACTGAGGTCAGACGATATAACGCCACTCCTGACAACAACTATGGAGTACTATATCAACTACCCAAAACGGAGGTCGAGGTAACGGCGACCATAAGAGAGACTACCTATACTCCAGGGCTCTTTGCTCCTTGGGCTGAGCTGTACCTAAGCCAAGCTCCTGAACTACAACCTAGTACCCATTACGAGATTGTACATACAGACATTCGTCCTATTGGTGTCCCCGACCTTGGCAAACAATATCTAGTCTCATTCGATAAGAAAACCATTGCGCCCTTCGTTTCCCTCACCAACAATGGTATTATCTACGGCATCAACACAAGCCAGCAACCTACAAACCAAGTAGACCTCCCTATCTATACGGATACCATTCCCTCCAGAGTGCTCCCCTCTCTCCCCAAAGAGTACAGCCTCGCCACCTCTCAGCATAAACAAGCAGAGATACTCTCAAACTACCTGTACGAAATTAGGGAGAGCCTCCTCGGCATTATTACAGGCAGTGCCGAGTATCTGCCTAAAGATGGAGAGTCTATGCGCCTGATTCTCGAGCAGCTTCGAGGGGAGGAACGCAAAGCCTTGACCCTCTTTCTTGGCGACACAACGATTCGATACAACACATACTCGTGGCGCATCATCCCAGAACTAGAGGATATGAACGCACGAGAACTCAGTCGCTTCGCCCCTGAGTTAGGGATAATTGAAGAGGGAAATGAAGGCATACCTCTGCTCTTTGATCTCACAATCGAGCAAC
This sequence comes from Porphyromonadaceae bacterium, assembly GCA_030528555.1. GTDB lineage: Bacteria > Bacteroidota > Bacteroidia > Bacteroidales > Porphyromonadaceae > Porphyromonas. The sequence goes on along the minus strand of JAUMYQ010000001.1, from coordinate 70,656 downwards.
GGCACGACCAACTCAGCGAAAAAGAGCAAAAACGTCTCGATAAGCTGGAAGGCGTTGTCTACAACGTCCCTGGAGTAGGCACCGCCAGGGTGCGCCTAGGCGATAAGCAAACCTTGGCAACTGCACGCATCCCCCTGCCACAAGTAGGTACAGTCCAAGCTCTCACCAAGCGAATGTTTAACCTGAGTGACGGACGATCTACAGCCGTTTACTTCGACACCACAACGGGCGAAGTACGGTCTATCCTCAATGAATAACAACAAAAATCTCTATAATCACTTAATAATTATCGCTTTATGCTAAAAAATCATCCTAAGGGACTCCTATGGGCTTCGCTCGCCAATATGGGCGAACGCTTCGGCTTCTACATCATGATGGGGGTACTCCTCCTATTCTTGCAAGCGAAGTTTGGGCTAGATGGCAAGAGTGCAAGCACTATTTACTCCATCTTCTATGCCTCAGTGTACGTACTTGCTCTAGTCGGTGGTCTCATCGCTGACAACCTCAAAAACTATAAGGGAACTATCCTCACTGGGCTGGTCATCATGACTGGAGGCTACGTGCTGCTTGGCGTACCTGGTGGCACAGACAGCACATGGCTCTACATTACCTATGGGGCTCTGGGGCTAATTTCATTTGGCAATGGACTATTCAAGGGTAATCTGCAAGCACTTGTTGGGCGTATGTACGAGAATGATGAATACCGCTCACAACGTGACTCGGGCTTCAGTCTCTTCTATATGTTCATCAACGTAGGAGCTATCTTTGCCCCCCTAATGGCCGTGGGGATTCGTAACTGGTGGCTTCAGCACAATGGCTTCGCTTATGACGCTGGTCTGCCTAGCCTCTGCCACGCTGTACTCAAAGATACTGCTACGGCGGAGCAGATGAGCAAGTTCACCGAGCTGGCCACCAAGGCCAATCATGGGAACGCCATTGTTGATGCTACGGAGTTTGCCACTCAATACCTTGGGGTATTCAATACGGGCTTCCACTACGCCTTCTGGGCAGCTGTGGGAGCAATGTTAGTTTCGCTCCTTATTTACGTAGTTAATAAGGCATCGTTCCCCGCGGATCAAAAGAAGGTTCAGGTAACTGCTACAACACAAAACTCCACTACAAAGACGGAGGTGCAAATGGCTGCCAGCGAAATTAAGCAGCGTATCTTAGCCCTATGTGCCGTCTTCGCCGTAGTGATCTTCTTCTGGATGTCCTTCCACCAAAATGGGGTATCACTCACGCTCTTTGCTCGCGACTACATCGACCTCTCTAGCCTCAAGCTAGACCTTGGCTTCACGAGCCTTGCAGGAGCGGAGGTATTCCAGTCGATCAATCCACTCTTCGTGGTAACGCTCACACCAGTAGTACTAGCTATATTTTCAGCTCTCAAAAAGAAAGGCAAAGAGCCCTCAACACCCATGAAGATTGTCATCGGTATGTTCATCGCAGCACTTGCTTTCGTTGTGATGCTCGCTGGATCTCTCGGGCTACCTACGTTCAAAGAGGTTGAGGGCGGTGCAGAGTTCGCCAAGGTAACTCCCTGGCTGATGGTACTTACCTACCTCGTCCTCACGGTGGCCGAACTCTTCATCTCACCTCTCGGTATCTCATTCGTATCCAAGGTAGCTCCCCCACATCTGCAAGGCATCATGCAGGGGCTCTGGCTGTGCGCCACGGCTGTGGGCAACTCGCTCCTCTTCGTGGGAACTATCCTCTACGAATCTCTAGACATGTACCTCGTGTGGGCTTGCTTCGCAGGTGCTTGTATCTTCTCGATGCTCATCATGCTAAGCATGGTCAAGTGGCTGGAGCGCGTAGCTAAGTAGCCTCTATAATAGTTCTATCGCCCAAGATGGGTCAATACGCTATCCGCAGAGTATCCCCCCTTTGGTTCCGTCGCTGGAGCCGAAAGGGGGCTGCCGTCTTTCACTCTCTCCACACGGTCGTTCTCATCGCTCGGCTCAGCTCTAGCGTTCTCTCTAGCTTAAGTCGCAAGACGCTCGGATTGTCTCTAGGGCAAGGTGTACGATCAATGCAGCTGCTGCCCGAGGGCTCTAGGGAGAATGAAGACGACGAGGCGAACGACCCCATAGGTACATCAATACTTCTACCCCAAGCGGTCGCCCTAGTGGTTGCACTTGAGGAAGCAAAAGAAGGGCAAGTCTTGCCTTTCTCTCCCCACTAATTACAGCTGCGCTGCAGGTCTCTCGTGGTAGAGACTGCAGCGCAGTTTTTATTTATCCTAAGGCTTACTATCATATCTCAATGGAAATTCTGAACTTAGACGAACTAAAAAACAAAATTCTCTCTGGAGACAGTATCACCGAGGCCGAGGCACTGGCTCTACTCACTTATCCCGATAAAGCCAAACTATACGAGGCATCCCACGAGCTAACTCGCCACTTCATGGGCGATAGCTTCGACACCTGCTCCATCATCAACGCCAAGAGCGGCAACTGCCCTGAGGACTGCAAATGGTGCGCTCAGAGTGCTCACTATGCCACCTCGGCAGAAAAATATGCACTGATGAGCCCCAGCCTCTGCGTGGCTCAGGCTACCTATAACTATAATCAAGGCATCGGTCGCTTCTCGCTCGTGGCCAGCGGCCGCCGCCAGACGGACAAGGAGATCGAGCAAATAGCTATCAGCTACAAATCTATCAAGAAAGCGACCCCAAAACTCAAGTGCTGCGCCTCGCTTGGCCTGCTACACGAGCACCAGCTCCGCACCCTCTTTGAGAGTGGCGTGACTACCTATCACTGTAATATGGAGACTGCCCCAAGCTACTTTGCCGAGCTATGCACTACGCACAGCCAAGCCGACAAAGAGAAAACCCTAGAGGATGCGCGTCGCGTAGGGATGCGCGTCTGCAGCGGTGGCATCATTGGTATGGGAGAAACGGCCGAGCAGCGGGTAGAGCTCGCCCTCTATCTACGCAGCCTGGGCGTGAAGAGTATACCGATGAACATATTACAACCCATTACTGGCACGCCCCTAGCCGATGCTTCGCCCTTGACGGACGACGAAATCCTCACGGCCATCGTTATCTTCCGCTTCGTCAATCCCGATGCCTACCTCCGCTTCTCAGGCGGACGAGCCCAGCTCTCGCCCGAAATGCAGCGCAAAGCTATCTATGTGGGCATCAACTCGGCCATCACGGGCGATCTACTGACCACCATCGGGCAGCAAGCCTCAGACGACATGCAGATGATCGCTGAGTGTGGCCTACAGAATAAAGGTAAGGACTGGGAGGTAGCTTACGACTATTAGAAAAGAAATCATGAAATACACCTCAGACGAACTCCTCACCCTCGACAGACGACACCTCTGGCATCCCTACACCTCTACGATAGATCCACTGCCCGTCTACCCTGTAGAGCGAGCAGACGGCTGCATCATCACCCTAAAAGACGGGCGTCAGTTGATTGACGGAATGAGTAGCTGGTGGGCAGCGATCCATGGCTACAATCATCCCGAGCTCAATGAGGCACTTAGACGGCAGAGTGAGCGGATGAGCCATATCATGTTTGGTGGGCTCACCCACGAGCCTGCCGTAGATCTCTGCCAGGAGCTCCTGGGGCTGCTCCCCCCTACTCTAGACTGTATCTTCCTGGCCGACAGCGGTTCGGTAGCGGTAGAGGTTGCCCTCAAGATGGCTCTACAGTATCAGGTCTCTATCGGAGCACGGGGGCGGACGCACTTCGCCACCCTACTGGGTGGCTACCACGGTGACACCTGGCATGCCATGAGCGTCTGCGACCCTCAGACGGGGATGCATAGCCTCTTCGCTGGAGCACTTCCCGTTCAGCACTTTCTACCTCGGCCAACCTCTCGCTTCGGGGAAGAATGGCAGGAAGACGACCTCGAGCCCCTGCGCTCGCTGCTAGCCAAGTGGGGCGACCAACTCGCTGCCCTCATCCTCGAGCCCATCGTACAAGGGGCTGGGGGGATGTACTTCTACCATCCCGAGTATCTACGAGCAGCACGCCAGCTCTGCTCCGAGAATGGCATTCTGCTCATTGCGGACGAAATCGCCACTGGTTGTGGCCGCACTGGACGACTCTTCGCCTCGGAGTGGGCCGAAGTTATCCCCGACATCATGTGTATTGGTAAGGCTCTAACGGGGGGTTATATGACACTCTCGGCCACTATCACGAGCAAAGCCATTGGTGATACAATTAGCCGTGGCCCCTCAGGCTGCTTCATGCACGGACCAACATTCATGGGCAACCCACTAGCCTGTGCCGTTGCTGCCGAAAGCCTGCGCCTGCTTCGAAAAAGCTCTTGGCAGGAGTGGGTTCGTCGGATAGAGCGACAGTTGGGAGAGGGGCTATCACCAGCGAAGCTATGGACAAATATCGTCAAAGAAGTACGCGTCTTGGGGGCAATCGGAGTCATTGAACTATACGAACCTGTCAATATGGCCTCGCTACAAGCTCGATTTGTCGAGCATGGTATCTGGGTACGCCCCTTCGGGCGACTAGTTTATCTGATGCCTCCCTTGGTAATTTCAGAAAGAGAACTGGCAACGCTTACTCAAAATCTGCTCTCCGTCCTCCGAATAGAATACTGTCTCGACTAAGGAAATAGTTATATCAACATCCTTCATCTATCGAGCATTTCCTATGACCCAATTACACCACCCCAACTTCGTCTAAAAAATGCTCGGGAATACTCGAAAAAATGTTCCCGAACTTTTTTCTCGGAGTTCCCGAACTTTTTGGAAAAAGTTCGGGAAGTTTTTTTTGAAAGTTCCCGAAGATTTTTTCGACCGATCGAGATCATTCATAATCATCTAAGAAACAAATAATTACAAAAACACATTCATAAAAAGGAGAAGAGCCTAATAACTAGCCTAATTCATTAGTCCCTTGACTTGACTTTCGGGTCACGCATGCTCTATTTAGGGTGAAAGTATATAGTTTTACAAGCACAAACAATGTGGTTTTGGGGTCCTACTTCGCCTTTCTTATGAATGGAGAATAGGTCCAAACTGAACAATGCTAGTAAAGAATGAATACGTTTGGACGACTGTTACGGCTTACCAGTTTTGGGGAATCTCATGGTGTAGCGATTGGAGGGATACTGGATGGTATGCCCTCGGGAGTACCTATTGATATCGAAGAGATACAAAGGGCATTAGAGCGCCGACGCCCAGGACAATCTGCACTAACAACCCAACGGCGGGAGGATGATTTGGTAGAGATCCTCTCGGGTATCTATCAAGGGCGAACGCTTGGCACACCCATTGGCTTCATTATTCGCAATACTGATCAGCGTAGCCAAGACTATTCTGCTCTTGACAAAGTCTACCGCCCCTCCCATGCAGACTATACCTATGACAAGAAATATGGACACCGCGACCCTCGTGGTGGAGGTAGAGCTTCGGCTCGAGAGACCGCTGTGCGCGTGGTGGCTGGAGCAATAGCTGCTCAGCTATTACGCTTGCATGGAGTGGAGGTACTGGCCTATACTTCGGGTATTGGAGATTTATACCTCTCGGAATGTTATTTAGACAATGTGCAGAGAGATGATATTGAGAGCTCGCTGGTTCGCTGCCCCGATGGTGAGCTTGGCCGTCAAATAGAAGAGGAGATAGCTCTAGCGAAGATCAATGGTGATAGCCTTGGGGGGATAGTAAGCTGCGTAGCGCGGGGAGTACCTGTCGGTTGGGGTGAGCCCATATATGACAAACTATCGGCGCGTCTTGCCTCAGCAATGCTCTCCATAAACGCGGCCAAGACCTTTGAGCTAGGTGACGGCTGGGCAATGACTAGAGCATATGGTAGCGAAGTCAATGATGAGATGACAGTAGATAAACAGGGGCATGTGCAGCATATGACGAACCATTCGGGAGGCATACTGGGTGGGATTAGTAATGGTGAGACACTACGCCTAAGGGTAGGCTTCAAACCCACGGCGACTATAGCAAAGCCTCAAGAGACCGTCTGCCGAGATGGCAATCAACTCAAGCTAGAGGCTGGAGGACGCCACGATCCCTGCGTCGTTCCTCGAGCAGTTCCTATAGTTGAGGCTATGGTATGCCTCGTACTAGCAGATATGTACCTATTGCAATGCTCTAGGGAGGGGCTAAGAGATGAAGACTAATCGGCTGGCGCATGAGAGTTTTTGGGGAACGATAGTCACCTATGTAGGCGTTACTCTCGGATTCATCACAACGTTCTTCGTCCTGACTCATTATCTTTCCCCCGAAGAGGTGGGCCTTACACGGCTACTCTTCGAGGTAGCCACACTCCTCTCGGGTTTCTGCCTCGTTGGGTTGTCAACCTCTATTAGTCGCTACTTCCCCTACTTTCGTAATGACAGGTCTACGAATAGGATAGTGCATCACGGTTTTTGGCGTTACGTTTGTCTTATTGCCCTTAGTGGCTGCATCGTCTTCGTACCACTGTACTACTTATTTAGTGATTCGCTCCTGGCGCTCTTTGCTCGTAATAGTGAGCTCTTTGTAGAGTACTACTACCTTGTCGTACCAATAGCAATGAGCATTGTCTTCTGGACGATAAGCGAGCTGTATAGCATCCAGCTACTTCGCCTTGTCGCACCACGCGTCATCCGAGAGCTAGTGCTTCGGATACTCCTCCTGGCTGTTTACCTTATCTATGCTTTCACACACATATCACGAACCTCATTCTTATGGCTCTTCGTTGGCTGCTATACTGTATGTATGCTGCTCTCTTTACTTTACCTTAGGCGAGTGACATCGCTCTCTTGGCGACATACACCTGGCTTTGTATCTCAGGAGCTGCAAGAGAGCTTCATGCGCTATACGGCTCTAGCCCTGCTCTCTACTGTAGGAACGACATTAGCTGGGCGTATGGATCTTTTTATGCTCGCAGCCATTGATCAGGAGGGGCTGGTATCCGCAGCGGTCTTCTCCGTAGCTTTCTTCATGATAACGATCATGGATATCCCTACGAGGGCCATCATCAGCATCGCCACCCCTCTACTCTCCGAGACTATGAAAGGGGGCAAATATACTCGTGCGAAGGAGCTCTATCAACGTATATCATTCTACCAATTGGCATCGGCTAGTATTGTCTTCGTCATCCTATGGACCAATATGGACAATATATTCGCCATTATGCCAGGGGGGGCAGACTACATTGGAGCGAAACCCGTCTTCTTCGTATTGGGGCTCTCCAAGCTTATCGAAGTAACGTTTACTGCAAGCCATCCCATCGTACATAGCTCACGCTTCTACCATTGGAATATCTACTACACATTACTGCTTATCCTTGTCTCCTTTGTGGCAAATCTCTATCTCATCCCCAAGCTAGGCACAGTTGGTGCTGCCTTGGCAACACTGCTAACCTCTACCCTGGGGTATAGCCTACAGCAGGGACTACTCTACCGTACGCTCGGCATACATCCCTTATCGGCTCGACTACTATGGGCCCTGCTCGTGGCAACTACCCTCTGGGGGGTGAATGCCTTGCTCCCAAACCTCGGTAATACTTGGCTGGATCTCGGCCTACGCTCTGCGCTTCTCGCCCTAGCTGGAGGAGGAGGGCTCTGGCTTTTGGGGGTGGTTCCAGAAGCAGAGCAATTTGTACATTCGTATTTTGATAGATGTAACCGACATGCGCATACTGCTCGTTAGTACAAGTATCTCAGGTGGTGGAGCAGCGCACGCCTGCTTACGGCTTTTCGATGCATTGAAAGCCTCAGGCGTAGAGGTGCGCCTGCTTACAATGACGGGAAGGGAAGTAGGGCCATGGCACGAGGTGATGAGCTTAAATCCTTCTATGCACTGGCAATATTTGGGGGCAAGGCTTACGGAGCGGTTACAAATCCTTTGGCACACCAGAGGGCACAGGGCTAACCTTTGGCGACTCTCTACGGCTACCTATGGCCTAGATATCAGCGAGCACCCTTGGATAAAATGGGCAGATGTAGTGCATTTACACTGGATAAGTCAAGGTTTTGTTAGCCTTAAGTCACTAAAACGATTGAGAGCTCTGGGGAAGCCCATCGTATGGACGCTACACGATCTTTGGCCAGTAACAGGAGGTTGTCATCTACCTCTCTTACTCTCCCCTGAAGATGCTCAGCTCTGTCCTAGACTTAGGCATGGCTGTGGGGCATGCCCACTCTTTGGCAGGACGAAGAGCGAGAGCAAGACGGCAAAATTTGCTCAAACAAAGGCCTTTCTTGCCCATTGGCCCTTCCGCTACATAGCCGTCAGTAGAGCAGAGAGAGAGTTAATACGCCTGAGCCCCCACTTCTACAGGGCCTCGGTAGAGGTCATCCCACCGCCTATATCACTGCCGAGCCCTCAAACTAAAAGCGAGGTTCAGCCCCAATGGTACGACCCTAATCGCATTTATCTACTCTTTGCTTCAGCTCGACTAGATGATGAAGTCAAGGGCGAGAGTTTGCTGCATCAGATTACCGAGATAATTCTACGACTTGCCCCCGAGATAGCAAAACGACTAACGCTCCTACTCGTTGGAGAGCATAAGGGCGGCTATAGGGCTGAGCAATATGCTATACACACCATATATATAGGTAGGGTGCGAGAGGTAAAACGAATGGCAGAGCTTTATCGTATAGCCTCCCTCACACTCTCCACTTCACTCTTCGAAACCTTTGGACAGACCCTTACCGAGTCTCTTATCTGTGGATGCCCTGTAGTGGCCTTCGCCTCAGGTGGTCCAATTGATATTGTGCGTTCGGGAGAAAATGGCTACCTAGTTCCTGCCTATGATGTATCCGCCTATGCCGAAGCTGTACTCACAGCTTTGGATGAGCACTCTCAAGGCAAGCTTAGCGAAAAGGCCTGTATTGCCTCAGTGTCAGGCTTCTTGCCTCAGGCTGTTGCCAAGCAGCACGTAGAGCTATACAGAACATATCTGAGTGCTACATAGCTTGCGTCGTTTTCTCTGGACTAAATCGTCTCATTTGAACAAACAATTTGGGGCATCTTTGTCATAGATTTGGTTTGAGAAAGGAAAAACTCTATTTTTGAACTCAGTTGAGCCGTCTGGGGTACACGCTACGCTGTATCTAGTCAACTCGGTGGATGTTGTTTCGTGTTCAGCATAAAACGAATAAATAAATTAATAACAACTAATTAAAACGTATTCATGATGAAAAAGTTTTTTGCATCAATCGTATGTGTTGCTGTCCTTTCTTTAGGTCTTAGCACTGCTACTTTTGCACAAGAGCCAGAGGCTGCTCCTGCCACTGCTGAGCAGGTTGACTCTGCAGCAACTCCAGCTCCCGAGGCTATTGAGCCCGTGCAGGAAGAAACTGCCGCCCCTGCTCTAGAGGCTGAGAATGTAGGGTTTCATCAAGCTCTTAAGACCAAGTTTATCGAAGGGGGAGCAGACTTCATGGCTCTTGTTGCTATTGCCCTAGTATTAGGTCTTGCTATTAGCCTTGAACGTATCATCTACCTCAACCTGGCGAACACTAATCCTAACAAGATGCTTAAGGACATCGAAGCTGCCCTTGAGAAGAACGATATCGAAGGTGCTAAGAACATTGCTCGCGACACACGTGGTCCTATTGCCTCTATCGCCTATCAGGCTCTAATGCGTGCCGACCAAGGTATAGATGTAGTTGAAAAGGCTGTAATTTCTTACGGAGGTGTACAAGGAGGTCTGCTTGAGAAGAATCTCTCTTGGATCACACTATTTATCGCAATGGCTCCATCTCTTGGGTTCTTGGGTACGGTAATCGGTATGGTGCTTGCCTTTGACAATATCGAGAAGGTTGGCGACATCAGCCCTACTGTAGTGGCAGGTGGTATGAAGGTGGCTCTCATTACCACGATTGGTGGTCTTGTAGTAGCTCTTATTCTTCAGGTATTCTACAACTACATCCTTTCGCTTGTAGAGGGTATCATCAACCGTATGGAAGATGCCTCTATCACGCTGCTTGACCTTATCATCAAGCGCAACGTTAAGTTTGGTAAGTAGTTTGCAAACCCTCAATTATTAAGTTTAAAAACAATGGCTGTAACTGGAATAAGAAAGTTATCCAGCTCTACACTCCTTGCCCTAGGTGCCGTGAGCATCGTTGTCTTCTGTTTATTCTTCTTCGGAGGAGGAGAGACAAACGATAAGGGTAACATGGTGTATGAGTTTACGGATATTCTACTATATTGGACATACGCCCTCTTCGGTGCAACTGTATTGGCAACACTGTTCTTTGCTTTCAAGGGATTTTTAGCTTCATTTGCCAACAACTCCAAAGCTGCAGTGATGTCCATCTCGGGGCTACTAGGCTTTGTTGCCATCCTTGCCATCTCTTACCTTGCAGGTAGTGGAGAGCCAATCCCAGGAATGAATGCTGATGCTCAGAAGTTCAATACTTCGGGATGGCTAAAGCTAACGGATATGTGGCTATACTCTACGTATATCTTGCTGGTGTTGTCTATTGTTGCTGCTCTTTGGGGGGCTATCTCTTCGAGCTTGCTCAAGCGTTAAGCAGTAATCACGAACGAATAAACAGAAAGCATTATGGCTAAGAAAAAAAGAAAGACTCCCGGTATCAACGGATCATCCTCGGCCGATATCGCTTTTATGTTGCTTATCTTCTTCTTGATTACTACTTCAATGGATACTGATAAGGGGCTGAAGCGTCGCTTGCCGCCGTTGGTCCCTAAGCAGCATAATGACAAACCAGTGGAGATTCATGATCGAAACATCATGCGTCTCTTGGTAAACAGAGCAGACGAGATTGTAATCTCCAGGCAAACTCAGATTATCCCCGTCAAGCTAGACCAGCTCAAGGATAAGGCAGTAGAATTTATCTTGAACCCCAATGATGATCCTAACCTCCCCGAAAAAGAGGTACGTGACATCCCAGGGTTGGGTAGCCAGCGTGTGGTGACACCAGGCTACGCCATCTCTCTCAAAAATGAGATCGAGACAAGCTACCAGATGTTTGTGAGCGTACAGAATGAGCTAATTAAGGCATACAAAGAGGCGTGGAATATCTACGCCAAGAGTAAGTTTGGTAAAGTTTTTGATGACCTAGCGCCATCTCAGCAGAAAGCAGTCATGGAGGCCTATCCCATTCATATCTCAGAAATGCCGTTGTCTAACCTCAAGAAGTAACAATCAATGGGAAAGTTTAGTAAATCAGGTGGGCGTGAGATGCCCGAGTTGAATACCTCTTCTTTGCCTGACTTGGTGTTTGCCTTCTTGTTCTTCATCATGATGGTTACATCAATGCGTGAAGTGTCACCCAAGATTAGCTACAGCAACTTGCCACAGGCAACGGAGTTGACCAAATTAGAGGAGAAATCTCTCGTTACGTTTATCTATATTGGTAAGCCAACTGAGGCCTATCGTCACATCTATGGTAGCAGCTCTGCCATTCAGCTCAATGACCAAGTTACTCAGAATGCAGCAGCTGTCTATAAGTACGTCAAGGAAGCCGAGACCAAGATCCGTGACGATCGTAAGAAACTCATGCAAGTATCTATCAAGGCAGATAAGGATACGAAGATGAATATTATTGCAGAAGTTAAGGAAGAGCTTCGTCGCGCTGATGCCCTCAATGTGAGTTATTCAGCTCGTCAAGGAAAGAATTAAGTTCTGACTTCCTAGACAACTTTCGGCTAAAGGGCTGCGGACAGATGTTCGCAGCCCTTGCTATTTAACGAACTTGTTGAGGGTATGACAAACCCTCGGGAATACTCGAAAAAATGTTCCCGATGTTTTCAAAATTTCTTCCCGAACTTTTTTCTCGGAGTTCCCGAACTTTTTGGAAAAAGATCGGGAAGTTTTTTTTGAAAGTTCCCGAAGATTTTTTGCGCTCTTCTCGAGCACTTTATTGTCATTCCAGAAGAAGGACAAAAGGCCTGACAAAAAATAATTAAAAACATCATTGTACATCCTTCAATTAGCCTTTCAAGCTCATATGCTCTAGAGGCTTACCTAGGCTTCTTAACCCTTACTCCTCTAAAAGAATTCAGAAACTATCTTTAGAACAGCATAAAATAATAAAGATATTACATGTAGCCACGGATAACTAAGAATGTAATAAATATCACCCTCGTCCTCGAGAGTTTATCCCACTTATTGCTCAAATGAAGAGCAAAGCGTCATTTTAATTCGTAAATTTGTTACCTACTCGGCTAGCTCTCTACCATATTCCTTAGGACTAGCGACCGCAACTTATATATAATGTATAAACGGAAATATGACCCCAAACAAAAATAGGACAGGCAGAACACGTAAGAAACACAGCACCAAAACGAAGGCTGCAAGCCATGGCGGACGGATGTTTGAGCTATTCATCCCAATGCTATTCAAACTATGGTCAGGGCTTACGGCCCGACTAAAGAACGGTAGAGGACGCGTTGTCTCAGGATTGCTTCTCATAGCTCTATCTCTTTGGCTCATAATAGCTACTCTCTCGCATGTCCGTACGGGATTTGCCGACCAAAGCCTTACCGAGAGCCTAAGACATGGCCTTGAACAGCAAGAGCCTGCACACAATCTATTAGCCTCGCTCGGCGCGAAAGCAAGCAGCTGGCTCTTCGGTGACCTATTAGGCTGGGGTGTATTTTTCTTACTTGCATTCCTCCTATATGCAGGCATCTTCCTCGTTTGGCGCAGACACAAAGGCGTGCTGCATCTTGTAGGAGTCTTCATCACTCTAGGTTTCTCTAGTATTTGGGTCTCCATCTTCATGGCTTGCATGCAGGGCTTTATCAGCCCTGATAGTGAGTTACTCTGGGGCGGAGCACACGGCAAAGACCTTACTGATCACGGCATTCGCCTCATCGGTGGCTGGGGATTGATACTGGCTCTCGGCACTACGCTGATCATTGCGACCATCATGATTAGCGATCGTGTCTTACACTCCCTCAAACACCCCAAAGTTCCCAATACTATCTCTATCCCCAGCCTCCAAAGTACAAAAGAGCGTACTAAAGGGATAAAACAGTGGCTACGTAATATCTTCCTCTCCAAGCCTAGCGAAGACAATGAGGATAGTGAAGGCGTAGACAAGAATGAGGACAACTGCCAGATATCGAATGGATCTACTCTTGAGACAGAGACATCCCCATTGCCGACAACTGAGCAAACCTCAGAGCCACAATCCGAGGCTTCAAGAGAGCAATTAGAACGAACTGAAGAACCCAATCTACGACAAGCAACATATACTGGCACAGAGCAAAGCACTGACGAACTCATCATTGAAGATACTCGAGTAGACGACCTCGTAGACGTACTGTCCAATCGGCCAGAAGGGCTAAGCCCAGGCCTACAACTTTTCCATTACGAGAAGCCCAATATAGACCTGCTTCGTGACTACGAGCAGGGAGCCAAGGGGCAGAACAAAGAAGAAATAGAGCTAAACAAACAGCGTATCATAGATACTCTATCGAGCTTCAAGACCCCAGTGAAGCCATATAAGGCGACCATTGGGCCAACCGTAACGCTCTACGAAGTCATCCCAGAACAAGGCATCAAGGTGGCGAGGATCAAGACGATGGAAGATGATATCGCCCTAAGCCTAAAGAGCGAGGGGATACGCATCATCGCTCCCATGCCTGGCAAAGGAACTGTCGGCATTGAGGTACCAAACTCTACACCTCAAACCGTTTCGATGCGCACGATCCTTGCATCGCGTAGATATAACGACCTACTCAACTCAATGCAACTACCAGTAGGCATTGGCAAGACGATTACCAACGAGCCTTTCGTCTTTGACTTGGCCAAGATGCCACACTTACTCATCGCGGGAGCTACTGGGCAAGGTAAGAGTGTGGGACTAAACGCTATGATTACCTCTCTACTCTACAGCAAGCGTCCCGAAGAGCTCAAGTTCGTCCTTGTAGACCCCAAAATGCTTGAGTTCAGCATCTATGCCCCTCTAGAACGGCATTTCATGGCCAAACTCCCAGACCTTGAAGATGCCATTATTACGGATATGAGCAAGGTCGTGCCTACACTACACTCGCTCTGTATAGAGATGGATAACCGCTACAAACTCCTCACCCAAGCACGCGTACGCAACATCCTGGAGTACAACGACCAAGTTCGCTCAGGTGTGAATGTAGCACTCAACAAGGGCAATCTAATGCCCTACATCGTACTGATTGTAGATGAATTCGCCGACCTTATTATGACCTCGGGTAGGGAGGTTGAGCAACCCATCGCACGCCTAGCTCAAAAGGCTCGTGCCGCAGGCATCCACATGGTCATCGCCACTCAGCGCCCCTCAACAGATGTCATTACGGGCCTAATCAAAGCAAACTTCCCAGCACGTATTGCCTTCAAAGTATTCTCTATGGTAGACTCACGTACCATCCTAGACTCTCCAGGAGCGAACCAGCTTATCGGGCGTGGAGATATGCTCTTCTATCAAGGTAAGGATATGATCCGCATACAATGTGCCTTCCTCGACACTCCCGAGACGGAACAGATAGTCAGCCACATTTGCAAGCAAGAGGGCCCCGCCTCAGCATATGAGCTGCCAGAGTACATAGCCGAAAGCGAAACAGAGACTCGAAGCTTTAACCCTAGAGAAAAGGATCCTCTATTCGAAGAGGTAGCACGCCTCGTTGTCTCTAGCGGTGTCGGATCTACTAGCAATATCCAGCGCAAGTTTAATCTTGGATACAACCGTGCTGGCCGACTTATGGATCAGCTTGAGGGAGCAGGTATTGTGAGTGGACAAGACGGCAGTAAGCCCCGCGAAGTTTTTATCAAAGACCTCATCAGTCTAGAGCAACTCCTTAATAGTCTAAGATAATACCTCTCAGAATGTCCTCAAGTACGACTGAGACTAGTAAATAACCATTCGGACAAAACGACCCAAATGATTCGGAAACTATTTTTCACTTGCGCTCTTGCAACTCTCAGCCTCTTAGCAACAGCATCTGCACAGAGCTCCTCCGTAGATCAACTTCTTGCGCCCACGAAACAAATGCTTAGTAGTAAGGGAGGACAGGCAGCTACCTTCCACTCTACACTCTTCAATAAAGCAGGGCGTACCCTCGAGCAACAGTCGGGGACAATATACCTACAAGGGGATGCCTTTCGGTTAGAGTATGGCAATATCGTGGCTACTTTCTCTGGCAAGCAGCTCACGCACTACAACAAAAACGAGCATACACTAACTTTTAGTCAACCCGATGCCGATGACCTCGTACAGCTCAATCCTCTCTACTTCCTTCACTCCTATACAGAGAAATATCGAGCTAAAAAACTACCCGAGAGTAAGGTAGGGCCTCTTCTAAGCTTCACCCCTCTAAAAAGAGGCAATATCAAACACATAGAGCTACAACTCGAGCGCTCACGCCTGTCACCTCGCGAAATCGTGGTCCTCTCATCAGATGGCTACCGCCTAGTCATCAAAATCACTCAACTCCGACAAATAGCCGAACGTGAAGCTAGCTTCTTCTCACTCAAGACAAGCGAGTACCCAGGTGTAGAAGTTATTGATCTGCAATAATGATGAGAAAACAAAGCCTAACATTCATCCTAATAGCAATAGCCCTAGGCATTACTATCACAGTATTCACAAAAACTCAAGCCGTGAACCTAAAAAATACCCAGTCTCAGAGAGAACAATCTAGAAAAATTATCTATTTGGCTGGAGGATGTTTCTGGGGAACAGAGCATTTCTTCAAGCAAGTACGTGGTGTCCTCTCCACCGAAGTCGGCTATGCCAACGGACACAAAGAGAACCCAACCTATGAAGAAGTTTGCCAAACAGACACAGGCTTTGCCGAAGCCGTATGCATCAATTATGATCCCAATGTGATCGACCTAGATTTGCTCCTAGAACTATTTTTCCAAACCATCAATCCCACCTCACTCAATAAGCAGGGTGGCGACATCGGCACTCAGTATCGCACTGGTATCTATCACGTAGACGAGACGGACATCCCTACCATTCGGCAGGCTCTTGCCAAATTGCAAGCAAAGTATACCCAACCTATCGTTATAGAACAAAAGCCACTGAGCAATTTTTACCCAGCAGAGGCTTATCATCAGGATTATCTAGAGAATAATCCTCGAGGATATTGTCACATTCGCCCCGAGCTATTTACTCTGGCCAAGGCTGCCAATCCAGAGCCTAAGAAGACGAATTACAAACGTAAGGAGAAGGACGAGCTACAACGCATGCTCACCCCTATCCAATATGCCGTTACTCAGCAAGGAGCTACCGAGCAACCCTACAACAATGACTACTGGAACGAACATCGCAGTGGTATCTACGTAGATATAACTACAGGGGAACCTCTCTTTTCCTCAAATGACAAGTTCGACTCAGGCTGCGGTTGGCCAAGCTTTAGTCGCCCTATATCTGAGGGTCTCATCAAGGAGCATGTAGACACTAGCCACGGTATGATACGTACCGAAGTACGTAGTCAAACGGGCGATGCCCACCTGGGGCATGTCTTTGAAGATGGGCCAATGGCTCAAGGTGGCCTACGCTACTGCATCAACAGTGCTGCCCTACGCTTCATCCCCAAGGAGCAAATGCAAGCAGAGGGCTATGAGGCATATTTATCACTAGTCAAGTAAGACAAATCCGTGCTTCATACCTCATCTCAAGTACCTTGGAAGGAAGTTTGTACAATTGTCATTTTCACCTAATTCCGTGACCGAGAAACGGTCAGTACCGCTCAGTTGGTAGAGCAATGGACTGAAAAATCTGTACGCCCCTGGCTCGATCTTAGTGTACTACAATGAGTGAGGACTTATATTCCGTCTCTATTAAGTCTCCTATTCAACATAAAAGGCATGGATTAAACCCAGCATTATACCGTTGGGCTGATGTCACCTATACTTGGACTAATAAATCTCGTAAGTAATCCCAACTATCAATACAGCTTCAAAGGATTAGCAAACAAAAAATAAAGGCAGCAAGATAATCTTGCTGCCTTTATTTCACTATATACTGTGCTTACTACCTAGGCAATTCCTCAAACTCTACGTAGTCATCACTATTTTCTTTATCAAACCTCTTCGCCTCAATGCTATCTATATCTAACTTCTCTCGTGGGCTACTATTCGAGCTATGCCTGTTACTAGAAGATTGGCTTCCTGAAGCTCTTCGTATCTGCTCTTCAAAAAGCCCTTGTATCTTACGCTGTAAACGAGCAGAAATATGTCTAAACAGCCAGATTCGCACACTTGGCACGAAAAAGAACAGAAAGACAATGATGAGAAAAATCCAAAATAATAGTTCCATTTGCTTTGTTATTTATGTTTATCAGTTTGCTTCACCTAGCTCTTACTGCCTGATGCCTGCAATATAGATAACAAAACATATGCCAAAATGGCCACAGCAAAGCCCCCCAAACCCAAAAATATCAAAGCACATAGGCTCACCAATAGCAAAACAATCTGTGCCTGAAGCGCTCTTATCCTCCAACTCTTGATCTTAAAAGAAAACATAGGTATCTCACTAAGCATTAGATAAATGAGCAACCCCACAAGAGTATATATAAACAACAATAGCGAGGTCTTCTCAACCAGTAGAGATAAGCTAGATAGTGAGGCATAGACACCAATCCAAAAAAGGGCATTAGCTGGGACTGGCAAGCCTATGAAAGAAGTAGTCTGACGACTATCGTTATTAAACTTAGCCAACCTCAATGCCGCACCAGGAGCAATGAGTAACGCTGGACTAGCTGCAAAAAAAGAAGCTCCCCCTTGCTGTAAGGCTTGAAATATCAAGACAGCAGGAGCAAGTCCAAAACTAATTACATCGGCAAGCGAATCAAGATCCTTGCCTATCGGAGAACCAACACCTAACATCCGAGCAACCAATCCATCAAAGAAATCGAAAACAGCAGCTAGAATAATGAGGTACACCGCGTACCATCTATCGCCGACTTCAGTGAGCGCACAAACAATGGCAAAAGCTCCCGAAAGAAGATTGAGACAAGTAATAAGGTTTGGAATATGCCTCTTCATAACTCACTAGTTAGGCAGGTGAGCTATCAATGTAATATTGCCTCGCACTCGGTCTCCAAGGTTAACGCACACCTCAGAACCCAAAGGGAGATATAGATCTACTCGCGAACCAAACTTAATAAAACCAAGATTGTCATTGATACGAACCTCTTGCCCCTCTTCACTGTATGTCACAATGCGCTGAGCAACTGCCCCTGCTATTTGGCGAGCCAATACACGATGTCCCTCGGGCGTACGGATAACCACAGCCGAACGCTCGTTCTCGGTGCTACTCTTAGGCAGATGAGCCGCCATAAAACGACCACGATGATGTGACACATGCTCCACCACCCCATTGACAGGGATCCAATTGACATGCATATCGAAGACATTCATAAATACAGAGACTTGTAAGCAACGGCAACCTAAAATCTCCTTCTCATCGACCTCCTCAATTACGACTACCTTACCATCGGCAGGGCAAACTACGGCATGATTGTTATCCGCCTCTGGATGCTTGCGCTGCTCATAACGAAAGAAGTTCAATACCAATCCATAAAGGATAAACGAGATGGCCAAGATGACACCAAAAACAATCCCAAGCCCCCCAAAGGCATAAGAGGTAGCACAAATCACGGTCAAGACAAGACCGATGCCTACAAGTAGGCTTGTTCCTTCTTTGTGTAAAGTCATTGTCTGCTCTAAAATGTTAATAACTGAACGACAAAAATACCTTTTTTTACTGAAATGCTAAGGCTAACGTAGCTTGAGTGTTACAACAGTCAGTACTGCTAAGATGACCCCAATCAGAAAAAAACGCATCGTAATCTTTGCTTCAGGTAAAGCCGATGCAGGCTTATTCCACAAACAGTCGATACCCGAGGCAGCAGACTTTTGATAGTGATGGTGTAAAGGAGACATGCGGATAAGACGCTTGCCCGTACCTGTTCGCCTCTTAGTATGACGGAAGTAGATCACTTGCAGGATCACAGAAAGAGCTTCCATAAGAAACACACCACAAAGGATCGGCAAAAGTAGCTCCTTGCGAATGATAACAGCAAAGACTCCTATAATCCCTCCAAGGGTCAGACTACCTGTATCACCCATAAAGACCTGGGCTGGATAGCTATTATACCAGAGAAAACCGAGTGTAGCTCCCACAAAGGCAGCAGCAAAGACAGCTAACTCTTCGGTACCAGGGATGAACATTATATTGAGGTAGCCAGCCAGCCCATAATGGGAGGATACGTAAGCCAAAATGCCTAAAACCACTCCGACAATAGCAGAGGTTCCCGAAGCTAAACCATCAATGCCATCTGTCAAATTGACTCCGTTAGAGACGGCTGTCACAATAAAAGCTGTAATACCCACAAAGAGAGCCCACCCAAGGAGTGTCTTCGTAGGCCCATCTCCTAGAGGAATAAAGTTCGTATAATCAAGATCGTTATTTTTAGAAAGAGGAATAGTGGTTTGAGCACATTTCTTATCAATCCTTTCAAACAGCACCATCTTATTACCCTGCTCATCGTAGGACGAAACATTCTGTTTGATAACCACAGCGGGATGCAAATAGAGCGTTACTCCCACAATCAAACCAAGAGCAACCTGCCCAATGAGTTTATAACGCCCGTCTAACCCTTCCTTATTCTTTTTAAACACTTTGATGTAGTCATCCCAAAAGCCAAGACAGCCCATAATGAGAGTCGTAAGGACCATCAAAATAATATAAACATTATCTAGCCGAGCAAGTAACAACGTGGGGATGAGTATCGCGATAATGATAATGATGCCCCCCATAGTTGGCGTCCCTTTCTTGGAGAGCTGCCCCTCTAAGCCAAGGTCACGGATTGTCTCACCAATCTGCAACTTCTGCAACCGACGGATAATCTTATGCCCCCAAACTGTAGTAATCAGGAGAGCTATAATGAGCGTTAGCCCGACGCGAACCGATACATAGGTGAGTAATCGAGCTGTGGAGAAACCCCACTCTTGTAAAAACTGAGATAAATAATACAGCATAGTAAGAAACTATTAGACATGTTGTAAATAGGTGCGAACCACTTCCCTATCATCAAATGGGTGTTTTACCCCATATATCTCTTGATAGGTTTCATGCCCCTTGCCTGCAATAAGGACAAAATCCCCCTCCCTTGCCACAGAACAAGCCCTATAGATTGCCTCGGTACGGTCAATAACAACCGAGTAGCGATGCCTCTCTGTCTCGGGGAGCTCTCGGATCATATCCTCAAGAATGCTCTCAGGTGTCTCTGTGCGTGGGTTGTCAGAGGTGAAGAATGCATAGTCTGCCCCTGCAAGAGCCTCACTAGCCATAATAGGTCTCTTCCCTCTATCTCTATCTCCTCCACAACCAACGACACAGATGATACGACCATCACCTCGAGCTTTGTCGTTCAAATGTCCAAGTGTCTGCAAAACATTGGCAAGAGCATCGGGAGTATGAGCATAGTCTACCACTACAGTATAGCCCTGAGGAGTGCAAATCGTCTCTAATCGCCCATCTACCGAAGATAGCATCGAGAGTGCCTGAAGCACCTCCTCTCGCTCTACCCCCAACTCTAGGGCTGCAGCGTAGACAGCCAATACATTGTAAGCATTAAAAGCTCCTATCAGCCGCGTTGTCACCTCGACCTCATTGATGGCAAGGAGCGTACTATCCGAATGTTCTTCAAGAATTTGGCCCTTAATCTCACACGACTTCTTCAACCCATAATAAAGCTTACGAGCAGAGGAATTCTGGAGCATTACCTCACCATTACGATCATCTGCATTACTTACGGCAAAAGAACTACGAGGCAGCGTATCGAAAAACCTCTGTTTAGCTCTCAGATAATCCCCAAATGTACCATGATAGTCAAGATGATCTCGCGTTAGATTTGTAAATATCCCTCCTTCGAAATGTAACCCAGCAACCCGATGCTGATCAACAGCATGTGAGCTCACCTCCATAAAGACATAACTACACCCTACCTCCACCATCTGTCTGAGTAATCGATGTAGCTCATAAGCCTCAGGAGTAGTATGAGTAGAGGCCAACTCTTGCCTCCCAACGAGATTGCGTACCGTGCTGATAAGTCCACAAGGATAGCCGAGGGAAGTAAATAGGTGATAGAGGAGCGTAGCCGTTGTAGTCTTGCCATTCGTTCCTGTTACCCCAACGACCTTAACTTCTCGAGATGGATGTCCAAACCAAGCAGACGAACAAAGCCCATACATCAGACGCGTATCGGAGCAAACAACGTAACAAATGCCTTCACGCCTTTGCTCTGGCATCACCTCTGTAAGCACAGCCACTGCACCTTTGTCTATCGCTTGATCAATATAAGTGTGTCCATCAGAGAGCGTACCACGGATGGCGACAAAGAGTGTACCTGGCTGCACTCGACGAGAATCTTGTTCTATACTCGTTATCTCTACGGCAGCATCCCCTAATATTTTCAGAGAAATATCCCCAGAGGTTAGAGATAAACCCTGCTGTACAAGCGAATGAAGTAGCATATAGTTATCTTGATTCCTTAAAATATATTACCCTATAAAAGACCTATTTCCGCTAGGCTCTAGTGAGATACGAGCTGACCGAGCTGTACTCGAACAGTCTGTCCTCGCTTAAGGGGGGTACCAGCAGCAACACTCTGCCCTACCACATGACCGTAGCCCCCAAAGGTCGATTTATAGCCAAGACGTGAAAGCCAAGCCGCAGCATCCGTAGCTGATAGGCCTTGCAGTGAGGGCACACAGCCAGCTGAAGGAGGTACCACGCGCTGCTCCTGGCCATCTCGACCTATGAATATGAAGTCCTTGATCTCTACCTCTGGATTTGAACTATGATGAAGTGCTCTCTTGCTCAAGAGAGCACTAAGAGCATCTTTACGTCCTCCAGCCACGAAACCTATTGACTGGATGTTGCCCTGTGGCAAGTCCAGATGACGTGGTGTTTCCATAGACACTAGTCTCTCAGCGATGGCTTTAACCACTGGTGCAGACATCGCTCCTCCAGCAGGAGCAAACTCGTTGGATGGCTCGCGGATAACGACAATGATGCTGTACTTAGGTGTTTCACTAGGGAAGTAACCACAAAAAGAAACCTGATGGCGACGATTGCCATATTCATCCACATAGCCAGTATCACCATAACTCAGCACAGCAGTGCCCGTTTTTCCACTTACATTCACAATGTCGGAGCGTAACCCTGCTCCCGTAGCTCTCGGCTCACTGACCACTCGACGCATCATCTCCTGTATCTTATCGATCGCTTGTGGCGAGGCAATCTGATCAATGAGGGTCCGTGGCTCAATATGCTCAATAATATTGCCCTCTTTATCCTTAATATCTGTAACGAGGTAGGGACGCATTAGTCTCCCTCCATTGGCAATAGCATTGAAAAAAGAAAGCGTATATATCGGAGGTATTTGGCTCTGATAACCATGGGAAATCCATGCCATTGAGATGGCTGACCAATCGCGATTGGGTTTCCCCTTAAGCCTCGGCCCTGGGATATATGCCCGAGCTGCCCCTGGGATGTCAGACTTCAGGTCTAGTCCAAAGCCAAGTGCACGCAGTTTGTCGATAAACTCCTCTTGCTTATCTCCATAATGACGCATGATAACCTTGGCAATACCTATGTTGCTAGAACGCTCAATCACCTGAGAAGCCGTTATCTCACCATAGCCTCCACGATGTGCATTGTGGTCTCTCAGCACCGAGCCGTGAATAGGCCAAGTGCCATTGCCCACATCTATGACCTCATCAGGATGAACAACACTATCATTGAGGGCAACTAGCATGGAAGCAACCTTAATCGTCGATCCAGGCTCACTGAGATCAGAAAAGGCATAGTTACCTGCCTCTTCGTAACGGCCACCTGACACTCGCTCTAGATTCACAATAGCAAGTATCTTACCCGTCTCAACCTCCATCAAAACACTTGTACCACGCTTAGCCTTAAGATAGGTAAGTTGTTCGCGCATAGTCTTCTCCAGTAAATATTGCTTGTCCATATCGAGCGTAGTATAGAGGTCATAGCCATGACGAACCGAATCGATCACTCTATTGATCCTTGATCCTCCAACCTTAAGCCTATCTGAGTAGCCAACTTTACCACGTAACAAGCTGTCGAATTGTAGCTCCAAACCATACTTAGCCTGAGATTTCTTCCCTTTTTGCCTGTCTTTGTAGAGATCCCCAATGGTACGTAAGGCGAGCGAATCGAAAGGGTTCACTCGCACATAACGCATATTCCTCTGTACTCCAATAATCGTACTCTTAAAGAGGCTCACCGTATCATCCTTAGAAGTCTTGGGATCTCCATAATAGTTTCTAAAAGGGTACTGACGGCTAATCTTGTGCCATTCAGGATAAGTTATATCCCTCTCTATAAGAGGTGTGCCATTATATCTCTGCTTAAACATCCGCTGCCATCTAGCCCTATCGGAGCGCGTATTGATATTATAAAACTGGCCGAGCTGCTCCGCTGCCAAATCCATCTGATGCTCCAGAAGCTTACGCTTCTCTTCACGCTTACGAATCTTGATGCTGTCCTGAGGCATCTTGAGGCTATCATTGTAGATAGGCGCAAGGGCATTAGCACTAAAATCTAAATGTACACGATAACTCTCACCTGCCAAGGCGATGGGCCTCCCATCCGAAGCATAGATATTGCCACGCATCGGATAGTCTTTGATCCTTATTACCTTTTTATACTTCTCAAAGGCCTTTTCCCATTCGGCACGCTCACTAGTCATTGGACCTGCAACGATGCGCCAGGTCAGGAAGCCTAAAAAGGGAAGCATCAGTAGCCCCCCCACAGCCCAATAAATAAGCTGAGGTGTACATAGCTTATCTAGCCTATCCTTCCAATTTTTCATCACAGTCATCTCCTTCCTTGTATTCCATCCCTCGAAGCTAGCAATACGCT
Organism: Porphyromonadaceae bacterium; assembly: GCA_030528555.1. Classification (GTDB taxonomy): domain Bacteria; phylum Bacteroidota; class Bacteroidia; order Bacteroidales; family Porphyromonadaceae; genus Porphyromonas. The sequence continues at coordinate 46,821 of JAUMYQ010000001.1, read as the reverse complement.
TGAGGGGCTAATCTGTCTCGGGAACAGAAACCTCATATGGAGGGACTGAAGACAACTCTAACTCAAGATTGAAGTCTTGCGCCCTCTTCTGAATAGAGCTAAACCGCTCATGCTCTATCAGCTCTGCTTTGATGTAGAGATGCCTATACTTCAGTGTAGAGAGAAATTGCTCCCGCTTGACCACTCTATTCTCTACCATGTTGACATGAAATCCCCAGCTAACACTCACGGCGAGGAGTACAATGCACCACAGTACGAAGTACCAAAGATTGCTGTGCAGCGGGTTGTGCTCCCCATTGTCACCACTAGCATCGTAGTCTTCGTCATAGAGCAAACGTAACCGCTGTGCTCTACCCTCTCTATCAAGCTGAGATATTCGCTCTCTCTCGATCACCTCTAAGGGCGTATCAGGTCTTTGCTCTGAGGAAGAGGTCTTCTCCATAATTGCTGATATCGTTTATAATCTTAACTAGGCAACCACTCGGCTATGCGCAGTTTAGCACTACGACTACGAGGATTGCGCTCCTGCTCCTGAGGGCTTGCCACGATAGGCTTTCGTGTCAATAGCCTCCACGGTGCACGCGCCGAGCCATAGATATCACTCTGCCAACCATTTACGCCATAACTACGCAGGAAATTCTTCACAATCCTATCCTCCAGAGAGTGGTAAGTCATCACAACCAATCGTCCCCCTGGGCGTAATACCCTCGTGGCTGCCTCAAGCATCTGCTTTAGGGCACCTAGCTCGTCGTTCACCTCTATCCGAATAGCCTGAAAAAGCATACTGAGCTGCCTCTTCTCCTCCTTAGGACTAATAGCTGGACGAACGACCTCTAGTAGGTCTCCAATGGTCTCTATATCCTGCTCTTGCCTTGCTCTGCAAATCCGACTTGCAAGCTGACGGCTCTGGCGCAGTTCGCCATATTCATATATAATCGCAGCCAACCGCTCCTCCTCGTAAGTATTGATTACCTGACGAGCCGAAAGACGAGAGCGCACATTCATACGCATATCCAATAGTGGCTCGCTAGCACGGAAACTAAAACCTCGCTCACCCTCATCGAACTGATGTGAAGACACTCCGAGATCGGCCAATATCGCATCAACGTTCCCCAGCTCCCCATAGTAATCCATAAACCTATCTATATGCCTGAAGTTGGATGCGATGAAAGTAAATCTTGCATCAGCCGAAACGTTGGCTACAGCGTCATTGTCTTGATCTACGGAATAGAGCCGCCCTCCTGCTCCCAAATGAGACAAAATAGCTCTCGAATGTCCACCACCACCAAAGGTTACATCAAGGTAACAGCCATTCTTTTCTATATTCATGCCCTCTAGGCACTCCTCCAGCATCACGGGTATGTGATAACAGTCATCCATATCTTCACGCGATCTTCTAAGTAGGTAAAAATCTTGACCTAACAAAGATAATTGTAATTATGCCTAAAGCCTGCCAAAAATAGATCAGAATGCCTCAAAAAAATCTTCGGGAACTCTTCAAAAAAACTTCCCGATCTTTTTTCTCGGAGTTCCCGAACTTTTTCCAAAAAGATCGGGAAGTTTTTTTGAAGAGTTCCCGAAGATTTTTTCACCCCTCCTTCGAATAGACAAATCTCTACTTATAGCTTAGGTTTTACATGAAGTGGCCCGCAAAATCTCGAGCGAACGCAGAGCGGGAAAAGCAGGCAGATGCAAACGATAAAATTGGATTAGTCTATCAAGAATTGCAGCTCGGTCATACCGATTGTACCGAAAAGCAGCCAAATTGTCCAAACGAATACGAGCAAAGAGCCTTAAGTGCTTCGTTTCCTCTACGGACAAATGGACGCGACCCAACGGAGAAGTATGCACAAAACAACCATCCACCAGATCAAAATAAGGCCCTTGAGCGACATCTTCACTCAAAAGTTCAGGAGCAACGGCCAAATGAGATAAAAGATGATAGGTAAAATATAAGTAAAAGTTCGCCACCCCCCTACCCATACACTCAAATGCCTGGAAAGAAGAAGAGAGAAAGCTATAGAGCGAAATATCGGCCTCACTGTGGGTGAGTACCCGATAGAGCAACTCACTGATAAAGAACACTTGACTACATTTAGCTGGCTCGCTCTGCATCGAGTGACGAGGTGTCATGAGCTTAGCATCCTTGAGATAGGCAAGGTCTCGGCGTGGCTTAAGCTCCAGGAGTAGCTCCAGCTCAACAAGTGGAGAGAAAAACAGATGATGCCCCGAGCGCAATCTACGCTTATAGGGCAGTAAGACTCCGAGCCTACCATAATCCTTCGTATAAACATGAGCAATGCTATAGCGCGTATTGTACTGTGTAGTATGCAGTACAATAGCTTGTGTACGAAAAGTCATAGGACTAGAGTAGATGTATCAGCTCACTGAGATCCGTAATGGTCGCTATAGGTGGCGTCACCTCTGCATCACAGTCCAACGTATAGCCCTCAGGACTATACCAAATGCTGCGTATACCAGAGCCTGATGCTCCCACAATATCACTCACATAGCTATCACCAATCATCAAGCTTTCTTCTGCCACACAGCCCATTCGCTCCAAAGCGATACGGAAGATCTCAGGGTCGGGCTTATGTACCCCTACCTCATCAGACAGCACTACAGCATCAACATAGGGCATTAGCCCCGAGCGTTCTAACTTGTCGTACTGAACACTAGCAAAACCATTACTCAAAATGCAAATACGGTAACGGCCCTTAAGATAACGCAACGTCTCCAAAGCATGGGGACAAAGTCCCGTTTGCTGGCGCACAGCATTGAGAAACGAGGCATCTACAGCTCGCCATTCACCCTCGGACAAGCTAAGCCTTCCCTGAAAAGGCCTACGAAGTCTCTCAAGAGAAAGCGTAGCCTTATCCACCTTACCAAGAGCATAGTCTTTCCAAAGCTGATGATTGATAGGAAGATAAGCTGCATAGTAATCCTCAAAACAAAGAAAATACTGCCCCCAATTGAGGGCAGTATAAACCTGTTGAAGAGCTATTTTATTATTAACCTTTGTCGCCCAAAGCGTATCATCAAGGTCAATAAGTAGGAGCTTCGTCATAAGGCTAATCTACTTGCACGACGAGGATACGAGAGTTTGACCAAAATGCCTGAGGATTTTTAATATTGAGCGTAAGCTGCTTCTCTCCATTGGGAATCAACTCATAGCTACCTGTAGGATGTACCGTCAGAAGCTTAGCCTTTTTACTCATCAAAGGTATCTGAGTAAGCTCACGCAGATCGCCCTGAGTGAAGTAGTTTTGGTTGGCATTCTCTGTCACAACCTGACCTCCCTTAAGGAGCTGCATATCCTTAAGGTCGCTCTTAGTCCCGATACAGAAACGGACCTTATTGAGCTCTTTCTCCTGAGAAGCAAGCACAGTGGCCTGATCGGCAGCAGCTCTATTGAGGCGCTCCACATCACCATGCAGGGCATTAACCATATTGTCAAGCACACCAATAGTCATATTCTTACGCTCTAGTTCCTCTGTCAGAGCCTTCACCCTAGTGGTCTGTAGGTCCATCTCTTTCCTGAGAGCAGCGATGGTGTGGCGCAAACGCTTATTCTCGGTTCCACTGCCTTCGAGCTTCTTAGTCAGAGCTTCAAGAGCCTCGCTAGAGGCACGGAGCTTGTCAGCAATCAAAGTCACATTATCCTTAATACGCTCCTTCTCACTCATACGCATGTCTCCACTACGAGGGTTCACGTTGATCATACTCTCAACAGAAGTAATCTCTTGAAAATTGGTCAAGACACTAGCCACAAGTGAGTCCGTCTCACTCAAGTCCGCCTCATAATGATGATTAATCATAGCTACAGAGTCATACTGAGCCTTGAGTGCTTTATAAGCCGAAGAGTTCTCAACGCAAGAAACAAGTGCAAAAAGCATTGCTCCTGCTGCTACTATTTTCTTCTTCATAACCCATTTATTTAATGATGAGTAATACTAGTTCTCGTCCTCAAAGGTATCACTTTTCCCGACAATCAGTACAAATTCACCTCGAGGTTGATGAGTTTGAAAGTACTGAACCAGCTCACAGAGCGTACCACGCCTAATCTCTTCATGTAGCTTGCTGATCTCTCGACAGGCCACAGCAGGGCAATCTCCACCACGTATCTCAGCCATCTGACTTAGGGTTCTGACCACTCGGTAGGGCGATTCATAGAGAATAATAGTTCGCTGTTCCTGAGCGAGAGCTTGAAGTCTCGTCTGTCTTCCTTTCTTCTGTGGCAAGAAGCCCTCAAAAACGAACTTATCACAAGGCAAGCCCGAGGCAACAAGTGCAGGAACAAAAGCCGTAGCCCCTGGCAAACACTCTATCTCTATTCCTTGACGCAAACATTCTCTCACGAGCAAGAACCCAGGGTCACTGATACCTGGCGTACCAGCATCCGAAACCAAGGCCACCTCCCCTAGCTCTTTAATGCGCCTAATTGTCGTAGCTAAATACCTATGTTCGTTATGCATATGATAACTCTGCAGAGGGCAGCGTATATCGTAGTGGGAAAGCAAAACTGCCGTGGTACGAGTATCTTCTGCCAAAATCAGACGCACCTCCCGAAGCGTACGCAAGGCCCTCAGCGTGATATCCTCCAAATTGCCTATTGGAGTAGGTACTAAAGTTAGCTTCGCCATACTATAGCTAAGGTTCTAAGAGGTACATAGGCGAGGGAGAGATCCGGCGCAGTGCGGTCAGAGTCACATCTTTGCCCACACGAATGCCCTCGCTGAAGAGACGATGCTCTACAGTCTTCCAGCAAAGATCTGGATGATTATTATCCTTACTCAAGTGACACAACCATATGTTCTCCATCTCTGGATGATAGACCTGGCTCAATAACTCCGCCGTCTCAGCATTGCTCAGATGTCCTAGAGGGCTAGCAACACGCTCCTTAAGAAAGTCTGGATAGCTCCCCGTATGGAGCATCTCGCTATCATAGTTGGCCTCTATAACCAAATGACGTACCATACCAGCATATCGACGTATCTCGTCCGTAACATGCCCTACATCAGTGATAAGAGCAAAAGAGAAGTCTCCCCTACATATGTAATAACCAAAGTTCTCTACACTATCATGAGGCACAAAGAAAGGAGTAATCTCGAAACCAGCTACCTGAAAAACTTTACCAAGTGAGATAGTCCTCCGTGATGCCCCAATATCTTGGTAGACATAGCGACATTGCATTATCTTATTGTGCACTGCATCGCTAGCATAGATAGGGATGTGATAATCTGCACCAAGCGAACCAACGGCCCTGGTATGGTCAGCATGATCGTGCGTGATAACGACCCCCTGGATATGGCCACTCTTAAGATCGATCCCTACTGATTTAAGGCTCTGAGCAATTACCCTGGGCGCTAATCCAGCATCTAGGAGGATACCTGCTGTTTCGTGCCCCAAATAGTAACAATTACCACTGCTACCACTACCTAGGCTCATAAACCTCACCATAGTTGCTCCACTTTGTGTCTTAATTTCGGATACGGTCCATCATTGCCCAAGAGAGAAAATCTTCGGCATCGGACGTAATCGTCATCTCACCTCTCAAGGGCGTTTGTATCAGCGTACGTATAGTAGTGGTATCCAACCCCTGACCAAGCAAACACATCAACTTCGTGACTGCTGCTTCGGTTGTCATATCATAACCTGAGACTAAGCCCACACGCTCTAACTGCCGTCCTGTCTCGTATCTCTGCATGGCCACAGAGCCAGTACTACACTGGGTGACATTCACAACGATTACGCCACGCTTAACAGCCTCCGCCAGAGCATCGACAAACCAATCATACTGTGGAGCATTACCACTCCCAAAGGTCTCCAAAACGATCCCTTTAAGCCCCGATGTCGCAAGCACCGATCGTACTAAAGCCTCGGTAATACCAGGAAAGATTTTCAGCACAGCCACATTGGGGTCAAGTTCCAAATAGACCTCAAGACTATCAGCCTCGTCATGGTGAATAATGGGGTCGTTGTAGCGTATATCTATACCAGTAAAAGCGAGGTGTGGGTAGTTGTGTGATTTAAATGCCCGAAACTTATCGGCACTAACCTTACTCGTCCTATTACCACGCATCAGATAGTCTTGAAAAAGAATTGTCACCTCTGGAACCCTTGGGCTACCGTCCTCACGCTTGGCGGCAGCTATCTCTATAGCAGTAAGAAGATTTTCCTTACCATCGGTTCGTAGTCGTCCAATAGGTAATTGAGACCCCGTAAAAACGACAGGTTTTTTCAGCCCTCGAAGCATGAAACTCAGTGCCGAAGCCGAGAAAGACATGGTATCCGTCCCATGCAAAACGACAAAGCCATCATAAGTCTCATAGCTATCTTTGATAAGGCGCGCTATACTCACCCAATCGGACGGCGTAATGGAAGAAGAGTCAATCGGCTGATCTAGCTCACAAACTTCTATCTCACAATCTAGACTTTTGAGCTCAGGGATTTTGTCAAAGAGATAACTAAAATCAAAAGGAGTGAGTGCACCACTCTTAGGATGCTCTACCATACCTATTGTCCCTCCCGTATAGATGATGAGTATTGAGGTGCCTCCAGTAGATATTGCCATAATCTTTGCGTAATATTTGAGAGACCGTCAGCAGTTAGGGAATATCTATCCGCCTCGACCTAATTACTGGGTCTGTTGAGACCAATAAGCCTAGGGTAGCTTTGGAAACTTTTTAAAATCGGGCTTACGCTTCTCAAGAAATGCGTGCTTACCTTCTTGAGCTTCATCCGTTAGGTAGTACAGCATAGTTGCATCGCCTGCCAACTCTTGAATACCAGCCTGACCATCCAGCTCCGCGTTTAAGCCAGCTTTAATCATCCTGAGAGCAAGTGGACTAAGCTGCATCATCTCCTCTGCCCACTTAATATATTCTTCCTCAAGTTGATTAAACGGAACAACAGCATTAACTAGTCCCATATCAAGAGCCTCTTGCGCTGTATATTGACGACACAGAAACCAAATCTCACGAGCTTTCTTCTGACCAACTACTCGAGCTAGATAAGATGAGCCAAAACCTGCATCAAAGCTACCAACACGTGGACCAGTTTGTCCAAAACGTGCATTCTCTGAAGCTATTGAAAGGTCACAAACCACATGGAGCACATGCCCTCCTCCTATAGCAAAGCCATTTACAGCAGCGATAACAGGCTTAGGAATACTCCTAATTTGCTTCTGAACATCCAGCACACTCAAGCGTGGAACCCCATTCTTATCTATATAACCTCCCTTACCTTTGACGTTCTGATCTCCACCAGCGCAGAAAGCCACTTCACCTGCTCCAGTAAGAACCACTACACTAATCTCAGGCATTTCTCGACAAATACGTAGCGCATCGCTCATCTCTGCCGTAGTTGTTGGAGTGAACGCATTGCGATATCGCTCACGATTAATCGTAATACGCCCTATTCCTTCATAATAATCAAAAAGAATCTCTTCATAATCCTTGATTTTGGTCCATTTTCTCTGTACCGTAGTCATATTTATGTGTTATTTATTGCCCTAATTTAAATTGCTCTCCGCTGGTCTCAAAGGTTACTAGAGCACGTTAAGCGTCTGCTCCTTGATCTGCTCCAGCTCATCTTTCATCTGTACAACAAGTTGCTGCATCTCAGCGTTGTTGCTCTTAGAGCCAAGAGTGTTAATCTCTCGCCCTATCTCTTGAGCAATGAAACCCAAAGTTTTACCCTGCATCTCCCCAGAGGTCATAACTTGGATAAAATAAGCTAAATGATGACGCAGCCGATCTTTCTCTTCATTGATGTCCAGTTTCTCGATATAATATATCATTTCCTGCTCTAATCGTCCCTGGTCATAACCAGATAGACTAGTTTTGGCTAAGGCCTCCTCTATTCTTGCACGAATATGTTCGATGCGCTGCGCCTCGGGTTGTGCAATCTTTTCAAGCAGGAGTGTAATATTTTGAATTCGTTCACTCAAGACTGTCTGTAACATCAATCCCTCTTGTTTGCGAAATACTACGACTGACTGAGCAGCTTCATAAACAGCCTCACGCACGTATTTCCACTCATCTTCCGATATATCGGCTACACTAGCCTCTTCTCTAGAAGCCAGCACTCCAGGTAGACGAAGTAAACTATCTACCGATGGGAGCGGCAAGTCTGGATTGTCCAGACAAACACGCCTCAATCCCTGAAGATAATGCTGCAGAGCATCTTGATTGATCTGCTGAACGCCCAAGAGCCCGCCCTCTTCGTCCTCTAGGCTCAGGTGGAACTCCACCTTCCCTCGTCCCAAAACCTCAGACAAAATACTCCGAAGCTCTACCTCTCTCTCTCGATAACGTGGGGCGATTCGAGTAGATATATCTATTTGTTTACTATTAAGCGTCTTGATAAATGCGGAGATAGCCCGCCCATTATATCTGACCGTTGCTTTACCAACACCTGTCATGGATAGTACCATTCCCTATTCTTCTTTAGAATTTGTATCGCTTACATGCAAGCCAAAGCCCAAAGTTAGGGTTTATCACCCAAAAAAACTATCCTTCAGGACGAAAGGCTAGTATAGAGAATAGGATAGAATTCTAGACGGCATGCAAAAGCAGCTCGAACGTATCCCCCCAAGAACACGGCTAGTAAAACTAAGCTTTGGGTGAGATGACCCGTCCATCTGTACCTAGAAAATGATAGACGTAACCTCGATGAGCGTTACGTACTATATAGCACACGATATCATCATAGCTGTAGCATCGCTTATCGACCAAGACATGGCTACCATACTCGGGCCAGCCTTCAGTTGTTTCAAGAGCAAGAGGAATAAGTTCTAGATTAATCTTAGTCTTACCACTCCGAAGCCTTGAACGCAACCTTGAAAGACAAGCCACAACCTCAATCGCACAGCCAATAAACAAACGTCCCAGAATATACCGCGTATCAGGATAATACTTAGCGTAGAAAATCTTCATCGCACCATAAAACGAACGAATATATCGTTCGCTATTGAGAGCCGAACTTTCCCCTTTATAATGAATCATAGGTATAGGTAGGTATCTACATTCATAGCCCGCGAGGTGAATACGGTATGAAAGATCTATATCCTCGCCGTACATAAAGAAGTCTTCGTCAAGTAATCCCACCTTATCCAACACTGAGCGACGCATAAACATATATGCCCCAATAAGCACCTCCACGCACTGTGGCTCATCATCACTCAAATGGCCCATATAATAATGAGCAAATCTACTAGAGTGAGGAAAGAGACTACAAAGGCCCACAAAGCGACAAAACGAAGCCCAAGGAGTAGGGAAACCACGTTTACTCTCCCGAAGATATCGCCCTCGGATGTCATACATACGTAAGCCCAAAGCTCCACATCGAGGACGTAAGAGCATCTCATCAATACTCTCTCGAAGAGAAGTAGAGGTTATAATTGTATCAGGATTAAGCAAAAGAATAAAGTCTGCGGAAGTCTCCCGGATAGCCTGATTATTAGCTCGAGAAAAGCCCACATTCTCAGCATTCTCAATGTAGCGAACCTCAGGAAATTTCGCCTTAAGATACTCAACTGAGCCGTCCCCCGAGGCATTATCTACGACCCACACCTCACTCTTCGGCAGACCAAGGGTCGCAACTTCCACTGCCTCCAAGCACTGCTCTACGAGGAGAGGTACACGGTAGCTAACTATAATAATGGCTAGCGACACATCTCGCACAGAAGAGGACATTGGCTATCGCTCTAAGGTAGTACTACGAAAAAAAAACCTATATACTCGCTTAAGCCCCCAACTAGGAAGTATACGTACTGGAATACGTATGAGGATATTACTCAAGTACCGAGAAGGTGATACGAACCCTATGCGAAGAAAATACCGCTGCAACTCTATCTCGCTACGAAGGTAATGCCAGCCTCGACGACGTTCATAAGTCGCCTGTGCCACTCTAAAATACAGCAAAGGATCTCTAAGACTAGCCAATCTACCTCCATTCATCAATAGACGTGCAATGAGATGATAGTCCTCTAAGAGGGGAAAATGAATATAGCCACCAGCTTGTTGAATACGCTCACGACGAAAGACTACCGCTGGGTGATTGATAGGGTTCCTACAACGAGCTTGTCTGCTAAGATATTCATGCGAAGTCTTGAAGCGCCTATACCCAATGGGTCTCTCTGGTGTATCGGCAAACTCAACAATAGTACAGCTAAGCATGTCCACCTCGGGATGCTGAACCATATAGCCTATCTGTCTCTCAAAACGGTGAGGCATACTGATGTCATCCGAATCCATCCGTGCCACAAGACTATACTTGCAGTGAGAAAGCCCCAAAGCTAAAGCCTTGCCCAAACCTTCGTTTCTAGGCGATGAAGTCCTCACCACCTGCAACTCTCCAGAATATTCGTCTATATATTTCTGAATAACGTGTTCAAGACGATCAGGTAGTACTCCATCACAAACCAAAACTACTTGGCTAGGAGGTAGCGTCTGGGCAAAAACAGACCGAAGGCTTTGATCAAAGAAAATAGGATTATCGGCATGATACACGGCCATAAGTACAGAAAAGCGAGGAATAGATGCTTGTACCTCATCAATACCCTCATAAACGCTGTTCAACGTATCGGACGCAGACCCACTCATCACCAAACCCTACTTACAAAGTGTTCGACAAAGATAAATTTTTTCGTCCATTACTCTCCTTTCCTCTGTTGGTAGCTTCTGTAGACAGGATATAGGACGATAAAAGATGACATAAACAGAATAAGGATACTAAATACAGTCAGTTCGGCATACAAGAGGAAAAGAATCAAGAAACCCACCCACAATATACCGATAACGATGCTCTGTCCCTTGGTCAGCGGTCTACGATACTGTCCCATAGCGGTCAAATTATTTAGATAGTACGCCCAGCGATAAAGTCCGAGAGCATAAGTAGAGACGTGCGACATCGGCTCTCAGGATAACTCATAAGAATGGCTTTAGCTCTCTCTATATAACTCATCATCATCTCTTCTGCATAAGATATTCCACCTCGCTCCTTGGCAAAGGCTATGAGATAGCCAATCTGCTCTTCATTCAGCTCTTTGCCACGCAGTATTTTCAGAGCTCTCGCCCCCTCTGGAGTAGACCCACTATCTGCGATAAGGGCATGTAGCAAAGGTAAAGTCACCTTACCCTCACGTATATCATTACCAGTAGGCTTACCGATATCTGTCTGATAGTAATCGAAGATATCATCACGTATTTGAAATGCCATCCCAAGATATTCACCACAGGCGGCAAGGCTCTTTATATCTTCTTCTCTTGCCTCTACCGTGATACCTGCTACTTCTGCACAGGAGCGAAATAGCACAGCTGTTTTTTGCCTAATGACATCAAGATAGACCTCCTCATCCAACAAAACACTCTCTGCTGTCTCGAACTGTCTAATCTCTCCCTCAGTCAACTCCCTCCCAATAGCCGAAACGATACCGATAATACGCAAATCTTCGGTCTGTATCGCCCCTATAAGAGCCGAAGAAAGCACAAAATCTCCCATAAGCACAGCCACACGATTATCAAAAATCGCATTAAGCGTAGGCTGTCCTCTACGTCTTGAGGCTCCATCTATCACATCGTCGTGGATAAGTGTTGCGGTGTGGATTAGCTCCAAAAGGATGGCTGAGTCGATGGTCTTCTCGGGCAAAACGTCGACATATAGCCCAGCCATAAGGCTCGTCATGATAGGACGCACCATCTTACCCGTAGAGGCTGATAACAGCCGTACAGCTTCAGTAAGCCACTCACTCTTGCTCATCAGGATTTCCTCAAAATCTCTGTGAAAACGCTCTACATAACTAGCTACTGGAGCTTTAATTCTTTCTATTGAATTCATCTAAAACCGTTTGATGCTCACATATCAGGCAATACACACTACCCAATACTACTTCCACTAAGCATCTCTTGAAGCTGCTCAGCAGTCACATTTGTTATTATCTCTCCGAGATGTGCTACCGAGATTGTACCTCGCTCTTCGCTAATAATGATAATGAGAGCATCAGTCTTTTGAGACATCCCGAGGGCAGCCCTGTGACGTAACCCTAAGTCCTTATTGAGATCTGGATTATTGGCCACTGGCAAGATACAACCTGCAGCACGAATACGTCCACGAGCGATAAGCATCGCCCCATCATGCAACGGACTATTTTTGAAGAATATATTCTCTATAAGTCGCGCATTGACATCAGCGCTGAACTTCTCACCAGCATGCATCCAGACCGAGAGATCGATATTCTGCTGCAAGACGATAAGTGCCCCTGTCTTTTTGCGAGACATATTCATACAAGCCAACAAAATCGGGGCAACCTGACGCTCCTCTTCTTCGACTTGATGCTTCTCCCTAAAAAAGCTCCGAAACCTCTTCCAACGCTCTGCTGATCCAATGGTAACGAGAAATTTCTTGATCTCCTCCTGAAAAATAATGATAATGACAAGAAAACCAATATTCACAAACTTATCAAGAACAGCCCCCACAAGCCTCATCTCCAGCACCTGAGAAACAAGTATCCATACCGCAATAAAGGTAAGGATACCCGTAAAGAGTGCACGACTACCAGAGTTGCGCAACACATTATATATGTAGTACAGTAATCCTGCCAAAAGCAAGATATCTATCACATCTTTAATCGTCAAAGGCAACCACCACATAGTTCATATTTCGTTTGTCACCGTACCCAATACTCTACCTTATTAACTGGATCAGAACGATGTTCCTTAATCTTCTGCACAAGACTTATCACCTCTCTAGCCTCTCTCACATCGTGTACGCGCAGCACGTCAGCTCCACTCAGAAGCGCATAGGTGTGTAGAACCGTTGTGCCATTAAGCGCCTCGTCAGCTGTCACCCCAAGAAACCTATATATCATACTCTTACGAGACACTCCTACGAGTAATGGCAGCTCAAGAGCATCTTTGAGGTCTGCCATAGCATTAAGAAGCTCATAATTCTGCTCCAGTGTCTTGGCAAAACCAAAGCCAGGATCTATCACAACATCGTGCAGCCCCAAATCTCTCAGGCGTCCGAGCCGATCGACAAAGTAGTCCAAGACCTCAACCGTTAGGCTCTCATAGCAAACAAGCGAATTCATCGTCTTCGGAGTACCACGCATGTGCATCATGATGTAGGGAATCTGTCGTCTAGCCACAGTCTCAAACATAGCCTCATCGAGTGTCCCTGCAGAGATATCGTTAATCATTGCCACACCATACTCATCTCTAGCCCAAGCTGCCACATCTGCTCTAAAGGTATCAACCGAGACTGGTATACCGGGATAATTATCTCTTAATAACCTAAGAGCTGGCTCTAGCCTACCTCGCTCTTCTCTAGGAGATATATCGGTAGCACCAGGTCGGCTACTATAGCCCCCAACATCTATGATATCTGCTCCATCACCCACAAGTTGAGCAATACGTTGTGAAAGCAAAGCTTCTCCCTGGGCTCTACTGTCCGAGAAGAAAGAATCTGGTGTAGCATTCACTATGCCCATAACCAGCGGTATATCCAAGCCATATAACTTGCCTCCAAGATTGAGCGTCCGCTTCTGCATATTACCAAATAATCCTTTCAACCCACATCCCGATACGACCACAGCATCGAATTACGAGCATTTATCTGTCATCTCCAAAGCAATCTCACGACACAGAGTCTCCGTCACATACCACGCCTGTGCCACCCTGTCCGCCATACCGATGCCATCCCTTATCCCTCCAGCAAGGCTAAGCCCTCGATAGCTCCGCTCTATCTCCTCTATCGCCCGTAACCTGTCATCTGTTGAGGCTTCGTACTGTGGAATAGCATACTGATGGCGAGCTATATGCAGGAGGTCGGGCTGACGTTCTATCCCTAAAATGGTTCTAAGTCGCTCGCGGACGAGCACCCCAATCTCTTCATCTGTACGCTCAATAACCTGCGGAGAGCGAAGCCCTCCAAGAAACACGGAGAGCAACAACCCACCCTCTGGAGCACGCCCCAAGAAACATGCCGTAGGATTCAAGATACCCAAAACATCACCATCCTCAACACTCGGGATAAGCCCACCGAAAGCATCAAACTCTATCCCCTGGGCATTCCGATAACCCACAGCTACCTGTACAATAGGCGCATAGCGCATCGATTCTATGCTCCGAAGCTCTCTCTCTGGAAGGAATGAGAAGCATCCTCTCAGAGCATAGGAACCGACAGTGGATATCACGACCCTCGAACGAAAACGATGGAGTGTACCCTCAATACAGCAAGCCGTCTCCCATCTGTATGCCGAACGATAGGCAATATCCATCCCCTGAGCAGATAGATAGATATGCTCCTGACCAATAAGGTATGCCAAGCGTTCGACGAGCCTATCGAGACCTCCCAAACACGAGAAAACAGCCTTACTAGGCTTAACCCCTTGACCGTGTGCACGCATCTTCGCTATCGCTCCTCGAATGAAGCTCCCATATTCTTGCTCTAAGGCATAGAGGCGTGGCAAAGCATGGCGAGTAACTAAAGCACTCGGGTCACCTGCATAAATACCGCCCACAAATGGATCGACAGCATAGGTTAGATAAGACTGGCCTAGCCTTCGTCTAACGAGCTGCGCAATGGTTTCATTTGGGGATGTCCCCTTGGCCCTAAATGGCTCTAATAGGATACGCAGTTTATCACGCCAAGTAAATAAGCTGGTCGTAACAGCACTCTTAGCTCCAGATGGCAAGGGGGAGAAACGCCCTTGACGTAAAATTAGTCGACGCTTAGCTGATGGCTTGGCTAACTCTATAAAATCTTCTCCCAGTTCATCAAAAAGCTTCTGGATCTCTAAATTGGATATGATCCCTGTATTAGGCCCTGTCTCATAGACGAAGCCCCCACTGCGATGGGTCTGGATCTGTCCTCCCACCCTTGAGGCTTGCTCCAAGACAGCCACACGTAGCCCCTTCTTACTGAGCCTATAGGCCGCGACTAATCCCGTCAGCCCGGCCCCTATAATGATCGCATCGACCTCTCTCTCCTCGCCTGCTCTAGACACCATCCTCTCTATCCCTATACTCCGTAATAATATCCTTAACCTGCAACTGCAAGAACGCCTTACCGTAGTAATCATTGGCCTGCATCGTATAGCAGGCAGCAAAAGACTTTTGGCTTACAATCCAATCTATATGCCGTGCCTGCCTGAGAGCGATACCATGAATAGGACGATGTTTACAGTAGCGGTCAGTCATACGTAACTTGATATGCCCACCTTCACGCCCCACAAGTCTGCTTCCCCCCGCATCTCTGAAACGGTAGGTAGCAAAGACTGGATGCTCATTCATAAGCCCAAAGGGAGCAAGGAGCTGTATTTGCTGCATCAACTCAGGCTGAATATCCTCGATCTTAAGCTCAGCATCTATTGCTATCTGACGAGCCTGCTCACAACGCTCTACATGACTATGGAAGTAAGTCAATAGAGCTGAGCGGAATGCCTCTATATCTTTTTCGGCAATAGTGAGCCCTGCCGCATGCGTGTGTCCGCCAAAATTAATAAGGTACTCTTCACAAGCCTCCAACGCTCGGTATAGGTTAATCTCTCTGACAGAGCGAGCCGAGCCCACAACAAGCCCATCACCTCTACGAGAGAGGATGATAGTGGGGCGGTTGTATCGCTCTGTGAGGCGCGAAGCAACGATACCCAACACCCCCCTATGCCAGTGTGGAGCATAGAGGAGTAAGAATGGCAGATCCGAAATATCTCCCATATCACGTATCATATGCAGAGCCTCCTCCGTTACCGACAGATCCAACTCTCTACGCTGCCTATTGTACTGCTCGAGCCGTTGCCCCCAAAGCCGTACCTCCGTCTCATCGGCCGAGATGAGTAGAGCCACGGCATCGCCACCACTCATCATACGCCCTGATGCATTGATGCGAGGAGCGATCTTGAATATGATACTATTCATATCTATCTTCTCACAAGAGAGATCCGTCAAGCGCATAAGCTCCTGGATCCCCAACGAGGGAGCAGTATTGAGCTGTCTAAGCCCATGATAAACCAGAGTGCGATTCTCTCCAACTACGGGGACAATATCAGCAGCAATGCTGATAGCAACAAGGTCGAGATACTTGTAAATGCAGGATTCCTCTAACCCCCAGGTCGTCACCAAGGCCTGCATTAGTTTAAAGCCTACCCCACAGCCACTCAGATGTACATTGGGGTATTCATTGCCTTCTCTCATAGGATTGAGAATAGCGAGAGCTGGTGGCAACGTTTCGTCGGGGCGATGGTGGTCGCAAATAATGCAGTCTATCCCTAGCTCTGCGGCATAGGCTATCTCTCTGTGTGCCTTAATGCCACAATCAAGTGCAACAATGAGACTAACCCCCATATCTTTGGCCGCGAGAACAGCCTTCTCACTGATCCCATATCCCTCATCATTACGATCAGGAATGTAATAGCTCAGACGGTCTTCTAGGCAGAGATAATCTCTCAAAACACAATAAACTAGAGCTACAGCCGTTGTGCCATCCACGTCATAGTCCCCATAAATAAGGATACGCTCACCCTTCTCTAAAGCGAAAGACAGTCTACGCACGGCCAGCTCCATATCCTGGAGCAAATAAGGATTATGTAGCGTTGTAATGTCTGGATGTATAAAGAGGCGAGCCTCCTGGGGGGAGCGAATACCACGTTTGACCATAATCTCCCCTACAATTGGATGCAAATCCAAGGCTGACGCAATTTCCCGAGCCCAAGATTGCTCTTGAGGAGACAATCCCCTAAACTGCCATTCGGATACTATACTGCCAATGCCCTGTGCCATACAATATACACAACGAAAGACTAGACAGACTTGGGCATTCGATAGTGGCGCAAGATCTTCTTATCCTGACTACCGATCTCTAAAACGAGCAACTGTTTACCACCCTCAATCGTTACAGGCTCTCTACGCCTAATCTCCTCCGAGGGCGTTTCCATCCAAAGCATCTCGAAGAGAAGAGCATCGGAGACCCCCATGACATTAAGGGCCGTTTTGGGTGTCTTCCCATCACCACTACCCTCGACAACTACGAACAGCTCAACGAGCTGCCACAAATAAATATCTACCTCAGGGTCTCCTTCATGCAGGGCTAGGTCACAAGCACGCTTAATAAGGGCAAAGTACATCGGGTTGCGCAGAAGCCCACGGCGTACAGTACGCAGAGCCTCGGCATAGCGAGAGGAGGCAATACTACCATCTGCCTCCACCTCCATTTGGTGCAAGAAACTACCTACTCCTCTCTTAGCATGATTGCTATAGTAAAGCTGAGCTATGACCTCGCTACGCAAAGTCGTATCACCACGACGAAACCGCGCCATCAACGGCTCGATATCCACAGGTAGGAGCTCTTCTCGAGGCGCAAGCGGACGCACACCTCCATTGTGCAAGCGCAGGCTATCCAAATACCTACGTTCCTGGCGCACAGCCTCGAGACTTACAGTGCGAGACCTAGCACCAGCCGCTGAAGAGCGCACCTGTGTACTCTTCGTCCTACGCTGGGCTTGTGTAGTCTGTGACCTTTTAGATACTTTTCGCCTCTTAGATGACTGATGAGCAGGTTTACTCACCTTTTGTGTCTGAACTCTTGATGGACGTTTCTTGCGCGTCTGCCCCTCAGCCTCCAGCTGACCAACACTAAAAATAAGAGAATATAATAGAGTTATATATATATATCGAACAAACTTCATAATCAGCCTAAAAAATCTGCTACCCACAAAGATAACGAATAGAGGACATAACTTAGTACCCCTTCCATACACCAGTACAAATTCTCCTCATATCGTCTACCTTATGCCCAACATTCTCTGCCCTCAGACTTCAGACTGTGCACCTTAGGAGACCTTTCGAAATTGGTATAATCTACCCAATAAGACGAATATCCCTCTCTAAACAGATTTCTCAATCAGTTCATATACAAAGAATTATAAAACATCGTCATCTAGCAAAAAAATCTTCGGGAACTTTCAAAAAAAACTTCCCGATCTTTTTGGAAAAAGTTCGGGAACTCCGAGAAAAAAGTTCGGGAACATTTTTTCGAGTATTCCCGAGTATTTTTTATCACCCTCACGGACCACAAAACAAGAACATATCTAGATGCCCTCAAAAGCTAATGAGGCTAGAGAAAGCCTCCAAATAAAATATAGAGATTTTGATGTGCTTAACCCATAATAGTCAAGGATACTCATCAGCATTCGGCATAAAGACTTATATTTGCCTCAAGAGAATAAATTTATCTAACTTAACAAAATTAAAGGTATGAAACTAATCAACAAGGTGATGCTGTGGGGTGCTGCTCTTTGCTTTTTCATCCCCAAAACCTCGGCACAATTCGACAAACTCAATTACCGTGCTGAGGCTGGTATAACGTACTCCAAAATTTCCAATTTCGGGACAGGGACCCCTCTCCTGGGTTTTCGCGTATCTGGGCAGGTCTTGCTCCCTTTTGAGCATAGTAAATTTGCTCTTGTATCGGGACTTACTCTGACAAACAAGGGTGAGACAGACCAAACATTCTTCGAGAAAAAACGTCCTCAAGACAATCTTAAAGGGGTCTACAACACTCGCTTGATGTATCTACAAATTCCTCTAGACATCTCACTTCGTCTAGACTTTCATCCCGATCACAAAGTATACCTTGCTACGGGCCCCTACTTCGCCATAGGTCTAACCGCTAGTACAACGACCAACGGAAAAACTATCCTAAAGCTGTACGATAAAGATGGCGATGGTGGACAAACGCCCTTCAAGCGTACCGAGTTTGGCTGGGGAGCCAACTTAATGTATGCTTTCAAGAACATCTACCTCAAGACAGGCTTGGAGCTCAGCTTGACAGATGTAATGAATCCAACACCAACAGTAAAGTCGCACCTCGGTGATGGTAGCCGTCGGCATGGTGTTGCTTACCTTACACTAGGCTATCAGTTTTAAGTACAGAAAACTCTCCTAAGTTTCAGTGAGCACCCGCACTAAGCTTTATATAAGCTTAGTGCGGGTGCTCTTAAATTTCATCAATCCACCTCATTTACACTGATGTAAGAAATATTGTATAACACAGAAAAAGCCATTAGAAGAAAGCCCCCAATGTCAATGACATTGGGGGCTTTCTTCTAATGGCTTTGATACCTTATCATTAATCTTTCAGCTTAGCCGAGATGAACTCTCGGTTCAGACGAGCGATATTACTGATAGAAATATTCTTAGGACATTCCACCTCGCAAGCACGAGTATTGGTACAATTACCAAAGCCTAACTCGTCCATCTTGGCCACCATCGCCTTAGCACGGCGAGCTGCCTCTACCCTACCCTGTGGGAGGAGGGCAAGCTGGCTCACTTTCGCCGAAACAAAGAGCATAGCCGAACCATTCTTACAAGCCGCTGCACAGGCTCCACAGCCAATGCAAGCCGCTGCATCCATCGCCATATCAGCATCCACCTTTGGGATGGGAATAGCGTTGGCATCGGGTACTCCACCCGTATTGACCGACACGAAGCCGCCAGCCTGAATAATCTTGTCGTAAGCCGTACGGTCTACCATAAGGTCACGTATGACAGGAAAGCCAGCCGAGCGCCAAGGCTCTACCGTGATGGTGTCGCCATCGTTGAAGCGACGCATGTGTAGCTGACAAGTTGTGATACTATCGTCTGGCCCATGGGGATGACCATTAATATAGAGCGAACACATACCGCAGATCCCCTCGCGGCAGTCATGGTCAAAGACCACGGGCTCCTTGCCCTGACGGATAAGCTGCTCATTGAGTACGTCCATCATCTCGAGGAACGAGCTGCCCTGAGAGATATCTTTCAGTTCGTATATCTCGAACGCCCCCTTAGCTTGAGGACCTCTCTGACGCCAAACCTTTACTTTGATGTTTATATTCTTGTCCATTGATTCTGTCTAATTTGGGGTTAGTTCTTATAGTTACGCTGCTGACGTACGACGAACTCGTAGTCTAGTGGCTCCTTATTCATTACAGGATCGCTATCCTCGCCCTGATACTCCCAGCAAGACACATAGGAGAAAAGATCGTCATGACGCAGAGCCTCACCCTCCTCAGTTTGATGCTCAAGACGGAAATGACCTCCGCAGCTCTCCTCACGATCAAGAGCATCGTGAGCCATGAGCGTACCGATCTCGATGAAGTCTGCAAGGCGGAGAGCCTTCTCTAGCTCAACGTTCAAGTCATTGGCCTCGCCTGGGATGCGCACATCACTCCAGAATTCTTTCTTCAGAGCCTTAAGATCTACGATGGCCTTCTCTAGCCCTGACTTCTCACGTCCCATACCTACGAAGTCCCACATGATGTGACCGAGCTTCTTGTGCAGGCTATCCACACTCTGCTTACCCTTGATACCCATCAGGCGAGCGATGCGGTCTTGGATACCCTTCTCCGCCTCGTCAAACTCTGGGCGGTCGGTACTGAAGCGAGGCACCTGGATTTGGTCAGCAAGATAATTCTGTATCGTATAGGGAAGTACGAAGTATCCGTCCGCCAAGCCCTGCATCAAAGCCGAAGCCCCAAGGCGGTTAGCACCATGATCCGAGAAGTTGGCTTCACCGATAGCAAATAGCCCGGGGATAGAAGTCATCAGCTCGTAGTCTACCCAGATACCACCCATCGTATAGTGAATAGCGGGATAGATCATCATAGGCGTTTCGTAAGGATTATCGTTGGTAATCTTCTCGTACATCTGGAAGAGGTTGCCATAGCGTGCCTCTACCACGTCCTTCCCAAGACGCTGGATGGCAGACGAGAAATCAAGGAATACGGCAAGCCCCGTATTGTTCACCCCAAAGCCAGCATCACAACGCTCCTTAGCCGCACGGCTCGCCACGTCACGAGGCACAAGGTTACCGAAGGCGGGATAGCGACGCTCAAGATAATAGTCACGGTCTTCCTCCTTAATGTCCGTTGGGCGGATCTTACCCTCCTGGAGCTTCTTAGCATCCTCTAGCTTCTTGGGCACCCAAATGCGTCCATCATTACGGAGCGACTCCGACATAAGGGTTAGCTTAGACTGGAACTCGCCGTGCACGGGGATACAAGTTGGGTGTATCTGTGCCATACAAGGATTAGCGAAGTACGCTCCTTTCTTGTAGCACTGCCACGCAGCCGATCCGTTCGATGCCATAGCGTTGGTGGAGAGGAAGAAAGCATTGCCATAACCACCAGTACCGATAACTACAGCGTGAGCAGCGAATCGCTCAATCTTACCAGTCACAAGGTTACGAGCAATGATACCACGAGCTCTGCCATCAATAATCACAAGGTCGAGCATCTCGTAGCGCGTGTAGAGCTTCACCGCCCCCTTGCCTACCTGACGGCTAAGAGCCGAGTAGGCACCGAGAAGGAGCTGCTGCCCCGTCTGACCACGAGCGTAAAATGTACGAGACACCTGAGCTCCACCGAAAGAGCGGTTATCAAGGAGACCACCGTACTCACGAGCAAAGGGAACACCTTGTGCCACACATTGGTCGATGATTGAGTTCGCCACCTCGGCTAGGCGATACACATTCGCCTCACGAGCTCGATAGTCCCCCCCCTTAATTGTGTCATAGAAGAGGCGATAAACGCTATCACCATCGTTCTGGTAATTCTTAGCAGCATTAATCCCTCCCTGAGCAGCAATAGAGTGCGCACGACGAGGGGAGTCTTGGATGCAGAAGTTTAGCACATTGAAGCCCATCTCACCGAGCGATGCTGCGGCAGACGCACCAGCTAGACCCGTACCCACCACGATTACATCGAGACGACGCTTATTAGCTGGATTAACGAGCTTCTGATGGTTCTTATAGTTCGTCCACTTCTCTGCGAGTGGTCCCTGCGGTATTTTGGAGTTTATCTTAGACATAATTAGGTCTGTATCTTTGGGTAAAACACTAAATGAGCTTATGCAAACGGACAAGACATGCTACCAGAGCAAAAAGACTGTACGGCAAAATAAATGACCACCAGAGCAAAACCTAGCACGAGAACGGTAGCATAAACACTAGAAATTGTCTCAAGACGCTTGAGCCAAATATTATTGTTCCAGCCAATGGTGTGTAGCGAGCTCCAAAAGCCATGCGCCAAATGAAACCACAGCGCAGCAAGCCATACAAGATAGAGCACGACATATACAGGGTTAGCAAACGTGTAGCGAATAAGGCCTGCACCATCTGTCGGTCCGTTCACCCCAGGAATACCAAGGTCATGAATATGCTGCAGCTCAGCAAGCTGCATCTTGGCCCAAAAGTTAAACAGATGGAGCCCGAGGCCTAGCAGGACTATCACTCCTAAAGCCATCATATTCTGAGAAGCCCACTCCACTCCCTTAGGCTTATCGACCACTCCATACGCACTGCTACCACGCGCCTTCCGATTTTGTACAGTTAGGATGACAGCATAGACAATATGCACGAGAAAGAGTAATGCTAGAGCTTTAGTCGCCACGAGGGCATACCAATTTGCTCCCAAGAATTCACAAATCATGTTGTAACCTTCTTCCGAAAACAGGGCCACAAGGTTCATCGACATGTGAAAGGTCAGGAACAAGATCAACGCAAGCCCTGAGACACTCATCACTAGCTTACGCCCAATCGAAGACTTAATTAACCACGACATAAATAACTTTATTAAATTGTTAAATTCATTTTCTGTCTATCCCTTGGCAGGTCATCCCCTCACTAAAAAAGCATCCCCACCCTGTTTGTAGGGCAAAGGTATAATATTTAGGTGTATTCTGACCCTAAAATAGAGAAAAAAGGGCTTAATCTACCCTTTTTCTCACCAACATTAGGTATCCCATCTCTAATGCCAGCATAAATAATCCTCTTCTTCCTGGCGAACATTGAGGATACATAGAAGATTTATTTCCTCAATACAGCCTGTGGGCATATGACTAATCAATTCATATTTACAGACAAAACGTGTATTCACCCCGAAAGTCAGCCTGCCAATTGAACTATGGCCTACTCCCTCGCCCTAGAGATGACATAGTTATAATCTTGCTTGATAATGCCTAAACTCCCCTCATCTTAGTCCATAGATAGAAGAGACTATAGACTATATTCATCTTACCTCAAAGCCTATACGGAGATATTTATCCCGAAACAACACAGGTAACCAGCTCTAATCATGCTATCACGATTCATGAGAAGCAAGCAAAAGCAAAAATTAGAGCCCTAAAAAACCAATAGGCTTAATAGGACTCCAATCACACTGTACGCGAGATGAGATTTGAACTCACACGCCGAAACCGGCACTACCCCCTCAAAGTAGCGTGTCTACCAATTCCACCACTCGCGTATTACATATGTAAATCACAAACCAGACTTACCCAGACAAAGCAAAATATCCCTGCGTGCCCAGGACAGGAATCGAACCTGCACGTCTTATAAACACTCGCACCTGAAACGAGCGCGTCTACCAATTCCGCCACCTGGGCCTCTCGTTTGCGCTGCAAATGTATATACTATAAATGAATTGACCAAACGTTCCCCAAATATTCTTAGTCATACAGCTTCTCAGCTTCAGTCTTTGCCTCAACATTACACGAATTTCGTGTAGAGATAATTACCAAATATTAAATAATTTGCCCCAAGACATCTTATCCATCACTAACCTAATATACTAGAGGGACAGCTTGTGTGCCAAAGCCTCACTCAATCACACAAGAAGCATATCGACCTGCACCCAATACCTCGTGGCATGTATATACAAAGCCAATGGAAAGAAGATAAAACGACTGTTCCTTCGATAAGCTAGGGTCACACCGAACATAGCAAATTAGGCTCCGTCCTACGCTCGGCATACTCGCGATATACTATGAATATAGCATAGCCCTAGATTTATTACCTTTGTCTGGCAGTATAGTAATCACTTTATAACGATATTTAGAAATATGACAAAGCCAACTCTCGTGGTCCTTGCGGCCGGTATGGGAAGCCGTTACGGCAGCCTCAAGCAACTCGACGGGCTAGGACCTTCGGGCGAAACCATTATGGACTATTCTATCTTCGATGCCATCCGTTCAGGCTTCGGCAAAGTAGTCTTTGTTATTCGTCGTGTTTTTGAACAGGAATTCAGAGAAAAAGTCCTTTCCAAGTACGAAGGGAAGATTTCCCTTGAGATAGTTTATCAAGACATGGACAATCTGCCAGCAGGATTCTCTGTGCCAGAGGGACGAGAGAAACCTTGGGGTACGAACCATGCCGTGATGATGGCCATGAGTGCCGTGCGTGAGCCTTTTGCTGTAATCAATGCAGACGACTTCTATGGTCGTGATAGCTTTGCTGTTCTCGGCGACAAGCTCCGTAGCCTTGCAGGTAGCACGGGAAAGTACTGTATGGTGGGCTATCGAGTAGGCAATACGCTTAGCGAGAGCGGTAGCGTAGCTCGTGGCGTATGTGAGGTGGACACTGCCAAGATGCTTACAGGTGTTGTGGAGCGTACGGCTATTATCCGCAATGAGGTGGGCAAGATTATCTTCACAGACGAACATGGTATAGAGCAAACACTCGAAGAAACCACGCCAGTATCTATGAATATGTGGGGCTTCACACCAGACTACTTTGAACATTCAGATGCGGAGTTCTCCAAATTCCTCAAAGCTAATGAAGGCAATCTCAAAGCTGAATTCTACATTCCCCTAGCCATAAACAACCTCATAGACCAAAAGGTAGCTACCTGTGAGGTACTAGATACCACAGCTCAATGGTTCGGTGTAACCTATGCAGCCGACAGACAGGGCGTAGTGGATAAGATTGCCGAGCTAGTACAAGCTGGTGAGTATCCACAAAAACTCTTCTAAATTATTACCCAAACTTAGATAGACATCATGAATATTAAAGGCCTCATCCCCGTACTGAGTATCTCAGCCCTAACACTTGTGAGTTGCGATAACGCAGACAAAGGGCAGACGACACATGTGTCCGCAGCTGCTATTGACTTTACCGCCATGGATACGACGGTGCGCTTGCAAGACGACTTTTATCACTATGTTAATGGCCAGTGGATTAAGGATAATCCACTTAAGCCAGCCTATAGTCGCTATGGTACGTTCGATATCCTAAGCGATAGCAGCACGGCCAACATTCGTCGCATCGTAGAGGGCCTAGCAAGCAGCAAGCCAGAGGCAGGGACAAATGAGTATCGCATCTCCACACTCTACGCCCAGGCGATGGACAGTACCACACGCAACGAACTCGGGGCTAAACCTATACTAGACGACCTCAAAGTTATTGAAGCCCTAACCAACAAGGCTGCTCTACTTGATTATGCTGCCGAACAGGATCAAAAGTACGGCTCGGGCGTTCTCTTTTCTAGCTATGTGGCAGCGGATGATAAGAATAGCAGCATGAATATCCTGCATCTCTATCAGACAGGGCTGGGGCTGGGGACTAGGGACTACTACCTTGAGCAGGGCGAGGCAATGGACAAAATTCGCCGAGGCTACTCTGCCTATCTAGAACGCATCTCTCGGCTTACGGGCTATTCCGAAGAAGAAGCAGGTCGCATGGCGAAAAACACCTTAGATATTGAGACCCAACTAGCTCAGATGTGCTATTCGCAGACTGAGCTTCGAGACACGGAGCGCAACTATAATATGCTGGCCATTGCCGACTTCGGCAAGCAGTATAAGGGCTTCGACTGGATAGGCTACTTCGAAAAACGTGGCCTTGACATAGTGGAAGCAGACTTTAGTCAGCTTGATTTCTTTAAGAAGTTTGATAGTTGGTATGCCACGATGGACTTTACCAAGTTTAAAGACTACCTCATTGTCTCCACGATTAGTGGTTCAGCCACAGCTTTGAGTGACGAATTTGCCGAGGCACGCTTCGACTTCTTTGGCAAGCAGCTCAGCGGTCGTAAGGAGATGCGCCCTCGCTGGGAGCGCAGCGTAGGTGTCGTTGAGAGTGTCCTCGGGGAGGCTCTTGGACAAATGTACGTTAGGGAACACTTCTCCCCAAAGGCTAAAGAGCGCATGCTCTCTCTTGTAAGCAACCTACAAGAGGCCCTTGGCGAACGTGTCAAAGGGCTCTCTTGGATGAGCAATGCGACTAAGGAAAAGGCTCTTGAGAAGCTGAATAACTTTACCGTAAAGATCGGCTATCCTGACAAGTGGAAGGATTACTCTGGTCTAGCTATCAAGGCTGAAAACACTTACTATGAGAACCTCCGCCAAGCGAGCATCTTTGCTCAAGCCGACAACCTCAAGGACCTTGGTAAGCCCGTAGACCGTACAAAGTGGCTGATGAACCCACAGGACGTAAACGCCTACTATATGCCTACGACCAACGAAATCTGCTTCCCAGCAGGCATCCTCCAGCCTCCATTCTTCAATATGGATGCGGACGATCCTGTAAACTATGGAGCCATTGGTGTAGTCATTGGTCATGAAATGACCCATGGCTTTGATGATCAAGGATCTAACTTCGATAAAAACGGCAACATGATTAACTGGTGGACGGCAGAAGACAAGCAGAAGTTCGATGCCTCTACTTCCAGACTCGTAGAGCAATTCTCACGTAACGAGGTTGTCCCAGGTACCCACGCCAATGGAGAACTAACCCTTGGTGAGAATATTGCCGACCAAGGAGGGCTCATGGTAGCTTACTTGGCCATGGAAATAGCAAATAAGAAAAACCCTCAGCCAGAGAAGACCGATGGATTAACGCCAGCTCAACGTTTCTTTATAGCCTACGCTCGTCTATGGGGGCAGAATATCAACGAAGAAGAGACCCTGCGCCTAACGAAGCTTGACCCTCATAGCCTCGGAGAGCTACGTGTCAATCAGGCTCTAAAGAACGTGGATGCCTTTTTCAAGGCCTTTGACATAAAACCCGAGGATAAAATGTACCTCGCTCCTGAAGAACGCATTGTAGTATGGTAAACTAAATGCTATTAAGAAAGCCAACGGGGGCTGTGGAAGTATTAAACTTTTCCACAGCCCCTTTGGCTTTTAGGCTAATTGAATATTACTTACCCAAGGCACATCCACCGCATCTGTTCTTGATTTGTTCGAAGAAATCGTTGCCTTTGTCATCAACTAGGATGAAAGCAGGGAAGTCTTCCACCTCAATCTTCCAGATAGCCTCCATACCTAGCTCTGGATACTCTAAGCACTCAACCTTCTTGATACTATCTTGAGCAAGAATTGCTGCAGGCCCCCCAACGCTACCGAGGTAGAAGCCTCCATACTTGTGGCAGGCATCTGTTACCTGCTTGCTGCGGTTACCTTTAGCGATCATCAGGAGGCTGCCACCGTGACTTTGAAAGAGATCAACGTAGCTATCCATGCGTCCGGCCGTGGTTGGGCCAAACGATCCACTAGGCATACCACTTGGGGTCTTGGCAGGACCAGCATAATAGATAGGATGATCCTTGATGTACTGAGGTAGCCCCTCGCCACGGTCGATACGCTCCTTAAGTTTGGCGTGAGCGATGTCTCGTCCTACGATGATTGTACCACTTAGAGAGAGGCGCGTAGATACCGGATATTTGCTCAGCTCAGCAAGAATGTCGGACATTGGTCGATTGAGATCAATCTTTACTACCGTACCCTCTGCACCTTGCCTTAGAACTTCGGGGATGAGACGAGCTGGATTAGTCTCCAGCTTCTCGATCCAGATACCATCTTTATTGATTTTAGCCTTGATATTACGGTCAGCCGAGCAACTAACGCCCATGCCTACAGGGCAAGAAGCACCATGACGAGGCAGGCGAATGATGCGGATGTCGTGAGCAAAGTACTTACCTCCAAACTGAGCCCCTAGGCCAAGCGAATGAGCTGCCTCAAGTACTTTCTGCTCCAGCTCTATATCTCGGAAAGCCTGCCCACCCTCGTTACCCGAAGTGGGGAGATCATCGTAGTACTTCGCTGAAGCCAGCTTGACAGTCTTAAGGTTCGCCTCAGCCGAGGTACCCCCAATGACGAACGCGATGTGGTAGGGTGGACAAGCCGCTGTACCGAGTGAACTCATCTTCTCAACAAGGAATTTGACTAGGCTATCGGGATTGAGCAGAGCTTTGGTCTCTTGATAGAGGTAGGTCTTGTTAGCCGATCCACCTCCCTTGGCGATGCAGAGGAAACTATACTCCATCCCGTCCGTGGCATAGAGGTCGATCTGGGCGGGGAGATTACAGCCTGTGTTGACCTCTCTGTACATATCTAGGGGGACATTCTGGGAATAACGAAGGTTATTCTCCGTATAAGCATCATACACGCCATGAGATAGCTGCTCTTCATCGTATCCCTCAGTGAAGACCTGCTGCCCTTTCTTACCCATGATGATGGCCGTACCAGTGTCTTGGCAGAAGGGGAGCTGCCCCTTGGCGGCTACCTCGGCATTGCGCAGGAAGGTGAGGGCGACAAACTTATCATTGTCACTTGCATCGGGATCGTGCAGTATCTTGGCTACCTGCCCCTGATGCTCGGGACGAAGGTAAAAGGATACATCGTGAAAAGCTGTACGGCTCAAAAGACGTAGAGCCTCTGGCTCCACGCGCAGCATCTCGGTATCGCCAAACTTATCGACCGACACATGATCTTTGGTCAGTAGATAATACTCCGTCCTATCCGCCCCCATCGGGAAAGGCTTCTGATATTTGAATGGAGGTGTTGCCATCTTGTCTAAGTATTTAATTAGGTTTAAGTGATAATTGCTTACAAATATAACGATAATAGGCTCTTTATTTATCTAATTGCTCCGCCTCATAACTCCTTTAAGACTTTGCCAATATAGGAAATTAGGTCCGAGGCAAGGAGGCTCTCTTCCGACTCACGTGCAGCGAAGATCTCCGCTGCTCTACCATGTATATAGCAGCCACAGAGACAGGCTGTCACATCATCGTATCCCCTCGTCCTAAGACCAAGTATTATCCCTGTCAGGACATCTCCACTACCTGCCGTGGCAAGAGCAGCATTGCCCGTAACATTGAAGTAGACTGTCCCTTGGGGGCTACAGACAATGGTATATGGCCCCTTGAGAACAACCGTAAGCATGTACTTTATGGCCAGTTCTGAGGCCTCTTCTATGAGATCGAGAGTACAATCTTTATGCCCAAAAAGCTTAATCTGTCGCTCCTTGGAGCATAGTAAGATACTGTGACGTGGCGTCAAAGCCAAGAGCTTAGAATCGGAGCAAAGCAAATCTATAGCTCCATCATCCAAAATAACAGGGCGAGCATAGGTGGCAAAAAAGTCCTCCAAATAAGCTGCCTCAAGGTCTCTGGTTTGTAGTCCTGTGCCTATGGCCACAGCTTCATAGTGATGAATCCCATGAGGCAGATCTGTTAATTCTTGCAGAGTCATATCAGCCTCAGGTAGTGTCAGAGGCAATAGCCCCTGCACTCTAAGAGGTGCATGTGCAACGAGGCTACCGCAACCAGCCTTTAGAGCAGACTTAGCAGCAAGACTTAGTCGCCCATACATTCCCATCGAGCCACCAATTAGCAGGGCTGTACCACAAATTCGCTTGCCGATGCTTCGCTCGCGAATACGTAACTGAGTGCTAAGTGTCTCGTCCGATATCATCCGATATTTACTCTCTACTGCCTGGTGCGCTTCGGCTCCGATGCCAAGAGGTACAACGTGCCAATGCCCTATATGATGCGTATTCTCCTCAAAAAGCATCGCTAGTCGTGGGGTCTCGAACGTGATAGTATGGGTAGCTTGTACTGCCTGAGCATGTTCCACTTCTGTATTGTATTGTGCATACAAACCACTAGGCATATCAATACTCACGATTGGCAGCCCAGAAGCATTGATTTTCCTAATTAGCGACACATAGCCTGAAGCGAGCGGACGTACCAGTTCGCTGCCAAACAAACCATCAATAATTACTTCACCTTGGGCAAAAAATGGCATACGAAACTCACGTGACACCTCCGTCAGCGATACCTTACTTCCAGATTGCTCCAGTCGCTCGCGCTGATACTCACACATTGGCTCCAGCTCGCCTGCCTTGTAGAATAGATAGACCTGTACCTTATAGTTACGCTCTCCGAGTAGTCTCGCGACGGCCAGAGCACAGGCTCCATTGATGCCATAGCCAGCAAAGACATGAACCAGCTTGTATGATAGCTCATAAAGCTTTTCAAACTTATACGTAAACTGCAGGGCCATACTCTCGTAAAGCTCATTGGGTGTCATTCCCTGCCCCACTTGGGCCTGCTCATAGAGCCGAACGAGCTGATGGGCCTCATATATCTTCCTCATAACATATCGATTGTCAGGATTATACGAAGAACAGAATCTCCTTTAACTACCACTAAGATAGGCATTAGTCTAAGAACATCGACGGTACTCCTGGCTAACTTCTTTAGGCCCTTCGCTGCCTTACTAAAAATAGTCTCAGGAGGTGGCCGAAAAATCTTCGGGAACTTTCAAAAAAAACTTCCCGAACTTTTTGGAAAAAGTTCGGGAACTCTGAGAAAAAAGTTCGGGAACATTTTTTCAGGTATTCCCGAGCATTTTTTCGAACCTAGGAAAAGGTAAATTCTCCTTTCATAATTAGGGTATAGTTTGGATAGGAAAGAGCAGCCTAAGATGGCCCTTGGAGTATTGTTTACAGGAGGGCTGTCCTTAGTTCTAAGCTCTTCATAGGACCTCTCTAAATCAACGGATTTTCTTTACCTTTGCTTCAAGCTTAAGAGTTAATTCTCAAGCTTGTAAGCATTATTATTGAACTAAGCTTTAACTAATTTGCATTATGATGAAAAAACTACTTATTTGTGGTATGGCTATGTATCTCGGCTCTCTCCAGGCTCAAGAGATACAGCAGACCGATAGCATTCGGCATCTCGATGATTTAGTGGTGAGTGCAGCACGCATCAATGCCCCGATGATGGTAAGTAAAATCCCCGCACCAGTCCGTGAGATACCCATTACTGTCAATGCCCTGACCAATGCTCAACTTCGTGAGATGAGCTATACCGATCTATCTCAGGTAACAAGGGATATGCCAGGGGTGAACGCTTTTCGCGACTATGGGGCCTTTCATATGTTCTTGGTGAGAGGCTTCAAAGAGGCTATAGTGCTAAGCGATGGGATGAGAGACGACCGTCATGCTCACTGGCAGTCTGCACCACTCACTGGATTGGCCTCTATTGAACGTATCGAAGTGCTCAAAGGTGCCTCGTCTATGACTGTGGGTCACTCAGCTCTCGGAGGTGTTATCAATATTGTACGCAAGCAGCCTACCAACCGTTTTCACAGCAATGTCCGCCTTATGGCTGGAAGCTACGGAACAGTCAATGTGCAGGCTGGGGCAGGAGGGCCGATTAGCGATAGGCTAACCTTCCGTACGGATATAGAGGGGGGTAGTTCAGATGGGTGGCGTAGCAACTTCTCCAAGACTTTCAACGCCTATGCTGCTCTCAACTACAAAATCTCTTCTCGTCAAAGTCTCGGTCTCATACTCATGGGCAATAAGGACAAATATGGGGGCGACTATGGGCAGCCACACCTACCCTGGACGGTCTATCGTGTCAGCGATGATGAGATTGCTGGACGTATGGGGAGCTTTGCCTCTGATATTGCAACCTCGACCTCATACTCCGACCCTCGTGACCTGCTCGAGCACAAGAATGTATCCTCTACGCTGAAGTATAAGTATAAGTTGAACAAAGGATGGAAGATCACCAATCAGCTCTCCTATAGCTGGGACGATATAGATTACTACTCTACAGATGGGTTATATTATCTCGAGAGCGATGTGCCTACTTCGCAGCACGCCTATTATTACATGGAGCATGGAACCAAACGCTATGTCTCTCTCTCGGAAGTCTCTCGTGATGGCTTTGCTTTTGCCTATGATACGCGCAATATTCAAAATCAGCTGGAGCTTTCGGGTAAACTAACCCTTGGTAAGAGCATACATAATCTACTTGCAGGCTATAGCCTTAATACGATGAAGATGTCACGCTTCGACCGTGCTTCTTATTCTGGCACTGGTGCAGGTTCCGTTATTTCTCTTCGTAACCCACAATTATATCAAGGCCCAGTAGAGTTTGAGTTCGGGCGACGCCAACATTTTGCGGACATTGTCCATGGATGGTACTTGCAGGACTATGCCACATTAGGCAATCTTTCTATACTTGCTGGGCTTCGTCTAGATTACTTCAATCTACGCACTCTGGTACACAAAACGAAGAGAAAGCAGCTCGAGGCTCAGACGAATGATATCCTCACAACGAATCTATCCCTCACATACAGACTGGGACTAATATATACGTTCAATAAATATATCAACCTATACGCCTCAACATCGAACTACTATAAGCCTCAAAAACGAACCCTATCCTCCGATGTCATTTACCTCAATCCCGATGGTACGGAGATGACTCCAGCAGATCTCAATAGACTGAGACCTCAAACTGGCATGCAGTATGAGGTGGGTACACACCTTACACTCGGTGACAGGCTTAGCCTTAATGCCTCAGCCTTCTATATCAAACTCAATGATGTCCTGGCCACCGACCTAGGCGCAGCTCCTGGGGGCAAAAATTATGGTGGGCTAGTTGGGGGCTTTGTCAGCCGAGGAGCAGAGCTTGAGCTAGCCTATACACCCAGTAAGCGATTCGACTTTAGCGCAAGCTACTCCTATACTGATGCGCGCATCAGTGCATATAGCCCAATTAAGGGCATAGAGGCCAAGAATGTACAGACGGGTAACTTCATACATCGAGTACCCCTGCAGAAGGCAACGGCTTGGGGCTATTATAACGAACCTCTCGGCAGAGGTATACTTCGCCTGGGCTTCGGGGTAGAGTTCAGTGACAAGGCCTATACGAACGAAACGAACAGTTTCGAATTGCCAGCCTACACCGTTGCTTATGCTTTGGCGAGTTATAAGGTAGGTAAGTGGACGCTTCAGGTTAATGCCAACAACCTTTTCGACAAGACTTACTACCGCAACGCAATAAATGGCAACCAATACATTCCAGCCGAGGGGCGCAACCTTCTGACAACTCTTGCATTCGATATTTAAGTAGTAGAACAACAGTCCCCGTCATCCGTTATCAATAGAATATCGGTGATGGGGATTGTCGCAGCTATACATTGGCGGGGACCTCTACGGTAATTTTAGAAGCTAGTTAAATTCTCGCTACCTTTGCTCAAATAATAACTCTGCTATGAGTGAAAAGGAAATAAAAATATTAGAAGCGATACGCACACGGCGCAGCATCCGTATCTATCACCCCGATCGTCCGCTCTCTCCCGAGCAAGTACAGGTCATAATGGAGGCCGCCTTACGCGCACCATCGTCCAAAAATAAGCATACGACACAGTTTATCCTCGTTGAGAATAAGGAGACACTCAAGGCTCTGAGCTTCGCAAGAGAGAAAGGTCTAGCATTTCTCAGAGATGTACCTTTGGCTGTGGTTGTGTTAGGGTCGCCCATGGAATGCCAGATGTGGGAAGCAGATGCGAGCCTAGCTATCGGCTACATGCAATTACAAGCTTGGGAGCTAGGTATCGGATCTTGCTGGGGAGATATCTATGGCAAGGTAACTGCCAACGGACAAGACTCGGTAGAATATGTACGTAACATCCTAGACATTCCCTATCAACTCGAGGTACTGTGCGTTGTTGCTCTTGGCTATGTCAATGGCGAAGCCCCAGAGCGTCCTGTCGAGAGCCTGCGATGGGAGCAGATCCACATCGGCAAGTATCATTTGCCCGAGCAGGCAAGCAAGGCAGAGCAAGCCAAGTAATGCAGATCAAAACTATTGTTCTTATTGGATCGGGGCGTGTAGCCACACACTTTGCCGAGCTCTTTGTGCAGCGAGAAGATCTGAGCCTTGTGCAAATCTATGCTCGCCGTCCCGAAGCTCTCGGACGGCTTGCTCAGCGACTTGGGCAAGAGGTCTCCTACACCAACAAGCTCAGCGATATTTGTCTTACGGCCGACTACTATCTCTTTGCACTCTCAGATGGAGCCTTACCGTCTGTTTGGAGCGAGATGCCTCAGACAGACGGGGTATGGTTGCATACGGCAGGCAGCGTTGCTCTGGAGACGATGACACAGTATCACAGTGAGAGTGGCGTGTTGTACCCTTTACAGACCTTTAGCCTAGAGCAAGACATAGACTGGAGTTGCGTACCGCTCTACATTGAGGGGGCCAATCCTTCTACCCTCGAAGCGGTTCGGACGCTTGCTCTCTCAATCTCTCCTACGGTCTACGAGACTACGAGTTCGCAGCGTATAGCTCTACACTTGGGAGCAGTGTTGGCATGCAACTTCTCAAACCACCTTATTGCTTTGGCTCAAGCATGGCTTGTACGTAATGCTTTACCTTCCGACAGCCTGATGCCTCTTATCAGAGCTACGATGAACAAACTCGAATGCATGTCCGCTCACGAAGCTCAGACTGGTCCAGCACATAGGGGTGATCACCCCTCCCTCGAGACTCATTTGAGCCTATTGAATGACCTCCCACAATTACAGCAGCTCTACATGCTGATCTCGGAGAGCATCATGCAAGCCTCCGTTCAAGTAGCTACAAACTCTCCCCTAACCTTGAAATAAATACTTTCTATAATGAGTAGTATCCCTTTTGACCTAACGAAGGTCAGGGCCTTTGTGCTCGATATGGATGGCGTGGTGAGTGCCACAGTGAGTCCCGTAGATGCGTCTGGCATGCCGATGCGAACGGTAAACGTCAAGGACGGCTATGCGATGCAGTATGCCGTCAAACAGGGCTATACCATTGCGATTATCTCGGGTGGCACGAGCGATGCTATGCGCTTACGTTTCGAGCAGCTCGGTGTGCAGTACATCTATATGCGTATCAAGGACAAAGTGGCTCAGCTGCGTGAGCTTGAGCACATTACTGGCATCCCTGCTACTGAGATGGCGTATATCGGTGATGATATCCCCGATGTTGAGGTAATGAACACCGTAGGATTACCTTGCGCGCCTGCCGATGCTGCCCCCGAGGCCAAGGCCGCTGCCCTATATATCTCACTCTGTAACGGTGGCTATGGCGTAGTGCGTGACGTCATCGAGCAAACGCTCCGAGCTGTAGATAAATGGAAATCGAGTGAAGGCTTTGGCTGGTAGTAAGGGTATGTCCGTTGAGATTGAGATAGAGCCAATGAAGCACCTGGACAAATATCGCATCATCCTCGGGTCCCAGTCACCGAGACGCAAGGAGCTGCTTGAGGGACTTGACCTTAGGTTCGAGCAGCGCGCTATACCTGATTTGGATGAATGCTATCCCAGATCATTGCCCACGAGAGAGATTGCCGAATACCTCGCTCGACATAAGGCTGCTGCCTATGCCCCTACTCTTGCCCCTGATGAGCTACTTATCACAGCAGACACGATTGTCTTGCTGGAGGAAGATGTGCTAGGAAAACCTCAAGATGAAGAAGAGGCTCGGGCTATGCTTACTCGCCTTGCGGGTCGCTCCCATGAGGTGGTTACGGGCGTATGCGTTAGTACAGTGAAGCAAATGGCCTCTCTCTCGAGCTGTACTCGGGTTTACTTCGAGCCCATTCCATCCCACGCCATTGATTACTACGTAAGCACATATCACCCTTTGGACAAAGCTGGGTCGTATGGCATACAGGAATGGATCGGTTACCGTTTCATCTCACGCATCGAAGGTTGCTATTATAACGTCATGGGGCTACCAGTGCAGCAGCTTGCAGGGCTTCTCACCGCATTTTAGACAAGAGAAAGACATGTCTGTCCCTCAGAGTGGAGATATGAGCATGGAGGTATGACAGACCAAATTAGACTAAGACTATTGCTACACTTATTATATTGATGAGATTTTTGTCGTCCATTGGGGCGTTTTTTAGACGGCTGGGACAGCCATTCTATGCCAAGCTCTTTCTTATAGCCCTGCTGCTTCCCAACTTTATCCTTATCCTCTCTCCATACCTCACGATGACAGGGGCGTTGGTGGGTTTATTGTTGCCCGCATCTGTCTACTTGCTCCTCATTGCTCTGGTACGTAAGCCTGGAAGAGTGGTTCTGTGGGGTATTCCTTTGTTGCTGCTCAATGCTTTTCAGCTCGTGCTGCTCACAATCTTTGATGGATCTATGATAGCAGTAGATATGATCCTTAACCTCTTTACCTCCAACAGTGACGAGGCTGGTGAACTACTCTCTGGCATTCTGCTCCCTATTCTTGGGGTACTGACTATCTATACTATCGTTGTGATTCTGGCTATTCGCTCAGTACACCTACTCTCATGTCTTGGTATTACCTATAGGCGCAGAGCCATCGTTCTTTCGGGAGCCATGTTTGCTACTGGTATCGGGCTAGCCATCTATACAGGCAGCAAAGTACCAGGCTACAAGATTCGCAACGAGGTTTATCCACTTGGCGTATTCTACAATATGTATGTAGCGGGCCTGAAGCTCAGAGAAGTGGCACATTACGAGGAGACTTCAGCTGGGTTCAACTACGAAGCTAAGGCAAGGCATACAGAGGCTGAGCATGAGATTTACGTATTCGTACTAGGAGAGACCTCAAGAGCCTACAGTTGGAGTCTCTATGGTTACCCAAGAGATACGAACCCTCGCCTAAAAGCACGTCGAGCAGAGCTAGCCGTTTTTCGAGATGTTATCACGCAGTCCAATACTACCTACAAGAGCGTCCCTATACTGCTCTCTCCAGCCGATGCAGCCCATGCCAACCAACTACCGAGAGTACGCGGTATCATGGAAGCATTTCGGGATGCAGGCTTCTACACTCTATACATAAGTAATCAACCAGAGAATAGAAGCTTTGTGGACTTCTTCGCTCTACAAGCTAACGAGCATCATCGCATCAAGGAGGAGTTGCACCGAGGAATACCACTACTCGATCGTAAGCCTATATACGACATGGATATGCTCCCCTACCTTGATCGAGCACTCTCTCTTGGGCATCGTCGTCTTTTCGTCGTACTACACACCTATGGTGCTCACTACAGCTACAAAGATCGCTACCCGCTTGAGGCGCGCCACTTCGAGGACGATAGGGCCGAACGTGCCTCAATACGAGAGCGAGCGCGTCTGATCAATGGCTATGACAATGCTATTCGTCAAACAGATGCCCTGCTCGATAGCATCATGCTACGCCTAGAGCGGTTACCCAAGGCATCCTCAGCCCTCTTCTATATCAGCGACCATGGTGAGGATATTTATGATGATTATCGGGAGCGCATCCTTCACTCCTCACCCTCACTCTCCTACTATCAGCTGCATGTGCCAGCCCTCTTCTGGGCATCGCCACGCTATCGAGAGCTCTATCCTCAAGCTCTAGAGGTAGCTCGATCCAACGAGGATAAGCCTCTCTCATCCAATGTCACCTTCCATACATTACTCGATATGGCTGGCATCAGCACCCCTTACTTTGTCGATAGCCTTTCAGTACTACGTACAAATCTCTGTGTAGGTTCACGTGTCTATCTCAACGATAGGTATGAGTGTGTACCTCTTGAAGAGCTTGGATTGACGCGCGAAGATGAGCTGATGTGGCAGAAGATGGGCCTAGCTCCCTATCTCACACAAAAGAACGAAGACAATGAACGAAAACACTAAGCCCAAGACTCCAAGAGTACGTAAGCCTGAGTGGCTGAAAGTGAAGCTAGGAGAAGGGCTAACCTTCACCGACACGAAAGTGACTATCGAAGGGCATGGGCTCAATACGATCTGCTCTAGTGGCCGTTGCCCCAACCTCGGTGAGTGCTGGAGTGCAGGCACAGCCACTTTTATGATAGGAGGAGCCTACTGTACACGTGCTTGTCGATTCTGCAATACCCTCAGCAGCAAAACGCCCCCAGCCTTAGACCCAGATGAGCCTCGTAGGGTAGCGGAGAGCATTCGACAAATGGCTCTACGCCATGCTGTCATTACAAGTGTCGATAGGGACGACCTTCCCGACTATGGAGCGGAGCATTGGGCTGCAACGATTGCGGCCATCCAGCAAGCTACCCCCGAGGTAACTATTGAGGTACTTATACCCGACTTCAATGGCAACCTAGAACTTGTAGATAAAATCATTGAACTTCGCCCGCGAGTTATCTCGCACAATCTTGAGACAGTGCGTCGGCTCACTCCCTCGGTGCGCCATGTAGCAACCTACGACACTAGCCTTAGCGTACTGAAACATATAGCTCGCAGTGGAGTACGTACCAAGACGGGCATCATGCTGGGACTGGGAGAGACGGAGGAGGAAGTCATTGAGTTGATGCAAGACATCCATCGGGCTGGCGTATCGGTGCTGACAATAGGACAATATCTTCAACCAACACGCAAGCATCTATCAGTGGTTGAGTACGTTCATCCTCGTCAGTTTGCCTATCTCGGAGAGATTGGACGTAAAATTGGGCTAGCTCATGTGGAGAGCGGTCCGCTCGTACGTTCCAGCTACCACGCTGAGCGACATAAATAGCCCTTAAGTCTCGAGTAAGAGGATTGAGGCAATCATATCAAAATATAGGCTATCCATCTGGAGCTCTCCCCCTGCCTAACAGCTTTTCTCAAAGTACCTGAAAATCGATCTTTTATCCCTTCTGAAAAATGCTCGGGAATACTCAAAAAAATGTTCCCGAACTTTTTTTTCGGAGTTCCCGAAGTTTTTTTGCATCTCTCAGCAAGCATTCTAACGAACTATAAACAAGCATCTTAAAAAACACTCATTTCAGGCGACAGGTAACCTAGATGGTTACGCAAAGTTGGGACATACTCGACCCGTTTTACCTGACCTTCTACCCTAGGGCAAGGCGAAAGTCGTAT
The DNA here is from genome assembly GCA_030528555.1 of Porphyromonadaceae bacterium. Lineage (GTDB taxonomy): Bacteria > Bacteroidota > Bacteroidia > Bacteroidales > Porphyromonadaceae > Porphyromonas. The sequence goes on along the minus strand of JAUMYQ010000001.1, from coordinate 8,100 downwards.
ATTTGCTTTATATGATAATGTACAAAGCCAGACCTATGAGCCTGTCAATAATAGAATTATTCTGCCCACGAAGAGCCAAAGCCGAGGGCAAAACCGATCTGGAAGACGAAGAAGACTTCCTCAAATGTGTCTATCACACAGGAGAGTTCCTCCATGCAGAGCAGCTACAAGACTTAGCTCGGGAGCGTGGTCTACCACCTGATCGTCTAGAACGTATCGTGGGTTCGCTCATTTTACGAGGCGACCTCCTCACTGAGCCATATCGCCTCTCTGAGACTGGAGTACAACGAGTGCTGCGCCTTATCCGAGCGCACCGCATTTATGAGAAATACCTCTCGGAACATTCAGGGCACAAGCCTGAAGACTGGCACCGTCTAGCCAATAAGATGGAGCATCAGATGAGCGATGCCGAGCAGGCTCGTATGGTTAGCCTCTTGCGCAATCCACTTTTTGACCCTCATGGCGATCCGATCCCTACGCATACGCTAGGCCTCCCAAAGTACAAAGATGAGGAGGTCGTGCACTTGCAAGTAGGGCAATGGTTTCGGGTGCTTCACATTGAGGATGACGATGAGACGATATTTGCACTTCTCAATAGCCAGGGCTTGGCTCGTCAGTCGGTATTTTTAGTAGAGAGTATCTCATCCGAAGGGGTCGTGTTGCGCTATGAAGGAGAGCAGATCAATCTACCTCATTCAGCGACAGAGGCTCTTAGCCTTGCACTTTTGCCTGAAGACTCCTCCGAGGTATTGGCTCAAAGCTCTGTTTGTAGACTTACATGCCTCCAGGAAGAACGAGAAGCACGCATCATAGCACTCTCGCCAAGCTGCCGTGGTGCCATGAGGCGCAGACTGATGGACTTGGGCTTTGTACGAGGTAGTCGAGTACATATCGAGATGAAAAGCCCTATGCAGAACCCCATTGCTTACGTCGTTCGGGGTACAGCTATTGCACTAAGAGCAGACCAAGCACGGCACATACTCATCGACTCCATTAGGCCTCTTCAGCATTGATTGTATATAGCTCTTTATTAAGCACGAAAAGGAACTATGAATAAAGGACAACTATCCTTGGGATGTCAAGCTTGTCCCTCGAGACAAGGCATACTGGAGCGCAGGGGCGAGGATCTCGGGAATAACCACTATACCATCGCTCTGTGTGGCAACCCCAATACTGGTAAGAGTACAGTATTTAACAATTTAACAGGACTAAAGCAACATACGGGCAACTGGCCAGGGAAAACTGTGGGCAAAGCCGAAGGAGCTTTTGCTTACCGCGGAGCAAACTATCGTATCGTAGATCTACCTGGTACTTACTCCCTGTCCTCTACAAGTGAAGATGAGGAGATAGCTAGAGATTACATTCTTTTTGGTAGCCCCGATGTCACCATCATTGTAGCAGATGCTACACGACTGGAGCGTAATATGAACCTTATTTTGCAAGTGTTGCAGATTACGGACAGAGCTATTCTCTGCGTCAATCTGCTAGATGAGGCCAAGCGCAACCAAATAGATATTGATCTGCTCGCATTGGGCCGCAGGCTGGGCATCCCCGTGGTAGGAGCCTCTGCACGCTCGTGGGCTGGTATGGATGAGTTGCTCAGTACCATTCATCAAGTAGTCATGGGACAAATTGCTTGCTCACCTAAGCGTACAAATATCCTCCCACAAGAAGTGATGACAGAGGTAGCTCGCCTACAGCGTGCCATAGAGGACGAGCAATGGCAGAGTGGACAGCCTTTGCAAGGTGAGTCTCCCTCTGTGATATCTCATGCGAGCAGTCTGTGGATTGCCTTCCGACTTTTGGAGCGTGACCCCAGCGTGCTCAATCGTATTTCTTCCCCTTTGCTTCTGTCTCTTGCCGAGGAGATACACCTCAAGTTGGGCGACAACCTGCACGAGCAGTGGGTAGAGGGGATGTATGCCGAGGCAGAGCAGATCTGTAGCGAGGTTGTTACTCAAGGCAACCGCAGGGGGCGCAGCCCCCTTGATGTCCGTCTGGATCGCATCCTGACAAGCCGTTTGTGGGGCTTCCCTATCATGATCGGGCTACTTGCTCTTGTTTTTTGGCTGACGATAGTGGGGTCGAACTATCCCTCTGGTTGGCTCAACGAACTACTCGTGGGCTATGCCTATCCTGTGTTGCGTGACGCCTTAGTTCAGCTTGGTAGCCCGAGTTGGATCACAGGGTTGCTCATCGATGGCATCTATCTCTCTACCGCCTGGGTTGTTTCGGTGATGCTGCCTCCGATGGCGATATTCTTCCCTCTCTTCACCCTCTTGGAAGACTTTGGATATCTACCTCGTGTGGCATTCAATCTCGATGAACTGTTTCGCCGCTCTGGTGCACACGGCAAACAGGCCCTAACAATGAGCATGGGCTTCGGCTGCAATGCCGCAGGTGTGGTCTCTACCCGAATCATTGATAGTAATAGGGAACGCCTCATTGCCATCATCACCAACAACTTTTCTCTCTGCAACGGACGTTGGCCTACACAAATCCTATTGGGGACCCTCTTCATCGGAGCGATTGCTCCCAGTGGCTATGCAGGTATCGTGAGTATGGGAAGTGTGCTGGGGGTAGTTTTACTGGGGGTTGGACTAATGTTTGCCTCTTCATGGATGCTCTCGCGCACTGTACTTCGGGGAGAGGTATCAACCTTTCATCTCGAGCTCCCACCCTATCGCCCACCACAGTTTTGGCGCACATTATATACTTCGCTTATCGACCGAACGCTCATCGTTCTTTGGCGTGCCATCCTCTTTGCTGCTCCAGCTGGTGCTCTCATTTGGCTCTCGTGCAATATCACTGTCTCTGAGGGAAGAAGCTTGGCAGAGTTACTCATCGGATGGTTAGATGCTCCAGGCTGGGTGATGGGGCTTAACGGGATTATTCTTTTGGCTTATGTCCTAGCCATCCCAGCCAACGAGATCGTTTTGCCTACGATCCTAATGCTTACCCTACTCATTCACCCAGATCTAGGAAGTGGTGTGGCTGGCATCCTTATCGAGGGCAGTCCAGAAGAAACCAAAGAGCTGCTTGTGGGTAGTGGGTGGACCACGCTGACGGCTATCAATCTGATGCTCTTCTGTCTCTTGCACAACCCTTGTAGTACGACTATCTACACGATTTACAAAGAGACTGGCAGTCTACGCTGGACGGCCCTTGCCTCTCTCTTGCCTCTTGCATTGGGGATAGTACTCACCAGCTTGGTAGCCTTCTTCTGGCGTATTTTGGTTTAGCCGAGCCCTATGCCTTGGATTATTCGTAGGCAAGGTGGTAGCGTACTACCTATCTTGCTTGTGCTGTATGTGGCGCAGTCTCTGCCGATGGCATTCTTTTCTACAATCTTGCCGATAGTCTTGCGCCAGGAGTCATATAGCCTTACACAGATTACCCTGCTACAGCTCATCAAATTGCCATGGATATTGAAGTTCGTTTGGGCACCATGGGTAGATAGGCAAACGACAACTCCTAGCAGCCTTCGTCGGATGATTGTTGTCTCTGAGATAGTATATGCTTTACTGATACTCGGCCTATCCTTCCTAAACTTAGAGGCACAACTCATCCCCATCTTCGTGTGTATGCTACTGAGTTTCGTTGCCTCATCAGTCCAGGACATCGCGGTAGACAAATTTGCTATTTGTTCCCTTAAGTCTAAGAGGCGAAGCCTCGGCAATGCCATGCAGTCAGGTGGCAACTTTCTCGGTAGCCTTGTCGGATCTGGACTGATTGTTGCCCTATACTATTACGCTGGCTGGAGAGTATCAGTGTTACTCCTTGCCTCTATTGCATTGATAGTCCTTATCCCTTTTGTCCTATGGTCCCGAGAGGCTTCTAAGGTAGACGAGATGATGGCTAGAGTTTCTCTTCAAGATGAACAGCCCTCCGCAGTGAGGCTAATCATGAGTTATTACAAGTCTATTCCCTGCCGTAGATACTTTGTGGGATTGATGCTCTATTTTGCTCCAATAATGCCACTGATGGTACTGATAAAGCCATTGCTCATAGATTGGGGCTTGGGAGTTCAAACCGTGGCGATGCTACTTGGCGTATGGGGCTCGGCCGTTGCAGCCCTAGCATCATTTGTCGGTGGGCAGCTTATGCGCAGGCTCTCTAGCCTCGTTAGTCTGAGGCTTATTTATACTCTCACAGTAGTCGTAAGCTTCTTCTTAGCCTTCATCGCTCGGCAAGATCCGAGTATACCGCTTATCTTCTTAGGGATTGCAGGCCTATGGAGTGTTTACGCCCTCTCTAACGTTTACCTCTACACAATGTCTATGGGGCATGTACGCAAGGGGAGTGAGGGAACGGATTTTACATTACAGACCATAGTAGCTCAGCTAGGTGGTATGCTTTTTTCGGCTGGTGTGGGAGGCTGGGGCGATGCCCTTGGCTATCCAGTAGTCTTTGGAACGATAGCGATTTTTGCCCTGCTTCTCTCCCTCATCTCCCCTCGTCTCCTCTGCTTGATTGAGACTTAATCCGTGGTCTTCACTCAGCCTAGAGGGTTATTGTCGTGATGGTTTGGCTTGACTTATCTACCACCACATCCATTGACAAAGTTGTCCTAACTGGCTTGTAAGAGAAGAGGCTATTTGCTTGGCATGACTAGAAAGGTGACCATGAATAGGCAATGAAAGTCATACCTATTAGTAGTGATTTTGTTGTTTTTTGAGGAAAAAGCACGGAGACGATGTTAAATAATCTTATTTTTGTATCGCAGTTAAATAAGCGGAAGATTTCCGTTGAATGGAGATAGTACACTAAAATTTGAATTATAGACATGAACCAAATTCCAAACTTTAAGGCTGGTCTGTGGCAGAACGAGTTAAACGTTCGTGACTTCATCGCTCTAAACATTACCCCCTACGATGGCGATGCTAGCTTCCTATGCGGTCCAACGGCCAAAACGCGTAAGATCTGGGATCTTTGCCTGCAAGCCCTCAAGGAAGAGCGCGATAACAATGGTGTGCGCTCCATCGACACGAAGACTGTGTCTGGAATCACAGCTTTCGCACCTGGCTACATCGACAAGGACAGTGAAGTCATCGTAGGTCTCCAGACCGATGAAGTGCTACGCCGTGCCATGAAGCCTTTTGGTGGCTATAAAGTAGTAGAGAAGGCTGTCAAGGAAAATGGGCTAGAGGTAGACCCACGTGTGACGGATATTTTCACCAACTACCGCAAGACACACAACGATGGCGTATTTGATGTGTACACGGATGAGATCCGCAAGTTCCGCTCGCTAAGCTTCCTCACAGGTCTGCCCGACAACTATGCTCGTGGGCGCATCATCGGTGACTATCGTCGCCTCGCCCTCTATGGTGCAGACCGCCTTATTGCGTGGAAGAAGGCCGACTTGGCAACCCTCGTTGGTCCTATGACGGAGGAGCGCATCCGCCTGCGTGAGGAGGTAGCCGAGCAGATCAAGGCCCTTCAAGAGATTGTGAAGATGGCAGCCGATCACGGCTTCGATGTGAGTCGCCCTGCTTATACGGCACAGGAAGCCGTACAGTGGGTGTACTTCGCTTACCTAGCAGCCGTTAAGGACCAAGACGGTGCAGCTATGTCGCTGGGCAATGTGTCGGGCTTCCTCGACATCTACATTCAGTACGACCAGGAGCACAACGGCCTCACCGAGGAGCTAGCCCAAGAGCTGATTGACCAATTCGTCATCAAGCTCCGTATGGTGCGCCACCTGCGCATGAATGCTTACAACGAAATCTTCGCTGGTGACCCAACGTGGGTGACGGAGTCGATCGGTGGTCGCCTCTCGGACGGTCGTCACAAGGTAACGAAGACTAGCTTCCGCTTCCTCAATACCCTTTATAACCTTGGCCCAAGCCCCGAGCCAAATATCACGCTCCTGTGGTCGCCAAGCCTGCCCGAGGGCTTCAAGCAGTTTGCAGCACAGGTGTCTATCGACACGTCTTCAATCCAATATGAGAATGACGACCTGATGCGTACGACGCGCAACTCCGACGACTACGGTATCGCCTGCTGCGTATCGTTCCAGGAGATCGGTAAGCACATCCAGTTCTTCGGCGCACGAACGAACCTTGCCAAGGCACTGTTGCTTGCCCTCAATGGCGGACGCTGCGAAGCTACTGGCACGGTAATGCTGGAGAATATCCCTGAGCTTAAGGGCGATGTGCTGAACTTTGACGAAGTTTGGGCTAACTACCTCGTTGTCCTCAAGGAAATTGCACGCATCTACAACGAATCTATGAATATCATCCACTACATGCACGACAAGTATTACTACGAGCGTGCGCAGATGGCGTTCATCGATACGAACCCACGCATCAACCTTGCCTACGGTGTGGCCGGTCTGTCTATTGCAGCCGACTCGCTTTCAGCTATTAAGTATGCCAAGGTAACGCCCAAGCGCAATGAAAAGGGGCTGACCGAAGGCTTTACGATCGATGGCGAGTTCCCTTGCTATGGTAATGATGACGACCGTGTGGACAGCATCGCCACCGAGCTGACGAGCCTCTTCTCTGGTATGCTCCGCGACCTACCGATTTACAAGGGGGCAGAGCCAACGCTCTCCGTGCTGACTATCACCTCCAACGTGATGTATGGTAAGAACACAGGTGCAACGCCAGACGGACGTGAGGCAGGTACGGCCTTCGCTCCAGGAGCTAACCCCATGCACGGACGAGACAACCACGGTGCGATCGCCTCGCTCAGCTCAGTAGCTAAGCTCAACTATAGCGACGCAGAGGACGGCATCAGCAATACCTTCAGCATTATCCCTCACTCCCTTGGATCGAACAAGGAGGAGCAGGTAGAGAACCTCATCGCCATGATGGATGGCTACTTCACCAAGGGGGCACACCACCTCAATGTGAACGTGCTAAACCGTGAGATGCTTGAGGACGCTATGGAGAACCCCGAGAACTATCCTCAGCTCACTATCCGTGTATCTGGCTACGCTGTGAACTTCATCAAGCTAAGCCGTGAGCATCAGCTGGAGGTAATCTCTCGCTCTTTCCACAAGCGCATCCGCTAACTCTAAACAAGCCAATGCTTCGAATACATTCGTTCGAATCCTTAGGAACTTTCGACGGGCCGGGTATCCGGCTCGTCGTTTTCCTGCAGGGTTGCAACTTTCGCTGCCTCTACTGCGCCAACCCCGACACGATACCCATCGGCAAAGATGGCAAGCTTATCGAGGACAGCGAGGTCATTCGCCGAGCCGTCAGCGAGAAACCTTTCTTTGGCAAGAAGGGCGGTATTACCTTCAGTGGGGGCGAGCCTACCGTGCAGGCCGCAGAGCTAATCCGAATATGCGAAGCCCTCAAGGCCGAGGACATACACATATGTCTAGACACGAATGGGAGCATTCACAATGAGGCTGTCTACGAGCTGTGGCGACTAGTGGACATGGTGCTACTGGACTGCAAGCAGATCAACCCTGCACGGCACAAGCTCCTGACGATGGTGGACAATCAGCGTACGCTACGTTCGGCCGAGATGCTTGCCGAGATGGGTAAGCCTGTGCGCCTGCGCTACGTCCTCGTGCCTGAGTACAGTGATGCCGAAGAAGACCTGCACGCCCTAGGGCAGCACTTTGGGGGCTTCGACAACATCGAGCGACTCGAGATCTTGCCCTACCACACCTACGGCAAGCACAAGTACGAGACTCTAGAGCAAGCCTATGCCCTAGAGGGAGTACGCGAACCCAGCCACGCAGAGATAGAGCGTGCCACCTCCATCCTAAGCCACTACTTCCGTACCGTCTGGACGCAATAGCCTATATTTGATCTACTAGGCTACATACCGAAACCTACTGTCATGGAAGATATCTCTTGTAAGGAGATAGGTACCATTTACTCTATACATTTTATCGTTTTAATCATCCTCCTCGATATTAGTTCGCCAAGCGAGGGATGTATTATACTATATAATTTGATGTTTACTTGCTAAGTGTTATACTCTCAACTCACTAGAGTGTAGTAAAGAAATTCGAGACTGTAATACTCAGAGCCTTGCATCCACAAGCAGGGGTCTTCACTGTGTCGTGGGGCTATGCCCAGGAGCAGCCCTCAGCAATCAAGAGAACGTACAAAAAGCTTATCAACAGACATTTAA
>JAUMYQ010000028.1 GCA_030528555.1 Porphyromonadaceae bacterium | reverse complement strand
TTTTTCCAAAAAGATCGGGAAGTTTTTTTTGAAAGTTCCCGAAGATTTTTTTGCTTGTCGAGCTGTGTTGGATCGCTTGTGCGAAGAATACTTTTAATAAATTGATAATCAGAGGTAAGCTGTTCGGTTGGACCATGAGGACCTTCAGTGCGCTTAGGTGTATTTTTATATAAAAAGGGCAGCACAACAAGAAGACTGTGCTGCCCTTGAGGGATGTGTAAGGACTGAGATTACTTCATTACCGACCAGCCTTTGGCTCGGATTGCCTGCTCAATGGCTTCAGGTAGAGGCACGCCACCAGCCATAGCCTCTTTGGCCTTGAATGTGGCACCAGCCATTTCGGGTAGCTCCCCTGCAAGGCTATTCATCGTAGCTTCCGTCAGTGCATTGTGTGATAGGTCTATGTTTTTGATGTTTGTCAAGCCACTAAGGGATGCCTCTACGAGTTTGTTGCCACTAAGGTTTAGCACTTCGAGCGTAGTAGACTCGGGTTTGGTCTTTTCAATAAACTTCGTGATGGCAGTACCTGTTACCACGAGGCTCTTCCTAGGCCCTCCGCCGTTGAAGTAAAGCCCCTCTCGACGGTCATAGCCAGTGCGTATTTTGGGGAGTTTATTATTTGCGATGTAGGCGGTATTTTCGGCTGAAAGCATCCCCGCGTTACCGAGCTTGGGCGCGTTTTCGATAGATATCTCTTCGAAAGGTGCGTATTGCATGAACACACGAAATAAATTGGGGGTATTCTTTGTGCGGAAAAACTCGTACTTAATATCTGAAGAGCCCTGTGTGAAGTAAACCTCCTCAAGCATCGGACTATTGCGCAGGTCCACCTTACCTACTTTGATGGCAAAAGCGCGCAGTGAGCGTAATTTGGGTAGGTTACTTAGGTCAATGTCCGTAATATTTTCGTCCGAGATATTGAGTAGCTCCACTACGTTGGGGTTGGGCATGATAACCTTGTTCATGATGCCGTTGTTGTCTACAACTTCTCTGCCGAGCTCCATACTAACGACCTTGTTTTGCTTTGACAGATCTATTTCCGTTGTTCTCTGATCTCGGTAAACGAGGTGTGTGAGCTCTGTAGCTCCTGACAGATCAATGGCCGTAGTTTGTGTCCCTCTCATGACGAAAGAGGTGAGTGTTGTAGGGGCTTGAGATAGGTCGGCTTTCTCTATGCGACCAGCGGTGATGTGGAAGAGTTTAATCTTGCCAGAGAAGACCACTTTGGCCCCAGCATTCGCCTTATAAATGGTATACTTATTATTTTGTTTGTCCAATTTGTCCTCTTGGCCAGTTGTTCCAGTTACCTCTATATCGGCACCAGATATCCGTAACTCGAATGTGTACTCGGTTGTCTCAGCCGTGGCCTCGGGCATGGTTAGGACGATGGAGCCAGGCTTCAGAGTGGGTACTTCCGTATTATTACCGTTACCTGGGTTGACTTGAGGCTCGTTCTTTTTCTTGCAAGAGAAAGTGGATATTGTCGCTAGCAGGGCTAGCCCTAAAGCAAATTTCTTCATATCAAAAGTTAGTTTTATAGTTGATGTACTAGGTTTTACCATTAAAACCTAGGCAAATCTAAACAAAATGTTTGTATAGTCCCCAATATCTATGACACGTATTTTCGTGAAAATAGTCAAGCTGCGTTTGTTTTTCTGCAGAAAGAGCCTTTTTCAAAGCTGTGGTGTCATTGAAATGCTCCTTTTTGTGGTGTAGGAGAGTAGGGAAATAAGGTACTCATTTTTGTTAGTGGAGGTAGATGTTACTTGAGTAGATTTGTTGTGTTGAGATAGAATGTTTGGGTGAAAAAACGTAATATTGTGAAGTCTCTTAACTTTACGGAGAGTGCAATGGAAGAGAATGCTAAGCAGGACATCGTTAGGGAGCAATTTTTTTCGCCCTTAGAGTCAGGTGATAGGACGCGTATCTATGGGCTGATGCGTTCGTTGTTGGGTATGCTTGATGGTTATCTAGATATCGCTCAGCGTCGTACGCTTTACCTTTGGATTCGAGATGCATATTTGGCGAGTGGTTTTGCTGCACATCATTCTGCTGGAGAGGCTGTAGAGCTAATCACTACCCTGGAGGCTGCTCGTATAGCTATGCGAGAGCTTCACCTGGATGCTCACTCCGTGATAGCTATGCTTCTCTTTCGCCCTGTAGCACATGGTTGTTTAGCACAAAAGGACGTTGCTCGACATTTAGGAAATGAGACAGAGCGCCTCTTGTACCTGCTCATGCGTACTTCTGCTCTGTATCTGAGGAAAGAGTCTATCAGCAGCCACAATTTTCACAACCTGCTGTTGAGTATGGCCGAAGATATTCGGGTGGTGCTACTCATTATTTCCGATAGGCTCTATCGGCTACGTCATGCCAAGCACCTATATCGGACTGTGGAGGAGCGCACTGCCCTCGCTGTAGAGATCTCTTTTCTCTACGCTCCTATAGCGCATCGTTTAGGTCTTTATACTATCAAGGGCGAGATGGAGGATCTCTGCCTTAAATGGCGTGATAGGAATACTTTTGATTTTATCAAGAGTAAGCTCGGGGAGACGAAGACAAGTCGAGATGCCTACATCGCACGTTTCCTAGCTCCACTGCGTACAGAGCTAGATGCTCAGCTAGATGTGCCATATGAAATGAAGGGGCGCGTTAAGAGTATCAGCTCGATACATAACAAGCTTCGTAAGCAGAGTTTTGAGGATATCTATGACCTCTTTGCTATCCGAATCATTTTTGATGTACCAGAGCATAGGGAGCGACAGGTTTGCTGGCAGGTCTACTCCATTGTAACGGATCTCTATCAACCTAATCCTGAACGACTCAAGGACTGGATATCTATTCCTAAGAGCAATGGCTATGAGAGCCTGCACATTACGGTGATAGGGCCAGACAATAAGTGGGTAGAGGTACAAATTCGTACCAAGCGCATGGATGCCATTGCCGAGCAGGGAGTAGCAGCTCATTGGCGATACAAAGGGATTAAAAGCGAGGGTGAAGGGTTGGAATCCTTTCTTGCATCGGTGCGTGAGACACTCGAGGCTGTTCAAGAGGAAGAGGGGCGTGATAGGAGTAAAATCCTTGAGAGCTCAATGATGACCCTCAAGGCTCAGGAGATTTATGTCTTTACGCCTATGGGCGAGGTGCTTAAACTTCCTCGAGGGGCAACTGTGTTAGATTTCGCCTTTGCTATTCATAGTAAAGTAGGAGCGAGTGCCGTCTCTGCTAAGGTCAATGGTAAAAATGTCTCCATTAAGCATCAGTTACAGAATGGTGATGCAGTGGAGGTAGTCACAAGTAGCCAACAAACTCCCAAGCAAGATTGGCTCTCCATAGTGGTGAGTCAAAGGGCGAAGAACCGCATTCGTCAGCTTTTGCGTCTTGAGGAAGAGGCTGGTATCGTTGTAGCAAAGGAGATGTTACAGCGGCGCATGCGCAATAGGAAACTCGTCTACCAAGAGAGCCTTTTCGTGCGCTTGGCAGCGCGCAGAGGCTACAAGGGGCTTTCCGATTTCTTCAAAGATATGACGCTTGGTCGGCTTGATCTCAAGACTTTCCTAGATCTCTATGAGGTCGAGTACAAGGCTTGGGAGCAGAGCCGCAGAGAGACACTGCAGTCCGTTATCCCTGTGGGGACGCAGCTATTCACTCCGAGTTCTGTCGTTTTGGAGATGGATGGGGTGGGAGTATCTAAGGCAGACGATGTGCTGCTCATAGATCAAGGTATATCGGGCGTAGTGTACACCTTTGCTCAATGCTGTATGCCTGTCTATGGTGATGAGGTCTTTGGCTTTGTTGGTTCAAGAGGTATCAAGATCCATCGAACAGATTGCCCCAACGCCCCTGATATGATAGCTCGTACTGGACATCGAGTGCTGAGCGCACGCTGGACAGGGGAAGGTGAACATTATTCTACTTACTCAATAGAGGTTGTTGGTAGGGATGATATTGCTGTTGTAACTCACATCATTTCGTTGATTAAGAAGGACAATGGGATGAAATTGAGGGGGTATTCCCTAGATTCGTCTGATGGGCTTTTTCGAGCTACTTTTACGCTCAATGTGGCGAGTAAGGATGGTATCGGGCCTCTTATTAAGAAAATACGTAGTGCAGTGGGAGTGAAAAAGGTAGAGCGGCTCTAGAACACAGAGAAATTATGTTTATGGAATTATAGTTATAATAATTGTATCAACCGACATCTATGGTCAAGGAACATATAGAAAGAGATCTGAAGTATTTGCGTCTGCTGTCTAAGCAGTTTCCGAGTGCTGCCAGTGCCGCTAGTGAGATTATGAACTTGCAGGCGATTCTCAACCTTCCTAAAGGGACAGAGCATTTCCTAGCAGATATCCATGGAGAGTATGAGGCTTTTATCCATGTGCTGAAGAACGCCTCGGGGACAATTAGACGTAAAGTAAACGAGCTCTTTGGTGGGCAAATTCGAGAGCAGGAGCGCAGAGCCCTCTGTACACTCATTTACTACCCTAAGGAGAGCCTTGAGCGTATTCATCAAACCGAACCATCGATCAATGAGTGGTACGAGGTTGCCCTGAACCAGCTGATCAAAGTTTGTCAGAGAGTAAGCGAAAAATATACACGATCCAAGGTCCAGAAGGCACTCCCTCAGCAATATAGCTACATTCTTCAAGAGCTACTCCATGAGGACGGAGTTAATCCCAACAAATCGGCTTATGTAGAGGCAATCGTTAAGGCTATTGTCGATACGGGGCAAGCGGATGACTTTATTATAGCTTTGTCAGAAAGCATTCAGCGTATGGCTATTGATCATTTGCATATTGTTGGAGATATCTATGATAGGGGCCCTGGGGCTCACGTCATCATGGATAAGCTACTTACATATCACAATGTGGATATCCAATGGGGTAACCATGATATTTTGTGGATGGGGGCCTGTGTAGGCAACCCTGCAAGTATGGCTAATGTTATCCGTATCGCTCTAAGATATGCCAACCTTGAGACACTCGAGAGTGGTTATGGCATCAATATGCTACCACTTGCTCGCTTCGCTATGGAAGTCTATGCTGGTGATCCTTGTGAGCGTTTTCAACCCAAACTCGGAGATTCGTCGGAGACCTACGATGATAAGAGCGTCTATCTCATCAGCCAGATGCATAAGGCCATTGCTATCATTCAGTTTAAGCTTGAGGCTGCCATCATCAATCGCCATCCAGAGTATGGTATGCAGGAGCGTAATTTGTTGCATTTCATCAATCAAGAGGCTGGGACTATTACTCTTCCCAGTGGCAAGACTTACGATCTGCTAGATACGAACTTCCCTACGATAGATCCCTCTGACCCCTATGCCTTGACGGAGGGAGAGCAGGAGGTGGTGCAGCGTTTGATGTATTCATTCTTGCATAGCGAGAAGCTACGTACGCATATCCGCTTTATGTATAAAAAAGGAGGGATGTTCCTTTCCATCAACAAGAACTTACTCTTCCACGCCTCTATACCGATGAATGAGAACAAAACCTTTCGACATGTCAACGTTGGGGGTAAAGTTTGTTCAGGCAAGGAATTGATGGAGCGTATAGATGAATATGCACGTCTGGCTCGTCCCAGCTCAAGCTCTGCTCCCGAGCACGAGGATGCTAAAGACTTTATGTGGTATCTGTGGTGTGGCCCAGACTCGCCTCTCTTTGATAAGTCTGCTATGACCACTTTGGAGCGCTATTTCATCGCTGATAAAGAGACGCATAAGGAACGCAAAGGTTATTACTATATATACCGTACGGAGCAGGAGGTCTGTGAGCAAATATTAGCAGAATTTGGTCTTGAGGGTCCCGATACTCATATTATCAATGGACATGTGCCAGTTAAGGCTCTCAAAGGCGAGGTGCCTGTGCAATCCGGTGGTAAACTGATGCTCATCGATGGTGGTTTCAGTAGGGCTTATCAGTCTAGTACAGGGATGGCAGGCTATACACTCATCTTCAATTCGCATGGGCTTCACCTTGTCAAGCATGAACCATTTAGTTCTACGAGGCAGGCTATTGAGCATATGGAGGATATTACCAGCGTCTCTGTCGTTCGGGAGATGAGTAGCCAGCGAGTATTGGTGCGAGACACAGACTCAGGCAAGGTGCTGCTAGAGCAGATTGATGAGCTGATGAAACTGTTACATGCCTATAATTTTGGCTTGCTCATAGAGAAGGTATAGTTACATACTAAGCTAAAGAGGACCAATGGCGGAGAGACGAAAACTTGGTTACCTTTGTCTTAGGCTTACTATGAAGCATTAATGATTCACATTTATCAATTAAATCAAGAGGTATGAATATTCCTAACGAACTAAAGTACACCAAAGACCACGAGTGGGCCCGGATAGAGGGCGATGTTGTTTATATCGGTATCACAGACTACGCACAGAGTGAGTTGGGTGAGATCGTATATGTAGACGTAGCTACAGAGGGCGATACGCTCGAGGCAGGAGAGGTCTTCGGCTCTATTGAAGCTGTTAAGACGGTCTCCGACTTGATGCTTCCGATCTCAGGTGAAGTACTTGAGCTAAACTCAGACCTAGAGGATCAACCAGAGTTGGTGAATGAAGACTCCTACGGCAGGGGGTGGATCATCAAGCTCAAGCCTACCAACGTGACAGATATGGAGGGGCTGCTTTCCGCAGAGGAGTACACCAAGCTAATTGGAGGATAGGCTATGCAGCCACTCGTAAGTATTATTATGGGCAGTACAAGTGATCTGCCCGTAATGCAGAAGGCAGCTGAACGGCTCGATGCCTTTGAGATCCCTTTCGAGGTACTTGCCCTATCGGCACACCGTACGCCTAGTGAAGTAGAGCAGTTTGCCAAGGGGGCTAGGGAGCGAGGCATCAAGGTAATCATCGCAGCAGCAGGCATGGCGGCTCACCTTTGTGGCGTTATCGCCTCAATGACCTCTGTACCCGTTATCGGGGTGCCTATCCGCTCGACCCTAGATGGTATAGATGCCTTACTAGCTATTGTGCAGATGCCTCCAGGTATCCCTGTAGCTACGGTAGGCATCAATGCAGCAGAGAATGCCGCTATCTTAGCCGTGCAGATGATGGCGACTGACAACGCCGAGCTGTATGATCGGCTCAATCAATACAAAGAGTCGCTCAAAAATAAGGTGGTCAAGGCTAATGAAGAGTTAGGAGCGATAAAATATCGCTTCAAGACCAACTAACCGATATTCCCAGAGAGCTAGCAGAACAAAGGTGTGCAGCTCGGTGAACCAAATGGGAGGTTGTATATTTCTAGGTCATAGGGTGAATCAACGCCAAATTGATTCACCCTTGGTTTATCATTACAACGAAGCGAATCATGACACAACTATATAAAAGTTCCTCAGGTGGGCCTTGCTGCTACCAACGTAGAGAGAGCATCGAGGTTCTCATCGGGCAAGTCTCCCTGGGGGGAGCGCAGCCCATACGTCTGCAATCAATGGCGAGCGTATCGACGCTAGACACTGAAGCATCGGTGGAGCAGGCCTTGCGCATCATCGAGGCAGGCGCTGACTATATCCGCTACACAGCCCAAGGGCGAAGAGAGGCTGCAAACTTAGCCAACATACGCTCAAGGCTTGATGTCCTCGGCTATGCTACGCCCCTAATCGCAGACATTCACTTTAATCCCTCGGCGGCAGATGAAGCCCTTGAGCATATCGAGAAAGTACGCATCAATCCAGGCAACTACGTTGATAGCAAGACCAGTACCCCAAGGGAATGGACCACAGAGTTATTTAACGAGATGCATGTCAAGGTCTGCAAGCGATTTGGGGCGTTCGTTGAGCGCGCCAAGGTTCTAGGGCGGACTATCCGTATTGGGGTCAATCATGGCTCACTCTCTGAGCGTATGGTGATGCTCTATGGAGATACTCCCGAGGGTATGGTACAGAGCTGTTTAGAGTATCTCGATGTGTGCCGGCAGCACAACTTTGACCGCATAGTTATCTCGATGAAGTCCTCCAATACTTTAGTGATGACAGCTGCCGTACGTCTCTTGGTTACGCGCCTCGAGGAGGGAGATTATCCCCCCTACCCACTACATCTAGGCGTGACTGAGGCGGGCGAGGGCGAAGATGGGCGCATCAAGAGTGCAGTAGGTATCGGGGCTTTGTTAGCAGATGGCATTGGTGATACTATTCGGGTATCCTTGAGCGAAGATCCTGAGGTAGAGATTCCCGTGGGTAAGGCTTTGGTGGAGCATGTTACCTCTACGGCTGAGCTCAGTCGCTCGCTCGCTCTGCCTAACTGGGAAGAGTACAATGCGCTTTGCTTCGATGGTCGCCGCCAGACAGAGCGTATTGGGCAGCTTGTAGGGGGCGATTGCCTACCACTCGTTATTACCTCAGAATCCCAGTTTGGAGGCAAAGTACAAGCGGACTATTATCTCGGAGGGGATGGCTACCTCTACAGCCAATCGGGAGCGAGGATGCAGGAGCTAAAGTATAAGGTGTTGGATTGCTTAAATATCTCCTCTCAAGAATTGGACGAGCTAAGCCAATGCCCCAAGACACTTATCCTACTTGAAGCAAGGGGACAAGGGGCGGTACAGCTATGGCGTTGGGGGTATTGCCAACTAAGGCGTGCAGGATTAAACAATCCCGTCATACTGAAGCGGAACTATATAGAAGACGATATAGAAACCTTCCGCCTACACGCAGCGGCAGACGCTGGGACTATTCTACTAGATGGTTGGGGAAATGGGCTTTGCCTATCGGCAGAAGCGTTAGAGGCAGAGGAAGTTGTCAAAACACAATTAGGCATCTTGCAGGCCACGCGGTTACGGATGAGCAAAACTGAGTTCATCAGTTGCCCAGGCTGTGGGCGTACGCTCTACAACTTGCAGGAGACAATTGCTCGGGTCAAGGCAGCGACTTCTCACCTCAAGGGGCTGAAAATAGGTATCATGGGCTGCATCGTCAATGGACCAGGCGAGATGGCGGATGCTGACTACGGCTATGTGGGCGCAGCACCAGGAAAAATCGACCTCTACAAGGGGCAAATTTGTGTACGCAAAGGCATAGTCGAGAGCCAAGCCGTGGAGCAGCTTGTCGAATTAATAAAATCTGAAGGCGATTGGGTTACGCCAGAAAATCAAGATTAATCATGATACAGGTTAAAATAATTAACGCCTCTCGGCACACAGTCCCAAGCTATATGACTGAAGAGGCCGCAGGAATGGATATTAAAGCGTATCTCGATGTGCCCATAACTCTCGCTCCACTAGAGCGTAGACTAATTTCTACGGGGCTGAGTATAGAGCTGCCTAAAGGGTTGGAGGCGCAAGTACGCCCACGCAGTGGTTTAGCTCTCAAGCATGGTATTACGGTGCTTAATAGTCCAGGGACGATAGATAGTGATTATCGAGGAGAAATAGGCGTTTTACTCATCAATCTATCAAATACTCCATTCGTTATTCAAGACGGAGAGCGCATTGCGCAGCTCGTCATTGCTCGACATGAACGTATCGCTTGGCAAGAAATAAGCGAGCTTGAGCCGACCGATCGAGGCACAGGTGGCTTCGGTCACACGGGTCTCTAGGCATTCATCTTCATTCTTCTTAGTTTAGTTCCTCTCATGCAAGATTTTAGAAGTTCTTGCGTGGGAGGAACTTTTAATTTTATTTCGTAGTATTTGCTTATTTCTAATTATTGTCCTCTTTGCTCTGATGTTACGAGGGCTATTGACGAAACCTCTACTACGAAGCAACCCTCTCGCTAAAGCTGGATCCAAGTCTCGAAGCTACGGCCTATAGAGGGGGTAGATTGATGCCTAGCCTGCATCAATAGGCTGTACTTTGTTACTCCTCCTGTTTTTCTTGTATGATGGATAAGCCTTTCATAAGCTTCTTTGCCTTTGGGTTCTCAGGATATTTGTCAAGAATATTCTTGATATCTTCGATCTTATGAGCAGAATTGCCAAGGATAGTTTCACCGATGAGCAGTGTTTGAGCATAGTCAATCTCATAAGCTTGAGGATGCCTTTGTGCTAAATCTTTGCGTATTTTAAGGGCTTCGGCATATGCGCGCTTGGCAGGCTCGAGCTCTTCCTCTTGGGCATAGAGTAGAGCAAGGTTGCTGAGTGTCATTGCTAGACTGCTCTTATAGACGTCAGACTCGTTGTGGCTTAGCTCTCTGTATATGTCTATGGCCTCTTCATAGTAGGTGCGAGCAATTAGAGCCTTGTTGGTTTGTCGCATTAGTGTAGCCAAGTTGTTGAGGCTATTGGCGACAAGTGGTAAGTAGGCAGTTCTGTTCTTTTTAGAGAGCTCACGGCGAATACTCAGAGCCTCTTGATAGTGCGCCTTGGCCTCTTGTAGGTCGCCTCTGGATATGTGATAGTGTAGCCAGATTGTTCAAGGTTAAGGCGACGTTGGGTAGATAAACATCTGGCTGCAGGCGGGCTAGTTTTCGCTTGAGGCCGAGCGCTTGATAGTAATAAGCCTTAGCCACGGAGTATTGGCCAGTGTGTTTCATTGTCATGGCAAGGTTGTTGAGCGTGGTTGCCATATGTGATGCATAGGTCGTTTCGTCTTGCTCGTATAGTCTTGTATAGAGCTGTAGCGCTTGCTGATAGTACTGTAGAGCTTTCTGAGGGCTATTGAGCTTCATGTGCAAATTGCTGAGATTGTTGAGCGTCATGGCTATATCACTCTGATAAAATTTGTTCTTATGTTTGGCGAGTAATCGATAGCTCCTTAGAGCTTTGTGGTAATATTGCTGTGCAGCTTCTAGATCGTTGTTCTTCTGTAGAAGAATGGCGAGGTTGTTTTGTACATCAGCCTCTTGACCTCTGGTCCGATGTACAGTTTGGGTTGGCCTAGTTCTTTCATATTCGAATAGCTCTAGCGCTACTTTGTAGTGTGTGATAGCTGCTGACACCTCATTTTGTATTTGCAGCAAGCGTCCATATTCAGCATGGAGTTCTGCCGTTGGGTTTAGTTCAAGAAGCTCATCGTAGAAGTAATATGCATCGTTGAAATTTAGGCAGATAAGGGAAGATTTGATCAGGAGACGAAGCATTTGCTCTTGTTCCGCTCTTTGATCTTTCTTATAGCCCGAATAAATCTCACGTAAACTCTGGCTACTTGAGCCTATGACAGTTTTGCCAACTGCATTGAGAGTTTGAGACAGAGTTCTCACTCTTGCTGAGCCAATGCGCTGGGCTTCCAGCAATACTTTGTCCGAATATCCGAAGAGACAGTTCGATAAGGTGCGGATATGGGCTCCATTGCTAGGAGTAATCTTCCCTATGTGGATGAGTTCATCAATGGCTTTGGATGTTGCGTGCTCTCCAGAATCTATGGGGAGACGGATGAGACATGAGTCAATGAGTAGGGGGTCTTTATGCAATTCTTTTGTTAACCTAATGAGTTCGTCAATGCTTAAATTGATTGCTGCGAATTGCTCCTCTCGTTTGCGTTCGGAGATGTGATTGTGTCCTGCTTGATGTTCGGACAAATGCTCTTGAAATCGTGCCACGATCTGTCGCTCAACTGCGTTTTCTGGACGAAACTTGCCAGGAGAGTCAATGTATTCTTCCAAGCGATGCCTGATCTGTATCTCTTCCTCTTGAGTTGTATCTAACTCGGCTATGGTTTCTTGTAGGCTAAGTTCGATTTGCTCATAGGCTTCGTCTCTCCATCTGCGTTGCACCTCACAGCCTATCCATACGAGGAGGCTAGAGACAATACCTAAAAATATGTTGGTTAGATGTGCTCTAATACGGCCACTCTGTCGATAAATGTTCAGTTTCAATTTGAATAATCGACATAAACGTCCTAGTTGAGCGATCGGGTAAAGTACGACCTTAAGTCTGAAACTGCGAGCGCAGCGATAGAGTCGAACACGATAGTATCTTTCTAATTTTAGCATCTAAGTCTAACTTTATAGTAAACGGTCTTTGGATAAGGCGTGCAAAAGTAAGCATATTTGCAATAGTTTGCAGGGTTATTCTGTGTTTTTGAGAGGTGTTTGTGCTTTGAATAGTTAGTTTTGTTCGCTTAGGGCGTCATTGGCTAAAAGGTTAGGGTGCTTTTGATCAATGATGCTATTGATATGACTATAATGTTATATTTTTGCGGAGAGAACATTCAATTCATTACTAATTATAAGCTAATTAAGATGACAAAAAGTCCATTGCAAGTGGCTCGTGGGCAGTATAGCCCCAAGCTTCCCAAGGCTCTACGAGGATCAGTGAAGGCTGTGCTGGGTGCAGCTACACAGAGTGTTAGTGACCAGGAGGCTATTAAGGAGCTTTTCCCAAATACTTATGGTCTACCGAAACTAACGTTCGAGGCGACAGCAGAGGCTCCTAGTGCCCAGCCTATCAACGTGGGCGTTATTCTCTCTGGTGG
The DNA here is from genome assembly GCA_030528555.1 of Porphyromonadaceae bacterium. GTDB lineage: Bacteria > Bacteroidota > Bacteroidia > Bacteroidales > Porphyromonadaceae > Porphyromonas. The sequence goes on along the minus strand of JAUMYQ010000028.1, from coordinate 1,729 downwards.
ACAGGCTCCTGGTGGGCACAACGTAATCTCTGGTATTTTTGATGGTATCAAGGCTATTCATCCTGGCAGCAAGCTCTATGGTTTCTTGATGGGACCAGATGGTCTCGTCAAGCATAATTATAAGGAGCTCACAGCTGATATCATTGATGAGTATCGTAATACAGGGGGCTTTGACATCATTGGTTCTGGACGTACCAAGCTGGAGGAGAAGGAGCAGTATGACAAAGGGCTAGAGATCATCAAGAAATTGAGCATTAATGCTCTCATCATTATCGGTGGAGATGACTCCAATACTAATGCTGCTGTACTTGCCGAGTATTATAAGAGTATCGATGCTCCTGTTCAGGTTATAGGATGTCCCAAGACGATTGATGGTGACCTCAAGAACGAGCAGATTGAAACATCATTTGGTTTTGATACAGCCACTAAAGTGTACAGTGAGGTCATTGGTAATATCCAGCGTGACTGTAACTCGGCTCGTAAGTATTGGCACTTTATCAAACTGATGGGTCGCTCTGCTTCTCACATTGCTCTAGAGTGTGCCCTACAGGTACGCCCCAATATTGCTATTGTATCTGAGGAGGTAGAGGCGAAGAATTTGTCACTTGATGATGTCGTAACGTCTATTGCTGAGGTTGTTGCTAAGCGTTCTGCTGCGGGTGAGCAGTTTGGTACTATTCTGATTCCCGAGGGACTGATTGAGTTTATTCCAGCGATGAAGGCGTTGATTGCAGAGTTGAACGACTTCCTCGCTCACCACGAGTCTGACTTCCGCGCAATTGAGGCCAGCGAGCAGCGCGCTTACATCATCTCTAAGCTTAGTGCGGCCAACTCTGCTCTCTATGCTAGCCTACCAGCTACGGTGGCTCGTCAGCTTACTTTGGACCGCGATCCCCATGGCAATGTTCAGGTGTCGCTCATCGAGACCGAGAAGCTTCTTGCCGAGATGGTCGGCACAAAGCTTGCTGCTTGGAAGACCGAGGGGAAATATAATGGTAAGTTCTCACCTCTAACGCACTTCTTTGGTTATGAGGGTCGTTGTGCTATGCCATCGAACTTCGATGCAGATTATTGCTACGCTTTGGGTCGTACGGCAGCCTGCCTAATTAGTGCTGGTGTGACGGGTTATATGAGCTCAGTGCAGAACCTCACGGCTCCAGCGGACGAGTGGATAGCAGGAGGTATCCCCACAACGATGATGATGAATATGGAACGTCGCCATGGTGCTATGAAGCCAGTTATTCAGAAGGCGCTTGTGGATCTTAACGGTAAGCCGTTCCAATACTTTGCCAATAAGCGTGCCGAGTGGGCGGAGAAGACCTGCTATGTTTATCCAGGACCTATTCAGTATTTTGGTACGCCTGAGCTATGTGATCAGCCTTCTGAGACTCTCAAGCTCGAGCAGGCTAAGTAGCATTGACCTTGACAAATCCAATGGTTTTGGGGCAGCATCACTCATGTGATGCTGCCCCACGTTTTTTATGTTTTTTGATTCTCATTTTTATATCATGGAAATCTTAGAAAGTCACTCTAGGTACTTAAGGCGAGTTGTCGAAAAGAATAACTATTCATTCCTCTAGTTCTAAACATCTGTTTATAAGTTGATTAAGGTTTGTCTATTTGGGATAAAAAAATCTTCGGGAACTTTCAAAAAAAACTTCCCGAACTTTTTGTAAAAAGATCGGGAACTCCGAGAAAAAAGTTCGGGAACATTTTTTTGAGTATTCCC
>JAUMYQ010000009.1 GCA_030528555.1 Porphyromonadaceae bacterium | reverse complement strand
CGAACTTTTTCCAAAAAGTTCGGGAACTCCGAGAAAAAAGTTCGGGAACATTTTTCTTAAAGATGGGGTATACCCTTAGGTGTATTGTAATGTGTTTGTTTTGAGGGCTTTGTAGACCTCCATGGATTTTGGTGCTTTAGGAGGTCCGATTGTGAGATTTCGATGTCTCTATTCTAAATGATTTCCCTCACGACAATGCCCTAAAAGGCATTGCCGTGGGGGAAATCCGATGGATGGCAAGACCGTTATAAGGTCTTCCCCTGGTGATGCTCGTAGATGAGCTCCTCGGCACGCGTCATCCAGTCGAGCAGCTCGGATCGGGTAGAGGCACGGAGCATGCCTACGCGGATGGGCTTGAAGTTGTCTATCCCCTTGAAGACAGGGCTGGCGGCTATGTGACGGCGTGAGTGGAGGATACCCCTGCGCTCATCAAGCTTGGCAATGTTATTGTCCACCTGCTGCCTTAGGACATCGAGGTAGAAAGACGGGCTACGTGCTGGCAGCTGCTCTCCTGTGGCCAGATAGTGCTTCATCTCCTCGAAGATCCATGGCTGACCGATGCTAGCTCTGCCCACCATTACGCCATCTACACCGTAGGTGTCGAAGGCTCGAGCTGCCTGCTCTCCAGTACAGATATCACCATTGCCGATGATGGGGATGTACATTCGAGGGTTGTTTTTTACCGCACCAATGAGGGTCCAGTCTGCTTGGCCTGTATACATCTGCGCTCGTGTGCGTCCGTGTATGGTGAGGGCAGCTATACCGCAGTCTTGTAGCTCTTCGGCCAGATCAACGATGATCTTGCTCTCGTTGTCCCAGCCCAGGCGTGTCTTAACCGTTACGGGGATGTGCACTGCCTTGACAATCTGACGGACAATGTCTATCATGAGCTCTGGGCAGCGCAGCATGCCACTCCCTGCCCCTTTGCCCGCCACACGCTTGACGGGGCAACCGAAGTTTAGATCCAGCACATCGGGAGCAGACTCTTCACAAATCTTGGCAGCCTCCACCATAGCATCTATATCGCGCCCGTAGATTTGGATCGCAGCAGGCCGTTCGCCTTTGTCTATCTTTAGTTTGCGCTGTGTGCTGGCCACCTGTCTGATGAGGGCATCGCTGCTGACAAACTCGGTGTATACCATATCTGCACCAAACTGACGGCAGAGTAGACGAAACGCTACGTCCGTCACATCCTCCATCGGTGCAAGCAGTAGGGGGCGGTGTCCTAGGTCTATGTTTCCTATCTTCATTATATATGTCTGTGTTTGCTTGGCCTAAGGGGCGAGCCTTGTTTCTGAGCTAGAAAGTAGGGCTTGAGTGGGTAGAGCCTAGAGGCGTGCTTGCTCTCCCTGGAGGTATCGTTCTGCCACCTCCAGAGCCGCATGTATATCACGGCAGACATAGCCCGCCCCGATCTTGCTTAGCAGCCCTACTCGGGCCAGTGTGCGGTAGACCCTATCGTTCACACCCGAGAGGATGATACGTACCCCTTCGTCCTCGGAGTTGCGGCACAGGATGGCAAGGTTGTTGGCAGCCGTGGAGTCGATGAATGGAACCGAGCGCATGCGGATAATGCGCACCTTTGGTGGCTTGGCCACCGAGGCGATCATCTCTTCGAACCTGTTGGCAATGCCGAAGAAGAATGGGCCCTCGATCTCGTACACTTCTACCCCATGGGGTAACGAGAGGGTCTGTTGTGCATTGCCCTGGTCATCGCGCTCTGCCAGTAAGTCCAGTTCGTCTCTAGAGACGAAGATACGCGTTGTCTCGACCATCCGCCTCATGAAGAAGAGCATTGAGAGCAGTAGCCCTATCTCGATGGCAATTGTCAGGTCGAAGACTACAGTGAGGATAAGCGTTAGCCACAGCACCATGAGGTCGCCACGAGGACCCTTGCCCTGAGCCTTGATAGACCTCCAGCCACTCATATTGTACGATACCACCACCAGCACACCAGAGAGGCAAGCCATGGGGATGTATGCTGTAAGAGGCATGAGGAAGAGGAAGATGAGCAGGAGCGTCACCGTATGAACAATGCCCGAGATGGGGGTGCGACCTCCGTTGTTGATATTCGTCATGGTGCGCGCAATGGCACCCGTTACTGGGATGCCACCAAGGAAAGGCACAACCATATTGGCAAGCCCTTGAGCAATGAGCTCTGTGTTGGAGTCGTGACGCTCTCCTATGACTCCATCGGCAACACTTGCCGAGAGTAGAGACTCGATAGCCCCAAGCATCGCGATGGTGAAGGTCGGGGCCGCAAGTGTGCGGATGCTCTCGAGGCTTAGCTCGGGGAAGACAATAGGTGGCCACTCGCCCGATATGGTAAATCTGTCTCCAATGGTCTGTATGCCCTCCACGCTGAGGTGAGATTTGAGTACATAGGCAAGGAGTGTCATCAGCACAATGGCCACGAGTGAGCCAGGGATGACCTTCGTCATCCGAGGAGTTAGTACGATGACGATGATACTGCCGAGCCCAATAAGGGCCGTAAGCGGATGTATATCTCCGAGAGAGGAGAGGAGAGCTGACCATTTGCCGAAGAAGTCCGCTGGCATACTCTCAATGCCTAGCCCTAGTAAATCATTGACCTGAGTGGAGAAGATGGTCAGGGCAATTCCCGCTGTGAAGCCAACAATAATGGGATAGGGGATGAACTTGATGAGCGAGCCTAACCGTAAGGCTCCCATAAGGACAAGGAGTATACCAGCTAAGAATGTGGAGATGAGTAGCCCCGAGATGCCATACTGCTGGATGACCCCGTAGACGATGACGATAAACGCACCCGTTGGCCCCCCAATCTGTACCGAGCTACCGCCCAAGGCCGAAACGATGAAGCCACCAATAATAGCTGTTAGGAGCCCTATCTCGGGCGATACGCCACTGGCCACCCCAAAGGCAATTGCGAGTGGTAGGGCTACGATGCCAACGATCACGCCTGCCATCAGGTCGGTAGTGAGCTGCTTGTGTGTGTAGCCCTTGAGTGCGTCCAGCAGCCTGGGGCGGAAGGAGAAAGATGTCATTGAGATAAGTCTTTGGGTTAGTCATATAGATCAACGAGCGTGTGAAGGAACATCCTTCACACGCTCGTTGATTAGTCAAAAGCTCTTTGCCATACACTCGCTATTTGGCATAGCTCACCGAGCGAGTTTCGCGGATGACAGTGATTTTTACCTGGCCAGGGTAGGTCATTTCATCCTGAATCTTTTTGGCTATCTCCTGGCTGAGCTTGCCGATAGAGTTGTCGTCCGTATGCTCTGCTCCAACAATGACGCGGAGCTCTCGTCCTGCTTGTATTGCATAGGTCTTTACCACTCCAGGGTACGATAGGGCTAGCTGCTCCAGATCATTCAGACGCTTGATATAGGCTTCTACTAGCTCGCGACGAGCCCCAGGACGAGCCCCACTGATGGCATCGCAGACCTGTACGATAGGTGCAATGAGGCTCTCCATCTCTATCTCATCGTGGTGAGCACCTACAGCGTTGCAGATGTCGGGTTTTTCCTTGTATTTCTCACAGAGCTTCATACCTAGCAGAGCGTGTGGTAGCTCTGGCTCGTCATCGGGAACCTTGCCTATATCGTGCAGGAGGCCAGCACGCTTCGCCTTTTTGGGGTTGAGACCAAGCTCTGAGGCCATGATGGCGCAGAGATTGGCGGTTTCTCTAGAGTGCTGTAGGAGATTCTGCCCATAGCTGGATCGGTACTTCATCTTACCTACAATGCGGATCAGTTCGGGATGCATGCCATGGATGCCGAGGTCGATGACGGTACGTTTGCCCGTCTCTACAATCTCTTCCTCCACCTGTTTATGTACTTTGCCTACAACCTCCTCGATACGTGCTGGGTGGATGCGCCCATCCTGCACGAGCTGATGTAGGGCGAGGCGCGCTACCTCGCGACGTACAGGGTCGAAGCTTGAGAGGATGATGGCCTCAGGTGTATCGTCTACAATGATCTCTATCCCTGTGGCGGCCTCGAGGGCACGGATGTTACGCCCCTCTCGCCCGATGATGCGCCCCTTGACCTCGTCACTATCAATGTGGAAGACGGTCACGGAGTTTTCTATAGCCGTCTCGGCTGCTAGGCGTTGGATGCTCTGTACTACGATTTTCTTGGCCTCTTTGCTCGCTGTCATCTTGGCCTCCTCGATGATTTCAGAGATATAGCTCTGGGCTTGGTCCTCCGCTTCGCTCTTGAGGCTTTCGATAATGCGCTCACGAGCTTCATCGGCCGACAGCCCTCCGATGGCTTCAAGCTGCTGTACTTGTCTGCGGTGCAGCTCTTCGATCTCTTGCTGTTTACGCTCAAGAGCTGACCGTTGGTGACCCAAGCTCTCTTTTATGCCATCAAGCTCTTTGTTGCGTTTTCCCAGGTCATCTTGACGCTGATTTAGACTCTGCTCCTTTTGCTTGAGGCGCGCCTCGTTTTGTTTGAGCTTGTTGTTATTTTGCGTCACCTGTTGCTCAAGGTCGCTCTTGAGTTGTAAGAATTTTTCTTTCACCTCAAGTAGCTTCTTCTGCTTGAGAACCTCGGCTTCACGCTCAGCTTCTCCAATTATAGATGTAGCCTTCTGCCTAAGCATACGCTCATTGAAGAACCACATAACACCAGCCCCAGTAGCCACACCAACGACCACAAGGGCAACTAATACTAATACACTTACCATCAAAAACTCAAATTAAGGCCTCTCCCAGCACGAGATGAGGCACATATCTACCATAATCTATGTAACTCAACGTTGTCCATTCTACAGACAGACCCTCCCTCTGGGCTCAAGAGCCCGAGTAAAGTATTGAGGATGTGCTTGGGGAAGATAGGGATGGTACACTGCTATTCAAGAGGTGGGGTCAGAGTAGAGCCTCAATTTCCTCGCTTAGGGCAGCGAGCCTTGATGCCCAATCTCTGGCTTCGAGCCTTAGGCGCATGAGCCGAGCTCGATATGCCACATCTATAGCGGCCATAGATAGGTAGGATGCCTGGGGTATCTTTGACCTATCTGGATGTCTATTCCTATATATACCGATGACAGTCTGTAGCTCTTCTGTAGCGTAGCGGTAGTTGGCTTCTTCGCTGTAGGCAGCGAGTACTCCGTGTCTGATGCCATCAACCTCAAGGGTGATCACGCGCTTCTTTACCTCTACCTCTTGCATAGCTATCTAGTCTCGCTCCAACTGTCTGATGCAATATTCTATTTCGGAGATGATGCTGCCCAGGTGGTTATACGCCTCGCTTGCTGGGTCTTCTCCTCCCTCCAAGATGCGAGCCACGCGAGCTACTGATGCTTCGGCCTTTGCACCTGAAAGCGCGGCTTCCAGTTCCTTTATCTTCGTGGCTTGTACCTGGGTAAGATCACGAAGCTCCATGAGTTCTGCCGTTTGGGTCTTAGTTTGCTCAATGAGCCTACGTACATTGACCTCTAGCCGCCTAAGCTCCAGCTCTTCTTTCGCTGTCATCTCTTCCTCGATGCACTCCAAGCCATCCCAGCAAAAGCTAGTTAGGCTCTCTAATCCATTACTCCGCAAAAGTAAGTATTTTGATAGAACGCTCAATATTTGATTAAAAACTCCGATTGTGTAGTTGCTTATATTTTCGTCGTACTTCGAGCTTTGTGTGGTCCTATCCCAGGGTTGATAATCTCAGCCCGGGGAGAGCAGGAACATTCCTATAAGGCTATGTTTAGAGCTTCGAGCCTATATGCTCAATTGTTTATGAGACAGAGACAGCCTCGCTAAAAATCTCCATACAAGCTTCATGGCTCAAACCCCTGGGGAGAGGCATAATCCAATAAACAATTACTTTTGTGGTCAAACAAATAGGTCCTGTCTCCGCTACGAGCAAGGGGGGTGGGTAAAATGTATAGAGGAATGGATCAGAAACTTGTCATCGTAGAGTCGCCCAAGAAAGCTCAGCTCATACAGGGCTTCCTAAGTAAGAAGAACCTCAAAGGCTATAAGGTAATGGCTAGCGCAGGGCATGTGCGTGACCTCAAGCAACGCTCCTTTAGTATCAATGTGGAGGATAACTATGCGCCTGAGTATGAGGTGTCCGCCGATAAGCGCACCTTGATTAAAGAACTAAAGGCAGAGGCGAAGAAAAGCCAGTACGTCTACCTCGCATCCGATGAAGACCGTGAGGGGGAGGCCATTGCTTGGCATTTGAGCGAAGCCCTAGGGCTAGAAGCAGAGCGCAGGCGGCGTATTGTCTTCCATGAGATTACGTCCGATGCCTTCCTTGCCGCCCTCGACAATCCTCGAGACATCGATCAAAACCTCGTAGACGCTCAGCAGGCAAGGCGTGTGCTGGACCGCATCGTGGGCTTTGAGCTTTCGCCTGTACTGTGGAAGCGTCTGCGCCCCTCGCTCTCGGCAGGACGTGTGCAGTCCGTGGCGGTGCGCCTTATCGTAGAGCGTGAGCGTGAGATCAACGCCTTTGTCCCCGAGAGTAGCTACCGAGTGCAGACCGAGCTGGAGCTGGCCTCTGGACATAGGGTTAAGTCAGAACTGAATCATCGCTTTGCTACCGAGGGGGAGTCACGGAGCTTTCTCGAACTGTGTGCTGGGCAGAGCTTCTCTGTCGGATCTATCGCTCGGCGCGATGCTCGGCGCTCGCCAGCAGCCCCCTTTACGACATCTACCCTCCAGCAGGAGGCAGCAGGGCGGCTTGGCTACTCTGTGACACAGACGATGCGCCTAGCCCAAAGCCTCTACGAGTCAGGACATATCACCTATATGCGTACGGACTCGGTGAACCTCTCCTCGCTGGCTATGAGTGCGCTCGGCAAGACCATTACCGAGACCTATGGCAAGGAGTACCATCAGCCTAGACGCTACCAGACCAAGAGTAAGGGGGCGCAGGAGGCACACGAGGCCATCCGCCCAACCTTTGTTGATAAGGTTACGATAGATGGCACGCCCCAGGAGCAACGTCTCTATGACCTCATTCGTAAGCGGACGCTTGCCTCACAGATGGCAGATGCTCGCCTGGAGCGCACGACCATCACGCTGCCTGTCGAGGGCAGCCCCTATCAGTTCGTAGCCCAAGGTGAGGTGGTTACTTTCCGTGGCTTCCTCGACCTTTATATGGATGCCGATGCCGATGAGGCGAAGCTCCTGCCCCCAATGACCGAAGGAGAGCAGCTACGCACCGTGAGCCTTGTGGCGGACGAGCGATTTACGCAGCGACCAGCACGCTATTCCGAGGCCTCGATGGTCAGCAAAATGGAGGAGCTGGGCATTGGTCGCCCCTCCACCTACGCCCCCACGATCCAAACCATTCAGGCTCGTGGCTACGTAGAGAAGGGCGATAGGGCTGGGCAGGAGCGCACAGCTGTAGTGCTAAGCCTAGAGACGGATGGCGTGAGGCGCACTGAGCGCACCGAGGTCTATGGGGCGGATAAGGGTAAGCTCCTGCCGACGGACACAGGGCTTGTGGTTAATGACTTCCTTGTGGAGCAGTTTCCCAGCATCGTAGACTACAACTTTACGGCGAGCGTGGAGGCAGAGTTCGACCAAATAGCCGAGGGCGAGTTGGTGTGGCAGAGCGTCATCGATCGCTTCTACAAAGACTTTCATCCCATCGTGGAGCGTGCCTCGGAGCGTGGTTCGGGGCGCGTTGGCGCACGAGAGCTGGGGCTAGACCCCACGACAGGGCGCAAGGTAATTGCGAGCCTCGGACGCTATGGCTCGATGGTGCAGATTGGGACGAACGAAGACGAGGAGAAGCCTCGCTTTGCCTCGCTCCAGCCCGGGCAATCGATCGACAGCATTACGCTCGAGGAGGCACTCGGGCTATTTGCCCTGCCTAAGCAGTTGGGCGAGTTTGAGGGCAAGGTCGTGACGGTGGCAGTGGGCCGCTTCGGTCCTTATGTGCGCCACGATGGTAAGTTCGCCAGCCTACCCAAAGGGAGCGACCCTCTGAGCATCACACTCGAGGAGGCCATTGCGCTGATTGAGGATAAACGCCTTAGTGAGGAGCGCAGCTTGCTGCGTACCTTCGCCGAGGATACCGAGCTGGAGGTGCGTCAAGGGCGCTTCGGTCCTTACATCAAGTATCAGGGGGAGAACTACAAGCTGCCCAAGGGGACGGAGATAGACAGCCTGACTTATGAAGCCTCTCTAGACATCATACGCCAAGCACCAACGAAGCCTAAGCGTGGGGCGAAGACCACGACTAAGAAGATCGCCACCTCGACGACCACAAAAACGGCTAAGGCAGCTAAGACAACGACGACCACTAAGGCAAAAGCAACGAAGGTAAGTAAGAGCTAATGCGCTACTTCCTATATCTAAGTTACAACGGAGCGGCATACAGTGGCTGGCAGACCCAACCCAATGCCCCGACTGTGCAGCAGACCATCGAGGAAGCCCTAGCGACCGTGCTGCGCCATCCCTGCCCGATCCTAGGGGCTGGGCGTACGGATGCAGGCGTACACGCACGGCTGATGGTGGCGCACCTCGATCTCAGCCTCCCCCCACAAGAAGCCGTGTGGCTCTTAGAGCGCACCAATAGGCTGCTCCCCAAAGACATTGCCCTACACGGCATTCGCCCGATGCACCCCGAGGCTCACGCGCGCTTTTCTGCTCTAGAGCGCACTTATCGCTACTATATCTCTGAGGCCAAAGACCCCTTTTGGGGCGACTTTACCCTACGCCTCTATCATCATCTAGACATCGACAGGATGAATGAGGCGGCAGTTCTGCTGCCCTCGTTTACGGACTTTACCAGCTTCAGTAAGCTGCACACCGATGTGAAGACCAACAATTGCAAGGTGCGTGAGGCACGTTGGCAGGCAGACCCAACGAGGTCTGGGGCGTATATCTTCACGATTACGGCAGACCGCTTTCTACGCAATATGGTGCGTGCCATCGTGGGGACGCTCTTTCAAGTAGGTAAGGGGCGGCTCAGTGTGGAGGACTTTGTGCGCATCATCGAGGCGAAAGATCGCTGCTCGGCTGGCTCGTCCGCTCCAGGGCATGCGCTCTTCCTTGAAAATGTCACTTACCCCGAGGAGCTATTCCTTACTGACAAGGAGGCGCTAGCCCTCTTTGAGGCGGAGCAAGCCGCTGGCATCGCAGAGGGGGCCCAAGATTAGTGCCGCACTATGGAGACGCCTATCCAAGATACTTACTACACCATAGAGGAAGCTACCTCGGGGGAGTATTCAGCGCAGAGGAGCAAGTTCATTGCCTTTGCTCTTCCTGTGACGAGCGAGAAGGAAGCTCTTGCCGAGGTAGCACGCTGTCGGGCGGAGTACTACGATGCTCGGCACGTTTGCTGGGCTTATCGCCTTGGTCCTCGTGGAGAGCAGTACCGCAGTAATGACGATGGCGAGCCATCCGGTACGGCTGGTAAACCAATCTTGGGGCAGCTGCTTTCGGCAGACTTAACTGATATTATCGTCCTTGTGGTACGCTACTTTGGAGGGGTAAAGCTCGGCACGAGTGGTCTTATTGAGGCTTACCGTGAGGCTACTTGTGCCGCCCTTGAGGCTGCCGAGCGCAAGACTTGTATCCTCGAGCGAGCGATGGAGCTAACCTTCGGCTATGACCTGATGGGCGAGGTGATGCGAGCTGTCAAGGAGTCGGGGGCAAGGATCATAGAGCAAGACTTCCGTGAGAGCTGTCGCCTAGCCCTCTCGCTTAGGGCAGCCGATGCCCCCTGGCTTTATGAGCGGTACGAGCGGATCTATGGCGTGGAGGTGCGTTGGTCTAACGAGGAGGAGCGCGATGATCAATAGGCAATTACTCAACTATCTTGTGGGCTTCCTCTCTGGGATTGAAGCCGAGCCGCAGCCCGACCAGCGGCATCTCTCGCACGAATATCGCTTAGGGACAAAGGAGTATATCGGCTATACACGTTGCCCCGAGGAGATGCGCTGCTATCGCATTGTCATCTATCCCTCCGACTTCTTCGATATATCGGTTTATGGTACGGAGGCTGCCGAGCCAAGGCTGCCCCTCTCCTCGTGGCGTGGCGTGCCTCTGCTCTTCGGAGAGGCACGGGAGGAGTGGACGAATGGTGGGCAGACGCTCATCATTTATGCCGATATCATTGCCTCGGCCTATTACCTACTTAGTCGCTATGAGGAGATGTATCGGCGCAGTGAGCGAGACAAGCACGGACGTTTCCTTGCGAAGTATTCGCTTCCTTATCGGGCTGGTTTCCTCGATCGCCCCATTGTGGACGAATATGCCGAGCAGCTGCGCTTGCTGATTACGCAGCACAACCTGCTGGATGTGGGGGTGCAGCTCGAGCCACGCCCCCATACGTTCCGCAAGATCAACCTCACGCATGATGTAGATCAACCCTATCTCTATCGGGGTGTCAAGAGCTTCTGCCGTGCTGTGCTTCGTGAGCGCAGACCGCTTCCCGAGGCTCTGCGCCTGTGTTTTGGCGCGACCTCGTCAGACAGATACAATACGTTCTCTACGCTACTCAAAGCCAATAAACGCTTGCGCAGTGCTACGCCCAAGGGGCTAACCGACATCATTTTCTTTTGGAAAGTGCCAGCGGATCATCCGCTCGACAAACCAAACTACAGCCTCCGCTCGCCCTATATGCGCTCCGTCCTCTTGATGGCTCGTAGGGCTGGAGCAAGGTCGGGGCTGCATTGCAGCTATCAAGCAGGCTTAGATCCCGAATACCTATTGCCCCAAAGGCAGAGGCTGCAACGTGTACTTGGTGAGCCTATCTATTGCTCTCGTCACCACTTCCTCTCTCAGCGTGAGCCAGAAGACCTGCACATCCTCTATGGTGCTGGCATCCGCCACGACTATACTATGGGCTATGCCGATGTGGCTGGCTTCCGTCTCGGGACATGCCGCCCAGTGAAGTTCATCAATCCCAATACACGTAGCCTTACCGAGCTGATCTTGCACCCCTTGACGATGATGGACGTTACGCTCTCTCGCCCCGACTTTATGGCACTAGACTACGAGGCAGCCCTTGCCTACGCCAAGCGGCTCGTAGAGCGTACGGCGCACTACCACGGGGAGCTGAACCTCCTGTGGCACAATGAGCAGTTCGCCCCTGAGGTACACCCTTGGCTAGGTAGGCTCTATCATGAGCTGCTTGACTACATCGTCCAACTCTCTCGTAAAGTGAAATGAAGAGAGATAGAGCAAGAAATTTGGTGTTGCTCTATCTTGAATGAGCTATTGCTTCTCCCTATCTACATGAGAAGCCCCCTAGAGCCCTCGTCCTAATCAAAGGTTCCTCAATGAGAAGACTAAATAGACGCATCAAAATTCGAGAGGCCTCTATCTCAAAGTTTATAAATCAGCGTGGAGTGAGGTAGGTGTAGTAATGACTATTCTGGGTTGGCTTGGTCAGAGGGATAAATGACGGGGGAGAGGGTTCTGTCCTAAGGTGTGCCAGGTAACTCTGAAAAGCTGCGCCTTTCTCGGGATAATAGTCCAGCTGAAAGCGATACCTAACCCTTGTTGTATCATCATAGAGCATTGGCTCTATGTAGCGTAGATAAGCCTCGTGTGCCAATAACCCCATGGTGCATCGTACATTAATCTCCACGGCTGGGTGTAGCCTTAGCTCCTTGCCCTGCTTATAGAGGCACATGTCCACACCAATATAGCCTATATAGGTCTCACCTAGCTCCGCAGCTAGGAATGCCCGATGTCCCTCTATCAGTCGCTCCCAACTCTCTTGACCAATGTGTCGGATTATCTCACCACGCAACTCTGTCTCGGAGGCTAACTGATTGCCTTCGTATGTGGCTAGATCTCTTTTGGTGTCGAAACGAGATAGCCCGATATAACGCGCTCCCTCAGAGCTGTAATAGTACTCCACTGCCCAATCTTGCTCAATCTGTAACCACGGCTCTAGGCTAATGCTTCCCGAACGACAGCATTGCCCAAAGAGCATCTTGCGACAAGCTGCGTCCGCTGGTAGGTCGATGGGCATCACGCCTCTACCCGACGAGGAGAACGGTCGCTTGGCTATCAGTCGAAGATGTCCTTGAGTCATAAAACCAGTAAGACATCTGTCTAGCTCAAGAGACAGGTCCTCACTTGCGTGCAGCCATTCAGGGATTAGATCTTCGACATTCCAGCCTTGCTCTATGAGGTAGTGCAGCAGGCGCGTGCTACTAGAGCGATGCGATAGCGATAAGTACGGTCGAGAGACGAAGGGCAAGCTCAGAGAAATCCCCAAAACTGTGGCATGCTTGGCGATGTATGCGATAAGATGAGGCTCTAGAGCCCAAGGAGTAAGCTCCAAGGGGGGAAGGTCTTGGGGCGAAACAGGGTTGCTCAAGTGGTCGATAATGCAGAGGCCCTCCTCTGTGATGAGGGCCACATAGTCACCTTCATCACAGAGGAGGAGCATTAAGTGGCCAAGGTCGTACATTAATTGTCGTACTTCTTGCCGAGGTGTGTAGCTTGATGCCGAATGATGCAATAGAGCCTCCTCATGCCCAGGGTTGAAGACGAATAGCTTTTGCATAAAGTACTAGGCGTGTGGGCTTGGGAGATCAGGACTACTTACGACCAAAATCGGCTGGTATTTCGCCCCATCGACTAGTGTCCCACTTGAGGATGGGGATATGACTGTGTGGATTTTGGCGTAGCCATTCTTCTGCGCGGTAGACAAGATCGAGGAGTTGTGTGGTCTGTTTGTCACGCACCAGCAGGGTTTTGCATCGTTTGTTGCGTACCCAAGATATAGCCGTTACGCTGTCCGAATAGATAGGCATCTGAAGATTTTGTTTCTTGAGTAAAGCAAGGGCGTGGACAATGGCGAGAAATTCACCGATATTGTTCGTCCCTTTGGGAAAAGGTCCTACACGGAACACTTCACGTCTGTCATCTACCATCACACCTCGATATTCCATTACGCCGGGGTTGCCTGCACAAGCGGCATCGACCGATAGAGCAACTACGTTTGGAGGGGAACTGTTGAATGCTTCTTTGGAGGACGTGTAGTTGTGCCTAAGGAAGGCCTCCGCTCCGTCTTCGTAGGCCCTCAATGCTTCAGATTTGGAGAGGAAAGCTTTGTAGCGAGCTTGTTTATATCCCTCAATCTGCTCTTTGCATTCGCTCCAACTGTCATAGACACCAGGGTTGTGTCCAGCCCATACGACATACCATTTAGAGAGTTTGGCCATAGATGGAAGAGTTTAGGATTACCAATATAGGTCATAGATAACTATTTGGCTGCGCGTTCCGATACGGTAGGGAGCTCCTGCTGCCCCGATGCCACTAGAAACGTGTATTGTAGTTTGCCCTTGTTCCTTGCGTCCTTCTATGATACCATACTTGAGCCAGATCAGCGCATGCATTGGCCAGAGTTGTCCTCCGTGCGTGTGTCCGTATAGAGCAAGGTCGATGGGGTTATTCTGGAGGCTATCGATCCCTTGGGGCGTATGCTCCAAGAGAATAATAGGACGAGCCTGATCTAACTCTGCTGTCAGCTCATGCAGTGCCCTTCGGCTAAGGTTTACATAGTCATCACGCCCAACGAGAGCTATGAGGCTATCGGCAGGGTAGGCCACGCTATCGATGAGCAGCGTCCCTCCCACCTCGGCGACCCAGGACATGTTGGCGAGCGTATCAGAGCGATACTCGTGATTGCCCAGGACATAATACGTGCCATGAGGAGCAGTAAGTCGGCGCATTGCCGATTGTATCCGATCTTCCCGTGCATAGATTATATCGTGGTCGATGTAGTCGCCTCCGACGAGGATGAGGTCGGGTTGCTCTGCAAGGATTAGTTCTACAGCTCGTTCCACATAGTCGGGAGTAATACCTTCGCCTATATGCAGGTCTGTAAGGAGAGCTAAGCGCAAACGATGTTCTGCTGCCACTCCTTGTGGGGTTAGTCTCTCGATGAATAGTCGTTCATGCACGACCTCGGGATAGCGTACATTGTGATAGCCTGAGTAGAGACAGAGGACGAAGATGATGGCCGAGAGGGCAAGCGTAGCACCTTGTCCGATGCGTTTGCCTCGCGCTCCTAGGGAGCTGTACCAGCCTAGGTGACGATTGTCTAAGAGACGCAGGCCATTCATTCCAAGAGCAAAGGCCGATGCGTATCCTAGAGAGAAGAAAATGAACAGCCCTGCACTCATATACAAACTCATGAGCGGATGCTGTATGTGGCGATGTAGCAGGACTCCTAGCAGCGCAAGTCCGAACTCTATAAAGAGTATAGAGCGTATCAAGCGCACGGTTTTCGGCCCTAGTACTTTCGTACCTGAAAATATAAGGAGGGGATAGAGGACCAGTCGATAGAGGATAGAATAGATATAGACCATGACTAGATTAGGATGGAGATGTAGACGGCAGGTTATTAAGCTCTTTCATTTGCCAGTATATCAGCCCCATGCCGAGCAGTCCCGAAGAGATATCGGAGATAAGAGCCGAATACCATACGCCATCTACGCCAAACATATCTGGCAAAATGAGTAGTAGAGGTATAAAAAAGAAGGTTTGGCGAGAGATACTCAGGATGAAAGCTCGCCTAGCTACCCCAATGCTCTGCAAGAACTGCGTGGCAGTAATTTGGAAGCCTACCAAGACGAAACCACCAAGAGCAAAGGAGAGGGCATGGGCTGTGGCATCGAGGAGCACATCGCTCCCTGTGAATATCCCAGCCAACCAGCCAGGAGCCACTGCGGTAGCGAGGACAACAACTAGACCAATGCTCATATTGACCCCCGCACATAGACCAAATGCTCGGCGGACGCGCTCATACTGTTGTGCCCCATAATTGTACCCTACGATGGGCTGCATAGCCTGAGCCACACCAAGCATAAACATGAAGCCGAGCATGGCGATACTAACGATAATGCCATAGGACCCTATGGCAATGTCTGCGGCCTCTGCCGTGGGTGAGACACGAGCAAATGAAGTATTGAACAATACGCTCACCAGGCTGCCTAGGAGCTGGACCGCAAATGGGGATAGCCCAATGGATAGGATGGCAAAGATATCGCTCCACGACAAACGGATGTGCTGCCTGCGAAAGCGAATAACGCTCTCGTCCTGAAAGAAATGATGCAGTACAAATGCTGCCGAGAGGAGCATAGCTATAGCAGTAGCCCAAGCTGCCCCTGCGATGCCCCAGCCGAAGCCGTAGATAAAAAGGGCATCAAGCAATGTGTTGCTTACCGCTCCGATAAGCATTGTATACATCGCTTTGCGAGGATAGCCAGAGGCGCGCATTACAGCGTTGTAGCTGAAGCATAGGGTGGCGAAGATATTACTTGGGATGATGATACTTAGGTAATCGGTCGCATAGGGGATGGTTCGCTCGCTACCGCCAAAAGCCTCCAGGAGTGGTTTCATCCAAAGCATGGCAGGTATGAGAACGAGAGCTTGCGTCACAAAAGTCAGTACAATCGCATTGCCTAAGATGCGTTCTGCCCCATTTCTGTCGTCCTGTCCCAAAAGAATGGAGATCCGAGCTGCAGCTCCATAACCGATGAGCATGCCAAAAGCCTGGATGAAGATGAGAATAGGAAAAGTGAGGGCGAGCCCCGAGAGAGCATACTCACTCACGCCATGACCGATGAAGATACGGTCTACAATGTTATATAGGGCAGTAACCATAGTGCCCACTACAGCTGGTAGGCCGTAGTGTAGCAGGAGCCGCCTTAGGGGCTCGTGGGCGAGTCTTTGAATACGCTCTGCTCCGTAGCTCATTAGGGTGATAGTCGTCTTATTTGTCTCGCAATGAACCGAATCTAACTAGACCAGCAAAGGTACTAAGCTTTCGCTGCATTACCTACGCTCTTTCCGAATAGATGGTAAGGGTAGCCGTATCAAAGTCGATAGCATCCATTAGGCTAACTGTGCTCCTCTTTTAGGGGATGGTAACTTGTTTATTCTTATAGCGTTATGAGGGTACCCCATCTTTTCGAAAAATGTTCCCGAACTTTTTTTTCGGAGTTCCCGATCTTTTTCCAAAAAGATCGGGAAGTTTTTTTTGAAAGTTCCCGAAGATTTTTTCGAGTACTCTCGAGCTTGTTTTTTGGAGGACACCAAAGGAAAAAACTCTTGCTTGCAGTCTATTCGACAAACAACTTATACATAGTATATAAATAGGCTCTTGTGCTATATCGTTATTTGACGATGATGCTATTGTATAAGTTGCAGTAGATTGCTTGTATCATGGGATAACTGAGAGATTTGGAGAAATCGGAAATGTATCTTATCTTTGTGGCGCAAAGGTGAGGCTTAGGGCTTCAGTTTTGAATCGATGGTGGTTGTAGCTCAGTTGGTTAGAGCGTCGGATTGTGGTTCCGAAGGTCGTGGGTTCGAACCCCATCATCCACCCCCGAGGCAGTAAGATCATCAGATTTTGCTGCCTCCTTTGTTTTATAGTGCATACATTAAATATATGCTAGGTTCATCCAAAGAAGCCCTCCCGAAAGTGCGCTTTGCCGTCGTTGGCTGCGGGCACATTGGGGCTAGACATAGCGAGAAGATTGTGGAGGACGCAGGGGCAGAGCTGGTAGCTCAGTGCGACATTCGGCCCAAGGGTGAGACCCGAGTGACGAACAAATACCCCGATGTACCATTCTTCGACAGCGTGGAGGCTCTCATCACCTCGGGCATCCGCTGCGACATTGCCTCGGTGTGCGTTCCCAATGGGCGACACGCCGAGGTAGCGGCACGGCTCATCGAGGCAGGAATGCATGTCCTCATCGAGAAGCCCATAGTCCTACGGCTGGAGGATGGCGAGTGGCTACGCCAGCTTGCTCAGAAGCACGGCAGGCGCATCTATGGGGTACTACAAAATAGATACAGTCCCACGGCGCGCTGGCTCAAAGAGACCATTACCTCGGGCGCGCTGGGTGAGATCTATACCATACAGATGCAGTGCCTGTGGAATAGGGACGAGCGGTACTATCTACCGAGAGATTGGCATGGTACAGCAGACCTAGATGGCGGCACGCTCTACACGCAGTATTCACACTTTCTAGATCTCCTACTTTGGACGTTGGGAGAGATAGAGGTGCAGGGAGCAGAGTTTGCTAACCATGCTCACCGAGGTATGATCGATTTTGAGGATACGGGGCTCATTCGCTTTCGCCTTATGCGTGGGGGCGAGGGCTCGCTCTTCTATTCTACGGCCGTCTATGGGCAAAATATGGAGGTTAATCTGACCATACTTGCAGAGCATGGTGCTATTAAGCTAGGGGGAACGTATCTCAATCGTCTAGAGCATTGTTGCATTCGAGGCGTAGAGAGACCTAGGGGGCTGACTTCGCCCGAGGGCAACGACTACGGTGGCTACAGTGGCTCGGCACAGAACCACCACCACGTCATCGCCTCCGTAGTGGCAGACTTGCGTGGAGAGGAGGCCGAGATCTCGACCCTGGATGAAGGATTGGCCGTGGTTCGCCTTATCCAAAGCATTTACAAGCACAAAAACAATTCCTAACTCTTGGCTGTTTACTAGGGCGAGTATCATTATAACTAAACGGAACTATATAAATAGACCTCATGCAAGAGAATGATCATATTATAGAGGAGGTAACGTCAAGCGAATATAAGTACGGCTTTACCACCGAGATAGAAACAGAAACTATTAGTAAGGGGCTAACGGAGGATACTGTGCGTCTCATCTCGGCCAAGAAGCAAGAGCCCGAGTGGTTGCTGGAGTATCGGCTCGAGGCGTTCAGAGTTTGGCAGGGGATGGAGATGCCCAATTGGGCGCAGCTCAAGATCCCAGCGATCGATTACCAAGACATCATCTACTATGCCGCTCCAAAGAAAAAGGAAGGGCCGAAGAGCCTAGACGAGGTAGACCCAGAGCTACTACGCACTTTCGAGCGGCTTGGCATCCCCCTGCACGAGCAAAAAATGCTTAGTGGCATTGCCGTGGATGCCGTAATGGACTCCGTGTCGGTCAAAACTACATTTAAGGAAAAACTTGCCGAGAAAGGCATCATCTTTTGCTCATTCAGCGAGGCTGTTCAGGAGTATCCCGAGCTGGTGCGCAAGTATCTAGGTACGGTGGTGCCTGTCAAAGACAACTTCTTCGCTGCGCTCAACTCCGCTGTCTTCAGCGATGGCTCATTCGTCTACATCCCCAAGGGCGTACGTTGCCCTATGGAGCTTTCGACCTACTTCCGCATCAACGCCATCAACACAGGGCAGTTTGAGCGGACGCTCATCGTGGCCGATGAAGGTTCTTATGTGAGCTACCTCGAGGGTTGCACCGCCCCACAGCGTGACGAAAACCAGCTACATGCTGCCATCGTGGAGATCATTGCCGAGACGGATGCCGAGGTGAAGTACTCCACTGTGCAAAACTGGTATCCAGGCGACAAGGAGGGCAAGGGCGGTATCTACAACTTCGTGACCAAACGTGGCATTTGCCGTGGCGACCGATCCAAAATTAGCTGGACGCAAGTAGAGACTGGTTCGGCCATCACGTGGAAATACCCTAGTTGCGTTCTACGGGGAGATGACTCGGTAGCAGAGTTTTACTCCGTGGCAGTGACAAATAACCATCAGCAGGCGGACACGGGTACGAAGATGATACACCTAGGCAAAAACACTCGCAGCCGCATAGTCTCCAAAGGCATCAGCGCAGGGCGAAGCCAAAATAGCTATCGTGGGCTGGTTCAGGTGGGCAAGAACGCCATAGGCGCACGCAACCATTCGCAGTGCGATAGCCTGCTTCTTGGTAGCGAATGCGGAGCGCATACCTTCCCCTATGTACAGGTGGACAACGATACCGCCATCATCGAGCATGAGGCTACGACCAGCAAAATCAGCGAAGACCAAATCTTCTACTGCCAGCAGCGAGGTATCGGCGTAGAGGAGGCCGTAGGGCTTATTGTCAATGGCTATGCTAAGGAGGTGATGAACAAGCTCCCGATGGAGTTTGCCGTAGAGGCGCAAAAGCTCCTCAGCATCTCATTGGAGGGGTCAGTGGGCTAGCAATAAAGAACAACGAACAGAAATTACAAAACAAAGACAACATATTATATGCTTAAGATAGAAAATTTACAAGCCAGCGTTGAGGGCAAAGAGATCCTACGGGGGATTAACCTCGAGGTGCAACCAGGTGAGATCCACGCCATCATGGGACCTAACGGCTCGGGCAAGAGTACACTATCATCCGTCCTTGTAGGGCACCCAGCCTACGAAGTCACTGGCGGCTCGGTGTTTTTCGAGGGCGAAGAGCTGCTCGATCTAGATGCCGAGGAGCGTGCGCACCGTGGTCTCTTCCTCAGCTTCCAATATCCAGTGGAAATACCTGGTGTGAGCATGGTGAACTTTATGCGTGCTGCCATCAATGAGCATCGCAAGGCCAATGGGCTTGAACCTATGGGAGCAACGGAGTTTCTTAAAGTGATGAAAGAGAAACGAGCCCTCGTTGAGCTAGACAATAAGCTCGCCAGTCGCTCAGTAAACGAAGGCTTTTCGGGTGGAGAAAAGAAACGCAACGAGATCTTCCAGATGGCCATGCTAGAGCCTAAGCTTGCTATCCTCGATGAGACAGACAGCGGTCTGGACATTGACGCTCTGCGCATTGTGGCCAGTGGGGTCAATACTCTACGCCACCCCGAGCGCAGCACCATCGTCATCACACACTATCAGCGACTGCTCGACTACATCAAGCCCGACTTCGTACACGTCCTCTACAATGGGCGCATTGTGCGCAGCGGTGGAGCCGAACTTGCTCTCCTCCTAGAAGAAAAGGGCTACGACTGGATCAAGGAAGAGGTAGGAGAATAACCTATGGGACAGTTAGAATCACAACTCACAGCACTAGCCCCCACGGAGGGACTATGCCCCTGTAGGCAGGTAGCCCTACAAAGGTTTGCTCGCCTTGGTGTACCAGCCTACCGCTCGGAGGCTTACCAGCGCACCGATCTCAAGGCAATGTTCGAGGGCAAATGGACGCTTACTCCAGGGCGATACGAGGGCAATATGGACAGCATTGCCTGGCCAGAAGGTTCTTACGTTGGGTCACTAAGCGGATTTAAGGGCAACCTCCCCAAGATCGCCTCGACCGATACCGACCCCATTCAAGCTCTGATTGAGGGGTTAGACGACCATACATTCCTCGTCTACGTCCCCAAAGGTGGCAAGGTAAGTGAGCGATTTGACTATAGCTACTTCCTTGAGCAGCAGGTGGAGGGAGCAATGTACCTGAGCCGCTTTATCCTTGTCCTCGATGATGAGGCGGAACTTAACCTAATAGGCTGGGAGCGCAACACCTCTGCTGGGCGCAACATTGATCTACAAAGTACAGAGATCTATCTAGGGACAGGAGCTAAGCTAAGCTTCACCAGCGTGGAGGATAGCGAGCCCTCGGCTCAGCGCATCAGCACGCTGCACCTCTACCAAGAGGCAGATAGCCAAGTGAGCCTCAATGTTATCAGCCTAAGAGCTGGCAAGACGCGCAACAACTACCACTGCGACCTCTCAGGCGAGGGGGCTAGCCTCACGCTATCGGGCGTGGTCATCGGTAGCGACGAGAGCCACGTGGATAACTTCTCCTACATCTCGCACTCCGTACCCCACTGCACCAGCAATGAGCTATTCAAGTACCTCTTGCATGACCGCAGCTATGGAGTCTTCACAGGGCGTATCTTAGTAGCCGAGGGGGCACAAAAGACGCTAGCCTATCAGAATAATCGCAACCTGCTACTTAGCTCAGAGGCCCGGATGCAGGCGAAACCTCAGCTAGAGATTTACGCCGATGATGTCAAATGTTCGCATGGTATGACTACGGGGCAACTGAGCGAGAGTGCGCTCTTCTATATGCGCCAGAGAGGTATCCCGATGGCCGAGGCCAAGAAGCTCCTAAGCGTAGCCTTTGCAGCTGAGGTGCTGGAAAGTATTGAAGACGAAGCACTGCGAGAGCGTCTCCTGGAGCTAGTAGCTACTCGCTTTGACTAAGCCATTTATTCTGATATCTCAACGAGGAGGTCTGGGGAGTATATCCCCAGACCTCCTCGTTCTTTTTAGATGTAGAGCCTAATCTTCAGTGGCCTGAGAGAAGTAGTGTATAGAGGTTCTTCGTTGGCATAAAGCCCCTCTGAGAACATTTCTTCTAGTGTGCCCCTGGGCGTTCGATAATCTTAAGAAATGCTTTTGACTAGAAAAGCTCTGAGACCATAACAGCCTAATAGGGTTGACTAATATTAGTCATTGGTTTGAATGTCTTCTAACCTTGATAGGCAAGAAAGTAGGATGCATCTACACTAGGAGATTTGAACGGAGAGTCTCGTAGATAATATGGAAGGCTTAATCGACTTACAGGGCAGCATCAGTCAACAAATCTGATGCTGCCTCATTTATCTAGCGTGTTCGAAGGCTATTTACCTAGTATGAAGGCTTCATCTCTCGGACGTGCAGCCTCTACCCATGCCGTAGGGACGAAGTGCCAGTTGCGACCATTCTTCGGTGCAATGATGGCCTCGCGCTCTATGTAGCGCATCAGGCTCATCAGTTGGTCGGTATCCGAAGCCTCGACAATGCGCCCAGAGAGCTCAGCCTTAGGGATACCCGCCCCCTCGGTAAGCATACCGCCAGCCCCGCCAGCGCGGTAGCTATTGATCACGACCCGATATTCTCGGTCAAGGTCAAAGGCTTCGCCCCCGGAGAGCTGCAAGATATGCACACGCTGCCCACGAGGCTTGCTCACATCCACCACGTAGTCGATGCCGTAGGCCGAGCTGTAATTGAAGGTCGGTACCTCGGTCTTGTATCTATCGGTGGGCTTGGCATCGGGACGGAAGCGGATAAGGTGGTCGTCCGAGCTCGTCATTTCGGTAGCCCAACCGGCATAGGAATGCTCCAGATAGCCAAGAATCTCTCGCCCCGTCAGGCGCATCACGTAGAGGAAGTTGGTAAAGGGGCAGAAGCGAAAGAGGTCTCGCACATAGACATCGCCAGAAGGCTGCGAAGTGCTCAGAGCAAGCGGGGCGGCGAAGGAGATATCCGCCCGAAGTGTGGCTAGCTGCATCTGGTGGATGACGGCCATATAGTCCGACCCTCCCCAGAGGGCATCCATCGCTACGACCGGAGTTTGCAGGAGCCCCACGCGCCGAGAGAGGAAGGCGTGGTAGTCCGCCAGTTCTTTGGGAGAGAAGTGGCGGAGGTAGTCTTCGCTCGGCTCAATGCCCTCGAGAGGCGTTAGCTCGGCTACGATGGATTTACGTACACCACCTTTGCTCTTATGGAGCGTTACCCGAATGTCTCCCACAAAATCGAGATGATTGGCTGGGTTGATCAGGAGTACCGAATCTGTCTCACCGCGCTTGACCCAGAGATTGCTCTGGCGGTGGTCATGCCCCATGAGGATGATGTCGATGCCAGGGACGGCTTCGGCTAGAATCTGGCCCGCATTTTCAAGGTACTGGTCGTTGTCGTTTTTTAGCCCAGAGTGGATCATAGCGATGATGAGATCGGGTTTCTCAACCTTCTGTACCTGGGGAATCCAGACCCTCGCGCTCTCGACAATGTCATCGAAATGCATCCCTTCCCACAGCTTATGCGGTAGCCACTGTGGAATGGCTGGTGTGATGAAGCCCACGACTGCAATGCGCGCCCCCCCACGCTCAAAGACCTTGTAGGGCTCAAAATAGGGCTCTCCGTTAATCTCTCGGATGGCGTTAGCTGCTAGGACAGGGAACTTGGCTCGCTCCACGAAGCGGTCATAGACCTCATGCCCAGGCTCTATGTCGTGGTTGCCAATGGTCGCCGCATCATAGCCGAGGAGGTTCATCGCATCAGCCACGATGTGGGGCTTGTCTACATAGTTAGAGTAGTAAGTAATGGGCTCGCCCTGGAGGAAGTCTCCGGCATCGAGTAGAAGGACGTTCGGTTCGCTCCCCCGAATCTCCTGCATCAAGGTATAGAGGCGTGCCATTCCTCCAGTGGCTGGCCGCTCGTTGATGTCGTCCGTTGGGAGGAGATTGCCGTGAACATCGGTAGTGTGGATGATGCGCAGGCTAATCGTCTCTTCGCCTACTGGGCTACAGCTCGGCAGGACAAGGGCGGCCACGAAGGCGGCCGCGCTAAGGATCTGACGAATATTCATTGTGTTTAGTTTAGAGGATAGCGTTTGTAGAACTCGGCCACGGCTTCGATGCCCCGGAAGAAGAAGTCCAGTGGCATGTTTTCATTAGGCGAATGGATGGCATTGCTCTCAAGGCCGAAGCCCATCAGCACGGTTTTTACGCCCAAAACTCGCTCAAAGGTGGCGATGATGGGGATACTTCCGCCTCGGCGCACCGCTAGAGGCTTCACACCGAAGGCTACGCCCACCGCGTCCTCGGCAGCCCGATAGGCTGGTAGCGTGATAGGGCAGAGATAAGCTTCCCCTCCATGGCTGGGACGTACCTCCACCTGGATATGGTCTGGGGCAATGCTCTGGATGTAGTCGATGAAGGCTTGGCTAATCCGCTCGTGATCTTGGGCTGCGACTAGGCGACAGCTCACCTTGGCGTAGGCTTTACTCGGCAGCACTGTCTTGGAGCCCTCTCCCTGATATCCACCCCAAATGCCACAAACATCGAAGCTTGGGCGGCAACTATTGCGCTCGAGGGTACTGTAGCCCTCCTCACCCCACAGAGCCTTTACCCCGATGGCCTGCTTATACTTGGCTTCGTCGAAGGGGGTGCTCGCTATCATCTCTCGCTCCTGGGGCAAGAGGTCTACCACGTCATCGTAGAAATGGGGGATGGTGATGCGCCCCTGCTCGTCCTGCACTCGGGCAATAAGCTTGCAAAGCTCGTTGATGGGGTTAGCCACCGCCCCACCAAAGTGGCCAGAGTGAAGGTCACGGTTGGGTCCCGTGACTTCGATCTCCCAATAGGCCAAGCCACGTAGGCCAGTGGTCAGTGAGGGGGTCTCTCGGTTGACCATCGAGGTGTCGGAGACGATGATGGCTTCGGCCTGGAGTAGTTCCTTATGGTTCTCGAGGAAAGGCCCGAGATTAGTCGAGCCTATCTCCTCCTCGCCCTCTATGAGGAACTTCACGTTGCAGCGCACGAGGCCCAAGCTCCGTGCCGTCTCGAAGCCTTTAATCTGGATAAAGCCCTGCCCCTTGTCGTCATCGGCCCCTCGAGCATACATATGTTCACCCTCGATAGTCAGCTCGAAGGGTGGCGTACGCCAGAGTTCTAATGGCTCTGGGGGCATTACATCGTAGTGGGCATAAACTAGGATGGTAGGGGCATCATCGGCATAATGATAGTAGGCATAGACGATGGGATTACCCTCGGTGGAGAAGATTTTCGTCTCTGTTGCACCGAGCCCCTCAAGATGCTCACGCAGGTGCTCGGCACAGAGCTGCATATCGCCCTTGTGCTGGGGTTGAGCACTGACGCTGGGGATGGCGATGAGTGCCGTTAACTCTTGGATAAATCGGGCTCCGTTGTCCCGAATGTACTGCTTGATGGCGGACATGGTGATAAGCTATTTAAATGTGTAGTGTCATCGTTCAAATGTAATGTAAAGCACTTAATTCGGCAAGCTACATCGCTTATTCTCTTCTTTTTAGCGCAAATAAAATAAACGTAATTAAAGGGTAACACGCTATTGACTGAGCCATTACAAAGAAGTGATTGAAGCTGTTAGGTCCTTTTGGGCCAGATGATATCGATGTTTCGTCGTAGATATAGATTGAGGCTAAGCAAGATGGTATATGGTTGAGCCTTATTTTCATGAATAATAGAGGACCATCAAAGACCTCAGAGGTGGCATCTATAAATGCCACCTCTGAGGTCTTTGATGGTCCTCTCGGTATAAATTCCGAGAAAGGCTCTTCCTAAAACTCTGCGTTACGAGGAGTCCGAGGAAAAGGTATTACATCCCGAATATTAGCCATACCCGTAACGAAGAGCAACAGACGTTCGAAGCCCAGACCGAAGCCCGAGTGAGGTGCCGTGCCATAGCGACGAGAGTCCAGATACCACCAAATGTCTTTGTCAGGAACGCCCATCTCGCTAGCGCGCTGGCGGAGCTTCTCATAGTTAGCCTCACGCTCCGAGCCACCGATAATCTCACCAATCTTTGGGAAAAGCACATCCATGCCACGGACCGTCTTACCATCGTCATTGAGCTTCATGTAGAAGCTTTTGATCTCTTTGGGATAGTCTGTGACGATTACAGGCGTGCGGAAGTGTTCCTCCACGAGATAACGCTCATGCTCGCTGCTCATGTCTGCCCCCCAATATATGGGGAATTCAAACTTATGTCCGCTTGCCACGGCCGCCTCTAGGACGCTAATACATTCGGTATAAGTGAGCCGCTTGAAAGGCTTCTCAAGGACGAAACGTAGACGATCGGTCAGCTCCTTGTCGAAGTGTTCTTGTAGAAAAGCAATATCATCGGCACAATGATCTAGAGCCCAGCGGACACAATGCTTGATAAAGTCCTCGGCCAGGTCCATATTCTCCTCAATCTCAAGAAAAGCTACCTCAGGCTCGATCATCCAAAACTCGGCCAAGTGTCTAGGTGTATTGGAGTTCTCAGCGCGGAACGTTGGGCCAAAAGTATAAATACCCCCCAGAGCCATGGCCGCCATCTCGCCCTCGAGCTGACCTGACACAGTAAGCGAGGTGGGGCGAGCAAAGAAATCTTCCGAATAGTCCACCGAACCATCCTCCTTATGGGGGATATTTTCCATGGGTAACGTTGTCACTTGAAACATTTGTCCTGCACCCTCGGCATCACTTCCCGTGATGATGGGGGTATGCACATAGAAGAAGCCCCGATCATGAAAGTATGTATGTATAGCCATCGACATATGATGTCGGATTCGGTAGATGGCACCAAAAGTATTGGTGCGAGGACGTAGGTGAGCGATCTCGCGGAGGAACTCCAAAGAATGCCCTTTTTTCTGTAGCGGATAGGTCTCAGGATCTGCGACACCTAGCACTTCTATTTTATTGGCCAGCACCTCAACGCTCTGCCCCTTACCCTGCGAGGCGACAAGCTCGCCCACGACCGAGAGGCTTGCCCCTGTGGTGATTTTGCTAACGAGAGAGCTGTCAAAGCGGTCATTGTCCGCCACGATTTGGATATTATGGATAGTAGACCCATCATTCAGGGCAATAAAGCTCACGGCCTTGTTGCCCCGGCGAGTACGTACCCAGCCCTTGACGCAGACCTGCTGCCCAAGGGCTTGTCCAGTGAGTAGCTCTGCGATCTTCGTTCTTTTCATTGTCTATATATAATGTAGTCCGTTACTCAAAAGCTCCCATACGTAGGGCGTTTACTTCCTCTTCATTGAGATAACGCCACCTGCCACGACCGAGGTTCTTTTTGGTCAGTCCTGCGAAATACACACGGTCGAGCTTCATCACCCGATAGCCCAGATGCTCGAAGATGCGGCGCACAATGCGGTTACGCCCCGAGTGGATTTCTATACCCACTTGGCTGAGGTCGTCCTCCTTGACGTAACTGATAGCGTCAGCGTGGATCTCACCGTCCTCTAGCTCTATCCCATCGGCAATTTGCTGCATATGCTCTACCTCCACGGGCTTATTGAGCCACACATGATAGATCTTCTTCTTCATAAATGAAGGATGCGTGAGCTTGGAGGAGAGATCACCATCGTTGGTGATAAGGATAACGCCTGTAGTGTGCCTGTCTAGCCTGCCAACAGGATAGATGCGCTCGGGACAGGCATTGCGTACAATGTCCATGACGGTGAGGCGACATTCAGGGTCATCGGAGGTCGTTACGCAGTTTTTGGGCTTATTGAGCAGTACATATACCTTGCTCTCGGTCTGTACGCGATTGCCTTTATACTCGACAACATCCTGCGGTGTCACACGCTTGCCCAGCTCCGTGACTACAACCCCATTGACTGTTACTTCGCCTCGTGCGATAAGTTGGTCTGCTTCGCGACGAGAGCAGACCCCGGCATTGGCTAGGTACTTGTTCAAGCGAATCTCTGTCGTTGGTTCTTCCATAGGCTTATACTTGATAGGCTCTATGGGTTTGGCGAACTTTTTCTTCTTTTTTTTCTTTCTGAAGGGCTGAGGTGTGCCATCGGCTGCTAGCTGTGGTTGAGATTTGTATTTGGGCCGTTCGCTACGATTATAGTTGTAGTCGAAGCTACCCTCGGCACGCTTGGCCTGATATCTCTGTTCATAGTCGATACGGTTGGCCCTCTCAGTTTCATTTGCGGACTGATGTGCACTCTCTCGTCGGTACGGACGCTGCTCGTAGGTAGATGAATAATCGTTAGCGAAGCGATGAGTGGTACTCTGTGGGAAGCGAGATGTCTTTGCCTCCTCAGTAGTGATACGTACTCGTCGTCTACGCCCTGGGGTACTTTCGTTGGCTGCTCTGGTTGTTTCGTTGCCGTTGGCGGTAGCTACGGGCATGGGCTTGGTACGCCTAGTTGTAGGCTTAGCTTCTAGAGAGAAGTCTTTTTCGTCTGTACTCATTACAAAGTTTTAGAGATAATGACCTATTTGTTGCCAGCCTCACGGCTAGTGTCTTGGTAATGTTGCTGTTTAATCGCAAACTATATTCGTCTATTATAGGGGCAAAGATACACACTTTTACCTCTCTATCCAAAGCTGCTCTTGCTCCTAATTAAGCCTCATTTAGGTGAAGCAAAATAGCCCCTCCCAAAGGGCTAAAAAATCTTCGGGAACTTTCAAAAAAAACTTCCCGATCTTTTTGGAAAAAGTTCGGGAACTCCGAAAAAAAAGTTCGGGAACATTTTTTCGAGTATTCCCGAGCATTTTTTTGATGACCTTGAGAGGCCTTTTTGAGATGCTCTGAGGTAGGGTAAGGGGTATGAGAGGGGGCAGAGTGTGAGGACGTGATAAGGCTGCTGAGTGTGAGGCTAGGATTTATTAAATTTGTCAGTCTTTATACATTAAATATATATGAGAATAGCGATGATGACGTTCAGGCAGACGATACTTTTCCTATGGCTGTGCTTCTTGAGTTTGGGAGTTCAGGCGCAAGATGGAAGTAGGACCCTTACCTTGGACGAGATAGTTGGAGGACACTTCTATGCTCGCAGTGCAGGCCATGGGATGCGCTCAATGTCCGATGGGCGTCACTATACCTCTATCTCGCAGAGGGGTGATGCTCTGCTGCGCTATAGCTTTGCCACAGGTAAGCTGGTGGATACGCTTTTTAGCTGCAAGACGGCCCGAGATTGTGAGTTCGACAGATTTGACGACTACCAAATCTCAGACAATGGCCACCATATCCTCATTCATACGGACCAAACCTCGATCTATAGGCGTAGTACCAAGAGTAAGGTGTACCATTATGATGTTCGGCGCAATCGAGTAGAGCCTCTCAGTCAAGGAGGAGGGATGCTTCGGATACCAACCCTCAGCCCCGATGGCAGGATGGTGGCTTTTGTACGTGATGGGGATATCTTCGTCAAGAAGTTCGACTTCGATACAGAAGTGCGTGTGACTTCCGATGGCAAGGTGAACGCTATTATGAATGGCATAACCGACTGGGTGTACGAAGAGGAGTTCTCCGTTACCAATCTAATGAGCTGGAGTGAGGATAGTGAGTGCCTTGCTTTCGTGCGTACCGATGAGAGGTCCGTTCCTGAGGTGCAGCTACCTTTTTATAATAGTATGCTTTACCCCGAGAGCTACAACTACAAATACCCCAAGGCGGGGGAGGATAACTCGCTCGTGAGTGTACATCTCTATGATATTGCTAGTCGCAAACTCAAAACTATTCCGCTCAAGGTGGAGGAAAGCTACTACATACCTCGGATTGAGTTTGTAGGGCGTGATGGCAACCTCGCAGTCATGACACTCAATCGTAGGCAGGATCACTTCCGTATGTTC
This sequence comes from Porphyromonadaceae bacterium, assembly GCA_030528555.1. GTDB lineage: Bacteria > Bacteroidota > Bacteroidia > Bacteroidales > Porphyromonadaceae > Porphyromonas. The sequence goes on along the minus strand of JAUMYQ010000009.1, from coordinate 40,543 downwards.
TACGTCAATTACAAGACGATGCTCCCTAAGTTGACTTTTGAGGAGCGCAGCGAGACCTATATAGATAGTGAGCATATACAGAGTCTCCGCTTTGTTCCTCAAGGCTTTGCCTATGTGAGTGAGCGCAGTGGCTATGCTCATCTCTATTTGATTAGCGATAGAGGCCAGGTACTTCGCCCCCTGACGCAAGGAGCTTGGGATGTGACGGACTTCTATGGTGTGGATGCGAGTGGAGCGGTATATTATCAAGCTGCGGATGAGCACCCCACCAAGCGTGGTATCTACCGCGCAGACGCTAAGGGGCGTAAGAGCCGCCTAGGAGCAAAGGATGGAGTTAGCCAGGCTGTTTTTTCAACTAGTTTCGATTATTTTATTGGTAGCCACAGTCGGCTCAATACTCCGCTCTACACGGCAGTGTACCGTACGGCGGATAATAGAGAGGTACGTCTTCTGGAGGATAATGCCACCTTATCTGTCCGTCTCTCGGAGTATGGCTTTAGCCCCAAGACGATGACAAGTATCAGGATTGCTGATGGTACAGTGCTCAATGCTTGGGAGGTGCGCCCCAAGGACTTCGATCCTAAGAAAAAGTATCCACTTATTATCACGCAGTATAGTGGACCGAACTCACAGCAAGTGTTAGATCGCTATGGCTTCGGTTGGGAGTATTATTTGGCAAGTCGGGGTTTTGTCGTAGTCTGTGTAGATGGTAGAGGTACAGGAGCTCGGGGCACTGCATGGCGCAAAGGGACATATCTGAGCCTTGGGCGGCAGGAGAGTGCAGACCAGGTCGCTGCAGCGCGTGCCTTAGGCGAGCGGAGCTATATCGATGCTAGCCGTATGGCTATCTGGGGGTGGAGCTATGGGGGCTATAATGTTCTCATGAGCCTTTGTCATGGTGAGGGCGTATTTAAGCTGGGGATAGCCGTTGCTCCAGTGACGGACTGGAGATACTATGATACCATCTATACCGAGCGATATATGCGTACGCCCAAGGAGAATCCCGAGGGATACAAGGCTAGTAGTGTCCTTGAGGCCGCAGGTAAGCTCCGCGGACGGCTTCTCCTCATCCATGGCAGCTTAGATGATAATGTACATCCGCAGAATACGATGGAGCTTGTGGCTCGTCTGGTAGATCAGAATAAGCCCTTTGATATGGCGATCTATACGGATAAAGATCACAGTATTCGTGGAGGTAATACTTCTAGCCACCTTTATGCCAAGATGGCTCAGTACCTAATAGAATACCTTTAGAGGCAAGTCCCGAGGGGGTAGTGCCACGGTATTATGCTACATCGGCAAGTAGGTAAGAAAACGCTCAATAGGCTGCGCATCGTTAGGGATACTATCTTGGTGCTCGCAGCCCTGTATTTCTTGCCCTCGGTTCTACTCCTCTTTCCGGGTATGCAGCGTAGGGTCGGTGGCTGGGTGGCTAGCAGCTTAAGTTCTACCCTCGGAACTCCTGTGGATGTTGGGAGGGTGGATGTCTCGCTCTGGACACGGCTAGAGGCTGACGACCTGCTTATCCTTAGTGATGCCTCCGACACGATTATCTCTGCCAGACGGTTACAGCTGGGGTTCGATCTCCTTGAGAGTATTAGACGGAGGCAGTGGTGCATTGGGTCAATACAGCTCTTTGCTCCTCGCTTGAGGCTGGTTGAGGACCCCGCCACACGACAGCTTAATCTAGCTCCTATTATCGAGGCTCTGTCTTCGGGAGAGGGGAAGAGCGACCTTGCACTATCTGTAGGGGCCGTTGTACTCCGTGATGCCGATGTGCAGTATTTGCAGGCCGAGGAGGAAGTGATCCGTGCCGAGGAGCTACATTTGCGTCTTAGTAGGCTGAGCCTTACTCCTTCTGGTTATTCGGCAATTGTGGACGAATTGAGTGGCCGTCTCTCTAACGGCTTTCGGTTAAGTAAACTCACGGCCGAGCTCGCAGGCTGGGGTGACTACTTGCGCATCAAGAACCTTAATCTAAGACTGCCACAGAGTGAGCTGGATATTCCAGTTGCTCGACTGAATATCTCAGGTAGAGGTATTGGACTAATAGACACACTGAACCTGGCTTCTATCGAGCTTAGCCCAGGTGATATCTCACCCCTTTTCTCTCAGCCTATAGATAAGTTGCCAAGTGCGCCACTGCGCGGGACGGCAAGCTTAGTACGTGATGCCGCCTCAGGGAGGCTGAGTTCTTCGTTTGATGTCAGGCAAAGGCGAGCCCTACACCTCAGAGCTCGAGCAGGCTTCTATACCGATACTTTAGGGCGCATCGATCGAATAGATTTGGTCTCGGACAGCATCTCTCTTGGTACTCCTTGGCTCGATGTGCTGCCACAATTGCTCCAGTCAGATAGAACGATTAGTCCAAGCCTGATAGGGCGACTTGGTGATCTCAATTATCGAGGTAGAGTCTCATGGGGTGAGCAACTACAGAGCTTTAGTCTGGATGGCAGGCTCGGCTGCAATCAGGGTCAGCTTGACCTCAGAGCTGGCCTTGCCTTCGATGTCTCGGGGACGATACGCGAGTTGCAGGCTAGAGTATCTACCGAAGCTTTTGAGCTGAGTACGATCCTTGGAGACACTTTCCCTATCGGCACTCTTGCTGCCGAGATAGACTTAGGAATTTCTCGTTCAAAGGATATCGATCACTGGCATATAGAAGGATTGGCGCTCATCCCAAGCCTAACAGCTTTGGGCTATACCTATAGAGACTTATCCATACAGCTTACCACGGATAGACTACAGGAGTATCGCCTCCAGCTCACAAGCGAAGACCCCAATGCGTTGCTCTCTGCCTTAGTTTCGGGGAGATGGGATGGTGCGCAGCTGAATAATCTTTCTGCTCAGGTAGATGTACGTGGCATCAACCCTACCCATTTGGGACTAGAGTCTTCGGAGCAGAGTAGGTATTTCTCGGGGCAAGCTCGGGTAGGGCTCTCCTCGATCGATCTAGAGAAGGCTACAGGGGAGCTAGCCATCCCTTCTTTTATGATGGTGCAGCAGGGAGATACATTGCATTTGGAAGACCTACGCTTGCGCCTTGATGCTGATGGTAAGGAGCGATATTTAAGGCTTACGGCTCCCTGGCTTAGCTTGAGCCTCAGTGGAAAATATAGCCCTACGGAGTTGCCAGGGCGTATGCTTCGTTCGCTTTATCGACGTGTCCCAGTGTTGCACAGCCTTGGTCGGACTAAGATTCAGCCCAAAGACAATGAGGCAACTCTGCGCCTACATCTCTCTGCTCCGCCAAGGCATCTCGACAGGTTGCTTGCTCTACCGCTACATCTACATAGACCTCTTGACCTCTTGGGGAGGTATGAGGAGTATAGCGACAGGCTTTTTGTTAGCCTCGATGCGGACTCTTTAGAGCTAGCCAACCATCGTCTCAGTAATTTCAGGCTTAGGCTAGATAACAATAGCCTCGATGTTGAGGGAAATGTTAATCTCTTGTCGGGTGGTATGCTCTCGGGCTTCAATCTTGGGCTCCGTACACAGGGGGATGCTCTTAGCCTACGCTGCGACTTGGGAACCGATGAGCAGGGACAAGAGAATGGTGTCATTGCTTTAAATGCTCTGCTGGGTGGGACAAGCCAGGCGGTACACTCCCTAGATGACCTTCGAGCCGAGATATCTCTATATCCCTCAAGTCTGCGTATCCACTCGGCTATCTGGGAACTCAAGCCTGCGCGTATACTGCTTGAACCTAATAGATTTTCTGTCGATAATCTACAGCTCTCTACTAAGGGGCGTAGTCTACGTCTCTTTGGTTCGTTGGGGGCTGTCACTGATGAATTGTGGGCAGACATGAAGAATATTAACCTGCGCTACATCCTGGAGAGTGCAGGGGTTGACTTCACGATGCTCGAGACTGACCTTACGGGGCGTGCTCGTGCGAACTTTCGACAAGGAGTTCTCTATGCTGATGCCAAGGTGACTAGCCCCCATTTCCTCCTTGAAGGGCGAGACGCGGCAGCTATTGACATAGCCTTAGATTGGAACAGTCGGGATATGAAACTGAACCTCGCTGGCATAGTGCATCAAAATGTGCTTGGAGGCTCGGCAAAGGTGGGTGGATATATTAAGATAGATGAACCTGCTGGTATTGATCTTATGTTCGATGCCAAACGATTAGATATTGGTTTTACCCACGTTTTTATGCAGGATATCCTCTCGCGCCTGGAGGGAGCCGCAACGGGGCGAGTGCGTCTCTTCGGTAGGTTCGAGCAGGGTGTGACGCTTGCTGGGGTAGCTGATGTTCAAGATGGTAAGTTTGGCCTTGGGATAATTGGTACGGAATATGCTTTTTCGGATAGAGTGCGTTTTGAGCCGAACCGAATTGTCTTCGACCGTTTGCGTATTCGTGACAATGCAGACGGTACAGGGGTCATCAGTGGCCATATCGGTCATGACCATTTTGCCGATATCAACCTCCAGCTTCGAGCCGATGAGCTGGACAAGATTTGCATCTTGCACACGAGCCATAATAGAGATCTCCCTATCTATGGTAAAGCTTATGCCTCGGGCTCGGCTAGTCTCGTCGGGAATGAGCAGCATTTGTCCCTGGGGTTGGATATTCAGAGTGAGGCTAAGACGGATGTTACTCTCGATTTCAATACCGTTCAGGTGGGGCGAGATTTGGGGATTATGCGCTTCAAACCTCTGAGCCCATCCCTCGCGCCTGCCAACTCTATCGCTGTAACCTCTCCCAGTAACCTGCCCTTAGGTATATCGATGAGCCTTAATATAGGTATTACGCCTGAGGCCAAGATAGGCATGCTTATGGGCTATGATGGTAGCGGCGGTGAGTTGAGGGGCAAAGCTCAGGGGCATTTAGCTATACAAGTCACAGAGAGAGGCGAGGCAAATGTCTTTGGAGGGCTAGCTGTGGTGGATGGGCAATATACCTTTAGGCTCGAGCAGCTTGCACAAAAACGGTTTGCACTAGCCGAGGGAGGAGAGGTCACTTTCCGAGGGCCTATTGAGAGTACCGAATTGAACCTTAAGGCTATCTATTCTCTGACGGCCAATATTGCAGACCTGGATGCAGATCTGCTTTTCGATATTAAGCGTACCAATGTCCCTGTACATTGCGTCTTGGGGCTGACGGGGTCGATCATTCAGCCCAAAATACGCTTCGGTATAGAGCTCCCTGGTATGGATGTGGAGCTAGAGCGACGCGTACGCTCATTACTCAATACGGATGATGCTGTGATGCGCCAGATGCTTTACCTCATTACTTTGGGTAAGTTCTATACCTTGGACAGCTTCTTACGTAATAGTCAGAGTACAACGAACAATCTCACCTCTGTGGCTTCGTCCGCTATATCGGAGCAGCTCTCCTATCTGTTGGGTGGTTTGAGTGAGAAGATAAGCATCGGGACAAGCATCAAGACGCGCAATGCAGAGTTCAACGATACAGACATTGAATTACTTCTTTCAGGTAGTCTATTCGATGATCGTTTGCTCATTAGCGCCAATGTGGGATATCATGACAACCCATATTTGAGTAAGACTTACATAGGTGAGTTTGATCTTGAGTACAAGCTCAATAAGTCGGGTAGTTTTAGGCTCAAGGGCTACAATCACTACAATCATATGTACCAATATCTGCGTCAGGGATTGACGATACAAGGGCTGGGCATTTCGTTCCGTCAGCGGTTTGGTCGCTTGAGTGAGTTATTTGCTCCAGGACGCAGTCGTCTTTATCCTAGGATAAATGGGCAAGATCAAGTGACGAAGACCTGGCTACCAAGCTCGACTTTGGTTCTGGATAGTCTTGATCGCCCGAGCCTCTAAAGTTATTTGCTTAGTTTTCGATTGCTCTCTCTGTTGTCTCTTAGGGGGGAATGGTGAGGTAGGGTAAGGATGACATGTTCGTATAGAAATGATTATCTTTGCGGTTGCTCTAGGCGTTCCTTTCTTGGAGGCCTAGATAGAGGCAATTGGCTGGAGAATTTATGAAGAAGATACTAGGTCTGTACTGTATGCTATGGCTTTTGACTTCGTGCGGTGAGTACTACCGTGTGCAGAAGTCTACCGATGTTTCGGAGCGGTATTCGTATGCCAAGAAGAGCTACAATGAGAAGAAATATGGGCGCGTGATCCTGCTAATGGAAGATATTGTAACCTCTCTGAGCGGCACGAGTGAGGGGCCGCAGAGCACCTATCTCATGGCAGATAGTTATTATCACCTTAGAAGGGAGACCGATGCCGCGCGTTACTTTCAAATCTACTACACAAGCTACCCCAAAGCTCCTATGGTGGAGGAGGCACGTTACAAGGCTGGCTATTGTCTTTATGAGGCATCGCCTGAGCCTCGGCTAGACCAAACTGATACTTATTCAGCGATCAAGGAGCTACAGGCTTACCTCGATTATTTCCCTGAGGGACGTTATCGGGATGAAGTGGAAGGTATGCTCTTTCGTTTACAAGATAAATTGGCGTATAAGGAACTACTAGCGGCCAAGTTGTACTATGAGCTTGGATTGTATTTGGGCAATAACTACCAATCTGCAGTAGTAACAGCAAAGAATGCTCTCAAAGACTATCCCTATACGCGCCATAGGGAGGACTTGCTCTTTCTCATTTTTAGGGCCAAGGCAGAGGAGGCCGAGCAGAGTGTAGAGGAGAAGAGGCAAGAGCGTTTGCGCGAGGCCGTAGATCACTATTATAACTACATCAATGAGTACTCTGAGGGCCGGTATCAGCGTATGGCTACTCGTCTCCACGAGCGACTCAAAAAGCATATTCGAAACTAAAGTAATCAACGATAAAACTATAATAAAATACGTATGGACTACAAGAAAGCAAGCATCCCTCACGACACGATTAGTCGCGATATGGTGACGCTGAGCCAGGATACGGGCAACGTATATGAGACGGTGATGGTGATTGCCAAGCGTGCCAACCAAATTTCTCAGGAGCTTAAGGCTGAGCTAGAGGGCAAGTTGGAGGAGTTTGCAACGATTACGGATGACCTGCAAGAGGTCTTTGACAACAAGGAACAGACGGAGGTGTCTCGCTATTATGAGCGTCTGCCCAAGGCTACTCTCATCGCAGCTCATGAGTATGAGGAGGGCGAGCTGTATCACAACGTTGCAGGGCGCATCAAGAAGTAAAGTACAACGGTACTATGTGGCAAAGGATACAGACCTTATGGCTAGCTCTCGTAGTGATGCTTATGTGCCTCTTACTGGTGTTGCCCATGGTAGCATTCGTAGACCGTGTCAGTGGCATAGCAGTGCACCAGATGACAGCTTGGGGTATCGAGGATATGTCGGGAGCGTTGGTAGGCGTGAGTTGGCCCATAGGCGTGCTCACAATCGTTGTGGCATCGTTGGCATTTGTAAGCTTATTTCTTTATAAAGGTAGCAGAGGGCGCGCTTATCAGGTAAGGATTTCTGTGCTTTCGAGCCTAATTCTCTTAGGGATGCTGGGCTACATGGGCGTTATTACTTATCAGCACTGCATTGTTACGGATTTGAGTTTTGGGGCGAAGTTTGCCCTTGCTCTGCCATTGGTGGCTCTTGTCTTGGAGTATTTGGCGATAAGGAGTATTCTCAGAGACGAGATGCTTGTGCGTCTGTCCAACAGACTGCGCTAGAGGAGTGAGCCCAGGGAGGCTTGGGCTAAAAAATACAATCTGTTTTAGGTATAACGTAATAATCGGATAATATTAGAAAATGGGAAGAGTACTCATTATCGGTGCTGGAGGTGTCGGCACCGTGGTGGCGAAAAAAGTGGCTCAGAATAGCGATGTCTTCACCGATATCATGCTAGCAAGCCGCACCAAGAGCAAATGCGATAAAATAGCTTCTGAGATTAAGAACGTCAAGATACAGACAGCGCAGGTCGACGCTGACAATGTTCCCGAGCTGGTAGCTCTGATGAAGGAGTTCAAGCCTGACTTGTGTATCAATGTGGCTTTGCCCTATCAGGATTTGCATATCATGGATGCATGTCTTGAGGCAGGGGTGCATTACTTGGATACGGCCAACTACGAGCCGCTAGACGAAGCTAAGTTTGAGTATAGTTGGCAGTGGGCCTATCAAGAACGATTTAGGGAAGCTGGGCTGACGGCCATTCTCGGCTGTGGGTTTGATCCTGGTGTGACGGGCGTATTTACGGCCTATGCAGCCAAGCATCACTTTGATGAAATCCATTATCTCGACATTGTGGACTGCAACGGTGGAGATCATCACAAGGCTTTTGCCACGAATTTCAATCCAGAGATCAACATCCGCGAGATTACTCAGAGGGGTAAATATTGGGAGAATGGTCAGTGGGTAGAGACCGAGCCACAGGAGATTCACTTGCCACTCACTTATCCCAATATCGGTTCTCGTGAGAGCTATCTACTCTATCATGAAGAGCTGGAGTCTTTGGTTAAGAATTTTCCTACTATCAAGCGAGCTCGCTTTTGGATGACCTTTGGACAGGAGTACCTCACGCATCTACGTGTGATGCAGAATATCGGCATGACGCGTATCGATCCTATTATGTACAACGGTGTTGAGATTGTTCCCATTCAGTTCCTTAAGGCGGTGTTGCCCAACCCAGGCGATCTTGGAGAGAATTACACGGGAGAGACTTCGATCGGCTGTCGCATTCGTGGTATCAAGGATGGTAAGGAGCGTACTTACTACGTTTGGAACAACTGTAGCCACCAAGCTGCCTATCAGGAGACAGGTGCTCAGGGAGTAAGCTACACTACGGGGGTACCCGCCATGATTGGCGCGATGATGTTTATGAAGGGGCTGTGGCGTAAGCCAGGAGTGTACAACGTTGAGGAGTTCGATCCCGATCCATTCATGGCTCAGCTCATGACGCAAGGATTACCTTGGGAAGAGCGCTTCGACATTGACCTAGAGCTTTGATAAAGGTAAGGCTTCTAGTGTAGAACCTGGGCCACGATAGATATTAAGGGCTGCGACCGTGCCGTGAGGTATAGTCGTAGCCCTTGGTGTATAGTCAGGTCGATATGGTTGGGTGATGAGATTTTCTGCTCTCATGAGGGTTTTCTTCTAAGCTACTTATTACTAGTTATTTATGTTGATTCTGGATCTGTGCGAAAAATCTTCGGGAACTTTTGAAAAAAACTTCCCGAACTTTTTCCAAAAAGTTCGGGAACTCCGAGAAAAAAGTTCGGGAACATTTTTTCGAGTATTCCCGAGCATTTTTTTGAGGGATTAAAAGGGGCATTTTATTGCTTGTTTTGAGAGGATTGGCCTGGATAGGGGGAATTGATGTTTGAGTGATGAAGATTTTGAGGCTCTTGCTTTGTAGAGCAGGGGGGCGAACTGTTGTTTTTATTATATTTGTCAATATTCTGAAGATGATGTAAATCCAAGATTTTCAGCAGTTAATTATCAACCTGTGGGTGAGGTCCTAGGGGGACCATCCCAGGCGACAATGAAATATTAGGATATGGGTATGCGCAGTGTTTACTTTATAGGTATTGGAGGGATAGGGATGAGTGCTTTAGCTCGGTACTTTCACCATCAGGGCTGGGAGGTAGGGGGCTATGACTTGACCCCCAGTTCCTTGACAGCAACGCTTGAGTTGGAGAATATTTGGGTACATTATGAGGATGATGTGGCGAGTATTCCTCATCGTTTTCTTGTCCCAGAGACACTCGTTATCTATACACCTGCAATACCTAAAGAGCATGGCGAGCTAAATTATTACCGTTCTAGAGGTTATCGCATGCTCAAGCGCTCCGAGGCTCTAGGCGAAATAACCCGATTGGGACGAGGTCTCTGTGTGGCAGGTACGCATGGCAAGACCACGACATCTACCCTCCTGGCTCATTTACTCTACAGCACATTGGGGTGTAGCGCATTTCTTGGAGGCATATCCAACAACTACAAAACGAACCTTTTGCTTTCAGAGGCTAATGACTATGTTGTTGTGGAGGCAGATGAGTTCGACCGTTCCTTTCATCGCCTTAAGCCTCACATGGCTATTATTACTTCTGCCGACCCCGATCATCTAGATATTTATGGCACGGAAGGGGCCTATCGAGAGAGTTTTGAACACTTTACATCACTCATCGAGGCTGGAGGTGCGCTTGTTATGCGTAAGGGGATTCCCCTCACGCCTCGCCTCGGTGTGGACGTGGCGTTCTACACCTACGCTTTAGACGAAGAGGCTGATTTCTATGCCAGCGATGTGCACATCGAGGGCGGACGCTTGTTCTTCCGATGGCATTATCCTGCCATCCAGACTAAGTCTGCTGGTAGCCTAGAGGTAGAGCTCGGAGTACCGTTGCTTATCAATGTGGAGAATGCCGTGGCAGCTCTTGCTATAGGCTATCTAACAGGTGTTTCTCCAGAGCACTTGTCCGAAGCTCTGGCAGGTTTTAGGGGGGTCTGTAGGCGGTTCGATAGAGTAGTGGATACACCGAGCCGAGTATTGATAGACGATTATGCTCATCACCCAGTAGAGCTAGAGGCCTCAATTCGCTCCGTGCGCAGGCTTTATCCCAATCGTAGACTGCTCGGTGTCTTTCAGCCGCATTTGTATAGCCGTACGCGAGACTTCTATCAGGCCTTTGCCTCTAGCCTGGATCTCTTAGATGAGGCCATTCTATTGGATATCTATCCTGCTCGAGAGAAGCCCCTCGAGGGCGTGAGCTCCGAGATGATTGCTCAAGAGATGGGTTTGTCCAATAAGGTGGTCCTTGCCAAAGGTCAGCTCCTCCCTTATCTTCGTGAGCGTAAAGATGATCTTGATGTCGTGCTTATGGTAGGGGCAGGCGATATAGACCGCCTGGTGCCAGACGTCGCAGCCTTGATGAAAAGCTAGATGAGCGTATGAAGAAAGTACTGCTGTGGTTAGCTGCCCTACTTCTAGTAGCCTACTTCGTTGCCTATTGGCTGATGCACCGGCAGAGTGAGGCAGAGCGAGAGGATATTTGTCAGAGCGTTGAAGTTATCATTGATACTGAGTCTGGAAGAGAAGAGATAATTCGGGCGGAGGACGTTCTCTTGGAACTTAAGAAGATGGGCATCAAGCTAGAGGGTGAGCCACTGCGTTCTATAGATCTGGCAGCCCTCGAAGATACACTGCGCCTAAATCCCATATTTCATCGAGCTGAGGTCTATCGTAGTAGACATGGCAGCAAACTTAAGATACGCATCGAGCAGAAAGACCCTTTCTTTAGGGTAGAGACCAACGATGAGTCTTACTACGTATCACGTAAGCGAAGCATCATCCCCACCAATACGAGCTTTCATGCCTATGTACTACTCTTTAGTGGGACTATCAGTCGCGAGATGGCCACAGGGAGTTTCTATGATCTTGTGCTTTATCTCGATGGGAGTGACTACTATCGTGGCTATTTTGGGCATGGGTACTATAGCCCAAAGGAGGGATTGGTGCTCACTCCACGCTTGGGAAATGCTGCTATCTACTTTGGGCATGCCTCCGAGAAGTGGGTGGCCATGCTCGAGAAACTACGTATCTACGAACAGCTCGTTATCTCTAAGAAAGGCTGGGATAGCATCCAGTATATCAAGCTCTATATAGAGCCACAAGTTATTGTCAAAGAGTATGGCAAAGAAACGGCCGCTTAGCAAGGGAGCTGGTGCGCCTCAAAAGAACAAGAGAGAAGACAAACAACACATCGGACTAAATACTAAAACGTAAAGTATGCAAGCTACGACCCCAAAGGACAAGAAATACGTGGTCATTAATATAGGTAGCTCATCCATCACGGGAATGTTGTCTATCAAGCATCCTGGAGGATTGGTGCAGCCTATAGCCATGAGTCGCCAGCCAAGCCGTGACAATGTCAAGCGTGGTTACATCCACAACATTGATGGTACGGCTAAGAGTATCGGGCTAATTATAGACGAACTATCGGCACAGCTTGAGGAGAATGAGAAGATTAGCAGCGTCTACGTCGGGTTAGAATGCGTGTCTATGCGCTCACGTGTCTATCGTAGTCAGCTGACTCTGCCGCATGGGGGAGAGATTGTCTCGCACGAGCATCTGCAGACACTCCGCGATCAGGTGCAAGATGCCGACTATGGTAAGGACGAGGTGGTACGTGTCTTGCATCCGCGCTTTTTTGTCGATGGAAAACCAGAGATGAAGCCCCAGGGCGTTCGTTGCCAGCGCATTGACGCAGTTTATCAGGTAATTACTGCACGCAAAAATATTCTTGAGAACCTCCGAACCACTTTCGAACAAAAGCTTGCTTTGGAGATCAATGATATTCTTATTACACCAGTGGCCGAGGCTACAACGATTCTCTCTAGCCAAGAAGCTATGCTTGGCTGCGTCTATGTCAATATCGGTGGAGGTTGTACCAGCGTCTCTTTGTATAAAGATAGGTTGCTCTCAGGGCTGTATGTCCTTCCGATGGGTGGCAGAGATGTGACCAAAGACCTCGAGAGCTTATCGCTTGTAGAGAGTTATGCCGAGCAGGTGAAGCTCACCAAGGCTGCCATGAGTCTAGAGGTGGATCGCAACGAAGCGATCAATATCGAGGGGGTAAGCATCAAACAAATCGATATCAATCGTACCGTTATGGCACGTATGGTGGAGATTATGCTCAACGTTATTAATATCGTTAGTGAAGCTAGTGCAGGAGAGCAGAGCAATATCGCCAGTTGGGTCCTGACTGGTGGTGCTACTCAGCTCATGGGTTTTGTCGAGAGCATCGAGGGGCAGATTGGACAACCAGTGCGTGTCGGAGGCATACGTCCAGAGTTTGTTAGTGGAGCGGTGAGTGAAGCCGAGCGTGCAAGCTATGTCAGTGAGCTGGCTTTAACCCATTTGGCGAGCAAAGATTGCATAGAACTAGTCTATCAAGCGATGGATATTCTTACGCAAGACCCAGTGGAAGAGGATGTGTTAGATGCCAATCTCGAAGACTTGCCTATTGGTTCGGATGAGCCAGATCAGTCACTCGAGATAGCAGCTGGTTTGGCTGACAATGGTCCTACTCAGGCAGTCCCCTCCGTAGAGCAGAGGACTAAGGCTCCTTCTCGAGGCTCAGGTTTTTGGGGGTCTGTCAAGAAAGGCTTTATGGGTATGATCGATAAGATCAATGGAGAGGACGAAGATGAATATGAAGACTGACGTTGTGGCATCTTGTAGAGGGTAGCAATGATAATTTTAGGCAATTAAGGTTATGGAAGAAGTGATGGGAGGAACGAACTTTCAGTATAGTACTCAGGAGATACCCAAGCTTATCAAGGTGGTGGGCGTAGGTGGTGGCGGAGGCAATGCCGTTACTCATATGTTTACAACGGGGCAAGTTGCTGGCGTAAGCTTTTTGCTCTGCAATACTGACCAGCAAGCCCTTAGACAGAGCGCTGTGCCCGACAAGGTAATCCTTGGCGAGGGGCTCGGTGCTGGTAACCTCCCCGATGTAGCCAGGCAAGCTGCCGAGGCAAGTGAGGAGAACATCAAGAAGGCGCTATGCGATGGTGAGACGCAGATGGTCTTCATCACAGCTGGTATGGGTGGTGGTACAGGTACGGGTGCATCGCCCGTAGTGGGGCGCATTGCCAAGCAAGCAGGGCTGCTTGTCGTTGGTATTGTGACTATTCCCTTTGCTTTTGAGGGACGTAACAAGATACTCAAGGCCCTCAAGGGGGTCAAGGAGCTGGAAAAGAATGTAGATGCTCTGCTCGTTGTTAATAATCAAAAGTTGATAGACCTCTATCCTACGGAAGATATCGAAGAGGCTTTTAGGCATGCGGACGAGACTCTTACTACGGCCTCTAGGGGGATATCCGATATGGTCAATCAGCCTGCTCGTATCAATCTCGACTTTGCCGATGTGCGCACTACGCTCAAGGACGGAGGGGTTGCGGTAATCAACACAGGCTATGGTGAGGGAGCTGGGCGCGTTACCAAGGCTATCAAAGATGCTCTGCACTCTCCTCTCTTCAATAACAACAATGTGAAGAACGCCAAGCGTTTGCTTTTCAACGTATATTCACCCAAGGATGACCCAGTGTCGATGCACGAATTCAAAGAGTTGCAAGACTTCATAGACTCGCTTCGTTCGGATATAGATGTCATCTGGGGCTCTGTCCCTAGGGCTGAGGTGGACAGGGTGGCTATTACAGTGCTTGCTTCTGGCTTCGACTATAGTGAGACCGACCGTTACATTCGCATGAATATGGACGGTGAGCAGGCTAGAGGTACAGGCGCGGAGGCTCATGGTAGTGGCATCACCGAGGAAGAAGAGCGTCTTCTAGAGGACTTTTATGGGCAGGGCGTGGTTGGTTCGGGAGGAACGAAAAAGACTCACCCACTCGTGCTTACCATCAGCGAGCTAGACAATGAAGACTTGCTTGAGGAGCTTGAGCAGACACCAGCCATCAGGCGTGATAGTAAGGTTGCTGAGAATATTCGGTTGCGCTACAAATCTCTAAACGCTGTGGGGCAGCAGATGCCTCATACATCTACAGGGACTTATGCAGGGAGGTTTGTCTCCGCTGTGAGTGGTCCGTCATCGTCAGGGACAAGCCTAGTGGAGCGCAGTCAGCCTTACACGACCAGTCAGGGACCAATGTCCATAGAGCCTTCCTTGGTAGGGGGAGAGGATACTCCAGATACGTTCGGCGAAGCCCCAGGTACGGAAGACGACGTTATTTATTTCTAGAGAGTACTTCGGATAAATTGCCCTAGTACGGAGTAGAGCGCCAAACGGAGCAGTTTTCTCTGTTTGGCGCTCTTTTGGGGGGCTTCTGTGCAAAGTATGACGAGCCTTGCTCCGTATCTCTGGAGCGTTAGGGCCAATCTTGGTGTTTGTGTCCTGAGTTTCTCAGGGCCAAGTGAGGGTGAAAGATTGTTTTATTACCTTTAAGGCGTACACAAAAAGTATTTAGGTATGCACTATACACAGACATCAATCCCTGGGTTATGGTTTATAGACCCTGTTGCCTTGGGCGACGACCGAGGATATTTCATGGAGTCCTTTAGGGCTTTGGACTTTGCTGCACACATTGGCGATCTGGCAGTAGTACAAGAAAATCAGTCTCGCTCGCAGTATGCTGTACTGCGTGGGTTGCATTTGCAAAAAGGGGTCTATGCTCAGGCTAAGCTCGTGCGTTGCGTTGAGGGCGCTGTACTGGATGTGGCGGTAGACTTGCGTAAGGGCTCTCCTACCTATGGGCACCACCTGACGGTAGAGCTGAGCAGTGACAATCATCGTCAGGTTTATATCCCGCGGGGCTTTGCCCACGGATTTCTCACCCTTACAGAGTATGCTACTCTACAGTACAAAGTGGACAATGTCTATCACCCCGAGAGTGAATGTAGCATCCGTTTTGATGATCCAGATCTGGGGATCAATTGGGAGCAAAAGGGTATTGAGAAGGGGCAGTTTATCCTTTCGGATCGTGACAAAAAGGGGTTGAGCCTCAAGGAGTTTCAGCATTTAAATTTCTAAGCTCCAGGCATTGCAAGATAAGTGTTTACGAACGATATGATATATGATCTAGACGAGATACGTAGCCATTTCCCGATCCTCGAGACTCTGGTGCATGGCAAGCCTCTCGTTTATTTAGATAATGGTGCAACTACGCACAAACCGATGTGTGTTCTCGAGGCGATAGATAGGGGCTATCGTACGGCCAATGCCAATGTGCACCGAGGTGTGCATTACCTCAGTCAGCTGGCCACGGAGCGTCATGAGGAGGCAAGGCGTACGGTTGCACGCTTCATTAATGCTCCGAGTGAGCGGAGCGTTATCTTCACGCGTGGCACAACGGAGGCTATCAATCTTGTGGCGACTTGCTATGGGTCGGCATTCGTGCGTTCAGGTGATGAGATCATCATCTCGGCGATGGAGCATCATGCCAATATCGTTCCTTGGCAAATGCTCTGTGAACGTACGGGAGCGAGCCTTAGGGTAATAGACATTGATGAGACAGGTGCGCTCGATATGGCGCATTACAGAGAGTTACTCGGAGAGCGTACCCGTCTCGTAGCGGTGGCGCATGTGAGCAACGTACTAGGTACGGTCAATCCAGTGCGGGACATCATCCGCTTGGCGCACGAGCAGGGCGTGCCAGTTCTGCTGGATGGGGCGCAGGCCGTTGCCCATACCCCAGTGGATGTACAGGAGTTGGGGGCAGATTTTTATGCTTTCAGCTCCCACAAGCTTTATGGCCCAACGGGCATTGGCGTACTATATGGTAGAGAAGACCTGCTAGAGAAGATGCCACCCTATATGGGCGGAGGCGAGATGATTGCTAAAGTTACTTTCGAGCGAACGACCTACAATGAGCTACCTTTCAAGTATGAGGCTGGCACACCCGATTATGTAGGGTCGACGGCTCTGGCCGCTGCTCTCGACTTTGTGAGCCATTATTCGCTCGAGGCAATTGCCCAGCACGAGCACGAGCTACTTCGCTACGCCACGGAACGGCTAAAGAGCGAGTTTGAAAGCGTACACATCCTTGGTACTACTCCAGGCAAGGCGGCAACGATTTCGTTCTCCATAGGGGATATCCATCCCTTTGATCTCGGTACTCTGCTCGATAGGATGGGTATTGCCATCCGCACAGGGCATCATTGTGCCGAGCCACTACTTGAGAGGTTTGGGCATACTGCTATTGCTCGCGCATCTTTGGCCATGTACAATACTAGAGAAGAGGTGGATAGCTTCATCTCGGCCCTACATAAGGTAGTGCCTATGCTGTCCTAGGCACTAGAGAGATGGTTATATTGAGAGACAAGCATGCTTTTGGCCAGATACATTGATGATGGTGCCCTGGAGTGTGGGCTGGATGAGGCTGGCAGAGGTTGCCTGGCGGGGCCAGTGTATGCCGCGGCTGTTATCTTGCCAGATGGCTTTTGCCATCCACTCCTACACGATTCTAAGCAGCTCAGCGAGCGCAAGCGAGACCTGCTACGGCCGATTATAGAGCAGGAGGCCCTGGCATGGGGCGTAGGGCTGTGTACGCCCCAGGAGATAGATGAGCTAAACATCCTCAAGGCCTCTCATCTGGCTATGCACAGAGCCGTTGAGGCACTCGGCCTTCGTCCCGATCGTCTGTTGGTGGATGGCAATAGGTTTACTCCCTGCTCAGACATTCCTCACGAGTGTATCGTCAAGGGTGATGCCAAGTTTGCCGCCATTGCTGCAGCCTCTATTCTAGCTAAGACGCACCGAGATGAGGCGATGATACGCCTTGATAGTCAGTATCCCGAGTATGGCTGGGCGAGACATAAGGGTTATCCGACATCGAGCCATCGAGCGGCCATCTTCAGGTATGGCATCTCTCCCCATCATCGTAAGACATTCAAGCTGATAGAGCAATGAACCAATGAAGAGAGAAGTCAATTTTTTAGTAGCAACATAATGAATACTTTGTTCAAAATCGTATTAACCGCCTTGCTTATCGGGATATCAGTCCTAGAGAGTATGGCACAAAACCCAAAGAATATGGCAACAGTAACACTAAAAAAAGATTTAGTTATCAACCTTAATGGCGAACTGCCAGCTGTTGGTGCGGTAGCACCCGACTTCACTGTCGTGAAGACTGACTTGAGCGAAATCAAGCTATCTGACCTGCGTGGCAAGCGAGTAGTACTTAATATTTTCCCTAGCGTAGATACAGGTGTGTGTGCCGCGAGTGTTCGTCGCTTCAATGAGGAGGCCGCTAGCCTTGACAATACGGAGGTGCTTTGCCTCTCTAAGGATCTACCTATGGCTCTTGGTCGCTTTTGTGGTGCAGAGGGGTTAGATAAGGTAGTGGCTGCTTCGGCATTTCGCTGTGATTGCCTAGAGAAAGGTTATGGTGTACTTCAGGTTGATGGCCCTCTGCGTGGTTTGTTGGCTCGTGCCGTGGTCATCATAGATGAGGCTGGTAAGGTAATTTATAAGGAGCTTGTCCCAGAGATAGCCCAAGACCCCAACTTCGAGGCTGCACTCAAGGTGCTTAAGTAGCAGTATAGAAGGAAGAGGACACTCTGCTGGCGGTGTAAACAACAGGTTTACATCGCCAGCAGCTGTTTGTAAGTTTGGGTACTTTTGTCACGTGCTTGTCAAGGTCGTTGTGTCTCTTCGCCTAAGAAGAGCACAAGAGTGTCAAAATGTAGCTTCGGCATCAGGGCTATTTCCTTATTATTTTGTGGATTGTAATTAATTGGTTATTAGCAAACTAATCTCCCTCCTGATTGGCCGAAAAAATCTTCCCGATCTTTTCAAAAAAACTTCCCGATCTTTTCAAAAAATCTTCCCGATCTTTTTCCAAAAAGTTCGGGAACTCCCCCAAAAAAGTTCGGGAACTTTTTTTCGAGTATTCCCGAAGTTTTTTTGACCTCATCAGGAAACGAGATAAGCAACTAGAATATAACCTATTAAAGCTTCACAGGGAAAGTAAGACGAGTAGCCCAGATTTTACGGCATTTAGGGTCATTTGCTGTCGGTATTAGGTGCCTACATTTTCAAGAGAGAGACAATACAATAGGGGCGAGCCGATATGGCTCGCCCCTTGTTCAATATCGTGGGCCTAGTCTCCAGCCCAAACTTATCTTTAGATTAGGCTATTTGGCGAGTAGCTCTTTTATGCCACCAAGCGAGCTCAGGATACCTGAGGCTTCATAAGGCAGATAAATGGTCTTGTTGTCCTCACCACTGGTCATCTCCTTGAGCGTCTCGAGGTAACGAACAGCGATAAGATATTGGGTTGGATTAGCTCCGGACCCACTTGCTGCTTCAGAAATTAGTCTAATAGCCTCGGCCTCGGCCTCGGCTGTAAGTAGCTTGGCTTCGGCCTCGGCCTTTGCTCGTAGTACTTGAGCCTGGCGTTCTCCCTCGGCATGATTGATAGACTCCTGCATACGCCCCTCAGAGCCACGGATTAGAGCCTCTTTTTGTCCCTCGGCATTGAGGATTTGAGCACGCTTGTCACGCTCGGCACGCATTTGCTTCTCCATCGCATCGCGGATATCTCGAGGGGGATTAATGTCTTGCAGCTCTACACGATTGACTTTTACACCCCACTTATTAGTCGCATCATCCAGGATAGTGCGCAGCTTGCTATTGATGGTATCGCGGCTGGTGAGCGTTTCGTCAAGATCCATCTCCCCGATTACGTTACGCAGGCTTGTCTGCGTGAGCTTCTCTATAGCATCGGGCAGATTTTGTATTTCGTACATCGCACGGATAGGGTCCACGATCTGAAAGTAAAGGATGGCGTTGATCTCTGTCACAACATTGTCCTTCGTGATGACGCTTTGGCGAGGGAAGTCGTAGACCGTCTCACGAAGATCGATAGTAGTCACGTCCGTGAAGCGAACAAAGGTGTCGCCATTGCCTGCAGGAATGGTGTATCGCCAGCGCATTGGACGAGGCTGATCGATGAAGGGGATGATGATATTAACGCCCGAGTTGAGTGTGGTGTAATACTTACCTAGGCGTTCGATGATCATGGTCTGCGATTGCTGTACGATCTTTAGCCCTCGTGTGATGATGAAGATCACTAATAGTACGATAGCTATCAGGATAAAAAAGGTAGGTGTCATAGATCTAAATATGATTAAAAGTTGATATTACAGACAAGTATGTCCTATTGGTCCGCCAGCTTAATCTCTAAGATGATGCCATCTAGCCTCACAACCTCTACCTCCATACCAGCTTCAAGAGCCTGTGGCATGATAAGCCTTGCGCGCCATACATCGCCATCTATCGGCAGCTCTATATAGTCTTGCTCTAGAGAGATGGGATCTTTCAGGCGTATCCGCCTGCCGATAAGGGCCTCTACTCCTGTGGCCGTCCCAGGGCTACGCAAACGTTTAGCCTGCATGAAAGAGCGTAGGTAGACAAACGAAAGCAAGCTAACGATAGCAAATGCCCCCACCTGCCATGACCACCCAAGGGTACACAACGCCACAATCATGGCTCCCAAAGAGCCTACAGCGAAGCAAGCCATGACGAAAGTGGTAGACACAATCTCCAAAATAAATAGCCCTATGGCTGCAATGAGCCATAGTTGCCAAGCGGCCAATCCAAAGTCCATAGTTGCGAAGTGCTTAGTTATACGCCCATTTGTTCTCCTCAAAGTTAGCAAAAAACGCGATACTGCTCTCGACTTCATGGTAAGGTATGTGGGGTAACTAAGCCAAAATTGAGGCGACGGTTCTACTCAAGGCAAGGAAGGAGATTAGAGAAATAAGTTTATTTTTGTAGTGATAAAGTATTAAACAACATTGTGTCACAAATGGAAACACAGCACACTACGCTATCGCCTGAAGTTCAAATAGACCTTCAGTCTCCCTCTACGGAACAAGTTCAAGCAACGCAAGCAGAGGCAACTCCCCAAGAGCAGGGGGCAAATTCGCTAAAGACACTCATAGATCGGATCGCTACGCTCATCAGCGTGGAGGAGGTCTCCAAAGAAGTCCTCGAAGAGGTGAGCAAGCTCCGCTCCGTGGCACGCCGTCGCCTACAAGAGATCAACTCTAGTCGCACGGTAACGCCCGAGGAGGTGGAGGTGGCAGCCATACAGGAGGCACGCCTGGGTGACCTTAACCGTACTATCCGAGAGCATGAGCGCAAAGTGTTAGAGCAACGCACCGCCCTCTTTGCTGCCAACAAGGATCGAGGGGCGCAGATCCTCAGCGATCTGGCAGCGCTGCTCGATGCAGGCGAAGACTTCGGCAAGGTATATGCTGAGTTTCATAGGCTCAAAGACGAGTGGCAGGCCTGTCGCCCGCTCGACCCACAGGACGAGGCAGCACTGCGCAAGACCTTTGCCGAGCTGCGAGATAAGTTCTACGAGCTGAAAGCTATCAATGAAGAGCTGCGTGAGTATGACTACCGCAAAAACCTAGAGGCCAAGCGTGCGCTCCTAGATGAGCTGAAAGCTCTTTCGGAGCAGACAGACGTGCTTGCTCTCTACCAAAGTGCGCTACCGCTCATCAGCAAGTGGCATGAGCTAGGCCCTGTAGCCAAGGACATTAGGGCGGAGGTGCATGGCGAGTTCAAAGCCCTAACGACACAGATTTACAAGCTACACCAAGGCTACCACGATGAGCGCAAGGCTCGTGAGCAGGCGAACCTAGAGGCCAAGACGCGCCTGTGTGAGGCGGTCGAAGCGATCATCGCAGAGCAGCCCGAGGGGTATGCTGCTTGGCAAGTGACATCCGAGCGGCTCAAAGCGCTACAAGAGGAGTGGCGTAAGATCGGCTACGCCACCAAGAAGGAGAACGACCGCATTTACCAGCGTTTCCGCCAGAGCTACGACACGTTCTATGCCAAGTGGAAGAGCTTTACTAGTGAGATGCACCATCAGCGCAAGAGCCACAACCAGCGCAAGGAGCAGCTTATCGAGGAGGTTAAGCGCATCGCTGAGGGTAACGACTGGGAGGCAGGCACGCAGCGCATCAAGGAAATACAGCAGGAGTGGAAGGGATTAAACATCCCCTCCGTGCGTGCCAACCACAAGCTATGGGTGGAGCTGCGCAAGCATATCGACGCCTTCTTTGAGCGTAAGGCAGCCGAGCAAAAGGCACAAGGCACAAGCTATGAACAGAACCTCGAGCGTAAGCGAGCCATCCTCGATCAGCTGGCAAACCTCAAGGAGGTAACAGATCTCTCTGAGCTCCGAAAGCATCTGGATAGTCTCGGAGGTCTGTGGAAAGAGATTGGCCATGTCCCAGGTAAGTACAAGGACGAGATCAACGGCAAGTACAAAGCTTATATGGACGAGTACTACAACCGCCTGCGCCAAGGGCGTGAGCAGCGTCGCCTAGAGGGTTACTCGAGCAAAATAGAACAAGTAGCCAGACAAGAAGGCGGTGTGCAGCAAGAGTTACGCAAGCTCCAGTACGCCCTAGAACGTGCTAAGAGTGAGCTACAGACCTACGAAAACAACCTCGGCTTCCTCAATGTAGACAACAAGGGTGGCGCAGGCCTCCTCAAGATGGTAGAGCGCAAGCGTGAGCAGCTCGCAGGCGAGGTGGCACTGATGGAGGAGAAGCTAGCCCTCCTACGCTCGAAGCTCTAGGCTTCTAATCCTAGAGCGTGGGGCACGCACCTACATAATATACCCAACAAGGAAGCGAGCCGAGGCATTGCCTCGGCTCGCTTCCTTGTTGGGCCCCTCCTCTATGAGTGGCGTGTAGAGCAATTAGTGGAGGGCAGCCGAGCACAGCACCTCGCTGATGGTGGGGTGAGGGAAGACGAAGCTGGCTAGCTCCGAGATCTTCATCCCCCGATCGACCGCCATAATGGCTGGTACGAGGATCTCGCTACTCGTATTGCCCAGCATGTGTACGCCCAGCACAACGCCCTCGGGGTCGGTCAGCACCTTGCATAGCCCCGAGACCATCTCATTCTCGATCACAAAACGCCCCGACATACTCATCGGCACTTTGTGTACCTCGTAGGGCGTACTCGAGGCTTGTAGCTCCTCCTCTGTGCGCCCCACGGCTGCCACCTCGGGGTCGGTGTAGACGATGCCTGGGATCGCCCCATAGCTCATTTGGTCGCTGCGCCCAAGGATGTGATTGACCGCCACAATGCCCTCACGGGTAGCGGTGTGCGCCAGCATCGACCGCCCATTGATGTCGCCCACGGCATACAGCCCAGCCACACTCGTGCGCAGGTACTCATCCGCCACCACTGCGCCACGCTCGATGGCTACGCCCAGGGTCTCCAGCCCTAGCCCTGTGGTCACGGCTCTGCGCCCTACGCTGACGAGGATTTGCGCTGCCTCAAGGCGCAGCTCCTGCCCCTCGGCATCCGTAGCGACAATGACGCCATTCTCGATGCGCTGCACCCGAGTGGAGAGGTGAAACTTCACGCCACGCTTTGCGAAGGCTGCCTGAAGCTCGCTCGACACCTCGCCATCCATTGCCCCCAAGATCTTGGGCAGCATTTCGATGACCGTTACCTTAACGCCCAGCGTGGAGAAGAAAGACACGAACTCCATCCCGATGACGCCCCCACCGATGACGGCGAGGCTCTCGGGCAGCTCGCTGACCTCTAGCGCCTCCCTTGCCGTCCAATAAGGCACGCCGTCCAGCCCCTCGATGGGAGGGATGAAGGCTTCCGACCCCGTGGCGAGGATGACGTGGCGCGCCGTGTAGGCTTCGCCCCCTGCTCGCAGCGTGAAGATGTCGCCCTCTTTGCTGGCAATCTCTGCCGCCTCCATGACGAGCGTCACGCCGTGCCGCTCTAGCCCCATGCGGATGCCTGCCGAGAGCTTCTTGAGGATCTTCGTCTTGCGCGCCATCAGCTTGCCAAGGTCGAGGCTCACCTCGCTAGCACTCACGGCATACTTGCGCCCCTCGCTCGCCTTGGCGTAGATGTGCGCCGAGTGTAGCAGCGTCTTGGTAGGCACACAGCCCTCATTGAGGCACACGCCCCCCACCTTGTTCTTCTCAAATAGCACTACCGACAGCCCCTGAGCTGCGGCATACTCTGCGGCATCTGCACCGCCTGGTCCTGCGCCAATGATGGCTACATCAAATGTCGTCATACTTCGTTATGTGTAGTGAATGATTATTATCTGGCTAAGCATCTAGGGCTAAGGCTCTACCCGTATGCGCCCCCCGAAGCCCGTAGAGGCGGTGTACTCGGGGGCATAGACCGACTGCAGGTGTGCCGAGGGGGCTTGGTACACCCCAGAGCGCACCACGCTCTGCTCATACTCTAGGAGGTACTGCCCCCGATCCAGCTGGTCGAAGTAGAAGTTGATCGCCTCGTGCCGATGCTCTAGGTAGTAGCTTACCCGTGCCTCGGGGCTGTAAACGTAGCCCGAGCGTGCCTCCCTACCCTCGGCACAGGAGAGGCGTGGGTCGGCAAGGCGCACGAAGTCCATAGCCCTATCTAGGGTAATCTCTAGGCGCACCACCAGCACATCCCCCACAGAGAGGGCTTCGCCCCCGTGCAGCTCCACGAGCTGCTGCTTACCCTCAACCTCGATACGGCGGTAGTAGTGGCGCACGGCACGCAGCACATCCCCCGAGGCGGTGTCTTCCGTGATGGGCAGGCTATAGCGAGCCGAAGCCACGCCCCACACCTGCCCCTCGGCACTCGTGCTTAGCTTGAGCGTCTTGGGGTAGCTCTCTCGGCTAAAGCCCTGCACGATGCTGGGTCGTTCGCCCTCGACTGTGGTTACCCCTCCCCGAGCATCGATTAGCTCTAGCCTAGAGGTACGCACCCTCGTGAGGTCACTTGGGGGGCTAGCAAGGGTGAGGGCAGCGATTGCTTCGCTTGTGGCGAGCGTACTCTCCCAGCGCACGCCTCGCTTCTGCCCGAGCAGCCAACGTTGCAGCCCTCCGAGGGTGTCGTGGTCTTGGGGCGCAAGGGCAGCGAGGGCGGCTATGGTCTCGGTCTGCATCGTGTACAGGCGGTTGTACCACCAGTAGGAGCGCGTGCCAAAGTTCGCATAGTACAGCCCCCCACCTGTAGAGCTAAGGTGCTGGCGCAGGCTCTCGAGCAGTTCGCCTGCGAGCTTCCTATCCCTTGGCGCAAGGGCAAGGGCAGCCCTTGGCTTGGCATAGAGGGGGAGGCTATGCACCTCACTCCGCAAGCGGTCCAAGAAGAAGTCGTAAGCCGTGCGTGCTGCGCCCCTCGGGCTATGCCCCGAGCGAGCAATGAGGTAGAGCTGCTCGAGCGTGCCATCGGCGATCTGCACCGTAGTCTTGTGCTTGCACTCGGCATCGAGTACCTGCTTGCGCTGCTCGACCAGCTCGGCATCGAGCGCCTGCCAGCCCTTGCGCAGCATGCTATCCAATAGCGGACTTCTAAGCCCATCGGCATGCAGCAGCTGGCGCATCATCATAAGGGTAAGGCTAGGCGAGGGGCGCATGCCGGGGTACCAGCTCCAACCGCCTGCCTCGTCCTGTAGTTTGGCGAGTGAGCCCAGGAGCTTCTCTGCCTCCTGCGCCCTTGTGCGCTCGTCTCGTTGGAGGTAGGCTAGCACCCTACGCCCAGCCTCATCGTCCCCCTTGAGGAGCTTGCTCCATGGGGTCTGCCCCGTAGTCGTAGCAAGCAAACTATCTCGGTCGGTGCGGATGCCGCCCTGCCCCTCGCTGCGCTCCTGTAGCCAGCTCGCCAGCCCTGGGAGCCGAAGCACTCGATCCCGAATGGCGGCAGCGTGCAGGCCAGCACTTAGGCTGATGGCATCCTCGCTATTGGGTTCGAAGAGGACGGGCAAGGCTTCGAGGGCAAGCAGGAGCGGATGGCTCTCTAGGCGCACCTCGATACGCCCTACCTCGGGGATGAAGCCCGTAGAGGGATAGAGGGGCGAGAGATTGAGGTCTAGCGGTAGCCCCCCATCGTGGGTAATGCTTAGGCTGCGCACCGTGGGTTGCACGGCTGGTAGGATGGGCAGGAGGTGCTGCTCGCCATCGCTCCACGCCCCAGCCTTTGCCGTGAGGCGCACGCCCACGGAGTCAAGCCCCTCGGGCAGCTGAGCGAGGTCGAAGCGCAGCGAGGTACTCGCCTTGGGGGCAAGGCTAAAGGGCTGATCCACTCGGCGCAGCATACGCTCGCTCCGAGGCTCGTACAGCTCGAGGACGCACGCCCCTTTAAGCGGTTTATCGGCTTCGCTCCTGAGCGTAGCGGCAAGGCTCGCCTCATCGCCTTGGCGCAGGAGGCGTGGCAAGTAGGGCTTGAGCATCAGAGGGCGGTAGACCTCGACTGACCGCTGAGCGTAGCCTGCACTGAGATCCTCGGTATGTGCCAGGAGGCAAAGCCGCCAGCGAGTAAGGTTGTCGGGGACACGATAGCTCCAGATCGCCTCGCCCACGGCATTCGTTGTGAGCATCGGGCGAAAGAATGCCGTCTCGGCAAAGTCGCCCCGCACAGCCAAGCGCGCCTCATGGGCAGCAGAGGGCGCTACCATCTTGGCCGAGCGCATCGCCATCGGGGCAAGCCCTCGCACCACAACCTCTTGGAGCGAGGCAGCTGCCGCCTCCGCCATATCAACGCCAGCAGCAGATCCCATCAGTGCCTCTTGGGATGCGCCATAGAGGGATGCACTAAAGTCTCCTTCCATAGCGTACTCAGATAGCAACATCTCTACATCTCTTGCTCTAATAAGGGGGTAGCCCTGACTGATGGCAGGGGGCAGGATGGGCGTTGCCCTCAAGGGATGAACCGAGAGGGGGGCAATCTGCTCCAGTGCCTCGTCGTACATCCACGCCGCTAGGGCAGCACGCACGGGCTTCCCCTCACGGCTGATACGTACGCTAATCTCCTCTGTTGCCCCAGGCGTGGTGCGGTCGCGGAAGCTCCTCACCTCTATATCTAGCTCACGGCTGGGCAGCTGCCGCGTGAGGTCCAGCGTCTTCTGTAGGACAACGCCCTCACGAGCCGTGTAGAGCAGCACGCCAATGCGCTCGGGCTTACGCGCCCCAAGCTCTAAGTCAAGGCGGCAGAGCTGCCCCGAGCTGGGGCGCAAGAGGCGTGTGGGCAGCAGCTCATCGTCGCACCGCACTTGGCAGTAGATGTAGGCATTGCCGAGAGCTGTGCCGTAGAAGACCGCAGGGCTTGCGCCCCCCTCGTAGGTCGTGCTGAGCGTGAATAGCTCTAGCGGTTCAGCACTTGGGAGCGCCTTATCCTCCACTCCATAGAGCCTAAAGATGTATTGCTCGCCCTTGTCTTCTGGGCCACTCAGCTCTGCCTGCCGATAGCGCAGCGTGTACCGCCCTGAGGGCAGATCACGGAGCAGATCCTTGAGGTCGATGGGCTTATTCGTCACGGCTTCGCCCGAGCACAGCACACGCTCCAGATCACTGTAGCCCACAATGTCGTAGGCTACCCTTTGGCTTACCTCCCTACCCTGTGGGGTGTGGCTCTTGAAGCAGAGTGACCCACTGAGGGTGGTGCGCTCGATGTGGCTAGGCATCTCTAGGCTCACGCTTGCCAGCTCACGCCCAACACTGAGGCGCAGCTGCTCGTGCGCCACCTCGCCCGAGGGTGCTATTGCACGCAGGCTGATGTCGTAGGTATAGTGGTCGTTCCACCGATGCCCGCCCTGCTCTTCAGCGTCGTCCTCTTCGTCCGCAGAGAGGGGCGAGAGCTTGAGGGCATGCATCGCCTGCCCCTCCTTGTCTGTCATGAGTTGCACGAGGGGTAGCTCCTCGGTACGCTGCCGCAAACTCCAACGCCACCATCGGTTGCGCCTCACAGTCGTCTGCACCTCGAGGCGTACGCTCTCGAGGGCGGCACCCGTTAGCTCCCTTGCCTCAATAGGTATCTGTACGCTGTCTCCAAGGCGAAGTGCCTCCGTGGGGACGGTCAGATGTAGCTCGAAGGTCGGCTTCTGATACGCCTCTACTCGGAATGAGGTCGCCTGCTCTCCCTGCCCATCGCCCCAGCGACACACCGCCCGATAGTGACCGAGGAGTATACCCCGAGGGAGGGTATAGTCGAGGGTAAACCGCCCGAAGCTATCGGTGGTGACCTCAGCTGTCTTGATCTCCTCGCCTTGGGGCGAATAGATGATGAGCTGGCAGGTCTGTCCCCCGAGCGTCTGTGCCTCCTCAACACGCCTAGCTTGTCGCCCTAAGTAGCCGTAGAGGTGGAGCGTCTGCCCCTCGGCATAGACGGCTCGGTCGGTGGTCAGCATCGCAGCCGTATAGCTCTCCCCCCAAGCCCCCTCGTACCATCTGCGAAGAGAGGCAAAAATGGGGTCGGAAGCGTCCTCTAGGCACACCACCCGACTGCCAGCACGCCCCTCCTTGCCTTGCGCTATGGTCACGAAGCCAAGGGCATCCGTCCGATGGGAGCGCACATCGCGCCTACGTAGCTCGCCCCTGTGCCAATTACTCTCCCAACTGAGGGCTGGCACATCGATCACAGGCGCACCCGTTGTTGCATCGAGCCACTGTATACGCCCCATCTCTCCTGCGTGGGGGGGCTGGTAGGCGACCCGATCGGTCACAGGCAAATGCAAGAGTATAGGCTGACGCTCCTTAATCTCTGGGCTGGTGAGGCGCAGGCAGTAGTAGCCCGTGCGGTGTAGGTCGAGACGGAGCGTGTCGGTCTTGCTATGCCACTCGGGGTCTTGCTCTAGGGCGAAGGTCTTCGTCCACTGAGGAGGATCGCCAGCTCGGGGCTTCCAATCCTCGGGGCGGTCTACGATCTGTGGCAGGCGAAACACCTCGATCACAACATTCCGCACAAAGGCGTGAGAGAGGATGATCTGCGTCTTGCGCTTGCTCGGCACGGTCACAAGATAGCGGAGGTTCGCATAGAGCGAGGGGCTGGTCAGCTCCTCCTCTCGCTCTTTAAGCCGCTTCTTTTGCTCGACAGAGAGGTAGGACAGGCTCATCAACCTGTGCAAATGCGCCATATACAGGCGTGCGCTGCGCTTCTTAGCATCTAAATAGGCACGGTCTAGAGCCGAGCGGAGGTAAGAGAAAGCTTCGGGCATCTGCTCATAGCGATCGAGGAAAGCGAGGTAATCGTCGGCTGTCGCCTTGGGCAACATATCTAGCCTCGACCAAGAGGCGTGCATCTGCTCGCTCGGAGTCTTCGCGCTCTCGATATACCGCTCAAGGAGGGCGAGCATTTGAGATCGTATGAGACCGTCATCATCGTCATAGCCCGTAAACAGATCGGAGGCGAGCGTACCACGCCAAGCCCCACCCCTCGTTAGGACGAGGGGATTCAGTTCTGCCCAAGGCTCATAGGGGGCGGTAGTGGCAGAGAGAGGAGCGAGGCTCTCAATTTCACCGAGCAAGGCGAGGCATTTCTTGCGGTAGCCCTCTATAGATTTATAGGGGAAGACCTCATCCGCTCCCTCTGCAGTGGGACGCAACTGCTCGAGGTCGTAATAAACATCGCCATAAACCTCCAAATAATAATGCAGCTGATGAATGCGCACAAGGGCGCGTGCCGTAGGCGTAAGCCCTGGCAGCCCAGAGAGCCGCTCGTAGGCAGCCACCCGAGTGAGGCGTGCCTCCTCGGCATCTATCCTGCTCGCGACCTCCTCACGCAGCTCGATGGTGTGCATCAGCGTCCCGAGGGACTGCTGCGCCTCGGCTAGCTGCTCCAGCTCCCCGAGAGCGCACAGCGCATCCTTGGGGCGGTCTTTACGCCTCGCCTTACGGATACGCTCCACAAGCGTGGTTACTTTATTTTTGTACTCTACGTTAGCCTTCATAGCTGTTGCGCTCTGCGCTGTGGTCTTTGCCTGCTTACTCGCTTGCTTCTGCCCCTGCCCCTCGAACGGTTTTCCCATCAAGGCGAGCAGCCCTAGGCTTAGTGCAGTATATCGGACGAACCTACTCATAATCAAAAAACTCGTGATACGATTGTACTACTCCCACAAATATACTTATTCGCCCCTAAGCTTTTGAGGCAAAATCCCCTCAAGAGACATACTATAGGTTGGGAGTATGGGAAGCAAAAATTAGGCGGCACCAGGTAAATTGTACTTGGTGCCGCCTAGATATTCTTAAGATGTAATAGAGCTTGTTTAGGAGCCCGCCTCCTTTATAGGGAGCGTTACAAGGTAAGCTTTGCCATACTCGAAACGTCTTTTGGTGGTGTATGTGGGGGTAATGTCCACCGTAGCCGACCTAACTACCCTATTAGGTTGATTAGCGTAGGCATACTCTATCTCCATAAGTGTGTGCCAGGGGCCATCATATCTGGAGGCCTTTCCATGCCTAGGATTACCTTCATCGATTGCTCCCCAAAGGTAGAATCGTCCAGGAGAGCTGCTCCTTGCCGACAGACTATAATCTCTCGCTCCTGAGGCATCCTTCACGTCATAGGTATAGACGCGCGCACGTCCTCTGGTAAAGTCGGGGGAGTCGTATCTGACGAAGATAGGCCCTGCCGTTGGATGAAAGCGTTGATTGGGCCCTGTTTTGGGATTGCACCAGTCAAAGTCCCAGAGTTCATAGTAACCAGAATAAGACAAGTCATTGCTGCGTGTACGTAGCCTCTTGACGATGATATCACGCCCAGTGCGATTGTCTAGCTTAAGGGCCACCAAGACACCGCTCATATGAAACTGTGTCTCCACCTGAAGGAGGTTGTCGTTAGTTTTTGTAACCCTCCTATGAAAGTCCGAGAAGACAGGTATAACAAATCCATCATGATTATCACGCTCTTTGCTCACATTGGAGGGTCTAGCCACTTCGTAATCTCCGATAGTATGCTTGAGGGCTGGCATAGATGGAGTGGATGAGTTATCACCAACTACCCTATGTTCATATGGATAGTAGATGCGGTGATTTGACTGTGGATGGTCGCGATGTTTGGGATTAAGAGCCACAAAGACATAGTATTCGCTATCATTGTATGGAGATGGATAGACAACATCTGCCTTCTTGCTCGACCCAGAAGAGAAGCCTCTCTTGCCCGAAGTCTCGAAACCTACCTGTACTCGGTAGCTACCATCCCTCTTAACAATACGTGAGGTACCTTTCTCTTCGTTACTTGCTCCTACGATTTTGTTGTTTCCTTTGACTTTGTCAGACTCATCACTTGAAGGGTTGAGATCGTCCTCCACCTCGAGGCGGTAGTCCATCGTTTTCCCTTGACTGTTATATAGGTGTACGATGGAGGGATAGGCCTCAAACCCCTCGGCTTTGCCCTCAAGAGAGGTAAGCACGATCTTAGGGTATCCAGCCTGATTGGGGCGTAGCACAAAGTTGCGCATAGCGTGCTCATTGTCTACATGCACCCACTCGGGTTGTTCAAAGCTTCCTGTGATATTTATTCGTAAAGGCTTACCTTGATCCTCGATATTGCCTGCGGGCTCCTCCTCTACCTTGCTGCATGCCCCGAGAGCTAAGAGAGCCGAGGCAAAGAGGATATAGTACTTCTTGTTCATAAAGCTTCACTTTTAAACTGGAGTTGATGAATATACTCCATCATAGTCCCCGCCCTCGTCGTAATCTTTGAGGTCTCCCGCCAGGGATAGGGCCGACAATAGATGGGTCGTATCACTCATCGCATAAGCTTCCAAGCTGGGAGCACTGTAGGTTAGTTGTTCCTTATTCATTCTTAGTCTTTGAAATTGTAATTACTTGAATTCGGGCGCTAAGATAGTCTTTTACGTTTAAATTGTATGACATTGATAAAAAAACGATAAGCGTACCCCAGGTTTTGATATGGAGCGATGAGATAGCACAATATATCGCATGTCGAGCGAGCTAGGGGGCGTGAGTTTATTGACTACCTTTGGGGATATTCGGTTTGTAAAAATACGATGTGAGATGAAAAAACTAATTTTAACCCTAAGCTTAGCAGCGATGTTGACAGCCTGCAATGGAGGCGGAGCCAGTAGTTCTTCGCCCACAAATAACCCGCTCCTCAAGGGGAGCAGCCTCGAGTTTGGCGCACCTGAGTTCGACAAGATTAAGCCTGAGCACTTCATACCCGCCTTTGAGGTGGGTATGCGCCAGCAGCTCGAGGAGGTGGAGCGTATAGCCACGAGCAGCGAAGCCCCGACCTTCACCAATACGCTCGTTGCCTTACAGCAGACTGGCCAACTGCTCGACCGCACGGCCAGCATTTTCTTTGGTCTAGCATCAGCACATGCCACGGATGAAATTCGGCAGATTGAAGAGGAAATTGCCCCCAAACTGGCCGCCCATCACGATGCCATTAGCCTCAATGAACAGCTTTTCCAGCGCATCAAGACAGTCTATGAAAACGAACGTGTAAACCTCTTGGGCGAAGACCTGCGCCTCTTGGATATAGTCTACGGTGACTTTGTCAAACAAGGAGCTAGCCTCGATGCCGCAAGCAAAGAGCAGCTCAAAAAGATCAATGCCGAGCTCTCGGTGCTGACCAATAAATTTAGCAACCTCGTCAAAGACGGCAGCGCAGCCGCCGCCCTCGTAGTCGACAATTTGGAGGAATTGGACGGGCTATCGGAAGAGCACATCGCCCAAGCTCGCGCAGCGGCTAAAAGTCGTGGGTTGGAGGGCAAATATGTCCTAGAAATCCAAAATACTACCCGCTCTGCCTTCCTGCCTGAGCTCAACAACCGCGAGTTACGTCGCAAGCTCCTCGAGGCCTCTATGCAACGAGGCGAACGGGGCGATGAGTACGACACGCGCCAGGTCGTGCTAGACATTACTCGACTAAGGGCAGAGAAGGCTCAGCTCCTGGGCTTCGACAACTATGCGAGCTGGACGCTCCGCGACCAAATGGCTGGCAAGCCAGAGTACGTCTACAGCTTCATCCACCGTCTAGCTGATGCCTACCGTCTAAAAGCCGAGGCTGATGCTCGGGAGCTAGAGCGATTTGCCCAAGAAACGGCTGGGATGAACTTCAAGCTCGAGGCGTGGGACTGGGACTACTACGCTGAGAAGCTGCGCAAAGCTAAGTACGATCTAGACGAAAACGACATCAAACCCTACTTCGTCCTCGATAGCGTAGTTAAGAATGGGCTATTCTTCATGGCCGAAAGGCTCTATGGCGTGACTTTTCAGGAGCGACACGACCTGCCCGTCTACACGGATGGCGTACACGTCTACGATATGTATGATGCAGATGGGGAGAAGCTTGCCCTATTCTACACAGACTACTACCGCCGTCCCACCAAAAGCGGTGGGGCGTGGATGAGTAACTGGAGCGAGCAGTCGACCCTACTAGGTAAAAAGCCAGTTGTCTACAACGTCTGCAACTATACTCGGGGCGTAGATGGCGCACCCACGCTGCTGACGATGGACGAGGTGACAACCCTCTTTCATGAATTTGGGCACGGCCTCCACGGCCTTTTCGCCAATCAACGGTACGCCAAGCTTTCTGGCACGAGCGTTGCTCGCGACTTTGTGGAGATGCCGTCACAGTTTCACGAGCACTGGGCCACCCATCCCGAAGTCTTGGCCAGCTATGCCAAACATTATAAGACAGGCGAGGCGATGCCTGCTTCCCTTGTCGAGAAGATGAAGCAAGCAGCCCAATTTAACCAGGCCTATGCTCTAGGAGAGAACCTCGCTGCCGTCATTGTCGACATGGCTTGGCACGGACGTTCGGCTGGGAGCGAAGTTACCGATGTGGCGAAGTTTGAGCAGGAAGCCTTAGCGCAGACTGGGATACTTAATAGACAAATCCCACCACGCTACCGCAGCACCTACTTCCGTCACTCAATGGGTGGGGGTTACTCGGCTGGTTACTACGCCTATCTCTGGGCAGAGGTACTAGATAACAAT
Source organism: Porphyromonadaceae bacterium (assembly GCA_030528555.1). Classification (GTDB taxonomy): domain Bacteria; phylum Bacteroidota; class Bacteroidia; order Bacteroidales; family Porphyromonadaceae; genus Porphyromonas. The sequence continues at coordinate 7,426 of JAUMYQ010000009.1, read as the reverse complement.
GCCTATGACTGGTTCTCCGAGCACGGTGGCCTGACCCGAGAGAATGGAGACCGCCTCCGCCAAACTATTCTTTCTCAAGGTAACTCGCAAGACTTGAACAAAATCTTCGAGGACATGACGGGCCTCAAAGAGCCCAAGATCGAAAGTCTGATGAAAGCTCGAGGCCTACAATAGACTTACCCAAATGTAGTACTCGTAGCATTGCCCTCGGGAGACTTGGGCTCGGTGACGTACTAAAGTACACATCCATCACCCATACCCTCAGCGCCTTGCTGCCTCCACATTTAGGCAAGTCTACAAGCAAAGGTGGGGCTGACCATGATCATGGTCAGCCCCGCCTTTGCTTTCGACTCAGCTATCCTAAACTTCGTGGTATAGCTTATCCAGAACTACTACGCTAGCCCTGCATACGCATGGGTGGCTTCACGACCTCGGCGACCAGTTTGCGCCCACGTACTACGATGAAAATACGAGAGCCCACCGCACTATGCGCCTTAGCTACGTAGCCCATACCGATGCCCTGCTTGAGCGTAGGTGACATCGTCCCAGAGGTCACCTCTCCGATGATGTTGCCCGCCTCATCTGCTATTTCGTAATGACTGCGAGGTACCCCCTTGTCAAGGAGCTTGAAGGCCACGAGCTTGCGGGTGACACCCTCTGCCTTCTGCTGCTCAAGGGCAGTCCGAGAGGGGAAGTCCTTGCCATCTACAAACTTGGTTATCCAGCCGAGGCCAGCCTCAAGGGGCGATGTCGTGTCGGTAATGTCGTTGCCATAGAGACAGAAACCCATCTCCATACGCAGAGTATCTCGCGCACCGAGCCCAATGGGCTTGATGCCCTCGGCCTCACCAGCGGCAAAAATGGCATCCCAAATTTTGGTTGCCTGCTCAGGATAAAAATAGAGCTCGAAGCCGCCTGCCCCAGTGTAGCCAGTATTGGATAGAATGACTTCGGGACAGCCAGCGAACGTTCCTACTTTGAAGGTATAGTAAGGGATATCGCTGAGGTTCACATCCGTCAGTTTCTGGAGCACCTGCGTTGCCAAGGGGCCCTGCACGGCAAGCTGGGCGATATTGTCGCTGCTATTCTCCAGCTGCGCGCTCACGGCATTGTGGCTCATGCACCAAGCCCAGTCTTTGTCTATATTGGCAGCGTTGACTACGAGCATATACTTCTCATCTTCATAGCGATAAACGAGCAGGTCATCCACGATACCACCCTTATCATTGGGCATGCAAGTATATTGGATATCGCCAACTTTGAGCTTAGAGGCGTCATTGCTAGTGATATTCTGAACGAACTGCAAAGCATTAGGCCCCTTAACCCAAAACTCGCCCATGTGAGAGACATCGAAGACCCCCACCTTGTTCACCACTGTGAGGTGCTCCTCGATGATACCAGTTGAGTACTCGATGGGCATATTATAGCCTGCGAACTCATGCATCTTCGCTCCAAGGCTCTGATGAATACGGGTAAATGGCGTTTCTTTCATAAAGCAATTATATTTTGTTAAGTGGATACTGACTACTGTCTCGTACGATAAAAGTAAAGAGTTTTGCCGAAACAGATAGCCACCAATTTGTGGTTCTGAGAGTTCTCATCCTAAAGCTTTATTGGCTTATTGTGTTTGTATCCACTTAAGGAGCTCTCACGGTGTTTAGCTTCAAAGCATCACCAAAGAGTCTTTTGAGAGAGACCTAAATCTTGACGCTTCTTACTAGAAGCCTTGCATCGGCCTCCTCTATCCTGAAGTACAGCGCATTCATAATGATATAGCGACCAATACCTCAAGAGTATCTATTTTAATAAGATATTCTAGCCTCGGATATCAATAGCTTTCTCTAGGGCCTCTACGATACGCTGCTCTTCACTGTGACCATCGGTCGAGAGCCTCAAAAGAGGAAGCCCTATAACCTCCAGGATACGATTCTTCATCCGATCTCTGGTTTGCTGTTCAGCGGTAGAGTGGAAGGCCACACCATCGACCTCAATGGCCAGGACTGGAGATTTGTCCAGCTTGCTGTAAAGGAGGAAGTCCAGGCGAGCATTATGTTTGACGTACAGTCTCTCCTCGGGACTTAGGTCCTTGAGATTTCGCACCAGATCTCGTAAACTATACTCTCGGATGAAGGTTAGAGAGGCGAACTGAGTGTTGGAAGCTAAGATGTTGTCACGTAGAAGGGTGCAGACAATATCCTCGGCATCGAACATGCCCCGAGGTTTGGCTCTCTGAGCCCCTAATGCTCGATACAGGATATCGAAGACGGAGCGCAGCTGCCCCTTAATAACCTGACATCCCTCAGGAGCGTGATACATCATATAACGAATGAGGTCACCTACGTTTGTCCCATGAGGCAGTTCCATGCCCTCGGGTTTGACGATGATAAACTCTCGTATTGCTCTCGATACAGCTACATTGATTAGGTTCGGATTGTCCATGAAGCTAGTAATCTCTGGGCGCGCTGTATTGAAGAGGATGATATCCTTCTCTCTGCCTTGATAGCGATGTATCGTGTCGGCCTCAACCTCCTCGGGCAAAGTTGCCTGAAGCCCATTGGCATGCTTACGGTAGGGAGTAAGGACACCTACAGATAGCCCTTCCTCTAGCAGTGATGATCGTATGTAGATGTCCGTTTCGTCTATCTGCCTCTGACTATAGTCGTTGTTGCCATTGGCGATATTCGTCTCAATGATTTTAAATGGCGATCCCCCTCTCAATGATTTTAAATGGCGATCCCCCTCCCTCGGTCATAACCACCAGCTGCCCATCGTAGTATTTCTTATTGCAAAAGCCAATAATGGCAGGATGGCAGCGATAGTGCTCTTTGAGTAGGGTACATTGTAGTCGAACTCCTAGCAGGGACTTGAGTGAAGATAAGATGCTGTGGCGCACATAGTCGTAAGGCTCGGGGAGGGTACAGGCAGCAAAAGCCTCACCTGCCACAGCCTGGCTCCTCGAGTCTACGATGTGAGCTAGCTGCATGCTGTCGCCTACAATCACGGCTCGTTTGCTACAAGCGAAGCTTATTGCTCCTTTGATACTATCTACCTGAGAAGCCTCGTCTATGATGAGATAATCAAATAAGTAGCCCCTAGGGATGCTCATCGGTAGAGAGAGCGTAGAGCTGATCACTATGGGATAGTGACGGACGAAGCTGTCAAACTCTTGTTTATATTTCTCCAAAGTAAATGCCTCATCGGTGTCAGTCTTACGCTCTAGAAGCATGGCTTCGAATACTTTTCTACTTCGCTCGGTGAGGTCTTTGAGGAGTTTGTCCTCATCGTGGTCTACTAGCCAAGCCTCTTTGGAGGCAATCTCTACCTTGAGGTGGGCAATATATAGCTCATAGAACTTATGATTGGCATACACAAGCAGCTCATCCCTATACCTCCCTAGGATACGTTGGTCAAGAAGGCCAAATGAGAGCATTAGACGTAGCCTGCCGAGCCAAGGTATTTTTCCCCCACCTCTCATCATATCCTCAAGGAGGTCCTTAAGACTAAGTATACGTTGATAATCGAGCTTACGGAGAAACTTGGCATCTAGCTCCATCTGTACTCTGGCCTCAAGGGGTTGCTCCTCGAGTAGATGCTGCTGCTCAATCTCGGCTTCGAGAAGCTGCGTCTTGAGCTTCGCCAGGCTACTACGTATGCCAAAGCTCTGCGAGAGCAGGGCTGCGACACGCCCTACCTCTGCGCGCTCGGCGTGTAGATCTTCTTTGGCCAAGCGTGCGCTCTCGGATAGCGTTACCTTGGGTAAGGAATTAAAAAACGCTGCCCGATTTTCTTTATTACCAAGCGAAGCGACCAAGCCACCATAGCCATACTTTGTCAGCTTGTCGCGGACATTGAAGACGGCCGCATTGTTGTTCGATACCACAGCCACTGTCTTGCCCTGTACAACGAGATTGGCAATAATATTGAGTATTGTCTGCGTTTTGCCTGTCCCTGGTGGACCTTCGATTACGCTTACTGCATGACTTAGGGCCGTCTCTACTGCGAGCTTTTGGCTCTCGTTACATCCAAACGGATAGATAATAGGCTCAGTAAGAGGAGTAGGTGGTGGTATTGTTCCCTCCATGTAGTAGGAGCAGACCGATTGGCTCTCATGGAGATCTATACGCTCAAGAGCACTGAGCTGTATATCGCGGATACTTTGTTTGTCTTTTTCTGGCAGAGGTGCCTCATCGTTGGGCATGTCGCGCGATACCTCAATACCTTGCTCCAGAATGGTCTTATAGTAGGCTAGGAGCCTCTGCGCTTGATCTCGGTCACTATTTATAGGACAAAGCACCAGCCCTTCATGCTTACGCATGGGGTCAGTCTGCGTATCCGAATGGTATCCTATGAGGTAATCTCCATAGTCGTCTAGCTCATCATATCGTCCTCGTAGTTGACCATTGTCGTAGAGGCGAACCCTCCGATGTGTTTGTTTAAGCTTGTAGTAGCGAACATTCTGGGCGCTGTAGTTGTAGCTTTTGCTGTTGCCGAAGTCTATTCGGTAGATGTTGCCTTGGCGTTCAATACCTACTATATTGGGGGCATATTCAAACCCTTTGCTATGCTTGTGTTTAAGAAAGACGATGGCTCTTCTATCCATTGGCAATACTCTTCATAACTGTCTGAGATACGCCCCCAAATGTACGAATATCTCTCGGGCCTGTCTAACAGAAAGGGCATTGCCCTTACACGGCCTCACTTTTGCTCAGCACTACCTTGCCATTTGAGATAACCCAAGAACAACAAACAGAGGAGGATGTGTCTGAACTCAGTTCAGACACATCCTCCTCTTGAAGTCGTTATGAGGCTAACCTCTTGAGGCTAGAGAGCCTCTTTGACATCGATGCCGAGTGCCTCTGCTACGCCCTTACCATAGGCTTCATCTGCACGGTAGCAGTTGCCGATGTGGCGAAGCTTGATTTCCTTGGGGCAGTCTCCCATAGCACGAGCCGTATTGTCAAAAAGCACCTGCTGCTGCTCTGGCGTCATGAGGCGGAAGAGTGCACGAGGCTGAGAGTAGTAGTCGCTGTCATCCTCACGGAAGTCCCACTGATAGGCTGCTCCATCCAGCTCCAGAGGTGGCTCTTTGTACTCGTTCTGATCCTGCCAATGACCATAACTGTTAGGTTCGTATCCAAGGCGCGAACCGAAATTGCCATCCACACGCATGGCACCATCGCGATGGTACATATTGAGGAACGGACAGCGACTCTTGTTCACGGGGATTTGGTGATGGTTCACTCCCAAGCGATATCTCTGTGTATCGCCATAGGAGAAGAGACGACCCTGTAGCATACGGTCGGGTGAGAAACTGATACCTGGCACCACGTTTGCGGGGTTAAAAGCGGACTGCTCCACATCAGCGAAGTAATTCTCTGGATTGCGGTTCAGCTCCAGCACACCTACCTCGATGAGGGGGAAGTCCTTTTGGCTCCATACTTTCGTCAGGTCAAAGGGATTGTAGGGTAGGTTCTTGGCCTCCTCTTCCGTCATAATCTGCACTTTCATTGTCCAACGAGGGAAGTCGCCCCGTTCGATGCTGTCGTAGAGATCCTTCTGGTGACTTTCTCGGTCTTTTCCGATAACGGCCTCAGCCTCGGCATCTGTCAGATTTTTGATGCCTTGCTGCGTATGTAGGTGAAACTTTACCCAATGTCTCTCCCCTGAGGCGTTGATAAACGAGAAAGTATGGCTACCATAGCCATGCATATGACGGTATGAATAGGGGATACCACGGTCACTCATCGTGATCGTCACCTGGTGGAGTGCCTCGGGCAGATGCGTCCAGAAGTCCCAATTGTTGCGAGCACTGCGCATGTTGGTGCGAGGATCGCGCTTGACAGCATGGTTGAGATCGGGAAACTTCAGTGGGTCCCTCAGGAAGAATACGGGCGTATTGTTACCCACGAGGTCCCAGTTGCCCTCCTCGGTGTAGAACTTGATGGCGAAACCACGGATATCGCGCTCGGCATCTGCCGCTCCACGTTCGCCAGCCACGGTAGAGAACCGTACGAATAGGTCGGTCTTCTTCCCGATCTCTGAGAAGATGGCAGCACGAGTATACTTAGTGATGTCGTGCGTTACGGTAAATGTACCGAACGCGCCAGAACCCTTGGCGTGCATACGACGCTCGGGGATTACCTCACGGTCAAAGTGGGCCAATTTCTCCAGGAACCAAATGTCCTGTAAAAGCATGGGACCACGACGACCAGCCGTAGCTACGTTTTGGTTGTCCGCCACGGGCGCACCAGCGGCTGTTGTCAGTTTGTTTTTTTCCATATTAAATAAGTTTTAAGAAATGGTAGTTACCCATTTAGTCAGTAATATGTTTCGCTTTTATTTCGTTGATATAGCTGTCGAGTATAGCCTTCTCTGTTGGGCCAAGGATACCTGTCTTGGACTCTAGTGTGTCTAGCTGCTGTACATTTTTAAGGTTAAGTTTCTTCTTCATTCGGGCAAACATGCTTCCTGTACGTAGCTTGTAGGTAGCGAAGAGGACGAGACGTGGGGGCAGGTCCTCAGGGAGCTTGTGAGCAAAGTCGACCCAATATTTATTGGGATGCTGATTGATCACGAACCAGCCCGAGGTCCAGCAGCCAAGCATCAGAAGGTCGCACCCCTCGAGTTGCTCTGGCTTATAGTCTGCCACGGAGCTATAGCTTACACTTATACCTTTGCTCCATAGATACATGGCCATAGCTCGGGCATAGCCCGCTGTTCGTCCCCTCCTGCTTTGATAGAGTATAGTTGCTTTCATCATTTAATCATCAAAATAGTTCTAACGCTACCTTTACAAAGTAAGCCGATGTATAGTCATCATCCAACAGATATCGACTATAAGTTTATAGATGAAATTGATATGTAGCCCTCGACTGTATGATTGACTAGGAGGACCCATCCAACCCTCTCCCTACAGCAAATGTACAATATAGTGTGATACCGACAGTTCTACATCAGGATAACGCTATCAAAATCACCATGCTCCATCCATACCCTCTCGGTAATTAATGAATCTTCTCGAAGCACCTAAAAATGCTTCTTTTGGTACCTCAAAAAAATGCTCGGGAATACTCGAAAAAAAGTTCCCGAAGTTTTTTTGGGGAGTTCCCGAACTTTTTGGAAAAAGATCGGGAAGTTTTTTTGAAAAGTTCGGGAAGCTTTTTCGCGTCTTTCAGGATGGAAGGTAATTCGCTTGATTACAGTTAGATATAAATTTCCTGCTTCGGCCCGTAAATCCTGGGGCCTATGGAGGCGATTTCTGTGCCTTCGTCATCGCCTTGCTCCAGATTAACGGGCTTCGATTGCCCCTGATAAACTTCGCTTTCGGCGTGCGAAGAGCTCGGCAATCATAGACTTCTGGAGGATACTCCAGGAAATTCGTCAACTCATTTTGATGTTTTTTTTTTTTTTCTTTACTTTGTCTGTC
>JAUMYQ010000027.1 GCA_030528555.1 Porphyromonadaceae bacterium | reverse complement strand
TAACCTTCTGATCCGTAGTCAGATGCTCTATTCAGTTGAGCTACGGAGCCAATCCTCATTTCGAATGCAAAGGTAGATATATTTTTCTATTTTCCAAATCTTTGAGGGAATTTCTTCCAGATATCTTCTCCATAACCTAGAAAATCAATCATATACCCCTCTTACCTTGAGAGTATTAGCAGAGCGAATATACTGGCGCATGCAAGCAGACAAGAGGCGAACATCTCGCAAAGACTTCGACCGATAACGTACACTCGCACCAAGGTGCCCATAGTGTAAGTAAGAGAATAACTCCACGAGGCTCGGATATACACGCGCTCCCATAACCCCTCGCTTACAGCCCATGCGCTCTCCCCAAAGCATCGTGCAGAGCAAAGTCTTATCTCCTAAAGGAAGATATCCACGCTTTAGTCTGGTCATCTGTCCCTCTAGCACGCCTAAATGAAAGACAAGGTTGTGCGCCACCACAACTGAGCAACCCTCTACAGCAGCAATCCAACGATCAAGGACGACCTGTGGTACCTCTCCCCGTTGCATCTCTTCGGTCGTAATACCATGTATCTCTGTTGCGTCAGGAGCGACGATACTCCCCTCCTGACGCACTATGTGGCACTCCTCCGAGAGACAATTTCCCTCTCTTGACAGGACTTGCCAAGAGAGCGCGATAAGGGTGTAGAGACTAGGAGGCTGCCCTGCTGCCACTTGAGTAACCACCTCAGCTGTCTCCGTATCAAAGAGCATATAATGGGGCTCACCATGCACCCCTAGAGTGGGACATAGTAGCGGAGAGCTCTCGGCATCAACCACAAGCCGAAGTCGCCCTTTATCTCCCCTCCCTCGCTTCCAAGGCATATCTTTAGGTTCAACCCTAACACATTTCTGAATGAGAGCAGTACTTAGGAGGATGATTATCAACACTGCTAGAGCCACAAACACCACCATATCATATTTATATATAGCCGTTTCTCAAGAACTTGGTTCAGTCTCCAAGAGTGGTCTTCCCTCACCGTCATCATCTAATGTATTACTTGCCAGACAAAGGTACGCCTTATCACTCCTCCTCCAACCTATCATTAGTCCATCGTGACGCGCAAAGTATCATGAGGCACAGTGTGAGGATCCGAAAGATTTGGCTTTTTTATTTAGTTGTTTTACATTTATGCAGCTATTTGTATAGTTCACGCGTATAGATGTAAAGAACGAAGCTATGAAGAAGGAGGCTTACAAGCTAGAATATATCTTTCCCAAAGTATCAATGCCCCGAATGTGGCGGCGCATCAGCACAGAACTAGGGCTACGAGCCTGGATCATGGGCGAGGTTAATATCAATGCAAAGGGGCAAGTTGCTTTCGTGTGGGAAGATGGAGAGCGTATGACGGCACAGCTGGAGATTGTCATACCAGAGAGCAAGGTGCGCTACAATTGGACGAGCGGAGCGACAGGCTATTTTGAGCTGGAGATTAGCCAATCCGAGCTGACGGGAGACAAACTTCTTACTATTACAGACTTTGCCGAGCCTCATGAGCTCGATAGCAGTCGTGAGCTATGGGATATCCAAGTACAAAAGCTCCGCAGCATCATGGGTATCCGAGACCATTAGCTAAGTAGCTTTGCTTCATATCCCTCAATCCACGAATCGAAGCCCCCGAAAATAGCCAGACTTATCAAGTTCAGATCTAAAAACGTACTCCATGCAGTTAAAAAACTGCATGGAGTACGTTTTTAGATCTCTACAACAGAGCAAGTTACTCTCACTATGGAAAGGCAAGTTAGCCGAGATAAGGCTTAAGAGGCTGACACTTATCGCTAGAGCGAAGACGCTTAATAGCCTTCTCCTTGATCTGGCGGACACGCTCACGAGTAAGCCCAAACTTATCACCAATCTCCTCAAGCGTCATCTCTTGGGTTCCTCCGATACCAAAGAAAAGCTTAACAATCTCTGCCTCACGCTCCTGCAAAGTTGACAGCACACGGTCTATCTCCTTGGCAAGCGACTCATTCATAAGAGAACGATCGGAGTGTGGTGAGTCATCATTGACCAGCACATCTAGCAAGCTATTGTCCTCACCCTCAACAAATGGCGCATCTACCGAAATATGCCTACCCGATACCTTAAGCGTGTCACTAATCTTATCTTCAGCAATATCCAGCTCTTGAGCCAACTCGGCAGCCGAAGGCTTACGCTCATGCTCCTGCTCAAACTTGGAGAGAGCTTTAGTGATCTTGTTGAGCGTCCCCACCTGATTGAGAGGCAAACGAACGATACGTGACTGCTCAGCCAAGGCCTGTAAAATAGACTGACGAATCCACCAAACAGCATAAGAGATAAACTTAAATCCCTTAGTCTCATCAAATTTCTCCGCGGCCTTGATTAAACCAAGATTTCCCTCATTAATGAGGTCGGGAAGGCTTAGCCCCTGATTTTGGTACTGCTTGGCCACCGAAACCACGAATCGAAGATTAGCACGCGTCATCTTCTCTAAAGCCTTACGGTCACCTCGCTTGATGGCTTGAGCGAGCTCTACCTCTTCTTCTATGGTAATTAGGTCCTCACGCCCAATCTCTTGGAGGTATCGGTCAAGCGAAGCGCTCTCCCTATTAGTGATTGACTTTGAAATTTTAAGCTGTCTCATCTATGGTTTATTCTTTTATTCACGTACACAGAACCGCAAATTTACTGATTTGGTTTTGTTTGCACAACTAAAAATCCCCAATACAACTCTATGTCATAAAATACTTATCTTGGCATCGCTACTAGCCCCAGCATGGCTATAGCAGATTATAGCATGATACTACTCAAGACACTGATTCACTATTCGCTACACCTCCTAGCGCCTGCCCTACTAGCCTACCTATTTTTCGGACGTCAGCGTTGGCGAGAGGCCTATATCGTCATGCTGCTGACAATGCTTGTCGATCTAGATCATCTGCTAACCACTCCCATCTTTGACCCCAACCGATGTAGCATAGGCTTTCATCTCCTACATTCCTATCCAATGATTGGTCTCTATGCCTTAATGTGCATCCTTCCCTACCAAAGATTAAACCTACCTTGGTGGCTAAAGGCTGTAGGCATTGGGCTGATATTCCATATGTTTACAGACTGGCAAGACTACCACCTTTGGCAAGTATTATAAAGCACCTGTCCAATTAGGAGGGCTACTCCACCAATCTTTGAGCCCAAATCTACTTATCGTATAGTAATACTCGACCCCTCTTCAATGAGATTTCTTGTGATCTCATTGAAGAGGGGTCGGGTATTAAGAAGTGCTATCTACCCCTAAAGAGTTCTAAACCTCAAAGACGCCTCTCTAAAGCATCCGTTGGCTTCGCTGGATGAACTTGGCTAGAGCCTCGCCTGTAAGGAGACCACTGCCCAAGAGGGCGAGATCCATGAGCTGACCCACTAGGTCGTTCTCCGCGCCATAGCCCTTGAGTGCCGTCTTGATCGCACCCTCTAGCTCCGCCTGCTCGTAGGCAAGTGCCTCCACGGCTTCCTTGTCGGCCGTTGAGATTTCCTCGTCCTTCTTACCTTCCTGAGCCTTGCGCCCTGCCTCTACCTCGGCAGTCTTGGCAGCAAGTTCGCTTCGCTTACCAGCGAGCGAAGCCTCTAGGGCTGCGCCCTCCTCGTCGAGGATGCGACGCACTAGGGCGTGATCAGCATTCAGCACTACATTGAAGCTCTCGGGCATCTCACCATAGAAGCTCATGCCTGGCTGCATACGTGCCAGCTCCTGCATACGGCGCATAAACTCGCCCTGCGTAATCAGCACGGCATCGGCATCCGCCCCAAGGGCTTCGATCGTTACGTGGTAGTGCTTCTTCTCCTCCTCGGGCAGGCGACCAGCAAAGATGCTCTCCAGACGGCTCTGCTCTTCGGCCGAGAGCGTCACGCTCACCTCGTCTGCCTTGGCAATGAGCTTACCGATAGAGTCGGAGTCTACACGCACGAAGCGTACCTTCTCCAGCTTTTGCTCCAGCTGACCGATGGCGTGTACATCGAGGGGTCCTTCTAGGCGCAGAACAGAGTAGCCCTTAGACTCGGCACGTTGGATGTGGCTGTAGAGAGCTTCCTTGTTGTCGGCATAGAGGACGATGAGCTGACCATCCTTGTCCGTCTGCTCGCCCTCGATGAGGCTGCGGTACTCCTCAATGGTGTACTTCTTGCCAGCAACATCGGTAAGGAGGACAAACTTCTGCGCCCTGTCGTAGAACTTCTCATCGCTCAGCATACCATATTGCACGAAGATCTTGAGGCTATCCCACTTCTCCTCGAAGAGGGGGCGATCGTTACGGAAAATCTCATCTAGCCTGTCGGCTACTTTCTTGGTAATGTGGTTGGAGATCTTCTTGACCTGCGCATCGCTCTGGAGATACGAGCGTGATACGTTCAGCGGAATGTCGGGCGAGTCGATGACCCCATGCAGCAGCGTGAGGTACTCAGGTACGATGCCGTCTACCTCCTCGGTCACGAAGACCTGATTGCAATAAAGCTGGATTTTATTGCGCTGTAGCTCCATTTGGTTCTTAATCTTAGGGAAGTAGAGGATACCCGTTAGGTTAAACGGATAGTCTACATTAAGATGAATCCAAAAGAGTGGCTCCTCCATATTCATCGGATAGAGCTGACGATAGAATGCCTTGTAGTCCTCATCCTTGAGTTCGCTGGGCTTCTTCGTCCACGCTGGGTGGGTGTCGTTGATTTGGTTGTCTTCCTCGGTATCTTGCATCTTGCCGTCTTTCCACTCCTGCTTCTTACCGAAAATTACGGGGATAGTGAGGAACTTGCAATACTTATTGAGCAGCGTTTCGATGCGGCTCTTCTCAAGGAACTCCTTGCTCTCCTCATCGATATGCAGGACGATGTCCGTACCACGCTCAGCACGCTCCACCACCTCGAGGCTATATTCGGGCGAGCCGTCACAGCTCCACTTCACTGCCTCTGCACCCTCTCGATAGCTGCGCGTGATGATGTCTACACGCTTCGACACCATGAACGAAGAATAGAAACCCAAACCGAAATGACCGATGATGGCTACTTTGTCGTCCTTATACTTGTCGAGGAACTCCTCTGCCCCCGAGAAGGCTATTTGGTTGATGTACTTGTCCACCTCCTCGGCAGTCATACCGATACCCCGGTCGCTTACCGTGATCGTGCCAGCCTCGGCATCCACCGTGATGGTTACCTTCAGGTCGCCAAGCTCGCCCTTGAACTCACCGACTGAGCTCAGAGCGCGGAGCTTTTGGCTCGCATCTACGGCATTGCTGACGAGCTCACGCAGGAAGATGTCGTGCTCACTGTAGAGAAATTTCTTGATGACGGGGAATATGTTCTCGGACGTAACCCCAATCTTTCCTTGTTTAGCCATTATTTTTATTTGTTTTATATGTTGTACTGTCTACTCATTCCGCAGCAGGTTACGGCAAACATGATGCCAAAGATGCCAAGAGCTGACATATTGGCAACTGAGCGAGCCTATCTTGAGACATAAGCCTCAGCTTAAGAGCTCTGTACGCTAAAGGGGCTGCACCAAACTCAACTTTGGCACAGCCCCAAAACAGGTATCAAAAAACTATATGATACCGCTAAGAACCAAAACGATAGCTTGCCCCAATCATACCATACATGTGATGCATTCTATTAGGGATAGAGCGGAACTCCTCACGCAAAGCTGGCGTTATACCAAAGTTGAATCGCGCTGCAATACCCACATTTTTAGTAAAAAAGTATTCTGCACCGATCCTTAGACCAAAATCATAGGCTCCAACATAGTCACTAAAGTCAAAGCCCAAGATCCGATTGGGAGCAATAGGACGGTCCGAGATCGTACCATCACCATCTATCTTTACCCGAAAGCTACCTGAGAGCAACAACGAATGATACATACCTAACTGAAGAACGAAACGATCATTCTGCGAAGCAAAAGTAGCCGTCAGCGGCATCGTTAGGTACGAAGTCCGCAAATCGGTGTTTTGTAGCCCCGAGAAAGCCATATCTTCGATACCCTCAAAACCAGGCATATGGATAGGAAGCTTAACGACAGATGTCGTAGCACTGAATGCCTTACGCTCACTCTCTAGCCCAAAGAGCAACCCCCAAGGCGATGAACCAAAGCGCATGCGCCCCCACAATCCAATGACACCGTTGGTATTAGGATACCATGCATGAACCTTGGTAATCTCCTGCGGAATGGGCAGAGGGGCCGTAGCTCCGATATTCAGACCTGCTGTCATGCCCCACTGCATAGATACAGCACGGCAACGCGACTGTGCCACAAGGGTGTTGCCCCCCAAAGCAAGGGTAAGCCCGAGGGCTAATGCTGATAAATATTTCATCATCTGATCGTAATACGTTAGTATGGCTATCTCGTTTTCTTACTCTTGAGCGTCAGTTCATCCAGGAGCAATTCGCTAAGGTTCGCTCCCTTGAACTCGTCCCCCTTAGCACTCGAAGAAATAATGATGCTGAGCCGATACTTCTTGGCACTAAAGTCAATCTCCTTGCCTGCCTCCTCGCTCACGGGAGTAAACTTCACCGTTTCCTGCTTCCAGCTGCCCTTGTTTTCAGCCAAAAGCATATAAGCACGACTCACGATACGAGCATCATCCTTAATAGTCTTACTATCGAGATAAGCATCATTGGTGGTAACCTCATAGAGAACTCCCTGAACCGAGGCGTGGTCTCGATCGTCAGGTAGGCCAGCCACCTTGCCCTTGCCTGGTGTATATTGGTAGTAGAAAGACAGCTCAAGGGGTTCATGTTCACAGAGTTGACCAAAGAGTGTAGGATTGGTTAGGCTCTTAACGTTGACCTTGCCCGTATAGAGCGCACCCGTCACGAGAGCGATAGCATCCACGGTACGAAGACGCACCCCCTTTCCCTTATATCCAGCATCGGTTGCCTCCACGGGATAGCCCGTGATAGGAGAGCCAAAAATCGTAGCGAAGTCGAAGCCCTCATTACTGGCCGATACCCAGTAGCTATTAGCAGGGTCCTCGTCCGCTGTAAGCAGAGGCACGGTATACTTCTTCTTGGGCACTTGCTTCCAGAGATCAAAGTCATAGTGCGTTGTAACTAATTCAGCGGGTTTGGGCTGCTCAGGCTGCTTCGGCTCCGTGGGTTGCTCTCCGACATTCTGGCCACCATCCCCATTACCGCCACCAGAGTTCGTACCGCTATCACTGCTATTACCAGGACTGGTTCCTCCTCCATTATCACCATTGCCCTCTGTTGTTTTTTCGGGGGTATCGGGGTTCTTCTCTCCAGACTTGTCATCTTCGGTCTGCTCAGTTCTGTTTTTGCGTCCCTCAAGCTCTCGCTCTTTTTCCTTGAGTGGATCATTCTTATAACAACCACTCAGAAAGAGCGTCAAGGCTAAAGAAGCAACTAGCGTCAATCTTTTCGTCATACTTCTGATTAAATTACAATCAACAATTGTCCAATTATTCACGACCCAAAGGTAAGATAAATTAAGTAAATTAATTTAATTAACTTTGCCCCACAGACATTGAACGAGGAACTATTGTTAAATAACATAATTAAAGTTGGATTTTGGTATGAAAAAGACTATGCTTGCGCTCCTCTGTGCTGGAGCAGTAACCTTGGGGGTACAGGCTCAAGAGACAGAGACGAGCAACTGGACGTTTAAAAACGTAGGGGGAATCAATCTAGCCCAAACCTCACTAACGAACTGGGCTCCTGGGGGCGAAAACTCCGTAGCTTGGAACATCTACTTCAATGGCTCTGCCAACTATAAGAAAGATAAGTGGAGCTGGGATAATGCCCTCGTAACAGACTTCGGTAAGACCTACACTTCTAGTAGTAAATGGCAGAAGAGCCTTGATAAGCTAAACCTCAACTCCAAGGTAGGTTACGCACTCTCGAAGCGTTGGAATGTATCTTTCTTAGGCGACCTTTTGACCCAATTCGCTCCTGGTTATCAGAAGCCTGGAGACAAGAACGCTATCTCAACCTTTATGGCTCCTGGCTATCTAACGATGGCCCTCGGTGCGGACTATAAGCCCAACAAGCACTTCTCCCTTCTACTCTCACCCGTTACTGGCAAGATGACTTTCGTACTGGATGAAACACTGTCCAAAGCTGGTGCCTATGGTGTAAAGCCAGGTGAGAAGCTGTTCTCAGAGCTTGGAACCCTCATCGTAGCGAACTACAATCAAGACATCATGAAGAATGTCAATCTCATCAGCAAACTCACACTCTTCTCGGCATACAACCACAACTTTGGCAACATTGATGTAAACTGGGATGTGATGCTTGCTTTCAAGATCAACAAGTTTATGTCTGCCAACTTCTCTACGAGCCTCGTCTATGACGACGACATCAAGAGCAAGGACGCCCATGGCAACATCGCTGGCCCCAAAGTACAGCTACGCCAAGTGCTGGGCCTTGGTCTAACATATAGCCTATAGCCCCACACCTGACGTCAAGGCACAAAGCATCGAGAGGCTGTACCCAACCTGATTAGGTGGTACAGCCTCTCTTGCTCATCACTCCAACCCTCAAAACAATTCTCCCCTACATGACTTCTATCTTGTCTTGGCTGCGAGACCTCTTCCTCATCCCCAGCTCCACGCAGACGCTCATAGTCCTAGCCATCGTTTCGGCCATAGGGCTCCTCTTGGGAAAAATCAAGGTTGGCAGGGTGTCTCTAGGGGTCACCTTCGTCTTCTTCGTAGGCATCCTGGCAGCACACCTCGGTGTGGTAACGGATGGCGCTCTTACAAGCTTCGCTCAGAGCCTCGGCCTAGTACTTTTCGTCTATGCTCTAGGGGTAGAGGTAGGGCCATCGTTCTTCCCATCACTCAAAAGCAGAGGTATAGCCTACAACCTCTATGGGCTGATGCTCATCGTTATGACCTATATCCTCATCCTAGGACTACACTATGGCACTGGGATATCCATGCCCAATATGCTTGGTATCATGAGCGGTGCTGTGACCAACACGCCAGTACTAGCGGCAATACAGAGCACCCTCCAGGCGACCTACCCCGATGCTACCGAGATGATTACAACCGCAGCAATGGCTACTGCCGTGACCTATCCGCTAGGTGTGATTGGCGTTATCCTGGCCCTAGTGGTGCTACACAGCATAAGTCCCAAACGAACAAACAATCAGACGGAGGAGGTTAGAGCTACCTATGTAGCGGAGTTTGAAATACTCAACCCTCGCCTCTGTGGACATACAGTTCAGGAGCTCGTTGCGCTCAGCAGCAGGCACTTCATCATCTCTCGCATTTGGCGAGATGGCACACTCATTATGCCCACATCACAGACGCAGATTGAGGCACGAGATCACGTCCTCATCCTCTGCCACGAGGATGCCCAAAACGAACTTGAGACCTTCTTCGGCAAGCGAAATGACAGGCAAGACTGGAATCGCCCAGACATCAACTGGGATGCCATTGATGCTAACCTCAACTCCAAGCGAATCATCATCACTAACCCCGAAATCAATGGCGTGAAGCTTGCGACCCTCAAGCTCCGCAACAAATACGGCATCAATATTACTCGAGTAGACCGCGCTGGCATTGAGCTACTACCCTCTCCCGAGCTCTACCTACAGACTGGAGATCGCCTAACCATTGTCGGAGAGGTAGGGGCACTCTCTCAGGTATCAAAGTTTCTAGGCAACTCGATCCAGATGCTCGACAAGCCCAATCTGGTAAGCTTCTTCTTCGGGCTATGCCTCGGCTGTCTTATCGGCTCCATCCCCCTCTATCTCCCAGGAATGAGCATACCCGTACGGCTCGGACTAGCTGGTGGCCCCATCATCATCGGCATCCTAATGGGGGCATTTGGCCCACGCCTACATATGGCCACCTACATGACCAACAGCGCAACGCAGCTCATCAAACAACTCGGCATCATCGTCTATCTGGCAGGACTAGGACTATCGAGCGGTGCAGGCTTCGTAAATACCCTGCTACATGGTGGCGGACTACTTTGGCTCGGTGTGGGCTTTGTCATCACCGTACTGCCAACGCTCTTGGTTGGCTTCGTCTGTATCAAGCTCTTTGGGCGCTCCTTTGCCGAAACCTCTGGGATGCTTTGTGGGACGATGGCAAATCCTTTTGCCCTAGACTACGCTGTCGAAGTCACACAGTCACGCACGTCCTCCGTAGCCTACGCTACGGTTTACCCCGTGGCCATGTTCATCCGTATCATCTCTGCTCAAATCCTCCTGCTTTTTTTCCTCTAGCTGACAGCCATACACAGACAAAACCCAAGATGGGGCATCGAAGCAAAAACTTCGATGCCCCATCTTGGGTTTCACATCGGTTAAGAAGCAACTAGCAGTTCCTCTTCAGACGAACGACATGTCCATGATAGGGCTGATTATGCCCAATATGCCCAACCTGTATGAAAACACTCTCGTCAGAGCCATAGTAGCCTGGACCTTGAGACACGAACTTGAGACCATAGGTACCATTATTCGTAGAGGACCAGTAGTACGCTGTTCTACCTTGCTCCAGGATAGTGGGCTGTCTGTAACCTCCAGGTCTGAGGAGACCACGTCTCCCAAATCTCCCCATATAACCACCATAACGAGGATCTCCACCATACCCTGGAGAGCTGCCAAGATAGCTACTACCTGATAAATCGGCATAACCAGGATTAGAGAAATAGATTGTTTTAACATCTCGATGACGGCGTGTCCACCAAGCTTCATCTCCTATCTGTTCCATAGTAAACTCACCCGCTGCTCCCAGATAATAAACCTGAACCTTAACAACGAGACCTGCTCCTGTAACATCGCGCTCCAATTCGTAACGGAAGGCCGAACGATAGCCATTCCCATGCCCAATATG
Source organism: Porphyromonadaceae bacterium (assembly GCA_030528555.1). Classification (GTDB taxonomy): domain Bacteria; phylum Bacteroidota; class Bacteroidia; order Bacteroidales; family Porphyromonadaceae; genus Porphyromonas. The sequence continues at coordinate 3,434 of JAUMYQ010000027.1, read as the reverse complement.
GCGCAAAGCATAGACAATCCTACTCCCCGTAGACTTATAGATTGCTTGATACTCTCTAGGTGATCCATAGTGGCCATCACCAAAGGCCACCCGCTCCTTGACCTGTATCTCTCTTGATCCAGACCTAGCTCCGAAGTTCAAACACTTAACATTACTCGTCGGATTTGGGAAGAGCTGAGCAAACTCATAAGCACTAGGCAGATAGGCTCCTCTAAACTTCTCCAAGACAGGTTGGCTACGACCTAGAAGCACGCTCATCCCAGTCCAGCTAAAATAGCTATTGTCATCGTGACTTACACTACGAGCATGACCCTCGTCTATCCAAACGCCCGAGCGCATACGAGGACGTAGAAGGCCTGGATAAACCCCCATAAGTCCCGAAGCCTTGAGGTTGCCCTGCATCCAGCAGCCAACGAGATTCTTTGACTGGTTGATATGAACGTCAGGTGGCGTAATAGGTGGTGTGATAGGCTTATCTACCTTAAGCAAGAGATCGAAGATATAGTTACTTCCATTGACTAGGTTAAGTTGCTCGTCAAAGACTGTACCTGTGGCTTTCCTCAGATAGTATTGGTTCTCCGAATCGGTAACACGAACCTTGTAGTGCTGAGTAGGACTAACATAGACCATCCCCCAAGTGAGGTAGGGATGGATACTTTTTGCTGGCTGAGAAACGCTGAACGGAGTCCTGGAAAGTGCTGGTGCAGGCTTGCCTTGCTTATCCCACTCAAACACCCAAGGTAGATATTTCCTGTCCACTATATCCCGCTTAGCTATGGCAGTAGACACCTCGAAAGTACCCTTATTGCTTAATCCATTACTCTCAATATGAGATACTCCCTTGAGAGGCATCTGCGTTTCATTAGCTACAATAGGTCGGATAATAACGCCCAGGGGTCTGAAGTGGACTCCAAGCTCATCTTTATCGTAGCTCGTCCATGGAAAGGATAGCGGTGCCAATATACGACCTTTAGGCTGATCAATGTTGTCAGGAAATGAAATATTCCTGCTATCGGACGAGAGCACACCTCCTCCTGATATCCCAGTCACATACCAGCCATCTCTTGGTCTTACTTGCCTATACCCATTACCTCCATCGATAATCTTAACTTTGAGCTTATCGGCATCGAGTAGTGTCAGCTTATAAGATCCGTTGCCCTGAGCCTCAGCATCCCACGCCAGGCGAGCATATCCCAGCAGATTGTGGGTAGGATTGTAGAAGTAAGCATGGGTATCAAAATTCTCTGGGTTATCCGTCAGAGTCAGTTTTTCGCCGTCTAGATCAAACTCCAGAGCCCTAAGCTCTTCTTGAATAGACAACGTGGCTGTAATACGAGGAACAACGCTTAGATCCGATGCATCGCTCTCTACAGGCAATGGCTCATCCAGCTGTCCACACGAAGACGCAAACACAGCCAGAAATGCTACTGCATAAGTTAAGTACTTTTTTAGTTTCATAATCTTCTTATTTATTTGTTTGCTGAGATAAGGGGCTGTGCATACATCAAACCTAAAGCCACAGCCCCCCTCTCTTGAATTGTATAAGGATATACTTAGTACTATTGTGTGCTACTCCTGAAGAACTCAATGGGTAACACCCACGAAGTATTGTTTTTTAGTGGCTTACCACTCACAAACACATGATGCCGATGCCCCTGTGAATACCCAGGCCTAACAAGCGGCTCATCATTCTCACTAGGGAGAGGCTTGATGAAGGCCCTCACCCCTGCTGGTGTCTCATCGTTTTCATTTTTGCTTATGGCCCAAAGCATATGGGTTACTTCGTAGACATGCGAAGCCTGGGAAATCCTGATGGACGGCCTGGAAGAAGAGTCAAAAATGAACTTAGGACGCGAGTTCGCATCTACCCTAGTCACGTCACTACTAGAAAATCCTATCTCAGCATTACCAACTAGACTATTGTCCGTTGATGTAAGATATATGGGAGCTCTATCAAGATTTATAGGAGACCTATTGGTAAACTCTAACCTAAGCATCATACCTCTAGCGAGAAACCTCCAATTACTGATATAGCCTTTCTTAAGATTTCGTGGCTCAGATTTGATATCTGGACGTATCCGAACAAACGGGCTTACCAATGGTGCATGCACAGGCTCAGATTCTATTTTATCTCCCACCTTTTTGGACCCTCTAGAGGGTCCTTGATTGGCCTTGATTGTTACACGACCTGTCCTCTTATCAACCCAAGAGTCTGGCACTCCCATCACCCCTGCAACGTACCAAACATAGTAGTTTTCAGGGCCAGAGGGAGGCACCTCGTTAGCCTCTATTTTCAGGTAATTGTTCGGATCGTTTCGATCGTAGTTTGGATTATATCCAGGGCCGATCTTCTCTACCTTCAGGTTTTTTCCAGAGAACCTAAGCTTTACCTTATTTGTCTGACTATTATATTCTTTAATCTCCCATCGAATCTTGGCATATCCCAAAACTTCGGGCTTCAATCTATGCCTAAAGAAAGCATGAGTTTCGAAAGTCTGTACATCTGGTATCAGACGAAGGCGTTCAAAATCCGTTATATCAAACTTCAATGCTCCACGTAATTTCTCTGGATCAAGTCCCACAGCATCTGCATCAGCCTCTGCCTCAATCTCAAATCCACCAGAGGAAGAGCTATCCACAGGTAACTGTGGCTCCTCTTTTTTAGAATTACAAGCCCAAAGCAGGCCTAAGCAAAGAAATAGGGCAAATATCTTCTTATTCATTATCTGTTATTGGTCTATTTTTACTTAAAACATCAAACTATCGCACATAAAGCATCAGAGACACTACTATATACAAGCTTTTAAATTATGTATGCAGAGATTTACTCGAAATCTGAATACATCCGTCACTTTATATTCTTCCTCCTGGTGCCCAGATCTCGGCCGAAGAGCCTCCTCCTGGATCTTCTGAGTGAGTATCTCCCCACTCTACGTAGTCCCCCTCTACTGAAAAATCAAAAAGTAAGGATGGCCCCAACCTCAACTTCAGCTCTTGAACCAATGGAGGCTCATAAGTTTGTTTCTCGCTAATCAATTTCATTTTTTTAATCATTCAATTAAAAACTTCATCAAATACTAGTTCACACTCTCTATATTAATTCTAAATCTCAATTGGAATGGGAAACGTAAAACACAGAGAAACTATAACTTAGTTACTTCCATCCAATCAAATAATTCACCATCAGATCACTCCAAAAGAACTTCTCCAGCTGAATCTGCATTTGAAGACAGCTTCTTTCTTGAGCAAATTTAAATGTATTTTTCATTTTAACAAAAAAAAAAAAATAAACACATATATTTCCGTTTGGGTGGGGGAAATAGGGTAGATAGAGCATCCACAAGCAGGGGTCTTCACTGTGTCGTGGGGCTGTGTCCAAGAGCAGCCCTCAGCAATCAAGAGAACGTACAAAAAGCTTATCAACAGACATTTAA
>JAUMYQ010000008.1 GCA_030528555.1 Porphyromonadaceae bacterium | reverse complement strand
TAGAGCACATCCCTTTTAAGGATGGGGTCCTGGGTTCGAACCCCAGGCGACTCACACTCAACAAGGTTCCTTGGCCGAGTGGTTAGGCACCGGTCTGCAAAACCGTTTACGGCGGTTCGAGTCCGCCAGGAACCTCAAATGAAGCTCCGAGATCTTTATATTACAAAGGATCTTGGGGTTTTTACTTAAAAGAATAGCCCAGAGGTATAAAAGGCTCAACGTATGAGAGCCCCTATCTAGCCGTTGCTATAGTTTTTGATTGGACTAAGCTCTCCTTCTGTTGGTCGATTGCTAGAAAAGCCCTACATTTGTTCTCGCTGTATGGGCAGATACCCCAGCAACCTTAACCCCTAATATCCGTAGATCTTGGAGAGGTGCTCGAGTGGTTGAAGAGGCACGCCTGGAAAGCGTGTATACGCCAAAAGCGTATCGGGGGTTCGAATCCCCCTCCCTCCGCCAGAAGATCTTATTTTTCACCTTATTTTCGTTACATAGGTGGCTTGGCGACCTTAAGAGAGGTATGCCAACACGCCTTAGCACATCCCAAGCATCAAAGTGTTGGTGTGGGTATAATATTGGATCAGAGGAATAATAAGAGCTCCTTGTACCCAGACTTTTGATTAATTTTGCCTAGCTTACTCTGCTCTTAATGGGTTTCATTCGGCCTAGTTTCTTGAAGGCCTAGCCAGTAGTTAGCAGACAGCAAGACAACAGACGAGAACTTTTAGATGATGCTTGAAGAAGAAAATAACGAGCTGCAGCCAGAGGGCAAGAGAGACTACTCCGTGCGTATCTACGTCATACTGCTCCTTGTCATGCTGGGTCTCTTGATGCTCTATATCATTCCCAGCCAAATAGGCTCTTGGTGGGACATCAAGCCCATAGATATGCTCAGCGATCTACGTACGACTACAGAGCAGAGCTCCCTAGAGATAGACTCATTGGTAGCAGAGGCAGGGGACGAAGTGGCTCTGCCCAAGCTCAAAGTACAAAGACAGCAGGAGAAAAAGCGAGAGCGCAACGAGCAAGTATTTCAAAAGATTGCTGCGAGTGCGTCCAAAGGTGAGGAGCAAATGCCTCCCTTTATTGTAGACTACAGCCCCGACCGTATGGGGTTGAAGCACTTCTTTACTCAGCTGCGCAAGCGCTCTAGCCTCGGTAGACCTGTGCGTATTGCTGTCTTGGGCGACTCTTTTGTCGAAGCAGATATATTTACCGATGCCATCCGCCTTGGCCTGCAAGAGCAGTTTGGCGGTGGTGGTGTCGGTCTTATGGGGATGGCCAGCGGTGTAGCTGGTTATCGTCAATCCGTTCGCCATGAGCAGAGGGCATGGGTAGACATCTCTCTTATGGACAAAGGAGGCCGTAAGCACACCCTACTTGGGCATCTCTTTGAGCCAAAGGGTGGCGCATGGGCGAGCTACAGAGTACCCAGCGGTGGTCGAGCTTTTGACGAAGCTACGCTATACTACTATAGCCCCTCTGGGACTAGTCTGAATGTGGACGTGGCTAGTGAGACGAAAGCGGTTGAATTAGAAGAGACTGATATGCCTCTAGGCTCTCGTACTCTATACCGTGGCTCTGAAGTAGAGCAGCTGAAGCTTAGCCAGAGTAGCTTGCCCTCTGGTTTTGTTTCTTATGGCATTGCTCTCGAACGCGGCGAGGGCATTAGCCTAGACAATATGTCTCTACGTGGCAGCTCGGGGCTCCACCTTGCAGGGCTGGATGCAGAGCTTAACAGAGCCTTCGCCAAAGTGCGCCCCTACGATCTCATTATCCTACAATATGGACTGAACGTTGCCAATGCCAAACAGAAGAACTACAAGGGCTATGCAGCCAAGATGCACAAAAGCATTCTACACTTGCGCGAGCTATATCCCGAGGCTGATGTGATGCTCATGGGCGTATCAGACAGAGCACAGCGAGCTGCAGGCGAACTGCGCACCATGACTGCGATAGAGCTACTAGACATTGAGCAGCGAGCCGTGGCCGAGAGCCTAGGTCTAACTTACTTTAGTCTACTCGATGCGATGCGATCTCTTGGCGGAGTGGTGGAGATGAGCCGCAGAGGAGAGGTATCCAAAGACTACACTCACCTGAGCCACAAGGGAGGCAAGCGACTTGCCTCTGTTTTCCTTGCGGCACTTGCACTAGAAAAAGACTATTATGACAAGATTCATCATTAAATTATTGATTGTCCTGCCGATGCTGTTGGCCGACATACTCTGGGCTAGCGACAAAGGCTCCACATTCCATACGAGCACCAAGGCCCTCATACCTAAGAATTATGATAGGGTTTGGAACGCTCTCAAGGGAAGTAGCCAGGCGGGGAAACCTTTCAACGTGCTACACATTGGAGATAGTCATATCAAGTATGGCTTCGTTACGGCTCCTATCGCTACAGCACTTAAGCATCGATATGGTCAGGGGATCGAAGTAGAACATTGGGGTATCAATGGCGCTACCTTCCAAACCTACGGAGTTCAGGAGGAGATAGAGCGCATTCTAGCGGCTAGGCCACAGCTGCTCATCGTTTCTCTCGGGACGAACGACTCCTATACCCCACGATTCTCTCCCGAAGAGATGAGGGCCAATATGCAGGCCTTCTTTTCTCTGCTCAACAAAAAGATGCCTCAGCTACCAATTGTCATGACCACGCCTCCCCCATCGTACTTGGCTGCTACTCGTCGAGCCTCTACCTACACGGGGAGGGGCAATGCTAAACGCAGGGTATACCAGAGCAGTAAATCCTATACCTTCAACAAACATACGATCTCGGCAGCGCGTACGATGAAGTACTTTGCCCAGGCCGAGGGCTATACCCTCATAGACTTGAATGCATTGATAGGCTCGGAATCCATCGCCAAGCAATGGCTAGAGCAAGGTTGGATGCATCAAGATCGCGTACACTATACTATCGATGGATATACAAAACAAGGCGAGCTCATCGCCGAAATACTCATTGATGCCGTAGAGGGGAAGGTTAATTAGCTGGCAAATGGATTTTTTTAGCACACTCGACTTTGGTCGCCTTGGAGAGATTTTGAGGTTTGAGCCCAATGCCCCGATGATATTCTCCAGTGGCCTTTTCTTCTTTCTACTGCTCGGCTTTTTACCTGTTTATTACCTCCTGCGTGGGGAGCGACTTACACAGCTACGCATCCTGTGGGTGGTCATCTTCTCGCTCTACTTCTATTATAAAAGTAGTGGGAGCTACGTACTGCTACTTCTTATGGCAGCCTCGTGGGACTACTACATCGGTGGGCTGCTCCACCGTACCTCGGAGCCTAGTAGACGCAAACGGCTCGTAGCCCTGAGCGTGATGCTCAATCTCTCGGTACTGTGCTACTTCAAGTATACCAACTTCATTTTTGCCAGTCTGCTAGGACTTTTAAGCTTACCAGGGGAGCTACTCGGTATCGAAGCTATCACACCTGCTCCGTGGGAGCCCTGGGATATTGTTCTCCCCGTTGGGATATCGTTCTATACCTTCCAGACGATGAGCTACATCATCGACATCTATAGGGGTGAAGTGCGGCCTCTTAAGCGATGGATAGACTACGTCTTTTATGTTTCGTTCTTCCCTCAACTAGTGGCAGGCCCTATCGTTCGTGCCAAGCATTTCATTCCTCAGATATACAAACGCCCGATGCTCGGTAGGGCCGAGTATACAGAAGCTCTTGCACTCATCGTGAGCGGTCTGTTCAAAAAGGCTATCATCTCCGACTATATCAGTCTAAACTTCGTCGACCGCATCTTCGATGCTCCCACACTCTACACAGGGCTAGAGAATCTACTCGGAGTCTATGGCTATGCCCTGCAAATCTATTGTGACTTCTCGGGTTACTCCGACATGGCCATCGGCATAGCTCTCATCTTGGGCTTCCGATTTAATATCAATTTCGACTCGCCCTATCAGTCTGCCAGCATTACCGAGTTTTGGCGACGCTGGCATATTTCCCTCTCTACTTGGCTCAAAGACTACCTCTATATCCCCCTTGGGGGTAACCGCAGTGGGCAGAGGCGTACCTACATCAACCTGATGGTCACAATGCTCCTTGGGGGGCTGTGGCATGGGGCTGCTGCGCGCTTCGTCCTATGGGGAGCAATTCATGGTGTGGCCCTTGCCATACATAAGTATTGGTGTACGCTTTTTCCCAGTTCATCCTCCCCAGCACATAAGCTCCCATGGTGGCGGAGGTTCTTTGGACAAATCATCACTTTTCATTTGGTTTGCTTTGCATGGATATTCTTCCGTGCCGAGACGATGCAGACTGCCTGGGAAATCATTGGACAAATTCGCCACAATTTCCATCCCGAAGTCTTGTGGCAGTTCATTGACGGCTACCGATTGGTTTCTTTCCTAATGATTATAGGCTATGTACTGCACTTCATGGGACGCAAGAGGGAAGGATGGTTCAGAGAGCTGTTCCTCAGACTAAGACTTCGCTGGGTTGTGGTGCTACTTATTGTACTTATTGTGCTGGTCATCCAGATGCGCTCGGCAGAGGTACAGCCATTTATCTACTTCCAATTTTAGAGAATAAGGTATCACTCCCTTGGTAGCATAGACTACCTTACAATCAAAGCAAGGAGGTGCATTGCTTGGCGCATGCTTCTCTCAAGATGTAACTATCCTTTAGTCTGAGCAACTCCGTCTCCTTAGATTACTTCTAATCTATTGTTTACAAGCTATCTATAGACCTCCCTAAGATTTATTCGAGATGCACTCAGAAGCCTTGGGAATGACGAGAAAAAAATGCTCGGGAATACTCGAAAAAATGTTCCCGAACTTTTTTCTCGGAGTTCCCGAACTTTTTGGAAAAAGATCGGGAAGTTTTTTTTGAAAGTTCCCGAAGATTTTTCGGACCAATCGGGAACCCCTTTAATCATTTAATTATAAGTCTATTAGGAAACTCCTCATCAAAGGCTGTAAAGCACACAAATAGATGAGTATGACCTCACGGCACCCCATTACTCGAAGTAACGCAAGTGGAAAAATCAAGCTGGGCTGTGCCAGAGTCAAACTCCGAAACAGCCCAGCGAATTTTACAGGCACTTGGGAACATCCCTAGAGAGGGACACCTATATAAGCGAACTTACTCCCTCCGTTTCCCCGAAATCTCTACTTAGGATCGTAGGCCCACTTGAGGTAAATTGCTCCCCAAGTAAAACCTGCTCCAAAGCTAGTGAGAATAAGTACGTCCCCCTTCTTAAGGTCCTTCTCACGCTCCCAAAGACAGATAGGTATAGTTGCAGAGCTTGTATTCCCACACTTCTCAATATTGACCATCACACGCTCCATAGGTGCCTCCATCATACGGGCCACAGCATCAATGATACGCAGATTAGCCTGATGAGGTACTACCCAGTTGATATCTTCATACTTGAGGCCATTACGCTCCATGATGAGCTGGCAGCTCGAAGACATTCCCTTGACAGCTTGCTTAAAAACTGCGCTGCCCTCTTGATAGACAAAATGTTCGCGACGCTCTACTGTCTCATGACTAGCGGGACAAGCTGATCCTCCCGCCTTCATGATGAGATGATCACGTCCCGAGCCATCTGTACAGAAATGAGCATCTAGTACTCCAAGCTCCTCTGTTGTAGGCTCAAGGAGCACACAACCGGCCCCATCACCGAAGAGTGGACAAGTAGCGCGGTCCGTATAGTCTACAGCTGCAGACATCTTCTCCGTTGCTACCACGACAAGTCTCTTGTAGCGGCCCGAGCGAATATAGTTCGCACCCGTCTCCAGAGCGTACATAAATCCTGGACAAGCAGCCCCAAGGTCAAAGGTGAAGGCATTCTTACAGCCTGTCTCGTACGCCACAATGGAGGCAGTCGTGGGGAAGTGATAGTCTGCCGTATTGGTAGCTAGAATAATGCCATCCACCGTCAGAGGATCAATATCGTTGCGCTCAAGCATATCACGAACAGCCTCGATGGCCAAAAAAGATGCACCCTTGGAAGGATCTTTGAGGATACGGCGCTCCTTGATCCCAACACGGGTCATGATCCATTCATCGTTTGTGTCTACGAGCTTTTCTATGTCAGCATTCGTAAGCTTATCTTCAGGGAGATATCCTCCCACAGCTGTGATTACAGCATTAATTCCGTTCATTTAGTTGCGTTCTAGTTTTAAGAGAATATGTGAGGGCTAAGGTACAAAAAAAGTCCCAAAGGAGTTGCCTTTGGGACTTACAGCTCGATGAGCTAACTATTACAGAGCCAAGTCGCCCTCGATAGCAAGCTTACCACGGTAGTAACCACAAGCACCACACACAGTGTGGAAGATGTGCCACTCACCACAGTTGGCGCACTTGGCTAGAGTTGGTAGCTGAGCCTTGTCGTGTGTACGACGCTTGGCTGTCCTTGTCTTGGACTGTCTTCTTTTTGGATGTGCCATTGTCTATTTATTTTTTAATTATTAATCCTTCTTCAGTTGTTTGAGGGCTGCCCAACGTTGGTCCATGCCATCTTCATCGCGCTCGATATCGTCCGCATCGTGTACCTCACTAGTCTGCAAGCGACTGTAGAGGCTCATCATCTCGCTATCGCAATCTCCCTCATCATGCAGACGTTGCAATGGCAAGGATAGCACGACATCTTCGTAGAGCATCCATGACAAGTCTAGCACGCCCTGACGCTCTGGAAGTATAACAACGTCATCTTCCTCGGCATACTCCAGGCCATACTTGACCACAATGTCACGCTCTAGATAAACATCCTCCTCGAGCGAGCCAAGGCAACGATCACAACTGACCAACGCATAGCCCTCATAGATTAGCTCTAGCTTGTGGGTCTCCCCGCTCTTCTCAAGACCTATCCTCACCTCAATGTCACCACCAAGGATCTGACTGCCCTCTATTTGCGAGAAATAGCTATCGGTCAGATTGAAGACAAACTCATGAACACCCTGCGAAAGAGATTTGAGATTGAGCTTATATAGGTCGGTATGCCCCACTGCCAAAGTCTTAAAATTCCGTGCAAAGGTAAGCAAAAACCCTCAGTCAACCAACACGCCCAGCTCCTATTTATCGAAGCAATTAGTTCACAGTGCAGGAACAAAACAGAAATCTATTTTAGCTTATAAAATCCAAAGTCTCCATACAACTCAGTAATACCAGTGCAATTCTGTAGTGCAATATCGATTTTGTTTTTACCTAACTTTGTGACAAGAAGCAACTAATTTATAACAATGATTACCTACCTATCGGGCAAGTTTACTGAGCTTTCCCCTACGAACCTAATCGTCGAATGTACTGGAGTGGGCTACTTAGTGCACATATCCCTGACGAGCTATACGGCCCTCACGGGCAAAAAGGAAGGCAAAGTACTCACAGCGCAGATTATCCGAGAGGATGCGCACCTCCTCTACGGCTTTGCCACAGATCAAGAGAGACAGCTCTTCTTACTACTCACAAGTGTTTCGGGCATCGGGCCAAACACTGCTCGCGTCATCCTCAGCTCCTATGCCCCTCGTGAGCTAAACACCATCATCACCCTTGGACAAACGGATGCCCTCAAAGCCGTCAAGGGAATTGGGCTCAAGACAGCTCAACGCATCATTCTTGAGCTCAAGGGCAAGCTCACGATAGACGAAGAAGACGCTACCCTATCGCCAAGCCTCATAGCCAAAGGGGCAAGTACAAGCCAAACTGAAGACGAAGCCATCAGTGCGCTCAAGATGCTCGGCTATCCAGAGAGTACGACCATCAAGGTAGTACACAAACTCCTTAGTGATCTTGGAGCTACAGCCACGGTAGAGACCATCATCAAGCAAGCCCTCAAGCTTCTCTAGAGACCACATATTATAGCCTCACAGCTTGCTTACAAAAGCAAGCTGTGAGGCTATCGAACTACCCACATCTACTCCCACAACGGAACTGTGAGATAGTCAGAGATTAGAACCCCTAGATCAGACTCTGCCCTGGGCGTAGCTGAAGCATTTCCTCAGGGACTGCGAGACGCAAGCAGTCCACCAGACGTTCATAGAGCCGACGTCGACCAAAGTCCTCCCTCCTGGTCAGATTGACCAACCTCGTTGGGCGTGGTATGGCGAAAGGGCGCACATGCACCTCTCGCTCTGGACCAAGCATACGCACACACAACTCAGGGATGAAAGTCATTCCACTCCCACCCTCTATCATATTCATGAAAGTACTAAGACTACCTCGTCGGTACTGATGCTGTGGGTTAAGGCTTCGTCGGAGCTGGCAGAAGCGACTCAACTGATCTCTGAAGCAGTGGCCCTCATCTAGAAGCCAAAGCCTTGAAGGGTCGACCTCTGTGCTGCGAATAAAGTTCTGTGCAAACAGTGGCTCTTGGCGCGACACGTAACCAAAAAACTCTTCATAGAAGAGAGGGGTTGCCTCAAGACGCGAGGAGCCCTCGGGCAGCGTGGCGAGGACAGCCAAGTCCATCTGTCCACTCTCTAAGTCAGCAAGACATTCGCTCGTCAGCTTCTCAACGAAATTAACGTGCAGCTCTGGCAACTCACGATGCAGCACAGGTACAAGCCGAGGCAACAGATAGGGGGCTATCGTAGGGAGGATACCTAGCGTAATGCTTCCTGAAAGGCCATCCTCTTCGTTCTGCACAATCTCCATAAGGATGGCAGCCTGTCTGAGGACAGTATGTGCCTGCGCCAACACCTTGCACCCAATGTCTGTGGGGAGAATGGGCTGGTGTGTCCTATCGAAGAGTTTTACTCCCAGCTCCTCCTCCAATTTCTGCACCATTGTGCTTAGAGTTGGCTGCGACACTCCAGCGTACTCAGCCGCCTTGCCAAAATGTTTGTGCCGCTCTAGGGCAACTATATACTCAAGCTGTTGTAAGTTCATAGCAGGTAAATCTTGTAGATAAAAGCGACATGTAGGGTAGGCGACTAAGCTAAGTAAACTTCTATCCCCAAGGTCAGGCCCGATGTCGCCTCCATCCATTACTCCAAATCAAAGCTAAACACTAGCTATCTACAAAGATAATAGCTTTCTGTAGCTCCCTCTACTCAAAGAGGTGGAGAGATGGCCCAAACCGTACAGAGATCGCACCAAAATCGAGCTCATTCACCGAGCCCTATCTAGCTCTATTTGAGGGAGAGGTATATGATGACCCAGTCCACGAAGCCCTATTAGGACATACGTAAGCTAGAAGCAATGGCATAATTTGTGCCCCTAAGGCTAGAAATTGTATCTCCTCCAGCAAATGAAGATTGTGAGACAGCCCTTTGACCTACCGACAGAAAACGTACATCTTTAGAGCTCTCTCCCTTAACCCAACGAAGGTAGCGGGTAGTAGGCTCGCTACCTTCGCACTATTTAGCCATCTATCCCTCTAACGCTTGGTAGGCTGCGTGCCCCAGGTCTCACGATCGAGACTACGATACTGAATAGCCTCGGCAATATGGGGCATCTCGATACGCTCCTCACCCGCAAGGTCGGCAATGGTACGAGCTACCTTGAGGATACGGTCATAGGCACGAGCTGAAAGATTAAACCGCTCCATAGCCACTCGAAGTCGTGCTAACCCTGCCTCGTCAGGCTGGGCATATCGCTGCATGAGCCGAGGCGTCATCTGTGCATTGCAATGTACATCGGAATCGCTGGCGAAACGAGCATTTTGAATTTCTCTGGCTCTCAAAACCCTCTGACAGATGTCTCGGCTGGGTTCCCCTGAAGTTGAACCAGAGAGCTTGTCGAATGGTACTGGTGCTATCTCTATTTGCAGATCGATACGATCGAGAAGTGGACCAGACACCTTCCCCAAATATCGCTGCACCTGCTGAGGAGTGCATTCGCATAAGCGTGTAGGATGGTTATAGTAGCCACACGGACAGGGGTTCATAGCAGCAACAAGCATAAAACTGGCAGGATAATCTACCGAGAACCTCGCCCGAGCTACCGTTACTAGCCGCTCCTCAAGTGGCTGACGCATCACCTCAAGAACATTGCGACTAAACTCTGGCAGCTCATCTAAAAACAGGACGCCATTGTGTGCCAAGCTAATCTCACCTGGCTGAGGGTTGCTGCCCCCACCAACGAGAGCTACAGGCGAGATAGAGTGATGTGGCGAACGAAAGGGCCGAGCTGTCATCAGCGTAACATCTTTGCTAAGCTTACCTGCTACAGAGTAGACTTTCGTTGTCTCGAGTGCTTCGCTCAGTGTAAAGGGAGGTAGAATGCTGGGCAATCTCTTAGCCATCATAGACTTGCCACTGCCTGGGGCTCCCACCATTAGGATATTATGTCCGCCTGCAGCAGCAACCTCTAGAGCGCGCTTGACGTGCTCCTGTCCCTTAACCTCAGAAAAGTCATAAGGATAGCTCACCTGCTGCTCATAAAACTCTCGGTGCGTATCTACCTCTGTCGGCTCGATATCTCCCAAACCCGAGAGCTTGTCTATGACCTCCCGAAGCGTCCTTGCTCCATAGACCTTGAGCTTACTAACCACCGCCCCCTCGCGAGCATTCTCCATCGGAAGGATCAATCCCTCATAACCTTCTGCCCGAGCCTGAATAGCGATGGGGAGCGCACCTCGAATAGGACGCAATGAGCCATCGAGTGAGAGCTCACCCATAATCATCAGCTGCTCAAGCCTCTCGGAAGGGATTTGACCGTCGGCAGCCAGAATACCAATAGCCAAGGGGAGGTCGTACGAAGCTCCCTCCTTACGCAGGTCGGCAGGGCTCATATTGATAACCAGTCTACGTCCGGGGAAGCAGTAACCACTACACTCAATGGCCGAGATAATGCGATCTTGGCTCTCTTTAATGGCTGCATCGGGCAGCCCCACGAGCTGAAAGTAGGAGCCTGGCGTACAGTTTACCTCGATCGTTACGGTCCGAGCATTGATGCTCTGCAGAGCAGCAGCATAGGTCTTGACAAGCATTGGGTATTTATTTGGAACTAAGGCTGGTTCATTTACTGGGCGAAAGAGCTGGATAGGCCTTTACCGCCCCCACACTATCCACGATGAATATTCTTGGTGCTGCCACCCGGCCGATACCATAGATGAGTCGCATGCGACTCACTAGCCCGAGAGTATCGGAGTAGGTCACGATGGCTTTATTGCTTAGGCTATCTCGCCTTAGTCGCCCAAGGGCGGCACTATCAGAGGGCGTAAGCATCATATAAACGATCTGTAGGCTATCTTTAGGGAAATGCCCCACAAGACTATCACGCTCACTGCGGCTGTGCGTCTTCATGTCAAGCGAGCTAAAGACAAGAGCCACACGCCCTTTCTCACCCAACAGCTCATGCATATCTCGATATTTGCCCTCAGCATCGATACCAGCGAGGTGATAGACACCAACGGTATCGAGACTATCGGGAGGGAGAGAACGAGAGGACAAGAGATGGCTAACCCATTGCCTCCCAAACAGCTCGTAACGATGAATACTGAGATAGTCATTATGGGCAACCCAAACCGAGCGCAACCGAGATGTATCGGGACGTAGCTCTATCGGCCTATCAAAGGGGAGCGGGAAACTATCGAGCCAAACACTATCGAGCCCTTCATAAATCACATAGAGCACCGTGTCGGTACTATCAGCTTGCTCCACATCCAGGCTAAGGGATGGGAGTTTGTCGGAGGAGCAAGCTCCCCAACCGCCGAACATAGAGCCGAAGACAAGAAAGCCAAAGATGTATCGGCCGAAGAATTTACTTGCCAAGTACAGCATTACCTAACCAAAAATTTGAGCACTCGCCCTCCCTTACTACTCTCTATCTTGGCCACATACATGGCCGTGGCTGGAAGATAAAGCGACAATTTGTTTTCACCCTCGCTAAGATCGTGACGACGCATCAGCTTACCATCCTCGCTATAGATACGTACCTGCCCTCGCTCTGCTCCACTAGGGAGACTTACGATGAGCTCGTTGCCGTGGTAGTAGGTCTCCACCTCCGTAACCTCATTAAGAGGCAGAGCCTTACCTCTTTGGCGACTAGTGGAGCGAACGAGCAGGTCGAGCCACAGCTGAGCTGGTTGTTCCTTAGGGCCAGGCTTCCACCCCCCCCCCGAATAGTACCACATATTGGCATCGGGAGAGGTGCGGCGCAGATCTCTTCGCTGGAGCAATGGAAGTCCGAGACCACCTCCCTGCTTGCTGCGCAAGGTAAGCAGATACTCGCCATGAGAGAGTAAGGAGGAGGCAAGCTCAGCAACGGGAATAAATAGCTCGATAGTGTCCTGAGAGAGGGTCCGAGTATCCGTCTCATGCTTCCACTTATCGAAGTGAAGATCGCCATGCTCGTCCTTGAATGGACGGTAAAACTGATAGCGAGCTGACGAAACCTCCTGCCTCCAGATCGGCTGCCCTAGTTGCTTCGTCTGCCGATCATAGGGAGTTAGCTCCAGGAGAAGCTGAGGAAACGCTCTATCAATGGCTTCATTACCTCTAAAAATCAAGTAAGCCCCGAGCGAACGAGCCGAACCATCAATGACAATGAGGCGACCAACCCCCTCCGCATCAGGCGAAATAGTAGCCAAGTCCGCACCACGGTCTGCAGCATACAGGTCACTCAGACGATAGAGAGCCTCTGCCTTATGGGGATCATAACCAGGGCACTCGGTCACCCCTGTGCCATCGGGATCGAGAACGCTCGCAAGGCTCGCCAAGGGCGTTGCCCCTCGCCAAGCTCGATGTACAGCATAGTAGTAGTCATCCTCTGGCTGCCTACCTGAGTGCGTGATGGGGCAATAGGAGAAGCCTGCCGTCAGAGCCCCTATGATGCGCCCCTCGCGGTCGAAAAGTGGCGAACCAGACGAGCCTCGAGCAGTCGAGCCCACTGCCCATCGCTTCAGATGCCAATGCTTTTGATGCCAATGTAACCCCCTAGAGGCCGCGGAGAAGTCCACGATATTGAGGTTCGTATCTTCCGCTTGACTATAGCGCTTGGTCAGGATACCTGGATGATGCACCCCATAGTAAGGAGCAGCAGGCGTAGGGCTGAGCGTCCAACCCGAGAAGTAAGCGTTGTACTCGGCAGGAATTGAGGGGATGCCCTGAGGTGAGGGTTGCAAGCCAGTAATCTCCAGTAGAGCCATATCCGCCTCGGGGTCGTAAGCCACCAGCTCGGCACCGCTAAGAGACTGCTCCTCGGTGGCGCGAATATTACCCTCGAGACTGGGGCTCTCGAAACCGAAGAAAATGACGGCCGAGCGCACCATTGCCTTAATCGTCTCCATATCCGTCACCTCGTAGAGACTATTGATATTGTGCGCTGCCGTCAGAATATAGGCCTTGCCATCGGAGCGAGGCGTATTGATGAGCGCACCACTGCCCATCGAGCCCCCAACGGCCAGGATAACGACCGAACGAGCTGCCAGCCTACATTCTGGCCTAGCCACCACATTAGGCGCACAGCTCATGCTCTCGAGACTCATAATCGCATCGAAGAGTGGCTCGCCCTCTTTTGCTTTTCCCTTACGACGAGGAAGCTGTTGCCTTAGCCCTACGAAATCATGGTCCAATGAAGCTACAACAAAGGGAGGAGCCTCACCCACACCAGGAGTATATCCCCTAGGCGGTTCGTACTCCAGAGTAATGGTCTCCCCTGAGAGAGGGGCAAGCATCAGAATACCCACAGGGCTGTTGTGCAACTCTGTGAGCGCACCAATGCGCCCGCCTGCCGATCCGTAAGCATAGAGTGCCGCCCCTCGTGGCAAACGATACTGCTCCAGACGCAAGGCAAGCCCTAGAGCATCGGGGCTAGTAATACTCAAGCGCCAAACGAAATCGCCACGCTCCCCCTCAAGCCACTGCCCGTAGTTCATAACCTCAGGCGTGAGTACTCTGGGCAGTGCATAAGTTAGTGTACGGAACTCTCTCTCACGCGCCTCCTGGAGGCTACGGAGCTCACTAGAGCTCTGCTCCAACGAAGGTAGGACATATACTCCCAAAGAAGAGGAGGCAGACCGCAGACGGTCCGCCACCCTAAACGTTTGTTCCTCCGAGCGAGCAGGCTTATCCACAGTCCACTGTGCATAAATCTCACCCCAAAATGCTAAGAATACTCCGATAGCTAGCAGGATAACTTTCCTCATACCCCTAATTCTATTTGATACCCTTATAAGCCGCCAAGTAATACTTGTAGAAGTGCCTCCACTCGGCCAGCTCGGCTAGTCTAAATGCTTCCTCTCGTGCTGCTCGAGCCTCGGCAGGCTTAAGTGCAGCAATGGCTACTATATGAGCAGACAACTGCTCTATTACCTCATACGCGTTGTGGTCGGTACGCTCGATGAGACGCACTGGCAGACCCGACTGAAGGAAAAGCGCATTGCTCTCTAGCTCCTCCTGAGCCCACAACCCGAAGCCAGCAAAACCAGTCGTCACCGTTGGCACCCCAAAGGCAACACTCTCAAGAGGCGTATAGCCCCATGGCTCGTAGTAGCTAGGGTAGACAGTGAGGTCCATCCCTGCGAGAAGATCATAGTAGCTTAGGTTAAATATACCATCCGCCCCATGTAAATAGCAGGGAACGAAGATAATATTGACACGCTCATCCACCGAGGTCAAACCCAGGTGGCGGAAATGGCTCATGGCCGCATCCGTATCATGATTATGCAGCCAATGCGTCAGCGTAGGGTGCTGCATCGGGCCACTGTTCTCTTCGCTGGGATTGCTCAGCAAATACTTGAGATCCGCTCTCGGTTCTGCCACCCATCCAGGTACGAGTAGGAAGGCCACTACCTTACGCTTGCCCTGATAGCTCTGGCGCAGACGAGCTACAGCCTCGACAAAAAGGTCGATCCCCTTATTGCGGTACTCATAACGTCCACCCAAAGAGACAAAGCAATCCCTCTCCGTAATGGGTTGCCCCGTTAGCCTTGCCGCTACACTAGCGAGTGCCTTACGCGCTTTGCTCCTCACCGTGGTGTACTTCTTGTCTTTGGGAACGAAGTCTCCCTCGAAACCATTAGGCAATACTACTGGCTCTCGTCCAATGAGTTGCGCACACTCCCGAGCCGTAAGCTTACTCACCGTAGCGAAGCAATCCGCTCTATGGGCTGCGAGCTTCTCAACCGCATGCTTGGCCTCTACGTTAAGCTCGGCAGCCATCTGGTCTCCATCGTAGTGTGCCATGTAGGCATACAGCTCTTTGCCATTGCCTGCGATGCTGCGCCCTACGGTTGTAGCATGGGTAATGAAGAGCGTGCGGAGCGTGGGCACGGTGAGTTTCGCATGGAGCAATCCCATAGCGGTCTGCCATTCGTTGAAGATAGCGATGTGCTTAGTCCTCTTGGGGAGGGTCTGGACAAGGCTCATCATCACCTTACTTGCAGCCACGGCAAAGAGGCTTGCCTCGTCATAGTCTCCATATCCCTTATCGCTCTGAAGTCCATAGGCCTGCCACATTGCGAAATAGATATCGCCCTTCTGCTCCCACATAGGAGTAAAATCCACGAGGACTACCGAGGGCTTGCCAGGCACGTTCCATCGCCCAACAACAAGGCGCATTCCCTCGAGGCTACCATCAAGTTTATTGAACCACTGCTCCACTGCCTTCGTTGGGGGAGCGGAGAGGAAGTCTTGAGGCATAGCCTCTCCCTCGCCAGTAAGGAGTGGACCAACGAAAACGACCTCATCCTTGTGTGCCTCGGTCATCGCCCGGGCTCGAGAGGAGAGAACGGTATAGATACCGCCCATTTTATTGCACACTTCCCAGCTTGTTTCTAGTATCATAGCATTTAATCGTTATTATGAGGTCAATCTCTTGAGACACTTACCCTGCCTGGCTTTATCAGGCTATCAGCATCCCTCTATATCTATACACAAAGGTAACATTATCAGGCGAATATACATAGCCTTAACCTAGAGGAGATGTGGCAAGCCCTACGTCAATTCGGCCAAGAAACCATCAACCTCGACACGAACATTCGTAACCAATAAATATCCAGAATAGTCTGGCACATCCATCTCCCCTGAGTACCTCTCCGAATTTCAGTAGACCTCCCTATAAATGGGAAAAATCAACGAACCCAACACGCAAAAAAAATGCTCGGGAACACTCGAAAAAATGTTCCCGAACTTTTTTCTCGGAGTTCCCGAACTTTTTGGAAAAAGTTCGGGAAGTTTTTTTTGAAAGTTCCCGAAGATTTTTTGACGAACTCCCGAGCAGTATTTTAGACAGCCTAAGAAGAATTCCTAGATGCCCTCAAGGGAGCAACAAAACACTCTTCATCAAACAATTACTAACCCTCAGATAAAAGAGTGAGTTTTACTAGTACTATTTTGGTCGATGTCGAACGCAATATTTCGAAACTAAGATTATCAATCTGAAGTGTCTCACCCTGGCGTGGAATGCTCGGACGATGGTGAAGGATAAAGCCTGCAACCGTCATAAAATCTTCATCTTCAGGCAACTGCAAACCGAACCGCTCATTGATATCATCAATCTCCATGCGCCCACTTAGGACATAAGTCCGTTCGTCCAGCTGCTTGGCAACACGCTTTTGTTGGTCGTGCTCATCCTCAATATCACCAAAGATCTCTTCCACCACATCCTCTAATGTCACCATACCTGCCGTTCCCCCTAGCTCATCAATGACAATGGCAATACTCTTCTTGCGCTGCATGAGCTGACGCATCAGCTTACTAGCAAACATACTCCCCGGGACAAAGACTGCAGGTACGATGCGGTCCTGCCACTGCTCGGTTTTGAACATCTCGCTGGAGTGAATATAGCCAATCACCTCGTCTATATTCTCCCGATATACAATGATTTTGGAGAAGCCTGTACGGACAAATAGCTCTTCCAGCGTGGACATCGGTGTATTATATTCGACCCCAACTATCTCGTTGCGTGGTATCATGCAGTCTCGCACCTGGAGCGTAGGAAAAGTAATCGCATTCTGAATGAACTTGACTTCACTCTCTAAAGTCTTATCGCCCGAAGGTCCTTGGTTCATCTCCAGATAATGCTCCAAATCTACAATACTCAAACTTGGAGCGACCCCCACTACATCCTTACGATACCCCAAGAGCCACAGTATCCCCCGAGAGACTAACGTGATGAGAAAGACAAATGGATATAGCAATACATAGACAATCCACATGGGCAACGCAAGGATACGCAAAGCGAGGTTGGGGTTTATCCTGAAGCTAACCTTCGGGATAAATTCTCCAGCAAATAGGATAAGCGCCGTGCCAATAATGGACTGGACGATGAGAACTAGGATATCATTGTACAAGAAAAAGGTCAACACCGGCTCAAGCAAACGCGCCACCAGCAACCCATAAATAACGAGGGCTACATTATTACCGAGAAGCATTGTGGTAATAAAGCGGTCAGGACGCCGATAGAAAACCCCCAAAATCTTAGCCGTTAGGTCGGACTTACTGCGGTCTAACTCCAAACGGAGCTTATCGGCCGAGAGGAAAGCTATCTCCACACCCGAAAATATGCCCGAAAATATCAAGCTAACAACAAGGTATATATAGATCATATTAACAGTAGTCTTGACACATCGCTTTGGTTTACTCTAGCCCTCCTCCTCATACTCCACCGAACCTCGGTTGTTGTATATCGAGTAGCTGCTCAGGTCATCCCTGGCATTAAACCGATCTCCATGCAACTCGCGCCCCTCTGTACGAAAGTATGTAGTATCGTCCGAGTACATACGCCGCTCAGCCTTGAGCCAAAAGAGGCGTGGCGTGTAGAGCCGCTCACCACGAGGTCCACGAATGCGCACATTACCCCAGAGCTCCCACTCCTCCCGCTGAGGCAAGTAGCGAGCCGTATCGGCAACGATAAGCACTTCGCTAGGACGCACCGTATCATATCCCTCAAGTTTTAGCCCTAGAGGGAAAAGCCATTCTTGCTTATCCTTGTTGTCATAAATAAGCCACATTGGGCTGAGTAGACGGTATTTGGTTACTCCCGAATCCGACACGAGCATATCGATCCCCTCGGTACGCATCATATAACTAGAGTCTATATTCAGCCCTAAGGAGGCTGTATCCACTTTCTTCTTTTGACAAGAAAGGAAACTCAAGGCAGACAGGAAGGAAAAGCAAATAAAAACAATCGCCCCATATGGGGCAAACAACGCAAAAAAGCCCCAGAGTACCCCTCTAGGAGTACTCTGGAGCCTGCTACTCGAGAAAGCTTCTCTTAAAAAACTATTGGAACCCTCCTCTCCCATTGCATCCATCTATCGAATGGTAGTCGTGCCATAACCTGGCACATTGAAGCTCTGTCCCGAGCTAAGCTCAGGATGCATGAAGATATCCTGAGGAGAAGGCAATAGCGAAGTGTAGCGACTTACCAAGCGGTTGGCTTCGCCAGAAACGCTTGGGTCTGCAGCAGCTGCAGCACGCAGCTTGTCAATGACAAGGAAGTAAACAGCACGCTGCTTGATCTTGTCTCCAGGAAAGATGTTGTCTGCCGAGCTGCCGAGCATTGTAGCAATCTTAATGAGCGACTTGCCACTCTTAGGATTAAGAGCAAGAGCACTGTTACTGTGCGAACGTGCAGCACCATAGTTGCCCTGCATCATCGCCAAATCCGCAAGGAGCTCATAGCACTTAACCTTATCGCTCGTTTTATCAGAGAGCTTGATAGCCTGCTGGAGGTAGGTATTCGCCTCGCTGTAGTTCTTATCCTTAATAGCCTTACCAGCCAATCCCATAGCTGCACCTGCCGAAGGCTCTAAATCGAAGAGATGACGACTAGCAAGGAAATAGGCAGGGGCATCACATCCTGCACCAAGGAAGAGCTGACAGGTACGCTGTAAGAACGCCTTGTCCGTCTTAGCTGCATTTACCTTATCCGTTGTATAGATCTTCTCTAGAATATCACAGCCAGCCAGACCGCTAGAAGCAAAGTCACTATCCATCGGCTGCTTAAAGGACTCAAC
Organism: Porphyromonadaceae bacterium; assembly: GCA_030528555.1. GTDB lineage: Bacteria > Bacteroidota > Bacteroidia > Bacteroidales > Porphyromonadaceae > Porphyromonas. The sequence continues at coordinate 55,674 of JAUMYQ010000008.1, read as the reverse complement.
CTTCTTCTTCAGCTCCTCATCATCACCAGCGACCTCAAGTTGCTTATCCATCAACTCTGAAGCCCGAAGATAATCATTTATATATACCTCGTGCTTACTCTCATCCTTCTGTGCTACAGCCCGAGAGGTGTAGACATAGTAGTAGAGAAGCTGAGGAGTAGTATTCGCCTCCTGGCTATCTACAACAGACTTAGCCCAACTATAGGCATCTACATAGCTCACCCCCTCACCAGCGAGAGCGAGGTAATCTGTAATCTTATTGGCCATGATAACATCCGTTCCATATCTGGCATCATCACCAAAATACTTCGCACGGTTATCATAGAGCTTCATCAGCTCCGAGAGCAGAGCAGCACGCTTCTTGGTTTCCTTTTCTTGCCCGAGCTTCCACTTAAGGATGCGCACTCCATACACATATATGTTCTTACTAGACCCTGGACATTCGGCATACGCCTTGACCCATGGTTCATAAGCATCTTGAAAACTCCCCGTCTTAGCAAAGCCACTAAAAAGGCTAAGGTTTTGACGGCAACGGATACTATCCTGACCTAGACCGAAAGGCGTACCAGAGGCTACACCAGTCTGCGCCATCGATGACGAAGCAAACAAGGCGATCATTGCCGCCACGAACTTTTTTTTCAGTTTCATCTGTCTCAACTATTTAATAAAACCCCGTATTTCCTTAACGCTAATATACAACTTGTTTTTAGATTAGCTAGTGTACTCTTGCCTTTCTGAACCAGCCTTCGTTGAAGGTCAGCCCCAATGTAAGCTCCAAATACTGCTCCCTAACCATCCCAGAGATCTTGGGCATCAACATCTTATAACTCAAGGCAAGATTAAGCATCGAGCGTCTATCCACAAGAGGCAAGCCCACGCCACCAGTAGCTCCGAGTTCATAGTATCCTACATACTGCTCCCCCACTGGCACTGCAAGGTAAGAATTAGCACCTGTCAACCCAAAGCGGTATCTAGAGCGTGCAAATATAGAACGGGCCCGATAGTTGGGCTGCCATTCCATCCCAGCACTTACCAACCATTGGTCCGAAAGCTGAGCCTTTGAATCAGGTAGGCTCGCTTGCTCCCAAAGGGTACGACGTACATCAGCCCCAACAAGAAGCTTGTTCTTTATCCTATAACTAACGCCAAACGCAAAACTCAATGGTAGCGTGTAAGCCCCACTCAACTTGGTCGTATCGCTATCTACCACTTCGCTTGAGCCTTTCGTTACCCTATAATGGCTCCGAATGTACTCCGACTGAAGCTTAATACCAGGGCTAGCAACAGCACCAAGTACAAGCGAACGACTACCTAACGTATCTAACCTCAGCTGATATTGCACGCCAAAGTCCGCTTTGAAGCCCTTGAGCCCAAGACGTTCCCTCTTAATACTATTGAAAGCTGTTTCGTTGGCGTACTTAATCTGCCACTCATGTGTAGCATGCCCGAAGGCAAAGCCTCCATTGACACCGACGGACAGATTAGCCAAAGGGCGAGCACCGAGGCCAAGGTACAAGACATTGTAGTGCCCCTGCCCCGAGTATATGCGTTGTGACTGCTGTTCATTGGTGTCACCCATCAGTGGCGCATAACTACCAAAGCTATAGCCTGTAGAAGAAAAAGGCATCACCCCAGCACTCATCGCCAAACGTTGTCCCAAGGGGAAGAGCATCGTCAGATAATCGAGATTACCCAAAAGCCTCATATCGCTAAGAACCCCATCGCTAAGTCGAGAGCCAGAGAGCGACACCCCCACATCCATAAGGAAAGTAAGCGAATCTACCGCCGTATAAGAGGCAGGGTTAGCGGGGCTAGTAATCAAACCATCCCTCAATCCGATGCCGATATTACCCATCCCTCGAGAGGCTGCCATTGTTTGAGGCCTGAGCGTACCGTAACCAAAACGACTGTAGGGCGAGCGATTGTCATTGCTCTGTGCTCCTGCAACTCCAGCCCAAAGGATAAGGAACAACCCCACAAGGATAGAGTGATAGCTACCTCGGGCAGCCCATATTATTCGATGCAACATAGTCTTTATTGTATTCTAATATGTAGTTTAGTCCCTCAAGGACCAAATCGGGTGCAAGCACCAAAGGCTCACGCACCCGAGAGACTATAAGCTCAGCGTCTCCACCAGTAAGCAGGACTAAAGCCTCGGGAGATCGTCCTCGCAAAGAGCGAATATACCCCTCAACCTCGTGCACTAACCCAGAGAGCACGCCCACCACCATCGCCTCCTCTGTATTACAACCAAAAGTCACATCCATTATCTCAGGATTCAACTCCGTAATGAGTGGTAAGCGGCTCGTAAAGTGATGTAACCCTCGAAGCCGAAGATATGCCCCCGGAGAAATGTTGCCACCTCGATAGATACCCTCAGCATCTATCCACTCATAGGTAATGGCCGTGCCAGCATCTATGATGAGTACCTCACGCTCACTGTCTCCTAGGCGCAGCGAGGCACCAACAGCAGCGGCAAGCCTATCACTCCCGAGCGTACGCCTATCGTAGTCCAGACTCAGTGGCACAGGTGTCGTGGCACCGAGCTCCACAAGGTCGGGACGCTCTGTCCGAAGCAAAGTAAGCGCATCGTCCTCACAAGGACCTACACTACTATATATTATAGCCGAGGCGACGTACCGCTTGAGCCATGCCTTCACAGTGTCGGTCGTGAGGCGTTCGACAGTTTGTGCGACCTCTAACCGCCCCTCCTCATCGAACACCGCAATTTTGCAGACCGTATTGCCTTGGTCAATTACTAAGTTCACTATGCTATATATTTAGCCAGTCGATGCTTCCCGAGGCTCAGCTCACGATCCCCCTCTCGCTCATAGGTTAAAACATCTATCCCTAGAGGGTTATTGTCCTCTACCGAGAGCGACTAGCTCGACCAAGGCACAAAGATAAACCATAATCGCCTAATACATGCCTCACTGTAGCAAAATGCACACACTACAGTTTCAAATAACATCTTGAAAGTAACCTGCTACGATATCTCATCCGAATACTCATTATCGTTTGCAACGGCAAATTTACGATGAATCCACATCATCAAAGACTGTGAGTGTCTCTCTTATCAAAAGGTACATTCCATGGATAAAAGACAACTTAGAGGTCAGACAAGAGAATGTTCGGGAAAATCGTTGTCGATTTCCCCGAACATTTGAAAAACACTCCCGAAGACTTAGAAAAGTCTGGGGGATATTTTTCGGGCTATCACAAAGCTTTTCGCCTCTTAGCGCAAATCTAACTCCTTAATGAGACGTGAGCACTTACCCCACTGCTCAATGACGAAGAGAACATAGCGAATATCCACAGAAATAGTACGCTGTAAGGCTGGTTCAAACTCTATGTCTCCACTCATAGCCTCCCAGTTACCGTCGAAGGCAAGACCGATCACACGACCATTCTTATCGAAGACAGGGCTACCCGAGTTACCACCCGTGATGTCGTTGTTGGAGAGGAAAGCCACGTGCATCTTGCCACTCTTATCTGCCCAACGTCCCCAGTCGGCCTTCTGTACGAGAGCAAGGAAGTCTCCCTTAAGGTCAAACTCCGTAGATCCAGGTGTGTACTTCTCAAGGATGCCACGAGGCGTGGTGAAGTAATCGTACTCCACAGCATCACTTGGGCTATAACCACTGATAGAACCGTAGCTAAGACGCATCGTAAAGTTGGCATCGCTAGGCATAGGACGCTTAGGATCCATCTTTTGACGGCCAGCGAAATAGAGACGATTGCCTCGAGCGATCTGCCGACGAGCCTCCGCCAGACTGCCATGCAGCTGCTGTAAGACAAACATCGTGTTGGCGGCAAGAGAGAGGGCGGGGTCACCCATGAGCTTCTCCTCGGCATCTTTCTGAGCAAGTATCTTCATCAACCTATCCTCATCAACAAGAACAGTTTGGGCAAAGAGTGCCTCGGTATAGGCCCTATAATCACCACCAAAAACAGTATCCACATCCCCCAAGATATGCTTACTCACGGCCTGGGGCAGGTGCTTACGTACAAGCTCTAGCATTGCTGGCAACACCTTGCTATCGAGGCTAGGCAAGTAATCTTTATAGGTTACCTTGAGCTCCTCAATGGCCTCCTCGCGCTCCTTACCCTTCAGACCAAGAATGGCCAATACATCTTGGCCAATACTTACAATCTCTGTACCACGGATCATTGTCTCCACAAGGTATGTAAACTGACGATTGTCCGTACCATAGCCTTTATAAGCCGCCTCCAGGTCTGCAAGTACTCCCTCATACTCTGTCCCCTTGGCCCAGCTACCGAAAGCGACTTCCTCTGCAGCCTTACGCTCCAGCACCTTGAGGTTCTTAATACCACGATTCATTCCGATAGAGTTCTTCCAATAATTGGAGCTATAGGCATACTTGCTGGCATATTTGATACGTGTAGCTTGGTCTACGTCCATCGCCTCACGCCAGATGCCTTGCTTGATACCTCGCACCTCGATACGGGGAGCATTTTCATTCTCCATACGGTTTTCAATACCCCAAGAAGGGATGTAACGCTCGGTAGAACCAGGGAAACCGATGGTCATCGCATAGTCACCTTTCTTGTAGCCCTGGACAGATACAGACGCAAAATACTTAGGCTTCATCGGCACGTTCGTCTTAGCATAGCGAGCAGGCTTATTGCCCTTACCTGCATATACACGGAAGACTGCGAAATCACCCGTATGACGTGGCCACATCCAGTTGTCCGTATCACCACCGAACTTCCCAACCGAACTAGGAGGAGCGAAAACAAGTCGTACATCGCTGTACACATCATAGGTAACCATATAGTACTTGTTACCTGCATAGTAGGAGCGAATAACCACCTCTTTTTGAGCATTCTTGAGCTTCTTGTTCTCAGCCTTGATCATCGCCTCAGTAATCTTCTGAATTTGAGCTATGCGGTCTGCTTCATCCTTGGGATTATTGAGAGCCGTGAGGATATCTGCCGTCACATCCTTGATGGCGTTTAGATAGCGTACCTCTAGCCCCTCGATAGGAAGTTCTTGTGCGAAAGTCTGAGATACAAAGCCATCACGCAAATAGTCGTGATCTACTGAAGACTGACTCTGGATGGCATCAAAGCCACAATGATGGTTGGTCATGATGAGCCCTTCACCAGAGACCGTCACGCCCGTACATCCTCGGCCAAAAATGACTACCGAGCTTGCCACACTAGGCTTGCTGAGACTATAGAGCGAGTCGGGCGTTAGCTGGAAGCCTAGTTCCTTCATCTGCTCCAAGTTTTCCTGAGACAGCTCATTGAGGAGCCACATCCCTTTGTCCGCCTTGGCCGTTCCGCCCAGAGCAAGGACGGTACAACCCAGGACTAACATTCGTTTGATCATTGAGTACATACTGATTAGTTATTAAATGGATACTTAAATTCTAGCGAAGACCATTGAGGTACGCCTCAGCAGACATGGACCTCTTGCCTGCTGGCTGAACTTGCAAGAGCCGCAAGATGCCGTCCGAGCAGACCACATCAAGGCTATTCTTGCCCGTGATGAGCACCGTACCTGTAGGCAAGCCCCTATGCTCAGCCCCAGAAGGCAAAGGCTCCGCGGCATGCACCTTGAGTACTACGGCCTTACCTTGCCCTGGGATAAGCAGCTCCGTCCAAGCCGATGGATAGGGACAAAGACCACGCACGAAGTTGTACAGATCGGTCGTGGGGCGTCCCCAATCGATTTTTGTATTCTCCTTCGTGAGCTTAGGCGCTACGCTTGGGACAATATCGAGAGCCGTCTGAGGGCGTGCCACGGCCTGCCCAGACATAATATCATCTACTGTCTGGCACAGCACCCGAGCTCCCAAATACTTCATCTCATCGTGGATCTGCCCTGTTGTAGCTGTATAGGGTATAATCAGCTCGGCCTGCTGAAGAATATCTCCCATATCTAACTCATGCTTGAGCTGAAAGGTCGTCACCCCCGTCACTTCGTCACCACTCATCACAGCCCAATGTATGGGTGCAGCACCTCGGTATCTTGGCAACAGAGAGCCATGCAGATTGATTGTACCTAGGCGTGGCAGGCTCCACACCACCTCGGGCAGCATTCGGAAAGCTACCACAATACCCAAGTCTGGAGCAAGCTCCCTAAGACGAGCAACGAAAGCCTCATCACGCAACCTCTCGGGCTGCAAAACCTCAATCCCTACACTCTGGGCGTACTTCTTAATGTTGCTTGCCTGGAGCTTCATGCCTCGACCAGCAGGCTTATCAGGCATCGTCACAACAGCTTGGACATTGTAGCCACCCTCTATAAGGGCCTCAAGAGAGGGGAGGGCAAAGTCTGCCGTTGCCATATAAACTATCCCAAAATTTTCTTTGACTGTCTTCATCATTACTGCTTTACTGTCTCGGAGCTTAGTCTCCAATAAAGGTTTCGTTGAGCACCTCGCGGTAGCTATTGAATATCTTACTCTTAGAAATAAAACCAAGGTACAGGCCCTCATCATCGACCACGGGAAGCTTCCAGGCCTTACACTCGTCAAAAATCTGCATAATGCGTAACATTGGCATTGAGGCACGAAGCTTGACCTCTGGGGCTATCATGATACGCCGTACACTGTATCGCTCATATAGCTCGGGACGAAACATGATATTGCGGATATTGTCTAGCTCTACGATACCAATGAGTGCACCTCCTTGGTCAAGAACAGGGAACGAATTTCGGTGACTAATGGAGATAACTCGCACAAGATCCCCGAGGTTCATCTCTGGGTGCACAACCTGAAAATCGGTCTCCAAGACATGATCCACATTCATAAGCGTAAGGACTGCGGCATCCTTGTGGTGAGTAAGTAGCTTACCTTGCTCGGCCAAACGTAGAGAATAGATGCTATGCGGCATAAAGATACGAATTGTAGCAAAGGCCGTAATAGAAACAAGCATCAAAGGCAAGAATAGGTTATAGCCACCTGATAGCTCCGCAATGAGAAAGACCCCTGTTAGGGGCGCGTGCATCACGGCTGCCATCAACCCTGCCATACCGAGCAGGACATAGTTCTTACTAGGCAGGTACATCCGCACCATGGGCAAATAGTTAGTGATGAAAGCAAAGAGGAAGCCCGTGATTGCTCCCACAAAGAGCGTTGGCGCAAATAGCCCTCCACAGCCACCGCCTGAGTTTGTCGAGACAGAGGCAAACACCTTGAGAAGGACCGTTAGGAGAAGGAAGCCAAAGACGACCCAGAACGACCCCGAGAAGGCCTCCAGAAGACTACCACCAAGCAGCGAGCCGTACTGACCACTGAGCAGCAAGTTGATAGTGCTATATCCCTCTCCATAGAGTGGAGGAAATAGGAAGATAAGCAGACTAAGAATAAGGGCAGAAATAAGATAACGTAGCGGATAGCCATCCACGCTCTTGAGCTTACCCTCCAGGCGAAACATCGTCTTGGAGAAGAACAGTGCCATCAACCCACAAATGACCCCAAGCAAAATGATCATTGGGAAGCGCTCTAGCCGAACCGCCTCAGTGAAGGTAAAGCGAAACAAGCTCTCTCCACCCGAAAACATATAGCTCACCGAGGCAGCAGATACCGAGCTAATCAAGAGTGGCAGAACAGAGGCCATGGTAAGGTCGAGCAGCAGTACCTCAATGACGAAGACCAGCCCCGTAATGGGGGCCTTGAAAATACCTCCAAGAGCACCTGCCACACCGCAACCAATGAGCAGCATCAGATTTCGGTGCTCTAGACGAAATACCCGACCGAAGTTAGACCCAATAGCTGCACCCGTCATCACGATGGGCGACTCTGCCCCTACGGAGCCTCCAAAACCAATAGTAATGGCTGAGGCCAGTAGAGAAGACCACGTATTGTGGGGCTTGATACGCCCCTTACGCTGGGATATAGAGCTTAGTACCTTCGTCACACCATGGCTAATGTCATCCCTGAGTAGGTAGCGCACAAAGATGCCACTTAGCAGGATACCCACAGCAGGGAGCAACAAGTAGAGATAGCTTCGTCCCTGAATGCCCTGAGTAAGTACATGCTCAAGTAGGTGGATGACATACTTGAGCAACGTTGAGAGCAGAGCCATCGTAACTCCAATGGCCAAACTCAGCAGTAAGATGAAGTACCGCTCACTAATATTGCGCTCCCTCCATCGAATAACCTTATCCAGGTGATACCGAAGATGCTCTTTGGCTGTCGTCATTTGCCCTTACCTTTAACTATAGTTTGTACCGTGTAGAATAGAGTGAGTATATCGAGCCGAAGCGACATGTTTTCATAATAAAGGAAGTCATATGCCATACGCTCCTGCATCTCCTCGAGGCTGCTGGCATAGCCATAGCGCACCATGGCCCAACTCGTAATGCCTGGGCGCACGTTGTGCAAGAGGCAGAGCTGTGGAGCAAGGGGCATGAGCTGATCGATATAGTAGGCACGCTCGGGACGAGGGCCAACGAGAGACATGTCACCACACAGCACATTCCATAGCTGCGGTAGCTCATCGAGCCGATACTGCCGCATGACGCGTCCCCAGGGCGTGATACGCTCATCGCCATGCCTACTTAACTGAGGTCCCTTGGCCTCGGCATCGGGATACATCGAGCGAAACTTATAAATAACAAATGGACGGCCACGATAGCCGACACGCTCCTGTCGGTAAAGAACCCCACCCTTGGAGCTGCTCCACACACGATAGGCAATGTAGAGCAAGAGAGGACTGAGCAGAATTAACCCCACGAACGAAAGGACCCTATCGGCAAGCCATTTAATATTTTGCGAAGATTCGCTCATATTGCAGGCCGTAACCTCCACCAGTGGCTCCCCTAGCATACTAGAGACACGCAGCTTAGCCCCAACATAGGGGATAGATCTAGGCGAAAGGCGGATAGATAGTCCAAGCGTATAGAGCGCATAGAGCAGCTGACTAATGACAGAGAAGTCACAACTAGTAGTAGCAATAACCAGCTCTTCGGCTCGCTCTTCTCTGGCCAAGTAATGGATGCGCCCAATGAGTGCTGACCACATGGCTGGTTCAAACTCACGGATACTGCCCTCTGCATCCTCTGGCAGAGCTACACGCCCAACCAGGTGCATCCGCCCCTCTCCCTCTAGCCATGCCCCTACAACTCGCCCAATACTCCCCTGCTCAACAAGCAATACCCTACGCTTATGACCAACCCTCATAGAGCGCCTGAGCAAATAGAGTGTCATACAAGCTCTCCCCATGTACAGCAGTACGAAGAGGCAAGCTATCAGAGCTAGATAAACCCTCAGATAGAGGCTAGTCGAGGGCATCGCGTCATCACTAACAATGCCGAGAAATATGACAAGCGAAAGTATCAATGCCGAGCAGAGACTAGCCACCAAGTCGACCATTCGACTCTTAGCATAAGGCTTATTGTAGTATCCCGATAAACTATATATCACCACTGCGCTCACTACTACTCCTAGGGTTGAGAGCAGTGTATTGGGCAATAAGAGATAGGCCCATAAGCTCTCAGAGCGATCAGCTAGCTGCTCTATGTGATAGCGCAGCTGGTTGAAGAGCGTCCACGCTCCGAGCGTACAGACCAGGTCGGTGATAATATAGGCCCACCGATACAGCCACAAGCGACTCATTTATATGGGTAAAATACTCGATCTACAACCTTCTCCGATCCGATACCATCAGCAGATTGAGCAGATCTGGCAGAGTGAGACAGCAAACCAGAGAGGCATCCCCTACGAGCGATGCGCCCCCTCAGCACGTAACCAATACAAGTGTCTCTAAGTAATGGTATTCTTGCTGTACAATAATCCTCACAAATTTATTTACTCTAGCCGATATGCACAAAAGCAGCCCTAACGCCCTATTTTCATCGCTCTTTGTTCCCCGCATCTCTCCACCCTCCTTATCAAATGCTACTCCAAAGGCATCCCCACTCACCTAACTAATATTACATCGCAAGACGGCAAAATCGGCTTGCATCATCAGCGTAATCTACCAACCAAGATCGAGCACACCTAATCCATTAAATTCAAGCATGTTAGAAAGAAACCCTGTATTTTGAAAAAATGTTCCCGAACTTTTTTCTCGGAGTTCCCGAACTTTTTGGAAAAAGTTCGGGAAGATTTTTTCAAAAGTTCCCGAAGATTTTTCGAACCGATGAGGACATACCATTAGTCGCTACAAATCAATCACTTAAAAAACCACAGCAAAGTACATCCATTTCTCCAAAACATCTCCCTCTTCGCTCCCAAGCTCTCCCCCTCTATTTCAGTCCAAAATACCTAATTCTAGGGACAGATAAATGGTATAATAGACTGGCACATCATTAGCATCAGGGACGATTCCCAGACGAAAAGACTGAGTGCATCACAAGCTTAGGGGCAGATACGATTGACACCCTCAGCAATGGTGATATGGTTATCAGCTACGACTGGATAAAGTTTCGCATGCCGAGAGAAAAACATGGGTCGAGGTTACTGTTACAGCGAACAACAGTGGAAAGCTTCGGATAGTATACTTCATTACACGAGGCGACAGATTGAGCGAGCCAGGATTTCTCCTATATCAGTTCCCGAAAAAATAATCAAGATGTGCGAGGCGAATTTTATGGCTCGCTGCGCCCATTGACTATTTTGTGTGCGATAGACTTCTCTGTATATCGGTTACGGAACACTGTTAATTACGACCGTGCTCATCAAATATTTAGAAGATCTTGTATCCCACTCTCTCATCACAAGAGGACTTTCCCCAAAAAAGAACGCCCTCGAGGAATTATCTCGAGGGCGTTGATAGGTAGTTACGCCTTGATAGCTACAAAGCGCAACAAGTAATAGTCGTTAGTAACGCTCAGCCACTACGTTCCAGTCGATGATGTTCCACACATCTTTGACATGGTCGGCACGACGATTCTGATAGCTCAGGTAATAGGCATGTTCCCAAACATCAATACCCATGAGGGGCTTCAGCCCACTAACTACAGGATTGCTGCCATTAGGTTCTTTGGTGATACACAGGTTACCATCAGCATCAGCGGCAAGCCAGGCCCAACCAGAGCCGAAGAGTGTAGTGCAAGCCGTGAGAAACTCTTCCTGAAACGCTGCAAAGCTCCCCCACTTCTTCTCAATGGCAGCGAGCAACTTACCCGTAGGCGTGCCTCCTGCGTTGGGAGCAAACTGCGTGAAGTAAAGATTGTGGTTGAGCGTCTGCCCAGCGTTGTTAAAAAGCGCGCCAGAGCTCTTGCGTACGATCTCCTCCAGGGGAGCGTTTTCAAACTCCGTTCCTACGATGAGCTTATTGAGGTTATCCACATAGCCCGCAAGGTGCTTGCCGTGGTGAAAAGCGACCGTCTCGGCACTGATGGCTGGCTCCAAAGCGTTGGGAGCATATGGCAGCTGCACTAGTTCGTGTTTCATAATCTTAATGCTTGTATTATTTATTATTGTATAGTCCTCGAGGCGTAAACCAAACCTCGGAGGCTCTGTTGCTATAAGTGACAATCTTTCGGTGACAAAACAGACCAAAATAGGCTATTGTTCACCTTCTGCGAAGATGGCGTTAGCCAGGTATGGCACACACGCCTCGATGAGGTCGAGCACACGCTCGAAGCCCTCCGAACCACCATAATAAGGGTCAGGAACATGGTCCATGGGGGCATGCGGATGCCAATCAGTCAGGAGACTTACCTTAGTGGCGAGCTCATCCGTTGGGGCACGCTCAAGGAGCGCGCTGCGGTTGCTCTCGTCCATCGCCACAATGTAGTCGAAATCGAAGAAGTCCTCGTAGCATATGGGACGGCTGCGAGAGGTCAGCTCATAGCCCCTGCGATGCGCATGGGCACGCATGCGTCCGTCTGCTAGCTCTCCTTCATGATGGGCGGAGATGCCAGCCGAGTCAATGACGAGTTCACTCGCCCTGCCCTGCTGCTCTACATAGGTCCGCATCACTCCTTCAGCAGCAGGAGAACGACAAATATTGCCCAAGCAAACAAAAAGCACTCGGCTCTTACCCCTCTGACTCATTGACTAAAGTTTATGTTGACGCTTGATAGCTGAAGTTATCCGAAAGGTCTTAGTAATGTAGAGACGCTTGTAGAGGGCCAAAAGTATACGTCTAAGTATGGGAGAGTTAGGCCAGAACCGCTCGATGCGTTGCCAGAGTTTATCGCACTGCGTGTATGTCTTACCTGCACGCTCGATACCAACCAACTCCCCAAGGACATCCTCACGCTGACAGATCTCCTGTTGATAAGCGTTACCATCGCCTCGGAGTATCAATCTATTGCCATCAATGGCAGCTATACGGTGCACAATATGCTGCTTAGGGGGGATACATACCAGTACAATCCGCCCTACAGCTATACTCTCCTCTGTGAGGGGGGCTAGATGAAGCTTGTCTCTTTTGTCCCAAATTAAGGGGAGCATACTCCAGCCCGTGGCCTGTATCGTTACCCGAAAGCCCATAGACAGGTCTTGGCTTACTTGACGCATTGCCACCTCGTCAAACTGTATGAGCCTTCTCCTTCCTCTACCCTGTCTCATAGGAACTATTTGAGTAAAGAACGCGTAAGGGATACCGCCTCCTCATCTGGACGACAGTCTAAACGATAGAGAGGTATTCGCTCCAAAACATCTGCTACGATATTGAACGCAGCGAACCTGCTCTTCTGATCAGAAAGCATGAACGCTGTAGAGCTGTAGAGGGAATAAAAGGCCTCCCTGCCTGATAGTTTCGTAAGCTTATTCTCGGAGGCTTGATAGAGATGTACGAAGGCTGCAACCTCTGCCGACTCCGACCTATAGCAGGGAGTACTACCACTCCAGGGACATCCATAGACGCGCACGCTACCATCTGGCATGAGGCGTACAATCGGCTCGTCATCATTCAATAGTGTTGCCCCAGGAACCAATTGCCTCCACAGGCGACTGTGCGTGCTCTTGCCCGTACCGCTGACGCCCATAAAGACGAGTGCACGCCCTTCGAGCTCCGTTACCGAAGCATGTACCTTGAGCATGCCTAGCCTACCAGTAAGAATACTGAAGGCTATCATCGTAAAGCGGTCTATCAAATAGCGCGCCTTGGGGGTATCTAGTGGGCTAGTACAATGCAGCGTATGCCAGTCATCCGAGAAACAACCGATCTCCTCAATGCCCTGATAGCGCATAACGATGCGGATAGCCCCATCAGCCTTTCGATAGACATGCGAATGGTAGGCAACATCCTGCACCTCCTCGAGGAGCTCATCCGTTGTCTCCTCGCAACAAGTACAACCACCAAAGACATTGAGCAGTACCTTCTGGTCACCCCTAGGGGAGCCTACCTCAAATGGAGTATAATTCGGTAGCATTGCTCGAGTGACCTCGGCCTGTGGCGTGTGTAGGCAAATGAGATGATCGGCGATACGATAGAATAGTTTGTCCATATCTTTAGTCTATCTGTGGTAAAAAAGCAAAACGCCTGGCAGCAATTGCCCAGAAACGCTTCGTAATGTTGCGAAAGCCCTCCGAAACAGCCAGGAATACACCAAAAGCTACTGCGGAAAAGATCGGAGTGATAATGGCAACATTACGGATAAAGTCCCAAAAGGTCTTATATCTAAGCTCTAACAAACTTATCAAATACATGCCCACAAGAGACAACCCCCAGCAAAGGATGGGATATTTGACATAGTGCTTCCAGTATCCCGAGAGGGTAGGCTCCTTAAATCCCTCCTTAAACAAGAAGTAGGGTTTCCAAAGACGAACGATGACGATTAAGCTAATAGCCACACCCATTAAGATACCATCGAGCCCCCAATAATAACCGAGCAAGACAGACAACCCGATATTCAATCCAGCCTCCGTTAGCGGAGCCCAAGTGTCGTGAAATAGGGCATGGGCAGTAAGAAATGGCTCTAGAGTACGCGTAAACCCTAAATAGCTTACGAGTACTATCAAATATACCGTAAGTGTACTCAAAAGGAATTCATCGCCAAGCCATACCATGATGAACCCCTGAGAGAAAGCTATCATCCCAAAGACTACAATAGTACCAATAAAGAACCTTAAGGATATCATTTCCCAGAAGAAGCGGAGGCTCTTACTCTTGTTTCCCTCTGCAACTAAGCTCCCGATGCCAGAAGATATACTTCCGAAAATTGCCCCCATAACGACACTGATACTGGTTACAATCACCATATAATTGCCATAGAGGCCGACAATGGTGAGACTAGCAAACGCAAATGTAACCATAGGGGTCGTTTGCCCAAGTGCAACCCCAGCGAACTGATGAACGAAAACTCTAGCCGTATCTTTGAGAATCTGAGGATACTTTTTGATATACAGCCTCCCTCTCCTAAGGTTCAGCTTAAGCCAAGGATACTCCCTTAGTGTAACAAACTCAAGCCAAACAATCCCAATTAACGAAGATGAAAACTCGAGTAGTAGCCAATACAAAAATAGGTTGTCACCACTCCCATACAGCAAGACCAATATCTGGAGTATGGACCTTACCGTATTGATCCCATGCGTGGCGATACCGACCTTGTAGCCCTTCTGGTCGGCATACAAAACTATAGACTTGTATGTGATGGTATAGCTTAAGATTACGGGGATAATGAATAGGATATAAATACCGTAAGCGTACCATAGAGGGCTCTCCATATCCGAGAAGATCCTAGGGAAGAAGCACAGCAATATGATAGCGGCTAGGATAACTACGAACGAAATGATCCGATAAAGAAACCCCTGAAGAGAAACCAACTCATTAATAACCTTCGTATTACTCTCGTTCAAGGGCTTATAGAGTGTAACGGCAACAGCGGTGCCAATCCCCAGCTCAGCGAGGCTAAGCATAGAAATGAACCCTCCTATCGTTGTTCTAAGACCGACAACCTCCACTCCGAGAGCATCAAGGAAGATAGGGCGAGATATAAACGAGAGCAGGAATCCTACGATGGCAAAAAACAAAGAGACCTGCGCGTTGATGATACTTTTTCTAGTTCTACTTTCGGACATACATATCAAACTAAAATCGCAGCCACAGCGACAAACCTATGTCTACGAGCAAGTTTATCGGCAGGGCTGCGCTAGAGTATAGCTATCTTCTCAGCAATCTGTCAAGAAAACGCCTCTTTTGGGGCTTATTGCCGTAGCCATATCCATAACCGTACCCGTAGCCATAACCGTACCCATAACCATGACTACCGACCGAGACCCCGTTGAGGACAAGTGCTAGGTTGTTGAGAACTCTCTCATCATAGATACCTTGCAACTCAGGGAGAGCCCTTCTGTCTATGACACCCGAGCGAACTATGAAGACCGAGAGATCAACTATTCTATTGACGATGGTTGCATCCGCGACAATGCCAAATGGCACACCATCGAGGAGAACATAATCATATCGACCACTTAGGTCTCTCATCAACTCGTCCAGACGCTCGCCCATAAGGAGCTCAGCGGGATTAGGCGCAGACGCACCAATAGGTATGACATCTAGCCCACTACAATGTTTGTCCTGGCGAATGATATCTCCCAGCTTAACTTCCTCTTCAAAGAGAAAGTTAGTTACGCCTTTACCTGTCAGGGCGAGACGCTTACTAAGTGTCCCCTTGCGCAAGTCAAGGTCCACAATAACGACACTTTTACCTGCGAAAACAAGACTTCGAGCAAGGTTGTACACTGTGAATGTCTTTCCTGCACCAGCACCAAAAGAGACGCACATTATCCTGACACCTCGCTTGAGAGCCATGCCCTTGGTCATAATCTCCATGTTGGTACGCAGCACACGAAAAGCTTCCGTCACCGAGTCCGAACCTTGTTTCTCGACAGCGAAGAAGAGGTTGGTCTTTTCTTCTGGAATATCTCCAAGGAATGGAATATTGACCTTGCTCAACAGATCCTTGCGTGTACGAATCTTGGTATCGGTCAGCAGACGCAAAATCAAGAAGAATGCAGGAAGAAATAGACCAAGAGCGACCCCAATGGTAAGAGATCTCGTTGTATTGGGGCTAATCGGTGAGCTTGGCCCCGTATCCAGATCCATGATGTAGGCATTATCGCTCTGGCCCGTTTGTGCCAGAGTATTCTCCTCTCTCTTACTAAGCAGCTGAGTGTAGAGGGTCTCTTTCATACGTTGCTGACGCTCGATATCAAGCCACTCGCGTTGCTTAGTAGGGATGCTGATCATTTCTTGCAGTCCCTGTTGGTTTTGTCGGTTGATCTCGGCGACACGAATATTGATGGTAGATATATAGTTGTCCAACGTACGTACGATACTCTGGCGTATCTCTTGCTGCGCATCGACATATCGCCGCACCATTGGATGGTCTGTCATACCATCGGTAGTCTGCATCCATTTGTCTCTCTCTGGTTTGATGGAGTTATAAAGCTCGATTTGTGCATCTAGCCCAGGAGCATTCACTCCAATGTTTTGAGGGATAAAGCCATTGTTCCGAACTGCGTCTTTGACAGCAGTAAGCAAGTACTGAGCAAGACGCTTCTGAGCCTCTTGCTCGATGACCTCGCTTCTGGAAGACTGTACCTGAGCAACGTAATCGCCAGCGATAGTGCTAGGAGCAATATATTTGTTCGCTCTCTGGAAGCTATCGATATTGTCCTCCACGATACTAAGCTCTTGGCTAAGACCTGCGATGCGCTTGTTGATGAAGTTGGACGTATTGATCGCAATTTGATTACGAATGCTGCTTGTCTCCTCATTGTAGGCCAATACAATGGCTTCGAGCAGTTTGCTTGCCCTATACTTATTACCATCTGTTATAGACAAGTTAAGCACAGTAGAGCGAGTCTCTTGATCGATTTCCAGCCGGCCTTGATAGGAAGCCGCAAGAGCCTTGATCGGATGTCTTGTTACTTTGATCTGATTACTTGGCCACGACTGACTAAAGGTCTCATTGGCAGAGAAAACCATGACCCCACCATCAAGCTCAAGCGTATCTCCCAGCCTCACATCTGTCGAAGAAGTGCCATGCTCTACCCTTACTGTCTTGTCATCTTTGTAACTTACAGAAAAAGTTTGATAGATATCGAGAGAATCTGTGATACTCACTCTAAAAGGGGCAGACTGATATAGCTCTATAGGGCGCAACCCCTTCTTAATCTGATAGCTAATGTGTGCATCTGTTTTCTTAATCGCGTTGCCTATTACAGTCCTAGAGCGTAGATAAAGGCGTTCATTCTCAAGGTTCACCCGATAGCGACGCGTACCCACGGCATCAAAGTCGATAGAAGTCCTCTGAGATGGGTCTCGCACGATCACGGTAACGATACTTCGGTAGGTATAGGCCTGCTTACCCGAATAGTAGTACATAGCTCCGACACACAGAGCCACTGAGAGTAAAAACCAAGGCCAAAATCGCAAT
Organism: Porphyromonadaceae bacterium; assembly: GCA_030528555.1. Classification (GTDB taxonomy): domain Bacteria; phylum Bacteroidota; class Bacteroidia; order Bacteroidales; family Porphyromonadaceae; genus Porphyromonas. Next base: position 38,360 of record JAUMYQ010000008.1, on the reverse strand, counting down.
AAATAGTAGAGCAGATCCATCAAGTTGATGTCTGCAACGACTGGTCCACTGGGCTTATTGTCGTGCGTATTTGGTTGTTTATTCATCGTCCTTATACTATTATTTTCTTGTGGCGTTATTGACAAGGACTACCACCGCTACTGTAGAGCTTATTGTGGAGAGGAAGTAGCTTGTTAGCTGTATGGCTCTATCGATAGTCTCGGTCTTGCGATAGCTAGGCTCTACGTAGACGATATCGTTGTTTTTTAGGTAGAATCCAGGAGAGTCATATATGCTTGTAGACTTCATATCAAGTCTATAAGAAACATATTTGCCTCCCTCATTGCGGATAACGTTCACTCGAGATATACGCGCATTGGCAGGCAAATCACCAGCCATCGACAACGCTTCGAAGATATTTACTCTCTCCTTATCAAAGATACGCAACCGTCCACCCTGTAGAGAGGACAATCTATTGTACATAGACATCTCGGAAGAGTATCCCTGCCCTACAGTCTCGTTTCCAATAGCCCCCAGCAAGTAGATGGTATAGTTGGAGAGCATCACCTCTACTCGAGGGTCCGTAACGTACTTGCTTTGGATAATCAGATCGGTCAGAAGCGTCCGAATCTCAAGAATAGACTTTCCAGCTACACTCACCTTGCCTAGCACGGGAAAGTTAATCGTGCCATCTACCCCAACGAGATAGCCAAGAGCTTGCTGCTCTCGCCCTTGCTGCTCGCTACCAGCGGAGACGTTGCTCACACCACCTCCGCCTAAAGCTCCTATCCCTCCAGATGAAAATCCTCCCCCATTGAATGGCGCTGCAAGCTCGGGAAAGGCACTCCCCACTGCTATACTCAGTCGGTCGCCAACCGACACGGTTGCTTGCTGATCGTACGCTACAGCGTACTGCTTGGCTAGCTCTACATTTTGTAGATAGGCATACCGCTTGGGCGAATCACAGCTCGCTACCCCAACTAGGAGAGCCAATCCTACAGCGAACTTTTTATACGTACTGATCTTCATCTGCATATACTTGGATTATGTGATAAGTCTAAAACTTCTTACCAAAGATAATAGAAACCGATGTTAAGAAGATAATCTTGACATCCGTCCAAATAGACCAATCCTCGAGGTACTTCAGGTCATAGTCTAGGCGACGTATCATCTTCTCTATCGTGTCTGTGTAGCCATTGTAGAGCGTAGCATACGAAAACAGACCAGGACGTAGGGCGTACAGACGCACGTAGTCTGGTCTCTGCTGCATAATTTGCTCAATATAGAATGCTCGCTCAGGACGAGGGCCCACAAAAGACATCTCTCCCTTGAGGACGTTCCACAGCTGAGGGAATTCATCTAGGTGGTGTGCTCTAATGAATGCTCCCACCTTGGTAAGACGATTGTCCGTCTCTCCCTGGCAAAGCTGGGGAGTACCCGCCCCTTCTGCATCCATGCGCATAGAGCGAAATTTGTGAAGTGTAAAGGGTTTTCCCTTATATCCGATACGCTCCTGGCTGTAAATGGCGCTACCCTTGGGGTCTTCCCATTTGATAGCTATGGCAATGATGAGGATGAGTGGAGCAAAAAGTATCAGAGATACCAATGCCAGAAGAAAATCAACTGAGCGTTTAAGTACGCGTCCCATACCTTATAATGTTTGATGTCTATGTCTATTGATGAATGGCCCACAAAGTTAGAAAATTACCCTAACAAACCCTGATAATGGGACAATAAGCCATCGATCATGGCCTCTCGGGTAAAGAACCTTCGGTAGCGATCTTTGGCCCCCAAACTCAACTTCTTGTATAGAGCAGGATTGGAGCAGAGCTTTCTGACCGCTTCGGCAATGGCTTTGGCACTTCTGGGCTCTACATTCAGCCCAGAGACCCCATCTTGATTGACCCAAGGTACGCCAGACCCTGGGATCTTCGTAGCCACGATGGGGCGCCCCACCGACATGGCCTCGACCTGTACAATGGCATAGGCCTCAGTTCGGAGTGTAGAGCTAAGGCAGTAGACATCGCATGCAGCATAATAGGCTGCCTCGACCTCTTTGGGGATAAAACCCAGGATATGCACACGCTCTTCAAGCCCCAGGGAGCGTACTTGTTGCTGCAACTTCCCCTTGAGAGGGCCCGAGCCACCGATGAGCACAACATACTCATCCCCCAAGATCTCAGCAGCTTCGATGAGGTACTCATAGCCTTTATACTCAACGAGCCGACCCATGGAGTAGATAATCTTCTTGCCTGGATATTGGCTTCGAATCGCATGAATAAGCATATCTTCGGCCTGACGCTCGCGCACCCCAATCGGTAGATAACTCACCTTGGGCTGGGCTTTTCGTAGCCAGCGCGACTCTTTGACATAGACTGGAGTGGTACCTAGGATAAGGTCTGCACGGCCAACCAGCCAAGATTGTAGTGGCTTGTAGAGCTGCAATAATACTTGCTGCTTGAGTATGTCGCTATGCCAGTGCAGCACCACCTTACCCTTGTAGCCCGAGAGAAAAAGAGCCAGAGCCGACATTGGGTCGGGATGGTGGATATGTATGATATCGTAATCGTGGCATATATTGCGAAGCTTGGTGATCATGTTTGGCGAGATCATTGTTGCCGACTTTTTGACCACCGTCTCGGTTTTATAAAGCTTAGCGTACGAGTTTAGTGTAGCCTCTCCTATATCATCATCATCTGCAGCGCAGAGCATATCACACCTAATAGCTCGTGATGATAGCCCGAGCACGAAAGCCATCATCACCTTCTCGACACCTCCTTTAATAGGGTGAAACTTACCCAACTGGAGTACCTTTATCTTCATGTTCTAGGTTCATAAATTCCTAACCGAAGACAAATTTAGCACTTGTGTTTTGTTTCCAAATAAAAACACATCGAAAAAACAATAAAGATCTGTTGAGCTATTCTCTCCATACTCCCCAAATAGCTCCTGCCCACATCTCGCCAAAGAACTCGCAGGTCCCGATTCATAGCCTCACGCCAGACACTCCATAAATAACTGAAAGAAAGCCATATAAGAAACATCGGCTATATATCGAAAAATCTTCGGGAACTTTCAAAAAAAACTTCCCGATCTTTTTCCAAAAAGTTCGGGAACTCCGAGAAAAAAGTTCGGGAACATTTTTTCGAGTGTTCCCGAGCATTTTTTAGACGAAGCCAAAGGACAGTTTTTGAGGACATTTTGGATTTGGTTAGGAGGATAATGCAATGGGGGCACTCCTGTCTAGGAGTGCCCCCATTGCTATGGAAAGTCTTGCAAGACTACTTAGTCGCCTTAGCAGCTCTGCGCTTAGCTACTTCGTAAGCAATCGGCGTAGCCACAAAGAGCGTACAGTATGTACCGAAGACTACCCCCAACAAAATTGCAAAGGTGAAGCTACGCATCGAAGCCCCTCCGAATGTGAAAACAATAGCCATCACAAGGAAAGTTGTCAACGATGTATTGAGCGTACGAGCTAATGTCGCATTTAGAGCCTGATTGATAATAACCTTGCGGTCCGCCTTGGGATGCAAACCTATCTCCTCACGGATACGGTCGAAGACAATCACGACATCATTGATAGCATATCCAATGATCGCCAGCAAGGCTGCGATAAAGTTTTGATCCACCTCCATCGTAAAGGGAAGGACCTTCCACAGCAGGGCATAAATCGAGATGATGAGCAATGTCGTAGCCGTCACCGATGCAAGAGCTCCAAGAGAGAAGGCCACATCACGGAAGCGAATCAAGATATAAAGAGCCATAAAGGCTAGAGCAAGCGTCACGGCGATGAGTGCACCGCGCTTGATGTCGTCACTCATACTTGGGCTAACCTTCTGAGAGCTGACAACATACTCATGTATGAAAGCATCACGACTGGGTTCCGACCCATAGAATGGCTTAAGACCAGTAAAGAGCTTGTCTGTGATCTCATCCTCTACTCCCTCACCATCGTCCTCTACCTTATAGTTCGTAGAGATACGTACCTGGTCGCCTTCTGTACCGATAGAGGTTAGTACAAGCTTGTTGTCCAGCTCTGGCGCAAGGGCAGTACGGATGGCATCGTTATCTACTTTTTGATCGAACTTCACCACATAGTTGCGTCCACCCGAGAACTCTATACCATTATTCAGCCCTACCGTAAATAGAGCCACCAAGCCAAGAACAAGAACAACGATGGGAAGCATGTAGCCCTTCTTTCGAGCGCCAAGGAAGTCGTAAGCGGGATTTACCAGCACACTGCGTGTAAGTGGTGTAGCATAGGTCACACTCTTGAGCTTGCCTGCTTTATCTAGCGCCTCAAAGACCATACGCGTAAGGAAGACCGCAGTGATGAACGATGCCACAAGACCAATAATGAGCGTTGTAGCAAACCCACGAATAGGACCGGTACCAAAGAAGAATAGTACCACACCCGTAATAATGGTCGTCAGATTTGAGTCAAAGATAGCACTGAAGGCATTGCCATAACCATCAGCAATGGCGCGCGTCATATCCTTGCCACGGCGTAGCTCTTCCTTGATGCGCTCGTTAATCAGCACATTGGCATCGACCGCCATACCCAGCGTAAGGACGAGACCTGCGATGCCCGAAAGGGTTAGCACTGCGTGAAACGAAGCTAGGATGCCGAGCGTAAAGAAGCTATTGATGATAAGAGCCATATTGGCCACCATGCCCGGAATAAGTCCGTAAGCAAGGCACATATAGATCATGAGCAGAATGAGAGCAATAGCAAAGGAAATAACTCCGGCCTTGATAGATGCTTGCCCAAGAGTTGGCCCGACCACGTTCTCTTGCTCAATAACGACTGAGGTCTCCATCTTGCCAGAGTTCAACACATTAGCCAAGTCACCAGCCTCATCCACCGTGAAGCTACCAGAGATCTGAGAGTTCCCCCCCGTAATCTCTTGGTTCACGTTAGGCGCAGAGTAAACCACACCGTCAAGCACTACAGCGATAGCACGCCCAACATTGTCCTTGGTAAGACGAGCCCACTTTTGTGCTCCCTCGGTGTCCATCGTCATCGATACAACGGGTTCGCTGTGCCCGAAGTTATTTTGAATATTGCTTGAGGCAGAGACTACAGCGTCGCCAGCTAGGTCGGGCGTCATGCTTCGGTTCGTGCGGATAGCATACAATTCATAGATATCCGTTGGCTTACGGGTAGCTCCATCCGTGATAGGCTTCACGCCCCACATAAGACTAAGGTCTTCGCGAATAGCTCCTAGCTGCTTAGCTTGGGCAAGTAGCTCATCAATCTTGTCCATGTCGGCCTTTTTGGCCACCCCAACAGTAGCTCCGCCACGTCCGCCAGGCATCAGAAGAGAGAAGAGAACATTGCCACTAGCCGCTTGCTCGGCCTCTACCTTGGCCACCGCCTCTGCCTTAGCTGCGCTATCGAGACCAACAGTATCGAGTTTGGCCTCTGTGCTGGCCATCATCTGGCTGAGACGAGCATTGGCTGCCTCGAGATCGCTCTGCACCTCTTGGAAAGTGTAAGTACGCCAAAACTGAAGATTGGCACTACGCTGCAGTAGCTCGCGGACACGCTCAGGGTCCTTTACTCCAGGCAACTCGACAAGGATACGACCACGTCCCTCTAGCCGTTGCAGATTGGGGGCGACTACACCGAAGCGGTCAATACGAGCACGCAGCACATTGAACGAAGCCTCGATAGCACTCTCATAGCGCTCCTTCAGCAAAGCAACGACCTCTGCATCCTTAGTGTTGGGATTAATCTGATCTCTCAGATCGCCCGAGCCAAAGAGTACGGCAAGATTGGCCGAAGGCTCAAGAGCTCGATACTGAGCAACGAATTCATCGATATAGTCCGCCTGAGAAGTACTCTTGCTGGCTAGCTCGATGGCCTTATTGAAGCTCTCATCCTCTGGCTTGCCTGCCAATGAACGAATCAAGTCGCCCGCATTGAGCTTGAGAATAACATTCATCCCCCCCTTGAGGTCAAGCCCAAGGCCTATCTGCTGAGCCTGAGCTTGCTTGAGCGTGTAGCCAAACAGTACTTTTTCGTTGGACATAGAGTCAAGGTAGGCTCTACCAGCCTCCTCTCCCATAGCCTGAGCCTTCTTGTCGTAATGGTTCGTCACAAACGAAAACGACAGGTAGAAAGCGCAGATCAGAGCCAAACTAACCGTGACGAAAGTCACAAATCCTTTGTTTTGCATCGTGATACTACTTTGTATATTTATTCATTTATAACTTACGAAATGTTGATTGTCTCTGTAGCCCACCCTCAGCTCTTCACCATGGCAGCACACATAGTGTGAGGGTCAAATACAGAGCGGTGGCAAATTTAGCATATTTTTCTGATTGCTAAGCCGTCTCAGTCTGAGCCTAAAGCACATGCTGCCTCACAGAGCTCATCCTCTCCAAAAGCAAAGGTCGGTTTTGAGCGATGAAGATGCCCCTGTGCCGAGCAGAAGGTATAACCGATTAATTTGAACAACGAACCTATTTTTTCGCCCAGAGGGCTATATTCTCACGAAAAACAATTATATTTAGGGCAAAGAACAGAGATTACACTGTTTGAAACCTCCACAAGCACTCAACCTAAGTGCAGGCAAGAGGTGACAGGAATCTCATCACCCTATTATACCCAAAGGCGTATGAGCTATCTTAAGTTCGATAGACGATTGATGTCTAACCTAGAAGAATCACTCCAGCGAGAATATATCCGCACAAACCGCATGGGGGCCTACTGTTGCTCAAGCATCGTTGGCTGTAACACTCGCAAATATCACGGTGCACTCGTGATCCCTCTCCCCGAATTGAGCGCAAACAACCACGTCCTACTATCCTCGCTAGACTTCTCCATCGTACAGCATGGAGTCCCTTTCAACGTGGGGGTGCATGAGTATCCAGGCGATGTGTTTAGTCCCCTAGGACATAAGTATGTCCGTGAGTACGATGTGGACGTAGCCTCCTCAACGACCTATCGCGTGGGGGGCGTAGTGCTGCGCAGGGAGTTTTACCTCTGTCATTACGAGCATCGGGTCATCTTTAAATTCACGCTGTTAGAGGCACACAGCCAGACGCTACTGCGCTTCTTGCCCCTGCTCGCTTTCCGAGATGTGAAGATGCTCACTCGGCGCAACGATACCGTGGACGGCACGGTACACGAGCTGCGCCAGGGCATCGGGATGCGACTCTATGCTGGCTATCCGATGCTCTGCATGCAGACGTCGACCCCCTCGGAGTTCCATCACCATGTCTATTGGAATGAGCGTATCCTCTACCGCAAGGAGCGTGAGCGTGGATATGAACATACAGAAGATCTCTATCAGCCTGGTTACTTTGAGTGCCCTATCGAGCTCGGCAAACCCATCTACTTCACAGCAGGCCTACAGGAATTGGATCCTGAGAGTATTGAGAGTCTCTTCGATGCCGAGCGCAAGATACGTATCCCACGGCTAGACTTTCGCTCTTGTCTCTTGAGCTCTGCGCAACAATTCTACTACCGCCCCAACGAGGAAGACGGTTATCTACTAGCTGGTTATCCTTGGTTTGGGGTGCGCGCCAGAGACCTTTTCGTAGCCCTACCCGGCTGCTCCATCTATGCCGATGCGCCAGAGCGATACGATAGGGTAATGAAGACCGTCATCCCTGACCTCGATGACTATATGGCTGGACGCCAGACCAGCTCGCTTATGACTCACATCGGAGACCCCGATGTAGGGCTCTGGGCAATATGGTGCATACAGCAGTTCGCTCGCCTGAGAGGATTGGAAGAAACTCGCAATCGCTATGGTGCCTTTGTTAGTCGTATGGTAGACTACTATATGAGTGGATCGCCAGAGCATACACACCTTGAGGATACAGGTTTGCTTTATGTCTACAGCAAAGGACAGCCCATTAGCTGGATGGATGCCAAGCTCAACGGCATGGCAGTGGTGCGCCGAGAGGGCTACCTTGTTGAGCTAAATGCTCTTTGGTACAACGCTCTACTCTTCTACAAGGAGCTTTGTCCAGGACAGTGGAACGTAGAGCTCGATATTCTTGCCGAGCGGACGGAACGTAACTTCAACGCACTTTTTGTAAACGAACATGGCTACCTCTTCGACTACGTCACCCATCAAGGAGCAAGGGACTGGAGCGTACGCCCCAACATGATCTTCGCTGTCTCGCTACCTCACTCACCTTTGCCTCGTAGAGTACAGCGCAGCGTGCTGGAGTATGTGACCCGAGAGCTACGCACCCCCAAGGGGCTACGCACCCTCAGCCCCAAAAGCGAGGGCTACCGCGCTGTGTGCTGCGGCTCCCAGCACGAACGCGAACTAGCTTACTATAACGGCTCGGCCTGGGCCTGGCTTCTAGGACCCTACTTCGAGGCCTACATGAAGCTCTATGGCCGAGCTGCGAACTCCTTCATCGAGCGAACGCTCATCGGTATGGAGGAAGAAGTTCAGGAGCATGGCGTAGGCACAATCAGTGAGCTCTTCGATGGCAACCCTCCCTACAAAGCTAGGGGTGCTATTTCACTTGCCATGAGTGTGGGCGAGATCATCCGCTCGCTCTACTTACTGGACAAGGCAAAGAAAAAGTACGACGACAAGAATAATTTGATCATTAGATACGTATGAGGGCTTTGATGTTTGGGTGGGAATTTCCCCCACATATACTTGGCGGTCTGGGGACCGCTAGCTATGGACTAACCAAGGGCATGGCCAGCCAGGAGGATATGGATATCACGTTCGTAATACCTCGCCCTCATGGTGACGAAGACACGAGCTTCCTGCGCATCATCGGGGCTGGCGATACGCCCGTAGTGTACCGAGATGTGCAGCCCGACTACCTGCGTGATCGGCTTGGCAGTAAGATGTCGCCCGAGCTGTACTACCACCTGCGCAACCACATCTACGCAGACTTTGGCTATCGGCACACCAACGACCTCGGCTGTATCGAGTTCTCTGGTCGCTATCCCGACAACCTGCTGGAGGAGATTAACAACTATTCCATCGTGGCTGGGGTCATTGCCCGAGCCGAGGAGTACGATGTGATCCATTCGCACGACTGGCTTACCTACCCTGCTGGCATCCACGCCAAGCACGTCACGGGCAAGCCACTGGTCGTACACGTTCACGCCACCGACTTCGATCGCAGCCGTGGCAACGTCAATCCGCAAGTATATGCCATCGAGATAGACGGCATGAACCACGCCGACCACATCATCACAGTGAGCGACCTAACGAGGCGTACCGTCATCGAGAAGTACCATCAAGACCCAGCCAAGGTAACCACGGTACACAATGCCGTAACACCCCTTGAGCCTGAGATTCTTAGCATCCCTCGCCTCTCGCCCCTAGAGGATAAGGTCGTGACCTTCCTCGGACGCATCACGATGCAGAAGGGCTGCGAGTACTTTGTCGAAGCAGCAGCTCGGGTACTGGAGCGTAAGCCACAGGGCGTGCGCTTTGTGATGGCTGGCAATGGCGATAAGATGGACGAGATGATTCGCCTCGTTGCTCGCTACAAGATTGCCGACAAGTTCCACTTCACTGGCTTTATGAAGGGACGACAGGTGTACGAGGTCTTCAAGTCTAGTGATGTCTATGTGATGCCCTCGGTATCTGAGCCGTTCGGCATCTCTCCCCTCGAGGCGATGCAGTGCGGAGTGCCGTCCATCATCTCCTACCAAAGTGGCTGTGCCGAGATCCTCGACTATGCCGTCAAGGTGGACTACTGGGATGTGGAGGCTATGGCCGATGCCATCTACGCCCTCATCACCTACGACGAGATGCACCGCTACCTCCAAGAGGAAGGGCTTCGAGAGGTAAACAGCCTGACTTGGGACATCGCAGGACAAAAGGTGCGTGATATTTATAATAAGCTAGTTCGATAACCACATGACAATAGACAATCGTATGAAAAAGATTTGCCTTTGCTTCCAGATACATCAGCCCTATCGCTTCCGCCGTTATCGCTTCTTCGACATCGGTAGCCCCTACCACGACTACCAGGACGATAGGCTCAACCAAGATATCTTCGAGCAGATAGCCCACGAATGCTACCTCCCAGCCAATCAAATGATGCTGGAGCTACTGCGTGCCTACCCCGACTTTAGGATAAGCTACTCGATCTCGGGGCTAGCCATCGAGCAGATGGAGGAGTATATGCCGCAGCTCTTCACGAGCTTTCAGGAGTTGGTCGCCACAGGGCGTGTGGAGCTAGTGGCTGCGCCCTATGCGCATTCGCTCGCATCGCTCTACGATTTCAAGGAGTTTAAGAACCAAATTCGCCTCCAGCAGGAGCGGCTGCACCACCTCTTTGGCGTTGCGCCTTCCAAGGTGCTGTGCAATACAGGGCTAATCTATAGTGATGATATTGCTCTAATGCTTCGGGAGATGGGGCTAAAGGGCGTTCTGACTGAGGGAGCGAAGCACGTGCTTGGCTGGAAAAGCCCCAACTACCTCTACCACGCTGCCACGAACCCCGACTGCAAACTGCTGCTGCGCAATGCAGCCCTCTCGGAGTATATCAGCAAGGACTTCGGCAGGTACGACCACCCCGACTTCCCTATCACGGCCGATAAGCTCATCTCTAGGGTGCAAGCCCTACCCAATGGAGAGGAGCATACTGTCCTATATATGAACTACGAAACGCTCGGTATGGCGCACCGAAGCGAGAGCGGCATCTTCGACTTCTTCCGTGCCTTGCCAATGCTCGCCGCTCAAGGTGCAGTGGGCTTCGCCACGCCAAGCGAATTGGTTGAGGGCAAGTCTGTGGGCGAACTCAAGGTAAGCTACCCCATCAGCAGCTCGGGCGAAGAGAAGAGTACCCACGAGTGGATGGGCAACATCCTTCAGCAAGGGGCGATAGAGAAGCTGCGTGAGCTGTGCGAGCGTGTGCATCTCATCCACGACTCTCGCCTCCTGCAAGACTGGCTTAGCCTCCAAAGCTCCGACCACTTCTTCTATATGAGTGACCAAGGCAGCCGAGGCTTCAGCCCATACAGCTCGCCCTACGATGCGTTCAACAACTATATGAACGTGCTGAGCGACTTTATGCTCCGTGTCGATAAACTCGTGCCTCGAGACATCGACCTGCCCATCCTCAACGACTACGAGCAGACCATCAGCAATCAGGGTGAGGAGCTGAAGACCCTGAAGCGACGCATCAAGGAGCTAGAGGGACAGCTGGCGGAAGCTAAGCCCAATGTACCCTCCGCAGCCTCTCAATCTACTGTAGCTGCATCCACCGCAACGCCTGCCTCCAAAGTAGCCAAGAGCAAGACAAAGGCAGACAAAGTAACCGAGGGCAGCGAAGCTCCCCAAACTAAGACCACGAAAGCAAAGCGCAAGTCCACCGCGAAGAGCGAGAAGAGCAAGGTCTAGTTTATTAACTTTGCACCATAAAGCTGAGTAGATTTGGCGATATGGCGTAGGGCATCCATGCTTCCAAGCTGGAACGTGGATGCCCTATTTGCTTATGTCCCCATTAGGTGGCTAGCAAATTAATGACCTTTCATTAGATGGCGGGTGTATGATCTGGGATAATAGAGACTACGTGTTACTTCGAGAGGGGCTGGGCAATCAGCTCTATCAGATTAACTTTCTAAACTACCTCAATAAAATCAAGGCAACAGATCGTACTGCGCTCTTTTATTTCAAGCAAGAGACGGGAGATAGTCATGATAAAACAAAGCGAAATATCTTCACCGACATCCTCGATCGTCTAAACCTCAAGGCTTACCCTGTGAATGAAAAGTGGTATTGGCGAGCAGAAAGAGTAGCAAGTCGCTTGCGCAGGTTTATTAAGCCACTTATCTGCTTCCACTATGAGCCACTCAAACAACATGCTGTCTTCCAACCTACTCCGATTTTTGAGGGAGGGGAGCTTAGGTATCGTGCTTTTAAGAACGTATATGTGGGCTACTTCCAGTCCTACCAATATCTAGACTCAGACTTCACTCACCGCATCTATGAGGCACTGAGAGACTGTGTTAGTCGATCTACACCCAAACCAATGCTGGGTGATGTGGCCATTCACCTTAGACGTGGCGACTTCATGAAGGTACAGAACATCTTCCGCTGCTTCACAAGCGACCACTATCTTCGAGGACTTAGCCTCCTCGAGCAAGAAGAGCCTATCGGCAAGGTTTATGTCTTCTCGGACGACTTCGAGGCTATCGAAAGCGAACTAGCGGAGCTCTCAGCGAAATACGACATCGTCAAGGTCGAGGGTAACTCTGTGGCAGAGGACATTGTGCAGCTGGCTTCGTTTCGTCGCTTCGTCCTTGCCAACAGCACCTTCTCATGGTGGGCAGCCTTTATGGCGGAGACGAGGGAGGCGGTACGGGTGGTTGTCCCCGAGCAACCCTTGCATTGGCATCAGGAGGAAGACAGCTACTTCCCCTCTCACTGGACAAAGCTCAAAGATTAGGGGAAGATAAGGAGTAAGCATCTCTTCTTAATTGATAGGGAAACCCGATAGCTCTATTAGTTTTTCAAATTGGATAAGGGCGAAGTTAAGACTAACTTCGCCCTTAATTCATTCAAATTTCAAACTAAAAACGACTAAAGCTATGAGCATTATCAATAGCCAAATGCCTGACTTCAAGGTACAGGCCTATCGTAAAGATAAGGGATTTATCACTGTATCTAGTGAGGACCTCAAGGGCAAATGGGCGGTTTTCTTCTTCTATCCAGCAGACTTCAGCTTTGTATGCCCTACAGAGCTGAGCGACCTGGCGGACCACTACGCAGAGTTCCAGGCTCTTGGCGTAGAGATCTACTCTATCAGCACAGATACCCACTTCGTACACAAGGCGTGGGCCGATGCAACAGACACCATCGGCAAGATAGAGTACACGATGCTAGCCGATCCCACGGGACATCTGTCTCGCTCTATGGGCGTAATGATCGAGGACGCAGGACTGGCTTATCGCGGCACATTTGTCTTCAATCCCGAAGGTAAGGTCAAGATCGCTGAGATCCACGACAACGGCATCGGACGCGATGCTCAGGAGTTACTACGCAAAATCAAGGCGGCCAAGTTCGTTCACGAGCACCCAGGGCAAGTTTGTCCTGCCAAGTGGCAGGAGGGCGAGGCCACACTTGCTCCTAGCATCGACCTCGTCGGTAAGATCTAAGTTTGACTGCTATGTGATGCGCCACTGGATGTATTATTTACACCACCGCATCATCTAAAGTTATTAAAATAGGAAGCCACAACGGAGTATTGCACTCTGTCAGGTATTTATAACAGTTGGTTTTGGTGAGTAGGCAGGGGGGCGGATAGCCGTTTCTCTGCTTTCTCTTTTTATCCATCCAACAGACAAACACAACAAATATGCGACTAGAACAAAACATCTTGGCTCAGCTTAGGACAGTCTTTGCTCCATTGGAGCACCAATATACGCTACGAGTAACAGACGCTGGTGACCAAAGCTCTCAAGAGCTTCGGGAGATGCTTACGGACTTTGTCTCCGTAAGCGAACGCCTTGACATCGATATCATAAGAGGTGTAGCTATACGGCTCGACATCCTACGAGATGGGCAGCCCACGGGCGTAAGCTTCCGTGGCATCCCCACAGGACATGAGTTTACAAGTCTCATCCTTGCCGTCTTCAATGCCGATGGCAAGGGCAAGAACCTCCCAGACGAGGTCGTGATCGAAAGACTGAAGCAGCTCAAAAAGCCCATCAACCTACGCACCTATGTCTCGCTCTCCTGTACCAACTGTCCCGAGGTTGTCCAAGCTATGAATCTCATAGCCCTCATCTCTAGCGAGGGAGTAACACACGAGATGGTCGACGGAGCCATCTATCAAGACGAGGCCAATGCCCTCGGTATCTCTGCCGTCCCCACCGTCTACGCTGGGGACGAGGTGCTGCACATCGGGCAGGGAACTTTGGGCGAGCTGCTGCTGAAGCTCGAGGAGCGTGTGGGCAAAGCCTCCAGCACGCCTACCGAAGCCATCCGCAAGGCTTATGACCTCATCGTCGTGGGCGGAGGTCCTGCTGGCGCATCGGCCGCGATCTACTCGGCACGTAAAGGGCTAAGCGTTGCCCTCGTAGCCGAACGCATCGGAGGCCAAGTCAATGAAACCACAGCCATTGAAAACATCCCCTCAATCGTGCACACCACAGGCACCCAGCTCGCTGCCGACCTAAGGGCGCATGCTGCAAAGTACAACATCGACATCCTTGAGCAGCGCAAGGTGGAGCGCTTAGAGGTGGATGGGGAGGCGAAGCTCGTACACACCTCCCTAGGCGAAGAGCTGACTGCCTCACAGGTTATCCTTGCTACTGGAGCAGCGTGGCGTAGGCTTGGCGTGCCGGGCGAAGCCGAGTACATCGGGCGAGGCGTGGCATTCTGCCCCCACTGCGATGGCCCTTTCTTCAAGGGTAAGGATATAGCCGTCATCGGAGGAGGTAACTCGGGCGTAGAGGCGGCTATCGACCTTGCTGGCATCTGTAGGAGCGTGACGCTGCTGGAGTTTGCAGATAGCCTCAAGGCAGATATCGTGCTGCAAGAGCCGCTCACGAGCCTCCCGAACGTTAAGGTACACACCAGCGTTACGACCACGGAGGTCGTGGGCGATGGGCGGAGCGTTACCGCCCTCAAGCTCGCTCCTCGTGATGGAGGCGAAGCCTTTAGCTTAGAGGTCTCGGGTGTTTTCGTCCAAATTGGCCTTGCGCCCAATACGGAGGCGTTTGGAGGTGTCGTGAAGCGCAATGCCATGGGCGAAATTGTGGTAGACGAACGCTGCCGCACCTCGGTTGAGGGTATCTATGCTGCTGGCGACTGCACCACCGTCCCCTACAAGCAAATCGTCATCGCCATGGGCGAGGGGGCTAAGGCAGCACTTACTGCCTTTGACGATCGCATCCGCCAGTAGTCCTCTTGCTCCCCTTTAGCTTCGTAGTAAAGAAGTCTCGACCCTTTTACTAAAAACGGGCGTGCCGTAGGCACGCCCGTTTTTAATATTCAATTATGCAGCACTATAGGATATTTTTATATTTAGACTTATCAATTAAAGGTTATAATAGAAGCTACAAAGATATTCTCACCAAGAGTTCTAACTCTTGTGACAACCCATAAGTGTGGAGGTGTTACACGAAAGAGGATATCTTTCAGATAAAGAGGCAGACTTAATGATTGCAAGAAGTAATAATTAATTGTTTGATGTTATGGAGGGTCGAAAGATGTATTTTCAGTATTCTAAGAAAGTTCGTGGGATTACATGATTGTGCCTCGGTATTGTCTTCATCGTATTTGCAGGCTTACTCTACAGTTCAGCTGGGCTATATGAAGCATACGCTGGGCGTGTATTCCATACGGTTATTTTCGTAGTTCTGCTGCTCGTGCTACTAATCTCATTATTATACTACCCTTTGAGGTCTCCAAAGTACTATGTACTATCCTCAGAGGGGTTGTATATCAAGCTCCTCATTGGGTCTGTGCTTTATACAAAAGAGCAGTATGATATCGTCACGGATATCCCTTCTGGGGAAATACAGGGCGCAATGAGGGTATTTGGCTCTGGGGGCTACTTTGGGTATCTTGGGCTATTCAAAGTGCCTAATATTGGAGTATGTAGGTTTTATATTACCGATGAGAGGAAAAGGCTAATTAGGCTTACAGATAGGGAAAGTGGCAGGCGTGTGTATGTAAGCCAATAGCTCCTAAAAAATGCTCGGGAACACTCGAAAAAATGTTCCCGATCTTTTTGAAAGTTCCCGAAGATTTTTTGGGGCTACCTACACTCCTATCATCCCGAACGAACTACGTCCTCATTTTGAGCAACAAACCAAACAAAAAACAAGAGTTCGTCTTTGGAGCTCAGAGACACTCCACGGACACAGATACCTAAACAAGGGGATAAAATCTACCTATCAAACGATAGATATAACCAATAATAGTGATTGATACAAGAGGGATGGTAAGTATAATTTTGCGCTGCACTTTTGGATTGGTTGCCTTACACTCTCCTATACATTATTATAATAGGTATAGAGGATAAGGCTAAAGCCCCCCAAGAGAGGAGAAAAAAGATTACGACACGAAACATATCGATATGTACCGACAAGTACTTATCAGCCTCGCCCTCGGATCATCCCTCTGTGCCATGGCACAAGAAGTGAGTAACACTGATAAAGAGGCAATAGACAGCGTGCAGCGGCTTGAAGAGGTCGTTGTACGCTCGCGCCAAATACTCGGTAGTAAGTTTGAGGCACAGAACCGTACTGGCTCGGCCTATTACCTCTCCCCCCAAGAGCTTCGTAAGTTCGGCTACACCGAT
Organism: Porphyromonadaceae bacterium; assembly: GCA_030528555.1. Taxonomy (GTDB): domain Bacteria; phylum Bacteroidota; class Bacteroidia; order Bacteroidales; family Porphyromonadaceae; genus Porphyromonas. The sequence goes on along the minus strand of JAUMYQ010000008.1, from coordinate 22,121 downwards.
ATCAACCGTATGCTCAAGAATGTCCCAGGTGTCAATGTCTACGAGGAAGATGGCTTCGGCCTACGCCCCAACATCAGCCTCCGAGGCACTAAAGCCGAGCGAAGCGAGCGCATCACTATCATGGAAGACGGGGTACTGGCCGCACCTGCGCCCTATTCATCGCCAGCAGCCTACTACTTCCCCAATGCTGCCCGAATGCATGCCGTAGAGGTACTCAAAGGCAGTAGCCAGGTACAGTATGGCCCTTTTACCACTGGAGGGGCCATCAACATGGTTTCCACTCCTATCCCCGAGCGACTTACGGCTCGTCTGAACCTCTCCTACGGAAGCTATGGCACACTCAAGGGGCACGCCATGGTGGGTGATAGCTACAAGCATTGGGGGTATATGGTCGAATATCTGAGGATGCAGTCCGAGGGATTCAAACACTACAAAGACTATAAAGGCATTGGGCTAAACCGAAATGATGTAATCGCCAAGCTAAGGATCAACTCCGACAGCGACCGACCTCTGAGCCATACGCTAGAGCTGAAGTTCGGGTACGCTGGTGAGCACTCAGACGAAACCTACACTGGGCTAAGCGAAGCGGATTTTGCCCGTGACCCCTACCTACGTTACGCTGGTAGCCAGATAGACAACATCAAGACCCACCATCAGCAATGGGTGGCTACCTACATAGGTCGCTGGCGAAGTAAGCTCCAGCTGACAGCCAATGCTTACTACAACTACTTCCATCGCAATTGGTACAAGCTCAACGATATTCGCGCTGGGCTTACGGTCGGTGAGAAGCGCAGCCTCGAGAGCGTACTCTTCGAGCCTGAGATCAACGCCCCCTACTTCGACATCCTCACTGGGACGACTGACTATTCTATGGGGGGGCTAATCTTACGCGCAAATAACCGGGCCTACCACGCCTCTGGCATCCAAGCCAAGGCCGAGTACAAACAGCGCATCGGGGCGGCCTACCTAACCCTAGAGATGGGGATACGTCTCCATCAAGACATGGAAGATCGTTACCAGTGGGACGATAGCTATGCCATCCATGGCGGGCGAATGAGCCTCTACGAGGAGGGTATCCACGGCTCTCAGGCCAACCGCTATACCTCTGCTAGAGCTCTAGCCAGCCACTTCCTCAGTAAGCTCTCTCTCGGTCGCCTAACCATGACCGCTGGACTACGTTATGAGGATATACGTCTCTTGCGCAACGACCTCGGCAGGCGAGATCCTAGGCGTACAGGTATGCGTCGCCATGAGCTCTCAAACTCGGCACGCGTCCTCATCCCTAGCCTCGGCGTGAGCTTCAAACCTATTCGCGGAGGATCCATCTTTGCTGGGATCCACAAGGGCTTCGCCCCTCCAGGGGTGACGGATATCCCACGCACAGTACCTCACCGCAGCCTCATCCCCCAAGGTGGATTCCAACAGCAGAAGCCAGAGGAGAGCGTCAACATCGAACTCGGACTGCGCTATGGCCAAGGCAATCTGCACACCGAGATCATCGGCTTCTACAACGACTACAGCAATATGCTCGGCAGTGACCTAGCCGCTGCTGGAGGACTAGGGACTCTCGAGCAATTCAACATCGGTGAAGCTACCGTACAGGGGCTAGAAGCCCTAGCGCGCTACCAGCCAGAAATCAAAGAGTGGGGCATTCGCCTCCCCTTCCAGCTGTCCTACACCTATACCGATACGCAGATGAAGAACGCTTTCGTCAGCAACTCCTGGGGTAAGGTCGATGTAGGCGACGAAATCCCCTATATCTACAAACATGCCTTGGGAGCGCGTCTTGGGCTCGAGCATCGGTGGGGCGAACTACACGTGAGCTGCCGATACAATACCGACATGCGTACTCGCCCAGGGCAGGGGCCTATTGCCCAAATGGACCTCATACCTGCCCATGTTGTCTGGGATGCCTCGGCTCAAGTGAACCTTCACCAGCACGTAAGCCTCACACTGAACGCCATCAACCTACTCAACACTCGCTACCTGGCATCTCGCCACCCATCGGGCTTACGCCCAGGGCATCCGCGGGGTATCTACCTAGGGGTCAAGGCTCGCCTCTAACGACCTGACAAATCAACGACAAGTTTATGAAGCAAAAACTACATATATTCCTCATACTCGCCCTCATACTCCTGGCTATGCCCCAGACTGCTATGGGGCAGATGGACGAAGTAATTACCCTCACAGGCGAAGTGCGAGACGAGGTTGGGCAGCCACTCGCTGGAGTCTCGATCGTCGTCCTAGAAACGCAAAAGGGGATAGCCACAGACTCTCAAGGACGGTTTAGCCTGCATGCCCAGATAGGGCAGACCCTTCGGGTGAGCTTCATCGGGATGAAGACCCGCACTATCAAAATAACTAAGCCCAAGATACAGGTACAGCTACGAGAGGATGCCAAACTGATGGATCAAGTCATCGTCACTGGCTATCAGAAGATCAAAAGCAGAGTTTACACTGGGGCTGCGACCTCGGTGAGACTAGGCGATATCAAGCTAGAGGGGGTGGCCGATGTATCTCGCATGCTCGAGGGTCGTGTACCTGGGCTGTCTATCCAGAATATCTCGGGGAGCTTCGGCTCTGCCCCTCGCATCAACATCCGAGGTGGAGCATCCATCATTGGTAATGTCCAACCTCTTTGGGTAATCGATAGAGCTGTGTACGAAGACCTTGTACCCGTGAGCCTGGACCAGCTGGCCTCGGGCGATGCCGTTACCCTCATCAGCTCGGCCGTGGCTGGCCTCAATCCGGCCGATATTGAGGATATTCAGGTCTTAAAAGATGCATCGGCGACCTCGGTCTATGGGGCGCGGGCTCTGAATGGCGTCATCGTCATCTCAACCAAGAGTGGCAAGCGCAATGCCCCCACACGAGTTACCTACTCCTCGGAGTACAGCACGCGCCTCAAACCCGCGTATAGTCAGTTTGACTTGCTGAACTCTCAGGAGACAATGTCCATCTACCTTGAGATGCAGGGCAAAGGACACTTCTCCCTCGCTGAAAGCCTCTATGGGCGCAGAGCTGGAGTTTTTCATCAACTCTATCGAGCACTCACCGAGCGCAACCCCGATACTGGAACATTTCTCCTAGAGAATACGCCTCAGAGCATCTCGGCTTTCCTCAAAAATAGGGAATATGCCAACACAGATTGGTTCGATGAGCTCTTCTCTCTGACCCCAACGATGAACCACAGCATCAGCCTATCCAGTGGCTCGGATAGGGTGGCAGCTCATGCTTCCCTTGGCTACTATGGGGACGGAGGCTGGACGCTTGCCGACAAAGTCAATAGGACTACCGCTAATATCAAGACGGACTTCTTCCTCTCTCCCAAGATTACTGCCAGCCTCTCGGCTCAGGGCAATGTGCGCCATCAGATGGCTCCAGGGACTGTCCCCCAGCGAAAGAATGCCACCTTGGGGAGCTTCGAGCGGGACTTCGACATCAACCCCTTTGCCTATGCCTTAGGCACTAGCCGAACCCTCCGCCCGAGGGATGAGGCCGGCCGGCTAGAATATTACCGCAATAACTGGGCTCCTTTCAATATTCTCAATGAATATCAGAGCAACAAGATGAGCATTGATGTCCTTGATTTCAAGGTTCAGGGCGAGCTCTCCTACAAACCTATCAAGAGCCTCGAACTCCGAGGAATGCTCTCACTGAGGAGCGCCACCACCAGCACCGAACACGAGATCCACGAGTCCTCCAACGTTGTTCAGGCATTCCGAGCAAAGGAAACCCCAGCCGTAGCTCGAGAAAACATTTATCTCCTACACGACCGAGACAATCCCCTCCTCCAGCCACAGGTCGCCCTGCCTCATGGTGGCATATTCAACAAGACGGAGACCAAACTCCGCAGCTACCTCGGCCGCATCTCTATCGAGTATAACGAACAATTTGGCGAGCATGACCTACGCGCCATGGCCTTCTCTGAGCTGCGCTATACGGACCGTAGCATCAACCCTTTCCAAGGCTACGGCATTCAGTACGACAGGGGAAATCAGATTTTTAGCGATCCGCGCATCTTCCGCAAGCTAATTGCCGAGGCCAGCGCCTACTTCTCCCTCAGTAGGCGCTATGAGCGGGGCGTGACGCTCTCTAGCAATCTCACCTACGGCTTCGATGGCCGTTACATAGCTAATGCCGTTTTCAATATCGAAGGATCAAATACCTCTGGACGCTCATCCCGAGCACAGTGGCTACCTACTTGGAATGTGGGCATTAAATGGAACGCTGACCGAGAACTGTTCCTTCGAAACAACGAACATCTCTCCAAGCTCGCTCTGCGCGCCAGCTACGGTCTCACAGCGAAGATGAACGAAGAGGCGCGCAACTCCAGTGCAATCTTTGAGCACACTATCCTCAATCGCCTCTCCCTCGATGATCGAGAAAATGCCCTACGTATCCGTCACCTCGAGAACCGAGACCTAGACTGGGAGAAAATGTATGAGCTGAACCTCGGCATCGATGCTGGCTGGCTCAACAACCGCATCTCTGCAACGGTCGACCTCTACCAGCGTAACGGCTTCGACCTCATCGACCTTGTTCGAACTTCTGGCATCGGAGGCGAGTACTACAAGTATGCCAACTTTGGCGATATGCGCACTCGAGGCGTAGAGCTCGCCCTGCATACCAAAAATATCATAGGCGATAGTTTCAGTTGGAGCTCTAGCCTAACACTTAGTACCATGAGCCAAAAGATTACACGCCTACTCAATACGCCCAACACCTTCGACATGGTGGCAGGCCGCGGACGTGGCAATATTGAGGACTACCCCAAGGGCTCGCTCTTCTCGTTCAACTTTCAAGGGCTGAGCTCCGAGGGGCTGCCGACCTTCAACTTCGGGCGCTACCCACTCGGCAGCCATACCTACGCCACAAGCACAGGGGCGGACTTCCTCGATACCCAGTATTCCAAGAGTTACCTCCTCTACCATGGGCCTATCGAACCCACACTAATCGGAGGCTTATCCAATACGTTGAAGTATAAGAGCTGGGAGCTTTCGCTATTCATAACGGCTCAGGCAGGCAATAAGATTCGGCTAAACCCTACCTACGACCCAGCCTTTGGCGACCTGAACGTCTTCTCTACCGACTACTACGACCGATGGCTCATCTCTGGAGACGAATTCAAAACAGATGTGCCTACCCTACCCTCGGTGGACCTCATCCGAGAGGTCGGACGCGAAGCCCTGGAGCGAGCCTACAACACCTATAACTTTTCGCAGATTAAGGTAGCCGATGGGGGCTTCGTTCGCATGAAGAATATCTCCCTCTCCTATCACCTCCCCAAGACTGCACTCAAGAGCTTACGCCTCCGTACAGCGAATATGCGCATGAGTATCACGAACCCATTCTTGATTTACGCCGACCCTCAGCTCAAGGGTCAAGACCCTGAGTTTTACAAGTCTGGTGGCGTTGCTCTACCCACCCCAAGGCAGTACACCCTCACCCTCACCCTTGGCCTCTAATGACAACGACAATGACCGCAACTCTCCGCCATATCCTACTCCTTTTAGGGGTCATCCTCTCGGGCTGTAGTCACTATCTCGATGTTTCGCCCGACTCAGCCTTCGATGTTTCCATCGACCGAGAGGACAAAATCGCTGAGCTCCTCACTGGGGCTTACCCAGATGCCAGCTACTTCCCTTTCCTCGAGCCACGCACTGACAACGTTGGTGAACGCACCTATGGCGAGCACTACCAGCTCAACGAGGCGATGTACCTGTGGGAAGACTACGACCAAGAAGACTTGGACACTCCACTGGCTTATTGGAATGCCTGCTACCGTGGCATTGGTCAGGCCAACAAAGCCCTCGAGCTCCTCAAGGACTACCCCAAGACCGACCGAGTGAAAGCCCTCTACGCTGAGGCTTTTCTCCTGAGGGCCTACCTTCACTTTATGCTGGTGAACATCTGGGCTGAGCCCTACCGTGGAGTAGTGTCGGAGCTCTCACCAGGCATCCCCTACCTCACCGCCCCCGAGAAGCACGCTCTCGTAAGCTATGAGCGAGGCACCGTAGCCGAGGTTTACCGCAAAATTGAGGCCGACCTGCGTCGAGGCATCTCCCTTGTTAACGATCGCTATCTGGAGAAACCCAAATATCACTTCAACAAAAAGGCAGCCTATGCCTTTGCCACTCGCTTCTACCTCATGATGGGGCGATGGGACGAAGTCGTGGCCTATGCCGACTATGTGCTGGGAGCAACGCCTCGCACAGTGCTACGCGACTGGATGGCCTACGAGCGGGAGTTCCGCTTCCGCCGTGAGAGTCTGCACCAGTCCTACAGCTCGGCCAGCTCTCCGGCCAATCTGCTCCTAACCACCACGGAGTCTCGCTGGGCACGCGACTTGCCCCGGCAGCTCTATGGAACGACAGAGGCAGAAATGAAAGACATCTATACCAGACGTGGCATACTTGGCTGCACGGACTACGAGCACATCAACTTGATGCTGCCCTATGTCTTCGTCAACTCGCCGAGTCCGGTCAAACAAGGAGTCTACACGGCCAAGTTTGGCGAGCTAGCTCTCTTCGGGGCTGCTGGCACACGCCCTCGCGACCTCTACGTGACGAATGTACTACTCTCGACCGATGAAGTCATGCTGAGCCGCATGGAAGCCTATACCATGCTTGGGCGGTATGACGAGGCCGTGAATGACCTGCTAACATTCATGGAGAGCAAGTTCCACAGCACACCACCCTGCCCCCGTACAAGCTACACCAACTCGCACAGTGGCATGTACAACGACATTGCTCCCTACTATGGAGTCTCTCAGCGACAGCTCGGACTCCTCAAAATTATCCTCGATTTCCGCCAAAAGGAGTTCCTGCATGAAGGTCTACGCTGGTTCGACATCCGTCGCTTCCACATAGCCGTGCGACGCACGAGCCACCATCCGCTCTATCGTCCGCTTGATAGGGACGACTACCGGAAGGTACTTCAGATTCCGACCGAAGCTCTGCATCGAGGCCTCAAGCCCAACCCTCGCAACGATGTCCACACCCAAATGAACTAAGCCAATGAACTTACGTCTCCTATACTCTGCCCTCGGCGTTGGTCTCGCTCTCTCGGTGGGCTCTTGTGCGAAGGAGCAGCTCGCCTCCGAGAGTGTCGTAGAGCGATATCTACCACAGACGCAATCCAACGAGCTCACCGACTGGATAAGTCGCACTTTCGCTCCCTACAATCTTGAGGTCATTTACCGCTGGCATAAGCAAAACATCCCCTCGGGCAGTGTGGCTACCCCACCACGTCCCGAACAGGTACGCCCAGTGCTAGAGGCTATCAAAGCTCTGGCTTTTGATCTCTATGAGCAACCCAAGGCTGGCGGCACAGGCTTCATGCAAGATAAACAGCTCATCCGCCTAACCCTCCTCGGCGACAGCGAGCTGCAGGCCTCGGGCGTGCTGCTCCAGCTTTGGTATCCACGCGCGGCGAGCAATGAGCTCTTTGCCTTTGATGTCAACGGCTTCTCGCCCGCCAGTCGGGCAAGTGTCTACCGCCTCATGCGTAGCACCCACCACCAGATAGCTCGTCGCCTCATCGAGCATACGCCTTACGATCGAGATGCTTTCGCTTCAATCAGCCCTAAGGCCTACGGCACCCTTGGCCTTGCCCCCAACCGAAGTGAGGCTTACCGCAGAGTAGGGCTAAGCCCCTATGCCCATCGTAGAGGTTTCTATACGCTCCACTCGATGAGTAGCCCAGAGGACGAATTTGCCGAGATCGTGAGCATCATGCTCATGCACTCAGCCGTAGAGATCCACGAGGCGGAAGCCACCGCCCTGCGCCCCACAGATACCGAGGATGTGGCATCCGTACAGGAGGCCAAGGAGGCTCACCGCGTCCTGCTGAAGAAGCGTGCCTTCGTCGAGCAGTACTTCCGCACCAAGCTAGGCATTAGCCTAAGCCGCATGCAAATACTTAGTCAGCGGCAGCTCAGCTCCTACTACTCCCAGTACCAGTCTCAGTAACTCCCCTAGCAATGATACGTATATATGTACCCATACTTGCCTGCCTGCTAGTGGCTATCCCTCTGACAAGCTGTAAGGAAAGCTCAGTCTACGATCTCTCGCCTGCAGAGCGTACCGAACGGCACTGCACAGAGTTGCAAGAGCGGCTCGTGACTGCGGCCCATGGCTGGCAACTGATTTACTTCCCCCGTGTGGACTCGCTCCTCTTCCGCTCAGCTACCGAACGGTGGGAAGATACGCAGGTTCAGCAGGACAAATATGGCTATGGTGGCTATGCCTTTGGGATAAAGTTTGCTTCAAACGGTGGGCTCGAACTCAAAACTGACCAGAATAGTTACCAACCCTCGGAAGTCTTCTCTGGTGAATACGACATTCGCCTAGGAAGTAGCCTCCAGCTGAGCTTTACTACCCACACACCGCTGCACGACCTAGTGACCAGCGAGCTGGGGGGCGTGGCGGACTTCGTCTACCGCTACACCGACCACGAGGGGCGGCTCATCTTCGCCACCGGGGTCTCTGGCTCGACCAATCGCCCTTATATTGCCCTTGAGCCCCTAGGGTCTTCGGGAGCGTGGGAGGAGCTCACGCCTAAGGCCGTGGAGCACCGCCGCCTTTTCGAGGGGATGGCGCACCCACAACTGACCATCCGGCGTGGGGGGCGCATCTATTTTCAGAGCGATGTCCCCTTTAGAGACGCACGAGGGGATAGACGTAAGGAGCTGGAGCGCAATCGCAAACGTTACCACGTTTTTCTCGCCCTGCGCAGTCGCCACGAGGTTCTCTTCCGCAGTGGCTACAACGCCCTCGGATCGGGTTATGTAGGCACGAGGGAGGGACTGAGCTTTCGTCCAGGCTTCTCGGCTGATGGCAAGGCACTCTTTTGCGATTTTCAGTGGCTAGATAACCGCTTTGTCTGCGAGCTGGTCAGCATATACGACCCCCTACAGCGCAAGTTCGTCCTCGCAAGCCGACACCTTCATCCCGATGGCGAGCCGACAAACTTCACGGCAGAGATTGTAGATATGCCCAGACCCTAATCCCTATTTCGTTTAATAGATATGACAGCTATCCGCATATTTATCCTCATGATAGTCGCCACCCTAGCCCTCAGCTTGGGCTGTCGGCGCGAGCCACCCCTAGAGCAGGTCGAGGACTACGAAGCCATTTTCCCCTTTGGGGGTATCAGCAAGCCAGAGACCTCTTTTGAAGACATGGAGCGCATGCCTTGCAATCCCGATGCTGCCCTCTCGACCTACCAATATCCAGGTGTAAAGATTGAGGACGATCCGATTGAGTATATCGTTACCCTGCGCTGCCACTTCACCGCTGGCGAGGCAGGCAATGCGCGCTATCGCTTACGCTACATCAGCCCCTCAGCCGAGCTGGTGGATGTGCTGAGCGATGCCCCAGACAATGCCACCGAGCAACTTAAACCAGACGTAACATATGAAAAGACCTTTCGGGTGCACTCTGGCTATCCGCTCTACCTCGGCCTTCAAGGCGTGGCCCCCCGTGGCTCGAGCATCTCGGCAAGCATCTCGGCTCGCTCCGTAGATGGACTAGTGGTCGTACCCACGCTCTCGACCGAGCAGACCCAAAACCGGGAAGGGCCCAACCCCATCCCCGCTCCTTACTGCGAGTACATCATCCTTCCCTAAGTCCAGATTATGAAACCCATATACGTACGTATAATCCAGGCACTTGCCCTGGTCCTCTGCCTTATTGCCAGCAGCTGCCAGCGAGAGCCCCTACAGACGGTCGAGACTGGCGAAGTCTTCCTACCCGAGCAAGATCCCAAGTACCGCTTCTCTCGCAATGGGGAGAGCAGCGTAGATCTACAGGAGGCCGAGCTCACACTCGAAACCCTCTCCATACTCTCGAGCCGCTACCTCTCGGAGGCCTACATCCGCACACCCGAGCAACTAAGAGAAGCTCTTGACCTCCTAGAATACGGCCAATATGGCTACGCTCTATTGCCCCGAGCAGCAGCCTCGCCCGAGCACCAGGAGACGAGAGCTGAGATCACAGCCGACATCAAAGCTCTGGTAGAAACCTCAGCACGGATTGGGGGATTGGGGGCGACCAACCCCAACGAGCACCGTCGCCGTGAGGCGATGCCTGGGCGCAGTGGCTACATAGCTACCTCTTCTAGCTCCAAGCTCAGCTTTGCCGATGAGCGAGGGCTCGTGGTAATGGAAGCCTTGAGAGGCTACATCCTCGGTGCTGTTGTCCTAGACCAAATCGAGGGCATCCACCTCTCGGATGCTGTCATAACATCAGACGCACTCATCTCCGCCCACGAGGGACAACGGCTCACCCAGGGGACGAACTACACCGAGCTGGAGCACCACTGGGATTTAGCCTACGGCTACTACCTCCATGGGCTACGCGCTCTAGCCTCGGGTAATGGCGCGCACGAGCTGCGTGGCGCAGCCCGACGCATCGACCTGGCCTTCACGCTTGGGCGCATCGACCTCGACTACCATCTCTACGACAAACTGCCCGAGCATAGCCGAACCATCAGACGAGAGCTGGCGCGCGTCTTACTTCTTCGTCTAGAAACTCTCCTCATCGGAGGCAACACAATGGCCAATCTCAGGGAAGACCCACGCTTTGCCCTCTCGATGCTCTCCGAAGGCTATGGCCTGCTCTATGCCCTACAGTTCCTACGGCGGGAGAGCGGCGAGCCATATTTCTCCCGAACTGAAGTGTTGGAGCTGCAGAGCCGTCTCATCGCTGGGACTGGCCTATGGGATACCGAGAGACTGATAGGCAACGATGCAGAAGGAGGAGATCTCAGACGTATCATGCAACAGCTTCGGAAGCGCATACAGCTCTAGTGACAGACCGAGATATTCTTTCGACAAACGGCTAGTAATCAAATCTCAAACGTATAAATTACAATCAAATGAAAAAAACAATCCTGACCCTGGCTGTCATGTTGACATCCCTGTCAACCCAGCTATTTGCCCAACAGCGCAACACGGGCAACCTGATTGAGAACCCCGGCTTCGAGGACGGGGCGAACGGACAAGACGGATGGAGTATCAGCCCATCCATTTGGGCCCTTGAAGCCAAGGACAAACCCAAGGCTGGTATCCGCTCACTCAGGCTCAATGCCGCCTCTAGTGGCTACGTTACCCGCAAGAATGACGATGCCTCTATCAAGCAGTATGCCATCGAAGGGGCAGATAGCTTCAACTTTAGCTATTGGTATCGTGGCAGCCTCTCCAAAGTCGAGCTCCAAACTCGCGTGCGCTACTATACCAAGGCTGGAGATGAGGTGCCCAAGCATGAGATGGTCATCCCTGGTTCTAGCATCAGCTCGCCTACTAATGACTGGCAGCTCAAAGAGATTGTCATCCCAACAGCTGTGCCCAATGGAGCAGAGGTCAGCCACATCGCTGTGCTGCTGGAGTTCAAAGGGGCCTGGAATGCTCGAGGAGCTATTGACATCGATGAACTATCCCTAAGTCGTGCCTACAGCAAGCCTCTTATCGAGGTCAATAAGCCTAGCAAGCTCGAGGCTAGAGCCCATGAACGTGAGCTGGAGCTCACTTGGGAGGGTAGCATCGACCCCGAGATAAGCTGGGAGGTTGAGTTCTCAGGTAAGAAGGTTGCCACCAAGAGCCCAAGTTACATCCTCACAGGCCTAGAGCCTGGTCGCGAATACTTAGTCAAAGTCGTGGCTAAGAAAGAGGACGTAACGAGTGAAGCTGCTGAGCTCAAGACCACGACTCGCACGCCTAACCGCTCTAAGGATGACGAGGCCCGTATCCCCTACCTGCGCACCCTACAGCGTGGCGATGGGCAAGCACGCAAGACCATCGACCTCTTCTACAACGACCTCCACAATGGTGCTGCGAAGATGACCTATTGGGTCGATGGTACGGAGGTTAAACCCACAGGCCATCAGCTAACCTTCCCCAGCGTGGGTAAGCACAGCCTCAAGATCCAAATCGAAGAGTCTGCTAACGAGGTCTGGATACTCAACTACAACCTACAAATCAACGACTAATACACAGAAACTAACGGACAAACAAAAAATCATGAACCGCATAATTCTATTCATAGCCCTCGCAGTGTTTGGGCTATCAGCCTGCAAAAAGGATGTAAATGAGCCTCAGGTGCAGCTCGTTGCCGAAATTGTCATCGGCGAGGGTGAGGGCGAAGAGATTGTTGTGCTCGATAAGGGAGACGTGGTGGACAAGGCGCTTAAGGGCGGTAATGGTAAGTTCACCGCCACAGTAGAGGACTCCAAAATCCTCGAAGCCAAGATCGAAGGTAACTACCTCAAACTTCGTGGCCTGAACTACGGTATGACCAAAGTCTCCGTACGCTCGCACGACAAGCAGAAGACCCTCACGGTACGCGTAGATCGCCCAGAGATTAGCCTCTCAGAAGCCGAAGTGACACTCCTACCTGGAGAGGTGCGTAAGAACATCACCGTGCGCGGTGGTGGCGACGATGCCGAGTTTGAGCTCGTGAACCCCGAGGGGGCCATAGAGGCACGTTGGGAGGCTCGCACGGGCGTACTCGAGCTCGTGGGAAAGTACGAGGGCGAAGCGATGATTATCTTCCGCAGCAAAGACGACAAACCCGCCAAGGAGATTAAGATCAAGGTGAAGGCTACGAATGATGTCTCAGACGCAGTTGGCTTCTACAGTACCAAGAGCCAAACGCTACGCCCAGACTTTCCCGTGGTGCTCCACGCCTATCGGCCTGGTAAGATGGTTTGGATCTCGGCCTCGACCGATATGACCAATCAGGCCAAGACACGCCTAAGAATGGCACCACTGAAGTCTCCTGAGAAGGGGGCGAAGGTGACCCAACACATCACATTTGTCAGCGTAGGGCAGTACGAATCGGGCGAATACCCGCTCATCATCGAGGAGGTACGCACGGCCGAGGGGCTGGTAACGCTCCGTGGACAAGGCTTTAAGCTCGTTGTTCCTTTCGACAAATAGCACCTAACAGCAACACCTCTTTTAGTTACAAGGGGTCGGGCCAAGAACAAGTTTCTGGCCCGACCCCTTGACTATATATACGCCTTACTGCGCCAAAAGACTAATTACTCTCGTAGCGGAGTAGAGCAATAAGTATCAGGGTAAAACTTAGTTACTACGTTTGAGTTTGGTCTTCGTCACCACAGAGTTGATGGCGAAGATACCTGCACCGCCAGAGATATTGCTATAGATCTGAATAGGTGCCACAAAGGGTGTGTCATCCATATTGACACTAGCCTGCCCAAGCGTGCGCAAGTACCGATACATATCCTCGGTCGTGGCATGCAAACTCAGAGTATAGCGGTGATATTTGTAGCGGACCTTAGTCAAAGCGCCATCAACATTGACCACCGTATGAGAGTTTGGATCTGCAAAATATACGGGATAGTGATAGTCATGTGGCTTGCTCTTGAGCTTAAGCTCCACCTCTTTGTCCAAGAAAAGTACATCAGAAAACGCCGTATAGGTATTGGTAAAACCACTACCTTGGAGGATCTCATTGAGGTCGAAGTCCGAGTTCGCACCAGACTGAGGCCTTCCCTCACTGATTATGGGATCTTCTCGGCCATCAAACCTCACGGATTGAGCAGCACCCAAGGTTAGCTCCTCTCCTGTATCGACATTCTCATAGACAGGTTGTATGGTAGCAGAGATGCGGTAATAATTGCTCTCTCCAGCTCTATCCATCATCCGTACTCGCCAGAGGAGATTACGATAGCCGTAGCCTCGAGAGGCCTCCTCCTCAACTTCCTCCACGTCAAAGTCCAGCAATAGGGGCAGCTGAGGCACTTGAGCCTTAGCCGTAACAACATCGCCTCCCTCCTCTACCCTAAGCGTGGCGGTCTGACCTGGAGCGAAAGCATGGCTCAGTGTATATACCCCCTTAGCATTATCCCCCTGAGCTGGCACTACGGGCACACTCTGCCCATCTACATAGAGAGTAATCTTGGCATTTTGCTTGAGCCTAAAATGCACAAAGTCGGTTCGGCTAATGCGCATCGTTTGCGGAGCCAACCCCTCGGCAGTACTACCAGAGAAGATGACAGTGAGGTCTCGGCGAGCATCATCTTGTGATATGTCGATAACTTTCTTGCAGGAGGAGAGCGCAAGGCTAGAGATAAGAAGTATTTTAGTTAATTGTTTCATCGTCTGTCTACTAAGTTAGAATTTGTAGGTATAAGAAACCGAAGGGATGAAAGGCAGGAGTGTGAACTGCGTGACACGATCTCCACCTGAGCCTTCGCTCGAGCCTGTGATATCTCCAGGAAAGACGAAAGCGGGATTCTTAGCATTGTATACGTTGTAGATACTCACATTCCAAATACTGCGCGCGCCTCTCTTATGAAAGCGATTGAAGTTGGCACTCAGGTTAAGACGATGCGTTGCTCCAAGACGATAGTTGTTACGCTCGGGCACATAGCCTCTGGAGCGCTCTTGGGAGCTCCAGCGATATTGGTCTGACTCATCCAAGGGCAGATAGTCCATACGCTCGTAGGCCAACGTCATCGTGCCACCAGTAAAAAACTCCCATGAGGCAGACACATCCAAACGCCTGGAGAACTTATGTGAAACAACGATATTGACCTTATGACGTCGGTCATATTTATAAGGGAACCATGCCCCTTGATTAATGGTCCGATTGGGAAATCGACGCTCTGTTTTGGAGAGGTTGTAGCTCAGCCATCCTGTAGTTCGCCCAACCTGACGCATCAGTATAGCCTCAAGACCGTAGCTACGCCCCTGGCCAGTCTCGACCTTACTCTCCCAACCGTCCGATGAACCAAAAAACATTACTCCATCTTGATACTCGAGTACATGATTCATTTGCTTATAATAGCCCTCTAGACCTAGCATCCAACCCTTGCCGAAGCGATAATTCATTCCCAGGCTTACTTGATCGCTGGTCATGGGACTGATATTTTTAGTTGCTGGCACCCACAGGTCTATAGGCAGGGCAATGTAGGCCGAGGTCAGTAGGTGCACATTCTGCGCCATACGAGTATATCCCAATGTGGCATTTAGAGTAGGTGTAGCGCGCCAATCGAGAGAGAAGCGTGGCTGCAGAGAGAGATAGGCCTTGCCATCTACAGCAAAGAGGGCGGAGCGTAGGCCTGCATTGAGCTCAAGGTCCAGAGGCAACTTCGCCTTAGCCTCGGCATACAGCGCAGCGTGATGAGCTGGGATCAAGGGACGTTTCTTATTGAATTGTCCTAGCAACAGCCCCTCATCAATGGCCTCTCTGCCTCGAGAGACAGCACCGTAGCTCTCTGGCCGGAAAGAGTGGTGAATATAGTCCAGCCCAAAACGCATCTCTAGCTTGGGAGAGGCAAAAAGATGAGCATTCCAATTTAACCCTAGGTCCTGAATGCCTGAGTTATAGCTCAGAGCGTGGTAATAGGTCTCCTTACCAGAGACCTTGCTTCCGTTCTCATTTTGCACACCAAAGTGGTAGCGAGTAAATGAAAGTGTTAGGTCACTATACAGCTTGGGCGAGAAGATGTGGTTCCACCTAAGAGCTGCCAGGGTATTGCCCCAGCCTAAAGAGAACGCACTGTTACGATCAACGCGCCAAGACTCGTTGCCCTCACGGTAAGTAGATCGGAACTTCTCCTCTGCACTAGCCTCATCACGCCCATGATAGAAACTCAAGAAGAGCCTATCCCTATCGGTAAGGCGATGCTGGAGCTTGGCGTTAAGATCGTAAAAATAGTAGCCTCCCTTGACATTATCCTCCAGGAAAGGCTTCATCAGCAAATCGAAGTAAGTACGCCTTGCTGAGATATTGAAGCTCGTACGATCCTTGATGATAGGTCCCTCAAACTGAACCTTGGAAGAGAGCAACCCAAGACTAACAACCCCCTTGTATCGCTGCATATTACCATCGTTGGTACGTACGTCGATAACAGAAGAGAGACGCCCCCCGAAGCGCGCAGGGAAGTTGCCCTTATATAGGTCCACTTTCTTGACCGCCTCGGGTGTAAAGACGGAGAAGAAACCCAGCAGATGGTCTACATTATAGAGCGATACACCGTCTAGAAGAATGAGATTCTCATCCGCACCTCCACCGCGCACATGTACGCCTGCACTCCCCTCGCTACCGCTCTGAACGCCTGGCATATGCTGGAGTGCTTTCATCAAGTCATTCTCCCCCAATAAGGCTGGCGTTTGCTTAATGATGTGTACTGGTACGGCGATAGCTCCAGGCTGCGGAGCGTGCAGATGCTTGCGCTCCTCGGTCACCACAACCTCCTGTAGCTGTGTCTGAGGCTTTAGCTCAATGCGTAGAGGCTCGGAGGCATCCCCCAGCGTGATGGTCTTCGTCTCATAGCCAATGTAGGAAATACGGAGCGTGCGCACAGGCTGCTTGGTCGTCAGACTGAAGAAACCGTAGGAGTTGGTATAGGTACCCTGATTGACCTCAGGAGCAAAGACGGTAGCCCCAATAAGGGTCTCCCTACTCTCGGCATCGATGATATGCCCACTGAGTGTTGCTGCTCCCACCCTTGGCTTAGCTAGCTCGGTCTGAGCCATCAGGCCTGAGCGACCATAGGGCAGCCCCATGAGGAGAACGCAGAGGACAAGTGCGCGACACCTGCTGCCTAGCCTAATGCAAGCCCTCTCCTTGTAGTAATTCGTCATACGTAATTGTTTGAGTTAAACATAAAAAGCAGTGGTAGACCACCAAGCTCTACCACTGCACAAATATACGGATAATGAGCAAGACTATCCTCTACTTCAGTACCATCCGTATCAGAATCTGCATAGCCTATTCACGCCCTATCCATACTCAATTAACCCTCCAAAGAGCCTCATAAAATCGCCTTGTTATTTCCTCTGAAAAATGCTCGGGAATACTCGAAAAAATGTTCCCGAACTTTTTTCTCGGAGTTCCCGAACTTTTTGGAAAAAGTTCGGGAAGTTTTTTTCAAAAGTTCCCGAAGATTTTTTTGCCTCCCCTTGGAGAATTATAAATGATTATAATACAAAAATATAAGAAAAATCAAGTAAAGAGTAAAGAGAGCTTAAAGACCCCGATAAAGCCCATAGATAGTTGATACAAAAAGCTCCCCCACCTCAAGGCTCTCAAAGCCTCGGGCGGGGGAGCTGCCATTATGAAAACGAAATAAATAGTAGTATCTTAGACTACACCCTGCTGGAGCATCGCGTTCGCTACCTTGAGGAAGCCTGCAATATTCGCTCCCTTCACGTAGTTGATATAGCCATCCTCTTGGCCATACCTCACGCACTGCTCATGGATGTCGCTCATGATTTGATGCAGCTTAGCATCAACCTCATCATTCGTCCAATAGATATGCATCGCGTTCTGCGTCATTTCTAGCCCCGAGGTCGCTACACCACCAGCATTTACAGCCTTACCTGGGCCAAAGAGGATTTTATGCTCCACATAGTACTCGGCAGCCTCCGCAGTACAGCCCATGTTTGAAGTCTCGGCTACGAGCAGTACCCCATTCTTATGGAGCGTACGTGCATCGTCCTCGTTCATTTCATTTTGAATAGCACAGGGCATAGCAATGTCTACCCTCTGCTCCCAAGGCTTCTTGCCAGGGAAGAACTGAGCCCTAGGGAACTGCTTTACATAGTCCGCCACGACATCGTTGCCACTAGAGCGCAGGTCGAGCAGACACTGGAACTTCTCCTCCGTATTGATACCATCTGGGTCGTAGACATAGCCATCAGGTCCAGAGATAGTCACCACCTTCGCCCCTAGCTCGGTTGCCTTCTTAGCCACCCCCCAAGCCACATTACCAAAGCCTGAGATAGCCATAGTCTTACCCTTAAGCTCCAGGCCATTGGCTCGGCACATATGATCTACGAAGTACACTGCCCCATAGCCCGTAGACTCGGGGCGCAAGCGAGAGCCACCGAAGTCGAAGCCCTTACCCGTCATCGTACCCGTATGCTCGCCTGCAAGCTTCTTGTACATACCATACATATAGGCAACCTCCCGAGCACCTACACCGATATCGCCAGCTGGCACATCCGTGTCGGGACCAATATGCTTCCACAGCTCCATCATAAAGCTCTGGCAGAAGCGCATAATCTCCCTATCACTCCGACCACGGGGTGAGAAATCCGCCCCACCCTTGCCTCCACCCATGGGGAGGGTCGTTAGCGCATTCTTAAAAGTCTGCTCAAAGCCCAAGAACTTCAGCACAGAGAGATTCACCGTGTGGTGGAAGCGGATACCGCCCTTATACGGACCAATAGCGTTGTTGAACTGTACGCGGTACCCAATATTGACATGCACCTGACCCGCATCATCGACCCACGGCACACGAAAGGTGACAATACGATCAGGCTCTACGAGACGCTCGATAATCGCCTCACGCTCAAACTCGGGATGCTGGTTATAAACATCCTCTACCGATAGGAGAACCTCCTTGACCGCCTGGAGAAACTCGCTCTCTCCTGGGTGCTTAGCCTCAAGGGCTGCCAAAATTTCTGAAGACTTCATAGAAACACTGTTAAGCTAATTGTGATCTAATGAACAAACTCTGTTTCCTAACTCTAGAGCAAATATATGTTATAATTTCTATCTACAAGGGAACACCTGAGCCAAATTTTAATTTACACTTGACAAAACCGACCTTATACTAAACAGATTAACTATCATTAGTTTATTTCTGAGGAGGTCGTTCGAGCAAAAAGCTAAGGAAAACACAGTAAAGTCACTCAAAAAGATATATTTTTCATTTCGACATACATGCTCTCTCAATCTGGCTTTTTCTCCCAGCAAAATACACTCCTGCTACATAAATAGCCCGAAACAACCCCTACCTTAAGCTCAAATCTCAGCTTAACCTCCTATGCATAAACAGACTAAGAGACATCGATGTGACGAGAGACATCGTGAGAATACCAAGCAGAATAAGAGCAAAGTCCATAGGCTTCATCACAATAGGGAAAGCCATCGCCAGCTCTCCCGAGCCAGCCTGTAGCACCTCCCACCTCTGCTGAACGAACCCTAGAACAAATCCCAGAAACAGCCCTAGAGATGCTCCCGAGAGTGATACCAGCAATCCAACCAAGGCAAAGACACCACGCTGCTGTCTCTGTCGCATACCCAAGGATGTAAGCATCAAGAGATCGGCACGCTTCTCCATGACCAGCATAGATAAGCCACTGATTAGATTAAATGTAGCAAGCAGCAAGATGAAGATCATGATGATATAAACTACGAACTTCTCCACCCTGATAAGTAACGTTAACTCGGGATGCTGCTCCTGCCTATTCTTAAGCTCGTAGCCATCGGGTAGGAGCGGTAGAAGCTTAGCTCTCAACTCCTCGGCCGAGCCATATCCCTTGAGGGCAATGTAGCTAGCTACCCGCCCTTCATGGCCAAGGAGATCCACAAGGAGGTCCAAATGTACGTAGGCCCTATGATCTAGCTCTTCACTTACGGGGCGCAGCACACCGCAGAGCCTCATCTCCTGAGAACGAAAAGCAGTGCTAGGCATTAGCGGATTGATAAAGCCCTGCCGTCGAGGAAAGAAAAGCTGATACTCCTCTCCAGCATCGCCAAAAGCCGATAGTACCCCCAAACCGAGAAGTATATCTCCCATGACAGCACTCTGAGGAGTTTCTCCCTCGAGGCTCCCCTCCGTCTGCACCGACCATCCTGGCACCTGCCCCTGTAACAATAAGCTATCTTGTAGAACAATCTCCCAATATCGGTCATCCACCCCGAGCACTTCTACAAGCTGCTCCTCTCCTGCCCCACGAAGCATACCCAGCCCCTCCAGTACGAGAGCATAGTGCGCTACCGAGCTATCGGCAAGGACTGCGACAAGGCGAGGATCTGCATCAAGAGCAATCGTCATACCCTCCCGAGGTGCAATGACCAGCTCAGGCGTAGTGGCATCAGTCGCACGCTCTATCATGCGTACATAACCATTATATACAGAAAGTACCAGCACCATAGCCATGGCTACTACTCCGATGGCCACAGCCGAAATGAGCGTAATCCAGCCCACAGCACCAAGGCGCGAACGGCCGAACATATATCGGCAGGCAAAAAAGAAAGACAAACGCATAGCTACATTATTCGTGATGATAAGGCTCACCCTTCAAAATTGTCATCGCCCGATAAAGCTGCTCAACAGCGAAAAGCCGTACCATTTGATGGGAGAAAGTCATACTACTTAGGGTTATTTGTCCATTCGCCCGAGCATAAACCTCTGGCGAAAAACCGTAAGCTCCACCGATAGCGAAGATCATCCGCCGCTGACCTCTATTCATCTGCTCCTGAAGATAACCAGCAAAGCCCATACTCGTATAGCTCGTCCCTCGCTCATCGAAAAGAACAAGCATATCAGTCGGCTCTACCTGTCTGAGCAACTCTCGCCCTTCTTGCTCTCTTTGTGATTGGAGCGTAGTCTTGGAGCTACGCTTAACATCAGGAAGAACCTTCATCTCAAAGGGCAAATAATGCCCAAGACGTTTGACATAGACCTTGATTAGGCCCTCAAGAGCCAAACTATCCGTCTTGCCGATAGTAAGTAATGTAATGCGCATATTTACATAGCTTGCAAAGAAAAGAGGCTATGCCCATGTCTTAGTACACGAACATAGCCCCTGGCCCCTCAGGCTTGTGTGGGGCATTTGGATGACATGTAAAGAAAAACCTAAAGCGCCCCCCTACAAAGAATACAAAATACTGATAGACTCATGATTGATCACTCGCTTGATCGCTTCGGCAAAGACACCCGATACTGTAAGTATCTTGATCTTATTGCAAGGCTTACGCAAGGGGATAGAGTCCGTAAAGATCATTTCACTGATGCCAGAGGCCTCAATACGCTCTACTGCAGGGTCACTCAGCACAGCATGGCTAGCAATGGCTCGAACGCTACGTGCACCTTGCTCAAGCATCAAATCAGCAGCTTTGGTTATCGTACCAGCGGTGTCTACAATATCATCTACCAGTAAAACATCCTTGCCCTCTACTTCTCCGATGATACGCATCTCTGCCACCTCATTGGCCTTGGCCCTATGCTTGTGGCAGATGACCATAGGCACACCAAGAAACTTAGCATAGCTATTGGCGCGCTTCGTCCCTCCCACATCAGGCGTAGCCACTACCGTGTGTTCGAGATCACAAGTGGTACGCAAATAATCCACAAAAACAGTCGAGGCGTAGAGGTGATCCACTGGCACATTGAAAAAACCCTGAATCTGATCTGCATGCAAATCCATCGTGATAAGACGAGAAATACCTGCAGCACAAAGCATATCAGCAATAAGCTTAGCACCAATAGACACTCGAGGCTTGTCTTTGCGATCCTGACGCGCCCAGCCAAAGTAGGGAATAACGGCTGCAATATAGTGCGCAGAGGCACGTTTAGCAGCATCGACCATCAGTAGCAGCTCCATCAGATTGTCCGTGCTAGGATAGGTAGACTGCACAAGGAAGACATCCTTACCTCTGATACTGTCCTTATAATACACGGAAAACTCGCCATCAGCAAAGTGCTCCACCTCCATATCACCGAGATTGCAGCCTAGACCAACAGCGATCTGCTCTGCTAAGTGGCGAGAGGCCGACCCAGCAAAGATTGCGAAGTTGTTTGAGTTTGTAATCATTATTTATAGAAAGATTGTCCTCTATACCCTAACATTACACCCCTCCCCAAGCGAGCTAAGCCCCTGTCCCAGATGTAATGCTCTACAAAGGTAGTTGATTCTCGCCACTTGGCGCACCACTCCTCCCCGATTTACGATGGCTCTTCCTCGATCATCTTCCTCCCTACCTCTCCCCCTATCACGTTCCAAGGGCTCAAACTCACGAATGAAGCGAAACCCGATCAGAGCATCGTAGGGAGAGACGTAGCTATGCTCGACAGAATATGGCCTTCTCCTTGACAGAATGAAAATCTCCCCTACAGAGGCATCCAGCATAAACTGACAAATAATTCAAGATTCTTTCTAGCAGTTGTAAGGATCAGCCCCTAATCGAAGAAAAAACTCACCTATTAATATCAAGGTATAAGCGGAGACTAGGGTACGAACAACCTCTCATCAAAGGGAGAAACGGTAGAAATACAACTGACTACGGCCTTTATCTCTTAACAAAGTCTTCAAACCACATAAAGCCCTATCTAAGACTCCCCTGAGGTGACAT
>JAUMYQ010000026.1 GCA_030528555.1 Porphyromonadaceae bacterium | reverse complement strand
GGGAAGTTTTTTTTGAAAGTTCCCGAAGATTTTTTTGCTCAAATGGGATAAAAATTAATAGGCTTATAAATAACTAGTTATCCATTTCCAATCAGAATGCTAAACCAGTTCATTATCCAACCTTAATTTGAACGTATCGGGCTTGAGGGGAGGGCTGACTAACGCATCGTTCAAATGATCAAGTAATCTAGAATTGTTACATTTGTCTTGAGCCGTAGTATGTCTACGATTTATGTTAGTAAGTAGTCCAGGGCTCAGGTCCTGGACCAATGAATTAAACTGATTTAGAACAAATGCTTAAAACAATTCTGTCCGTTTCGGGCAAGCCAGGGCTATTTCGCCTATTGAGCCAAGGAAAGAATACCCTTATCGTAGAGTCGCTTGAGGGTGGTAAGCGTATGCCCATCCACGCCAAGGATCGTGTGGTTAGCCTCGGTAATATATCCATGTTTACTACTGGGGACGACATCGCCCTCTCCGAGGTGCTGACCAAGCTCTATGAGCATCAAGCTGGCTCACTAGTAGCGGCCGAGCACCTACAGAGTAGTGACAGTCTGGCTGCCCTCTTTGAACAAATACTACCTACGTACGACAAATATCGAGTTTATTCGTCCGACATCAAGAAGCTTTTCTCTTGGTATAACCTCCTTATCTCTGCTGGCTTTACTAGCTTCGCTGACCAAGACGAGGAGACAGCCGAGGAGGCTTAGCACACATTACATATAATACCCTAGGATATGTTTGGAGGAATGAAGGCTTATCTACAAGATGAGCTACAGACCATCAAAGAGGCTGGTCTGTATAAGCATGAGCGCATCATCACCACTGCCCAGCGAGCCGACATCAAAGTCGGTCAGGGACAGGAGGTGGTGAACTTCTGTGCCAACAATTACCTTGGGCTCTCGGATCATCCGCACCTTATAGAGGCCGCCACTAAGGCGATGCAGACCCACGGCTTCGGCATGAGCTCAGTACGCTTCATCTGCGGTACTCAAGACCTACACAAGGAGCTTGAGCGAGCTATCTCGGAGTACTTCCGAACCGAAGATACGATCCTCTATGCTGCCTGCTTCGATGCCAATGGCGGAGTCTTTGAGCCTCTCTTCGGTGAGGAGGATGCCATCATCAGTGATGCCCTCAACCACGCCTCCATCATTGATGGAGTTCGCCTCTGCAAAGCCAAGCGTTACCGCTACGCCAACGCTGACATGGTCGACCTAGAGCGAGCGCTAAAGGAAGCCTCGGGGGCGCGCTTTCGCATCATCGTCACAGATGGGGTCTTCTCCATGGATGGTAACGTGGCTCCAATGGACAAAATCTGTGACCTAGCCGACAAATATGACGCACTCGTCATGGTAGACGAATGCCACTCGGCAGGGGTAGTCGGACCTACTGGCAGAGGGGTGGCTGAGCAGTTCGACTGCTATGGCCGGATCGATATCCATACCGGCACCTTGGGCAAGGCATTCGGTGGAGCAATCGGTGGCTTCACTACAGGGCCAAAGCAGATCATCGACATGCTACGCCAACGGTCTCGCCCCTATCTCTTCTCCAACTCTATCCCTCCAGCCGTGGTTGGCGCAGGGATTGAGGTCTTCAAAATGCTCAACGAGAGCGATGCGCTACACGCCAAACTGATGGAGAATGTGGCCTATTTTAGAGACAAGATGCTCAGATCAGGCTTTGATATTAAGCCTACTCAGAGTGCTATCTGCGCCGTGATGCTCTACGATGCCAAGCTATCTCAGGACTATGCTACACGTCTCCTTGAGGAAGGTATCTATGTGACGGGCTTCTACT
Source organism: Porphyromonadaceae bacterium (assembly GCA_030528555.1). Taxonomy (GTDB): domain Bacteria; phylum Bacteroidota; class Bacteroidia; order Bacteroidales; family Porphyromonadaceae; genus Porphyromonas. Next base: position 17,310 of record JAUMYQ010000026.1, on the reverse strand, counting down.
ACCCTGTAGTCCCCAAGGGTGAGGCGCGCATTCGGGTACAGCTCTCGGCAGCCCACGAACGCAAACACCTAGACCATGCGATTGAAGCCTTCGTTCGTGTCGGTAAAGAACTAGGAATCATTAAGTAACAAAACAACTTGATATGAAAAAGGTACTATTATTAGGGGCAATGATGCTCCTTGCTACGCCACAAATGAGTGCGCAGAAGAAGGGAAGTAAAGATCCCCAAGCCAAGAATGTATTTACTGTAGTCAAAGAGGTAGGCCGTACCTCGGTCAAAGACCAGGCCAACTCGGGTACCTGCTGGAGCTACTCCGGGCAGAGCTTCCTAGAGGAAGAGCTACTGCGTATGGGTAAGCCGGAGTATGATCTCTCGGAGATGTTCGTCGTAAGCCACTCGTATCGGGACAAGGCGCGCAAGTATGTCCGCCTGCATGGCTTCCTCAACTATGAGCAGGGTGGCTCCTTCTACGATGTACTCTACGTACTCAAACACTACGGAGCCGTGCCTCAGTCTGTGATGCCTGGTCTAAACTATGGTACGACGAAGAACCAGCACAGCGAGATCGCAGCTACCTCGAAGGCCTTTCTTGACGCTGTCATCAAAAACCCCAACGGCACCTTATCTACGGCTTGGTGGCCCGCCTACAACAAGATCATCGATAGCTACCTTGGCGAGCTACCTAGGGAATTTGACTGGAACGGTAAGAGGTACACGCCCAAAAGCTATGCCGAGGAGATGGGCATCAACCCCGATGATTACATTTCTCTAACCTCATTTACGCATCATCCTTTCTACAGTAAATTTGTCCTTGAGATCCAGGATAATTGGCGTTGGAGTGAGAGCTACAACTTACCTATTGAGGAATTGATGCAAACGATGGAGCACGCCATCAACTCTGGCTACAGCTTTGCCTGGGGATCTGACGTGAGCGAAATTGGCTTTACCCGAGACGGCATCGGAGTACTAGCGGATGTTGAGGAGATTGAGACCAAGGGCAGTGACCAGGCTCGTTGGGTAGGACTAAGCCGTGCAGACAAGCAGGCAGAGATTCGTAAGCTTATCTATCGTGCCGATGTACCAGAGCTAACGCCTACTCAGGAGAGCCGTCAGAAAGGCTTTGATAACTTCCAGCTTACTGACGACCATGGTATGACCATCTTCGGGCTCGCTAAGAACCAGAACGGACGTAAGTTCTTTATGGTCAAGAACTCTTGGGGAGAGACTGGGGAATACAAGGGAATTTGGTACGTGTCTTACAACTTCGTGGCTGGTAAGACTATGAATATCGTGCTCCACAAGGATGCTATCCCTGTCGCTATTGCCAAAAAGCTTGGCCTAAAGAAGTAACCTAGGCATTCCTCATTGGGGTAGCCAGAAGGGGCGAGAACCGATTGGTTCACGCCCCTTGTTTTGTTCGTCCATGAGTGCTTAAAGTATGAGGAGATTCCTCATGGTCTGCATCTTACGCTCGGTCTCCAGCCATTCATCCTCCAGGCGAGCACCTAGGAGGAGCCCACCACCAGCATAGAGCCTCACGATATTGGGACTCAGTAGCTGCATGCAACGTAGATTGACATAGATACGGCTCTCACCGCCATTGGAGCCAATATGCCCGAGACATCCAGCATAATAACCCCTCTCGGTCTGCTCGTGCTGAACAATGAAACGAAGGCTCTCATCCTTCGGTAGCCCACAGACAGCAGGAGTTGGGTGGAGTGCCTCCAGTAGCTGGGGTGTGGAGACCTTACCATCGAGAGAGGCAGCAATGTCGGTGCGCAGGTGGACGAGTGCGCCCGCCTGCACCTCATAGGTGTGGCTTAGGTGTGGCTCAAGCTTCAGCTCTCGAAGAGCCTGGACAATGTAATCCGTTACACAGCCCTGCTCTCGAAGGTGCTGCTCACTCCACCTGGGAGCTTGGCCATCGTTGGGGGCTGGCTGAGTACCAGCTAGAGCCATGGTGCTAAAGCGCTCACCGCTTACTGAGCACAGCAGCTCGGGGGTACTGCCCAGCCAGTGTCCTGTCTGAGGCGTGTAGAGGGAGTAGGTATAGGCGGAGGGATAGCAATTTGAGGCTCTGAGGAATGTCTGCAATATGGAGAGAGGCACAGATAACTCGTAGTCGTAGCTACGAGCGAGAACTAATTTATCGAATGTGCCCTCAGATAGAGCCAGGGTAAAGTTATCGAAGTCCCTCCGATAGCTATCGGAGGGCTCACGGTTGACCTGCCTATCAATGGGCGAGTCACAGGAAATTACCTCTTGGGGCAACAGATACGACAGATGCTTCGCCCTACTCTCCAGGTTGAGGAAGACAATGGGACTATCAGGTCCAATGGTGAATGGGGCAATGAGGAAGCCCTCGCCCCGAGGGAGGCTCTGCCAATCTGTGGCCAAGCTAAGGCTATCTGAGGTGAAGAGTAGTAACCCTATACTTGGGCTATCAGGCTCATGGTAGAGTACCCACGGCAAGCCTAGGGCTTTGCGCTGCTCTAGAGCTTGGGATAGCTCATCCCAGTCTACAATGTTATTTGATATCGCCAAGATTTATAGATACTTTATCTCGATAATTGCTCGGCAAACTTAGTAAAAACCCTGCGGATACCTCCTCTCATGAGCTGATCACCCCGATGAGCTAGCCAGAGTAGAAAAACAAAAATCTGGTAGTTTGTCGATCAGTTTTACCTCGTAACGAGTACGGCTCTCTGCTCATCTGAGAGGAGTGTCGTAAGTGGTCCTTTATCGAAAAAAAGTGCTCGGGAATGCTCGCAAAATGTTCCCGATCTTTTTTCTCGGAGTTCCCGATCTTTTTGGAAAAAGTTCGGGAAGTTTTTTTCAAAAGTTCCCGAAGATTTTTTGCTCTAATTGGGAAGAAAGATAATCTTTTAATAAAGAGTATATTAAAATCTTACTATGTAAATCGGCAGATCACATAAAGAGCTAAGCTAGATTTAGACGTGACCTCCTGCTAAACTAAGGCTAATCTTATCTCTGAGATATGAGATAAAAGAAGTATGACTTCTTCTAGCCAGCAAAAGGGGAAACAAAAAGCTACCCATTGGACAAAGACCTCATCCTATGGGTAACCTCACTAATTAACTTCAACCTGAAGCTTGACTTATCGTTTTTGTCCTGGGGCTAATACGAAACGATAACCAGGGTTGACCCTACCCTTGGCAATAGATAGCAACTTCAACTTAATGAGCTGCTTACGTATCGTGGAGATATGATCGATAAATAGTACCCCCTCAATATGATCATACTCGTGCTGCACAACGCGAGCAGCAAAGCCAGTAAATGTCTCACGGCAAGGCTCAAACTTTTCGTTTACATACTCAACCGTGACACTCTCAGGGCGAGTTACATGCTCATGTATCTGAGGGATACTCAGACATCCCTCCTGCTCATCAAGCTGCGCTTGACTATACTCCACAATACGTGCATTGATAAAGACACGTTTGAAGCCTGCACACTCGGGATGATTATCCTTCATCGGGTTGGCATCAATAACGAAAACGCGAATCGCTCTACCTATCTGCGGAGCAGCAAGTCCAATACCATCGGTATGATACATAGTTTCCCACATATCATTAATGAGCTGATCTAGACCCTCATAGTGAGCTGTAATATCTTGTCCTACCTCCCGTAGAACGGGATGGCCGTATAGATAAACTGGTAGTTTCATATCCTGATAATTTAGTAGTTAGGTAATGTAATCGTTCCTAGCCCATCTCTAGAAGCTAAATAAGACTGAAGGAGAATAACGGCACTCACTTCATCTATCAAAGCCTTGCCTTGCCGTCGCTTAAGCTTACCAATACCTGCTTCACGAATAGTTCGTTGTGCCAAAACGGAAGTAAAACGTTCATCTACAAGCTCCACAGGTACAGACGGAAGCAATTCGGTGAGCTGTTTGAGGAATGGGCGAATGTAGGTCATACTCTCAGAATCTTCGTTATTCATCTGACGAGGATATCCTACGATAATGAGGACCACTTGCTCTCGAGTAGTGTAATCCTTGAGATAATCTAAAAGAGTATGCGAGGGAACTGTGCCAAGCCCTCCTGGAGTAATCTGTAGAATATCCGTAACGGCCAGACCTGTACGCTTGCGCCCATAGTCAATAGCGAGAATACGTCCAGATTTATTCATATCTTTTCTTTCTTGACGAGCCACCATCTGCCGTTCTGCTCCTCGAGCCTAACCACAACAGGAACAGTATCGATCTGCATACAATAGCTCGTAGTATGAGCAAAGCTCGCTGCCTCAAGTCGGGCATAATGCTCGCTACTTTTGATGTACTGCTCTCGTAGTTCTTGGGTTAGACAGTGCCCACGCCAGAGATCTAACATCATCACCGCTGCATCTCCCTCTGCACCACCCTGACCAGTACAGCTCAGATGATAAGCAAGCGCACCTGCATAGAGGTTGTCTTCAATGGATAGCTGTCCTTGCCAGCCAGCAGCCAGCACAATGACCTCCTCCGCACCTATCTCAAGACAATGGCGTAATGTAGCACTTAGATTTAGGAAACTACCGATGAGGATCTCCTGCGCACCAGCCTCCAAAGCTATATGCAGAGAGCGAGTACCATTGGTAGTAGTTAGAACAATATGTTTTCCCAAAATACGCTCTGATGTATACTCCATAGGGTCATTGCCAAGATCGGCAAACTCACAGCGACGCACATTGCGTTCCGCTGCTATAAGGTAACCATATTCTTGCCCAAGCCTCTGGGCTTCTTCAGTACAAGCTACAGGCAAGATTGCCTCTGCTCCATTGTTGATAGCGGTGACGATGGTGGTAGAGGCTCGGAATATATCTGTAATAATAACAGTCGCTCCCGAGCGATGGTACAAATGATATAGATCTGGACTAGGACATAGAAATATCTTCATAGGTATAATGGTATATTATGAGAAGGCTTGTGAGCCTAGGTATTGAAAAGATTGAGGACCTCTACTTTCATCTCTGCATGCTCTAGACTAATCGTTAGCTCATCTCCCTGTGCAAGGCTCGTGCTACTTTTGACAACTTGCCCCTGTTTCTTGATAACGGCAAAGCCACGCTTGAGGATTTGCTTTGGGTGAGATAGCTTGATAAGCTGCTCATAAGCATGCAGCTCCATACGGTGCTTTTGCTGACTGATGGCGATACTACTTTTGATCTTCTCACTTATAGTGTCAAGTCTCCCCCTACTACTCTGGATCAAGCCTTGGCAGTAGTAAGGAAGAAGTCTAGATCGCTGCTCCAACCGATGCTCTCGGACTGACAAGTAGTGTCTTACCTGGCGCTCAAGGGATAACCTCAAATCACCTTGAACTTGCTGCTCTCTGGCTATACGGCTAGAGATAAGTAAAGGGATCTGCCCCAAAATCCCTCTCAACCATCGATCACGCTCGACCGACTGCCAAGAGGTTGCACTAGTTAGTCGCAAACCTAGTCGGTCTATTTGCTCTAAATCACGGTGTAAAGAATTTATGATGAAGTCTGCCACCGCTGTAGGGGTCTTATGACTAGTATGGGCAACGAGATCAAGAACACATTCGTCACGTTCGTGCCCAATCCCTGTGATGATGGGAAGAGGATATTGGGCGCAGGCTGCACAGAGGGTATACATATCAAAGGCTCGTAACTCACTGACAGCACCGCCACCTCGAATAATTACTACAGCATCGAATAGTTCTTGATAATCTAAGATACGTTCGAGAGCATTCATCACGCTCTCAGTCACTCTCTCGCCCTGCATCTGCGCAGGAAATAGAGCTGTATAGCAAACTAGAGCAAAGCGGTTGGTGTGAATGTGCTTGATGAAGTCTCCATAGCCTGCCGCACCACTTGATGAGATGATGGCTATCCGTTGCAAAGGACGCCCCAGAGTTAGCTCCTTGTTCAGCCCCCATAGCCCCTCACTTTTGAGCCGTTGGATAGTTTGTTGCCTGAGACGTGCAATCTCTCCTAAGCTGTAGTTTACATCAATGTCTTGAATATCCAAACTGAGCCCAAACTGTTCGTGAAAGGTAATACGCACCAAAGCGAGAATCTTCACCCCCGAAGTGGGAGCTTCTAGACCAGCCTCGGTAAACTTACGCAGTATACTCTGATAGCGACCTGTCCAAATATTGGCACGTACCCGCGCTAGGATGGAGCCACTATCGGACTTCTCTAACAGCTCAAGATAACAATGTCCAGAGCTAGGAGTACGACGCACATCACTCGTCTCGGCCTGTATCCAGTAGCTTCCTCCAAAACTTACCTCCAAACAACGACGTACCGAGCTTAATAGCTCACTAAGAGTATAGTTCTTTAACTCGGACATGATCTACTACGAAGCGGAACATTTGAGAGGATTAGTCCACTTCTACAGCTGCGCTCGGTATATGAATGCCACGATCGAGCGGGTTATCTAATGAAATAAGTGTCTCGGTCTCTAGCACCTCTGGGATCTCTTGCAAAATACCATTAAGCACACGCATCAGATCGTCATTGTCTATGGCATAGAGCTTAATAATCATCGAGTAAGGTCCTGTAGTATAATGGCACTCTACTATCTCTGGAATCTCTTTGAGACGCGGGATGACCTCTTTATACAAAGAGCCTCGCTCTAGTTTGATACCTATGTAAGTACATGTCTTATAGCCCAAAGCTCGAGGATGAATGCTGAAACCTGGATTTTTTATCACACCTGAAGCAATGAGCCGCTGTAATCTCTGATTGACTGCTGAGCGAGAAGAACCACACTCCTCCGCAATGTCTTTGATAGATAACCGAGCATTGCGCGAGATAATGCGCAAAATCTGCATATCCAGCTTGTTTAGCTTATCCATAAATGTCTAAATCTATCCATAAATCTGGGGTGCGAAGTAATTCTTAATCTACTACTCTTCCCCTATTATAAATCAAATGTATCCAAGCGACACTCCAAGCGTGCATAACTTCTTTCATAGTGCGCACAGATATCTTCTATAATCTCTGCCACACTTTCTTCTCGATTTGTCTGCGAAACACACTGACCTATCTCAAGCATCCCCTCTTCGAGGTTACCTTCGAAGATGCCTCTCTTAGCACGTCCCTTACCCTGAAAATCCCGTAGCTCATCAGTCGATGCTCCCATAGCCTCTAATGCCACAATCTCGTTATAGAACCTATTTTTAATTAAGCGTGTAGGACTAATTGCTTTGAGAGTAAGCATCGTTCCTCCCTCGACTGTTTCTCTACAAATCTGCTTAAAGGCCTCGCTAGCTGAGCTCTCGCGGCTCATAGCAAAACGTGTACCGATCTGTACCCCATCTGCTCCTAAGGCAAAGGCAGCCATCACGCTTCCTCCACTAGAGATACCACCAGCAGCCACCACTGGAATATCCACAGCATTCACTACTTCAGGAATGAGACATAGTGTCGTAGTCTCCTCGCGACCATTATGTCCTCCTGCCTCGAAGCCCTCAGCAATAACAGCGTCCACTCCAGCCTGCTCACTCTTGATAGCGAATTTGGCACTAGCCACTACATGCAGTACCTTGCAGCCTGCGGCCTTGAGCCGTGCCGTATAGGTCTTAGGATTACCAGCCGAGGTCACTACTACAGGGACTTTCTCCACAATAATGATATCAATGATGGCATCCAACTCTGGATAAAGCATCGGAACATTGACCCCAAAAGGCTTAATGCCAACGGCCTCACGGCACTTAACAATATGCTCTCTGAGCATATCAGGATGCATCGAACCTGCTCCTATAAGTCCTAACCCTCCAGCATTACTCACGGCAGAAGCAAGCCGCCAGCCACTACACCAAACCATACCTCCAGAGATGATAGGCAAACGAATGCCTAGTAGCCGACACAATCTATTATTCATCTGTATATCTATTTTTTTCGTTGGTTCTATTTTGAGGGCTTTCCCAGAGTAGCACCCTTGGAGTGAATCTCATCCAGCTCGACCAGCTTGTTCATAATCGCATAGATAGTCAACCCACTTGGACTATGGATCTTCAATTTTTTCGTGATATTACGTCTGTGAGTAATGACGGTGTGTGTAGAGAGATAGAGAGTATTGGCAATCTCCTTGTTGGTCATTCCCTTAACCACACATACAATGATCTCTCTTTCTCGTGGAGTAAGTATCTGAGAATCACCACTAGATGGCGTGTTAAATTCCTCATTAGTATGGATAAGTCGGTCAAATAGCTCGGAGATCTGCTGCGTAGTATCCGTAATATGTAGAATATCATCGTAATTTCTCAGCATTGTCTGCTGAATTGCTCCACTCACAAGAGCAACATATTTACAATTTTCACGTATCGGAGGCAAGGTGTTTTTAGGAGTTAGTCCTCCAAGCAAAGGATTAATGATAAGTATATCAATGAGAGGAAGTGGGCTTTCTGTCCACTCTTTACCAAAGTCGTCCGCTAGATGAATGACCTGCGCCTTATGTTTGGTAAGCTTCTTACACTGAGCTTCTACACCGCTTCGGATAATCGGGCAACTCTCGGCTATGGCTATTTTGATATTGCTGCTCATAATAGGTAGAAATCTAATGGCATATTCATAACCTTAGGCTGTCGGAGAGGCGAGCCTCCTCTCTACTTCTATCATGTAGGGGGTGAAGATATTATCCTCGATCAGATTATGAGCGGCAAGGTCCGCCTCACTCGTAAAGATGTCATGTAAGACATTATTCAGCTCGTAACCACTGGGAGCAGGATAATACTTGATAAGCAAGTTTTTGAGCTCTGTAATCTTAAGCTCGATCTGATCATGTCGCTTACTAAAAACCTTAATGCTGTAGTGGTCATCTTTAGCACCATCGGAGAGCTTTCGGGCATATGGGAAGACTATCTTCTCCTCATATGCCATATGTTTACGCACCTCCTCTACATACTCATCAAAGAAATTGCGCACAACGATGGCCACCTCATGAGGACAATTGGATAAAGATGAAAGCAACTGTTGGCGCAAGAGCGGTAGGCGAAAATCGAGAAAATAAGAGTGTGAATTGGACAAATAACTCAGAAGGCTATTTATGTCAATGTTCATGATCTGATCCTTAGGAGGCTTCACCTCTGGATTTGCAGAGCAATTGAGAAGTAAAAGCAGAGTAGAAGTATCCACCTGATGCTCTTGGCACACCTGTGAGATGGTTTTATCTCCGAAACCAAGGGGGATACCAAAACGAGTGATAATAAGTAGCAGTGAGTAGTTATCACAGATAAGGTCGCACATCTTCATATTGGCTGTAAAAGGCGTGCTTAAGGACTTTCTAGCTCCACAAGTATGTGTATACATAAAACTCTATTTTATCTAGTTGGATATTTAATCGTAGCTGATAGGCTCACGCTTTTCAAACATTGTATCCTATTGCACTGAGCCTCCATAGACAAAAATATAAAAAATGTTGGCATGAATAGCCCATTATACGACTAAGTGACCCCTACAACTTAGGTAGAAGTCACTTAGCACCTTAAGAGATTCAAGCTAATGAACTAATGGAATTGTTCAAAATAAGCTTCCCACTTATCTTGATAAAGGGGTAATTTGTAAAGATGTATGATACGGTGGTGAAAGCTTCCTACGGTACTACCCTCTTGATACACAGATCCCGTAGCTGTATCAAGTTTGATAGCACGGCGCAGCAGTCCAGCTTTAGTCTCACGTTTATTGTTACGATTTTCCTGATCAAAATCCTTATCATTACTGTCTGTAAGGTAGATATGAGTAAGCTTTCCAGACTCATCGAAATCTGCCCCCCATATAGAAAGAGCATGTAAATAGCCATTGGAATACTCAAGCGAACAGCCTAACCCTTCACCACTCCTGAGTGCTTCTGCAATATCGTCAGAAAAAGTACGAGCCGAGGTGCCGATCTGTGTCACAGCCTTGAACCCTTCGCCCAACACTTCACGGAAAAATCCTGCTCCCTCTAGAGGTTTATGGGCATACATGCCATTGAAGAACCATTCTATCGAGGCCTTGAGGTCACCTCCCTTATTGGAGAAGTGTCGTTTGTAAAGCTCAAATATTTGGGACCTATAACTATCTTCAAAACCACTTGGCACTGGCCGAGCATAACGAACTATGTAACTATGATTTTGATCAATCCACCATTGAATAATGTTGGCACAAACAGCAGCCCAACAGAGATCCGAATCTGTACCTCCTCGGTGTGGATCTGTCTTATTGAGATCATACCAACCTAATCCAGGCCTCCATTCTAACCCTTGCACATGCCCAAACACATTACGCCACGAACTCACTGGCTCTACTTCAGTATTTACGCCTCGCATCCACCAAGTCTTCCCTGCGCGAGCTTCAGCACGCCATGGTTTGGGGTCCTCTACAGAACTATCGCTCGGTGTAGTTGGGTCAATGGAAGGGTTCTCCTCTCCTCGATCGTCTGGAGAATCAGGAACGGGATCACTAGGAACATCTTGCTTCTCACTATTATCAGGATCATTGGGAACAGGATCATTGGATATATCTTGATCACTATCACTAGGAGGAACAGGATCGCCTGGAGACTCTTGCTCCTGGTTATCCGCAGGAGAGTTGGGTGCAGGGTTGTTATCCTTGCCATTATCTTCCTTGTCCTGTTCCTTATCATCGTTTGACAATGCTGGCACCTCCTTCTGGGGAATTTGATCTGGCAAGTCATCGCCCTTGGCACAAGAGAACAAAAACAGAAATCCAGCTATAAATACTACGGTATAGATACGATCACGTATTCCCATCATCTAGTTAGTCTTGTTTCTTAGTTTGACATTTTAACTATTTATTTAGGAGCAAAGTTACTAGAAAATGAAGGAAGACGAAAGCCTCGTTGCCTAATCGCCCTAACTCAATGAACAGAGCATTTTTATACTTACCTTTGAGGAGAATTGAGAGCAACATAGCCTCAAGCGAAAAAAGAAACAAAGATATTACTAATCAAATAGAGCTAGAATGAAGTTAAGAAGTCTATGCCTCATCGGTGCGGCACTAGCCCTCTCGGGTAGCGCACTAGCTCAGCGAAGCAAGGCGACGCTGGAGCAGGGCTGGAAGTTTACGAGAGAAGATGGAGCGAACTTTATGCGCCCCGACTACAACGATGCCGCTTGGCAAAGCGTACGCATCCCACACGACTGGGCGATCTACGGACCGTTCAGCTTTGAGAACGACAAGCAGCACCTAGCCATTACCCAAGACGGGCAAAAGGAGGCGATGGAACATGCTGGGCGTACAGGGGGGCTGCCTTTCGTAGGCACAGGCTGGTATCGCCGAGGGCTTGAGCTGCCAGCAGACCTCACAGGTAAGCGTGTGAAGCTCATCTTCGACGGTGCGATGAGCCAAGCCAAGGTGTACGTCAATGGGCAAGAGGTCGGATTCTGGCCCTATGGATACAACTCTTTCTACTTCGACATTACCCCCTACGTTCGTCCTGGCAAGGACAATACGCTTGCCGTACGCCTAGAGAATCTTCACGAGAGCAGCCGCTGGTATCCTGGGGCTGGTCTGTACCGCAACGTACACCTAGAGGTAACGGGCGAGGTACATGTAGCACACTGGGGCAGCCAAGTGCAAACGCCCGACATCAATCCCGAGGTCACTCGTGTAGAGGTACGCACCACAGTGCGCAACCTCAAGAGCCTGCCCGAGGGTAAGAGTATTGATGTACACACAGCCCTCATTGACCCTATGGGGCGTATGGTCTTCAAGGGCAATGACAAGGCTTACTTCGACCGCAAAAGTATCGACAGCACCTACCGAGGTGACCTCTATGCCCCAAGACCCAAGCTCTGGGATATCGGGCAGCCCAACCTATATAAGTACGTTGTCACGCTCAAGAGTGGGGATGAGGTCCTCGACGCAGACACCACCACCTTCGGCATCCGCAGCCTCAAGATGGTGCAGGACGAGGGCTTCTACCTCAATGGACGAAAGATAAAGTTCCAAGGTGTATGCTTGCACCACGACCAGGGTCCTCTCGGAGCTGTAGTCAATGAAGCATCATACCGCCGTCAGATCCGCATCATGCAGGATATGGGTGTGAACGCCATCCGCACAAGCCACAATATGCCTGCACCCGAGTTTGTCCGCCTCTGTGACGAGATGGGTATGATGGTGATGGCAGAGAGCTTCGACAGCTGGCGCATCCCCAAAGTGCCCAACGGCTACAACCTCTTTTGGGATGAGTGGCACGAGAAGGACCTAGTAAACCTCCTGCATCAGTACCGCAATAGCCCTTCGGTGGTGATGTGGTGCATCGGTAATGAGGTGAGCGAGCAGTGGCATCCCGATGGCTCGAAGCGAGCCTACACGCTCCAAAACATCTGCCACCGCGAAGACCCTACACGCCCAGTAACTAACGGTATGGACAGCCCGCTCTCCGTCATCAAGAACGGCATGGCTGCTGTCCTCGAGGTACCAGGCTTCAACTACCGCCCACACCTCTTCGATACCGCCCATCGAGTACTCCCACAGGGCTTCATCTTGGGTAGCGAAACCACCTCTACGCTCAGCTCTCGTGGCGTGTATAAGTTCCCCGTAGAGCGCAAAAGCATGGCGAAGTACCCCGACCATCAAGCTTCGAGCTACGATGTAGAACATTGCGGATGGAGTAACCTCCCCGAAGACGACTGGATGCTTCACGAAGATCGCCCTTGGGCTATGGGCGAGTTTATCTGGACGGGCTTCGACTACATCGGCGAGCCAACGCCTTATTATAGCGACTGGCCCAGCCACAGCTCGCTCTTCGGTGCCGTAGACCTCGCAGGTATCCCTAAGGATCGCTTCTACCTCTACCGCAGTCATTGGAACAAAAAGGCTAAGACCCTACACATCCTCCCCCACTGGACTTGGCCAGGGCGCGAGGGCAAGGTAACGCCCATCTTCGTCTACACGAGCTATCCCGAGGCAGAACTATTCATCAACGGTAAGAGCCAAGGCAGACGTCAGAAGAACACCTCTATAACGCTAGACGCTACAGAGAACGACAAGGACAAGAATGCCTTTACTCGCCAAAAGCGTTATCGCCTAATGTGGATGAATACCATCTATCAGCCTGGTACGGTCAAGGTCGTAGCCTACGACAAGAACGGCAAGGTGGCAGAAACGAAGGAGGTACGCACGGCAGGCAAGCCCCACCGCCTAGAGCTGGTGGCCGACAGAGCCAAGATCAAGGCGGACGGCAAGGACATCTCGTTCGTGACGGTGCGCCTAGTAGACAAGGCGGGGAACCTCATCCCCAGCGATGCTCGCCTCGTGAAGTTTGAGGTACGAGGGCAGGGCAAGTTCCGCGCTGCTGCCTCGGGTAACCCAGCGAGCCTCGATCTCTTCCACGAACCACAGCACCACCTCTTCTCAGGTATGCTCACGGCACTCGTAGAGAGTACCGAGGACGCTGGTACAGCTACGCTCACCGTCTCGGCTGAGGGTGTGCAGAGCGCAAGCATCAAGATCACAACCACCAAGCCCTAGGGGCAGTAACCCAAGAACGAGCCGCCCTCTCCCCTGCCATGGTAGGGAGGGAGGGCGGCTTCACATCGATATTAAGACCTAATAGTTAAATGAGTAAGCAGCAAGCAGGGGGCGCACTTATCCCCAAGCCACACTACCCCATCCTAGACGGACTAAGAGGTGTGGCAGCCATTATGGTAGTTTTCTACCACATCTTCGAGGCCTTCGCCACAAGTCCCATAGACCAATTCGTCAATCACGGCTACCTAGCCGTAGATTTCTTCTTCCTCCTCTCGGGCTTCGTCATTACCTACGCCTATGATGACCGCTGGAGCAAAATGAGTGTCAAAGAGTTTTTCAAACGCAGACTTATTCGTCTGCATCCTATGCTCGTAATGGGAGCCGTGATCGGGGGACTAATGTTTTACACTCAAGACTTCGAGCCGTGGCAGGTGGGGGCAGTTAGCCTTGGCAGCCTCCTCGTAGCCGTTCTAATGAACGCCCTACTCATCCCAGCTACGCCCAGCATCGAGGTGCGAGGCATTGGCGAGATGTATCCGCTCAATGGACCAAGCTGGTCGCTCTTCTTTGAATATATCGCCAACATCCTCTACGCCCTTGTGCTACGCAGGCTATCCCTCCCCCAGCTCCGCCTAGGGGTAGGGGCGATGGCTGTAGGGTTAGCTAGCTTTGCCGTGCTTAGCGAGTGGGGGCATATCGGGGTGGGCTGGACGATGAACCTGGAGAATATGCTGGGCGGTAGCCTACGCCTGCTCTTCTCCTTCTCGGCAGGTATGCTGATGGCTCGCTCGTGGCATCTACTGCCCAAGCTCAAGGTCGGTGGCGCATTTGCTCTCGGGGCGGCAGGCGTGGTACTACTCACGGCTATGCCTCGCATCGGTGGCGAGAGCTTGCTGTGGCTCAATGGTATCTATGACAGTCTCTGCGCCATCGTGCTCTTCCCCCTCATCGTCTACATCGGAGGGCAAGGCGAGCTACACAGTACCTCGGCGCAGAAGCTCTGCCAAACACTTGGCGACCTATCCTATCCGCTCTACCTAGTGCATTACCCCTTCCTCTACCTCTACTTCGCTTGGGTGAAGAACAATGAGCTAACATTCTCAGCCTCTATCCACGGAGCAGCAGCCCTATTCTTCGGCTCTATCCTGCTGGCCTACCTCTGCATGAAGCTCTACGACGCTCCTGTACACCAATGGCTAAATCATAAGCTCAGCATGAGATAGACCTATAACATCCACAGAGCCTTCCACACTCAGGCTTAAACCCGAGATGACATCTCCAACCTCAAGGAACAAAATCATAAATAAGGTTATTCCTCCAAGACCTCCAGATTTTAGAAAATTTAAAGGTCTTTGATAAACTGCCAATTCTTTAAAGCTAGCCCCAGTCTCTATTATGATATTCATAAGCTGAGATGTATTACTATACATCCCCATCAATACAAAAAAAATCTTCGGATAGATATAGTTACCTCTTTCGAGGCTCTATCGCTCTCAAATAAAATAGACCTAGCGTAATGGTTACGCTAGGTCTATTTTATTTGAGAGACGAAACTAAATGTCCATATCCTTGATTAAGCGAACTGGACGCCCGAGCCCTGCGGTATTTGCCGTTGCCGCATTAGCTAAGCCTACAGAGTACCCTTCCAAACAAATAGGATTCATAAAGCTCGAAGTCTTATGATAGGACGTTGTCCACCAGGTTACCATACTATGCTTATGTTCAATCTCAGAAGAACCAGCCTTTCTCCGACCTGTGGGTGTCAGTTCCCACGAGAATAACCTTATATTATTGTCCCTAAACCAAGTGTTATTCGTTTCATTCCACCAAGCTTCATTAGAAATACGATCCAATGTAATAGTAGGGTCATCACCTATACGAGCACATGTGATTTTTATTCGACCATTACTCTTTCTCTCGTATCTGAATATCATGGTACGGGTATCATCTGTCTGTGCTGTCACTTCTGGCAACTGTGACGCTGGGTCAGTGTTTTCAGACGACGGAGGGAGTATCGGTCTTTCACTCTTTTTCATGCGTAAAGCATAGACAATCCCATTACCAAGGGATCTATAGTGGCTGGTTACGTTTCTTACAACGCTACCGATTTGGATGTTCTCATCATCTCGTGACAAGCTCCATGCATAGTTGAAAGATATGCTGGGTCTGTAGAGAGTTCCTGATGCTTCAGGATCTCTTGCATAATATCCAGCTAGAGCCGCTACCTGGAAAGAATTTGGAGGTGTATATCCAGGAACTTTCTTAAGTGGATTGTCTCTAAATTCTCTGGTCTCTGAAAAAGTGAAGAAACCACTGTTGTTCAACTCATCGTCCGTAGCAAACGTCCTGCCATCCTGCCTTAGGTTGGCAGGGGCTAAATATTGAATAGGGTTCAGCACATCGAGATCGACTTCGATGGTGTAAGCTTGAGTATTCCTCATTGGGGTCTTTGTCACGAAAGGATAGACACGCCCTGCGCGCAGGACCTCTACAGTCTTCGCTGTCGAGGGGACTACGGTTAGGTTCTGCCCGCCTGAGATTTGCCTGGACATGCCCCAAACCATAACGTGCTTCTTCGCCTCGGGCTCAAAGTCCTTGACGCGGAACTTGAGCTTGGCCGTTTGTGGCACGCCAAAGCTCCCTGTGTTAAACTTCCACAGGGCCTCCGCGTTATCCTCGATACGGCTGAGCGGATTGGACGCTACGGAGAAGTCGAACTGCCCCATGTAGTCTAGCTCATTGCTCGTGATGTCGAAGTCTATAGACGCAAGGCGCTTACCCACATGGTTCGCTACCACAGCGCGCAAAAGAACGCCCTTGGGGTTGAACGTGACGTTGATCATCTTGTTCTTATAGATTCGTGTCCAAGGGAAGGCAATAGGTGCCCTAAGGGTCTGAGGATCTGAGTTGAGGTCTGGCTCGAATCTGACACCATCCTTCGTTGAGTTGAGGACGCCACCCCCTGCGATACCAGCTACATACCACTCCTCGCCCTCGTCGATGGTCTGGTCATCCATGTTCTGCAGCGTGATATTCGTCTGAGGAAGCTTGAGCTTGAGGTTACCTGAAGTACCCTCTACCAGCCAGTTGATCTTAGCATAGCCCACCTGATTGCTCCCTTTCTTACGGAAGAAAGCGTGTGTTGTAAAGTCCGAGCTTTGGCTAATCTTCGGCGTCTCACTGAGGTCTCCCACACCGTCAAACGTCAGCGCACGCATGGCATCCTCAGACACCCCAGCCGTCAGGCGTAGCTCAAACGTCCCCTCTGAGGCCTGAACCTCAGTAGTAGACAACGACTGTGGCTCATCAGCCTTCTGACAAGACCCCAAAAGCCCCAGGGACAATAACACACTCAAATAAATAGTCTTCTTCATTTTCTTTGGATAATAATTTGGATTTGTTTTTAAACTTCTGAAATAACTCCTAGAGGCTGCCACCGCTGCCCCAACCATTGACCGAACTGCCACCGCCATCACCCCAGCCGTTGACGCCCGAGCTACCGCCACTACCCCAGTCGATTACGGAGCTGTCCATATCGCCCCAATCTTGAACCCCAGCCTCGGCTGACAGGCTAAAGAGCAGAGATAGACCTTGGCAATGCGGAAGCTCCCAAATGCTGGGACTAGAATAAACTTCTTTTCTCTCCATCACATAATACTTTTAATTGAATATTGACACGGTGTCTTTCATGATCAGGACGAGCAAAGAAGCGAACAGGCCTGGACAAAGAGCCTAACAACAGAACCATCATGTGCTCCGTCTGCCCCTGATGCGCCTTACCAACAAAAGACAGACAAAGTAAAGAAAAAAAAAAAAAACATCAAAATGAGTTGGTGAGTTTCCTGGAGGATACTCCAGAA
>JAUMYQ010000025.1 GCA_030528555.1 Porphyromonadaceae bacterium | reverse complement strand
GCGCCTTACCAACAAAAGACAGACAAAGTAAAGAAAAAAAAAAAAACATCAAAATAAGTTGGTGAGTTTCCTGAGAAAAAGAATAAATATATCCCCTATGAAGACTATAAGATGTAAAACAAACTTTTAAAACAATGGAGAATAAATGCAGAGGGGCTCCCACCATTGAATAAAAAGATGCCTAGCATCAACCCTCATAGTGAAGACCAACACTAGACATCCATAGGACAAAATAAAAAGCACGCAATGAAAAATCATTGCGTGCTCTAGTGGGCCCAATAGGATTCGAACCTATGACCCCCTGCTTGTAAGGCAGGTGCTCTAAACCAGCTGAGCTATAGGCCCTCATTTATATGTACTATCTCAGAAGTGGGCCCAATAGGATTCGAACCTATGACCCCCTGCTTGTAAGGCAGGTGCTCTAAACCAGCTGAGCTATAGGCCCTCTTGAGTAGTATTCGTTCTCTTTTCAACGCTGCAAAGGTAAGCAGTTTTTTGATACTAGCAATACCTAACCTAACATTTTTCATCAAGGACCTATACAACCACCTCTGCTCTATCATAGCCATCAAAGGGTTCAAGCTCCAATATTAACGGTATAAATCACACAAGTACATCAAATGAAGCTCATCCTCGCCTCTATCCCATAAATACAACCCTAGAGAAATACTCAAATGGTATTCTAGAATGATCAAGAGCTATTCTCAGGCTTTAGTAGCAAACGAGCAGTGAGTGTCAGGTTCATCAAGCATTGAAACTTTGAGCCAAATACAAGCTTGATTTCTCACCCTAAGACTCTTCCTCAGACGACCCCCATCGGTTCCGTTGCCTCTGAGCCATCTGAGCCTCTACTAGATTGCTTTCGATTGGCTGCCAAAGGCTTTGACCTACGAGTGTATCAGGTAGATATTGTTGACGAACAAAGTTAGCTGGATAGTCGTGTGCATAAAGATAGCCCGAGCCGTAGCCAAGATCACGCATAAGGCTGGTTGGAGCATTCCTCAAATGTAGAGGTACAGACATATTTCCCGTACTACGCACTAGTTCTAGCGCCCTATCTATAGCACGATATGCGGAGTTGCTCTTCTCACTACAAGCGAGATAAATCGTCAGCTCTCCTAGAGGGATACGCCCCTCTGGCCAGCCAATACGCTCGACCATCTCGGCACAAGCATTGGCAAGAAGCAGAGCATTGGGATTTGCAAGACCTATATCTTCCGCAGCAGAAACACAAAGTCTACGAACGATAAATGAGGGGTCCTCCCCTCCCTCAATAAGGCGAGCAAGCCAATAGAGCGCAGCATCGGGATCACTCCCTCGAATACTTTTGATAAGAGCCGAGGCAATGTCATAGTGCAGTTCGCCCCCTTTATCAAAAGCCGTGGGGCTCACCTGAATAGCACTACGCACCACATCATTAGTGATACGCACTTCTGCGCAAATGGTAGAGCTAACGATCAATTCCAAGATATTGAGAGCCTTGCGAGCGTCTCCAGCAGCAAAGAATATAAGTGCATCCGTTTCATCCAGATAAATAGCTCGCTGCTTTAGCTCGCTGTCGTGGACTATGGTATGGCCAAGCAAGTTCAGGACTTCCTCTTCGGAGAGAGGCGTGAGCATATAGACTTGACAACGTGAAAGGAGTGGGCGGACAACCTCAAAGCTAGGATTCTCGGTCGTTGCTCCAATAAGCGTCACCACACCGCGCTCTACAGCAGAGAGCAATGCGTCTTGCTGGCTCTTGGAGAAACGATGTATCTCATCAATAAAGAGAATGGGCCTACCCGAAACAAATAGCCCTCGGCTGTATGTCTCGGCCTCCTCTAGTACTTGCCTTACATCTTTTACTCCCGAACTGATAGCACTCAAGGTAAAAAACGGAACACCTGCACCACGAGCCATTATCTCCGAGAGCGTGGTCTTACCAACCCCAGGGGGGCCCCACAAAATCATCGAAGGGATACACCCCTGCTCTATCATCGGTCTAAGGGCTCCATCGGGACCAACAAGGTGACTTTGTCCAAAATAACTGCTCAAGTCCCGAGGACGCATGCGCTCGGCTAGGGGTTGATTGGCAGACATTTGACTAGAATATTATTTCTCGCTTAGTTACATCGAGGGTAGTAAACCGATCACCTGCCTCCCAACGCGTGAAAACAGCCCGACAGCCAACGGCAATGCGTCCCAATCCCTCACCACACACACCAAGAGCCTTGGCTACACGTCCCGTAGCCATATCCATAGCTTCGGCAGGAGATACCCCTAAGTGCTGACAGGCATTGACCACAGCCTCGCCCATAGAAATGGCTGCCCCCGCTAGATTACCCTCAGGATTGACATAAAAACCATCAGGAGTTAAGATAGCATGTAGCCCCTCCCAGGCCATCTCCTGCATTTGGCGCCCCAGCACAGCAGCGTCAGTTAGTAAAATAAGCTTGTCACCTTTGAGCCGATACGCCAAACGTGCCGCGGCCCAATGACAGTGTCTACCATCAAGGATGAGAGGGGTATAGACATCTGGATGCAGCAGAGCTGCACCTACTAGCCCTGGAGCTCGATGCGAAAAGGCAGACATAGCATTGTAGAGATGCGTAACGATATTCACTCCCTGGTCAAATAGCTCCATAGCTTCCTCATAACCTACCTCCGAATGCCCTAAAGACACCTTAATCCCACTGAGCTGAATAAGCTCGATCTGCTCGCGTGTAAGCATCTCAGGGGCGATGGTTATCAATTTGATCACATCCTTGCCATGCTCGAGCACTTCGAGTAGCTCTACATCGCTGGGCCTATGCAGCAGAGAAGCGTTGTGAGCCCCCTTGCGTACAGGATTGAGAAATGGTCCCTCAAGATGCATACCAAGCAGATAAGGGTTCGTTCGCATTGCAGTACGTACCACATCAATGGCACGGTGCACTACGTCTAGGGGCGAGGAGATGAGGGTGGCATAGAAAAATGGTGTACCGAACTCTAGAGATGCCTGAGTCATCTCGCTCAAGGTATCGAGCTCGGGCATAAGGGAGAAGTACTTGGAGTAACCTCCATTGAGCTGAATATCTATCATCCCAGGGGCAAGATAATCTCCCGATAGGTCGATAACCTGATCGTAACATGTGAGATCTGATGGGATCTCCGAGAGGAAATCCAAAGAAATAATCACACCACCCTGATGCGTTAGCCTCAGATGTGGTTCGGCCTTTTGAATGCCGTCCGTCAGATAACGCCCATGCAGCAGTAATGTATTAGTCATTGTTATTTATAGATTTGACCGACCAAGAGGACAAGTACTCTGGCGCGACGTCTTTGGCCACGACCTTGCCTGATCGGCTAATGATGTAAATCGTAGGACTTGCTTTGATATCATAAAGAGGTCTATCGAGAATGTCTCCCGAGGCATCATAACCACTACCCATCCAATCTGGCAGCATAGCCTGCTCCTCCTTATAGTCCTGCTGTGTCGTCTGTACATAGACGACAAGCACACCAAGATCTCCTATATCGACACTCTGTCTCAGCTGCTTACTCTCAGATATTTGCCGAAGCAGACCGTGACAACTAGGACAATCGGCCGTAGCGAAGACAAGCAGCGTGTATGGGGCTATCTCATTGAGCAGCCTATGCTTGCTACCATCAATCTTGGTGTATACAAAATCATTTGCCTCTTGCCCCACCCGATTGAGTAGCACGCGCTCCAAAAGCCCTTGAGCCTGAGTTTGCAACTCTTTCGTTAGCTTGGGGCTACTAATACACCATTGTAAAATATGGGCATAGTACTCATCCGAGGCAAGTAGAGAGCCAGCCTCATAGAGATGTGTTTTATAGGCCGAAAGTATGGGTATGAGTGTGGCCTCCGAACTTCTCTTCAGTGGCACAAGCAACTGCTCTGTGTAGTCCATAGCAGAGAGGCTCTGAATCAAGCCAATGTAGTCAGCCAGCTTCCTCTCGAGGTCCTCCACCTCCTCATCGGAGAAGGGACGATTAAGATCCACGTCATCCCAATAGTGCTCTACGAGGTAGCGTGCCTGCTCCTGAGGGGCCATCAAATGAATTGGTAGAGATAGCTCGGGAAATCTGAGACTATCTTGCCCTTGCTCTCTCCCCCGACCATCTCCACTAGGAGAGGCACAGCTCAGAAAGGCCAAGCAGCAGAGGGATGATATCCATTGAGCAAATACTCGTTGCATTGGAGGTAAAAGCTATGAAACATCTAATTCTAACGAACAAAGGTTGCCCATCCCAAGCCTACAAACATTGGCTTAGAGGGCAACCTGCTTAGCTATTGTATTTGGAGTGCTGCTTACTTGAGCGTCCCGTTCTTAGCCGCCTCTATCATCTCTGCGCTGGGTAGGATATACACCTCCACACGACGATTTTCTTTACGTCCCACCACCGTACTATTGTCCGCGATAGGCTCGTGGCTACCCTTACCAGAGTAGGATAGGCGCTCTGCAGCTACCCCCTGAGAGGTAAGATAGTTATATACGCTCTTAGCACGATTTACAGACAGAGGGTCGTTGATGCGGTCGCTACCCGTGTTGTCGGTGTGACCAACGATCTCAATCTTGGTCATACCATTTGCCTTGGCACTAGCAGCAAAAGCTTTAAGGGCATCCATAGAGCTCTTAGACAAGTTAGCTGAGCTGGTAGCAAAAAGGATACCACTATCGAAAGTTACACGAATAGCCTGCCCTTCATTGATGGACTCGATCTTAGCTCCTTCGATAGAAGCCTCTAGCTCTTTCTTCTGCTTGTCCATCTTATTACCGATAAGCGTACCTGCGGTACCACCAACTACAGCACCAATTGCAGCACCTATACCTGTATTGCCAAGCACATTACCGATACCAGCACCAAGAGCAGCCCCTGCAGCTGCGCCAATACCTCCACCCTTAACGGCATTCGATAGCCCACAAGAGGATAGAATGAGCGTCCCAGCAAGTGCCGAAACGATTAAGCTTTTCTTTGTCATTGTCTTATAATTTTATTGATTAATATCCAACTAGCCCACTACTTATCAGGAGAGATAACAATCTCCAAATGCTTAAGAGTCTCCTCGCCCTCCGAAGTATTTCATAAACTGCACGCGCTCATAGATATTGGCCGATACCTCAACATTGCGTACAGAGGCAAGCCTACCGCGTAGCTCATCAATGCTTCGATAGCCACGCTTATCCATCCACATACCTAGGGCTGTGAGTGCACTGGAGATGGCACTCGCTCCCTCTTTGTACAGAACGGTACACATCTGCGTTGTTTGAGCTCCAGCAAGCAAGCTCTTAGCCACCTCTTGCCAAGTGTATATACCTGTGGAAGCGCTGATTTGTATTAGAGGGACCAGATTGGTAATCAGTCCCGTAAAGCGGAGGGTCTCGGCGAAATCGCCTGCATGAGAAAAGATATCACCAGAGCATAACTCTTCCTTATCTAGATTAATATCGGGCTGATAGCTTCTATTGAATAGAGTAACAGCACTCGCACCAGCAGCTCTCAATAGATCCACAAGAGCAGGCAGACTCGTATGATAGCGAGACAGTTTGACGATGACGGGTATCCCGACTACTTTGGTCAGCTTAGCGACCATATCCACATACTTCCTCTCTGTTTTCGTTGGGTCACTATATATATCGGTATCAAGGCTCATAATGTTGACCTCTAGAGCATCGGCCCCTACGGATGCCATTTTCTCAGCAAAATCTACCCAAGTATCCGACTTATAGCAATTGACACTAGCTATTACGGGAATAGATAGCTTGCTCTTGTGCTGGCGTATCGTATCGAGATAACGCTGCACCTCCTCAGAGCGCACATAATGACCGATATACTCCGCAGCCTCCATATAGTCGCTCTCCTGCTTCATAGAAGCCGCATAAGCTTCGATTTGCTCCTCAAAGAGAGACTTAAGAATGATAGCTCCTGCCCCCGCCTCTACCATCTTCTGTGCCTTATCCAAGCTACGCGTAAGCCCCGAGCTGCCAACTATGATAGGACTTTGTAACTTCAGTCCAACGAAGGACGTAGTAATATCTGCCATATCGTTAAACAATGTGATTTACTCATTAAATACCTTATCACAAAGGTAGCATTTATCTTCACATGAACACAGCAAGCAATAGTCCATCTCTACGGAGATATAGTGGTGCCCAGCAGGCTAAGTATAACCAACAGCAGGCTGACCATCCCAACAAACCCAAGACCTCCAACCCGAAACCATAACATACTGTTCAATAGCAAATTAAACAACATCCTAATTTGCACAAAAAATCTTCGGGAACTTTCAAAAAAAACTTCCCGAACTTTTTGAAAAAAGATCGGGAACTCCGAGAAAAAAGTTCGGGAACATTTTTTCGGGTATTCCCGAAGATTTTTCACACCCTCAAGGAAACACCTCAAATAACAATAAATCAACAATTTAAAAACGCCACAAAAGATAGACCTAATAGTTCGGCTACCTCTTGACAACTTTACCACATTAGCCTTACGCTGCCACCCTTGTCTAGAGGAGAAAACATAATACTCTTGCGGGCATGATCAGGTCAACAGACGAGCCATCGGACAGGCATTTTTCTTTGTACCTTTGTCAGAGCAACCAAAATATTTGACAATCAAGCATGATATCAACAGGCAAAGCCATAGCCCCCATTGATCTGGAACGCCAGCACAACGAGGCACTGCTGCTCATCACCTTTGGCAGCACTTACCCTGGTCCACACAAAACATTTGCACGTATACGAACCTATTTCGCTCAGCTTTATCCCGAGCGTGACATTTTCATGGCCTTTACTTCCTCCATCTGTATGCGCAGGTGGTACGACAAGACGGGCGAGCAGTACTACCCAGCGGATCAATGGCTCGAGGCCATTGGCCAAGCTGGGTATAAGCAAGTGAGCCTCCAAAGCCTCCATATCATCCCAGGGCTGGAATATTCGTTCATTACGCAAAACTATATCCCAGCCTTTCAAGATAAATATCCCCACATACGCACCGCCCTCGGGCAGCCGCTCCTATATTCAGCGGAGGATATTGCCGAGGTTGGGCAAGTAATCTACAATGAGTTTAGCGAACGCCTCGGTCGGGGCGAGGGGCTCGTGCTTATGGGGCATGGCAACCATACGGACAAGTTTCCTGAGGCTAACGGCAAGTATGACGAGCTCAATACCTACCTCCAGAGCCTCGACCAAAAGATCGTCATTGGGACTGTAGACTACGAAGCCATGCTCTATGAGCATGTCTCAGCCTACCTGCACGAGCATTGCCCCACGCCCGCCACACTCAACTTCCTCCCTCTAATGTCCGTGGCAGGAGACCACGCCCTCAACGATATGGTAGGCGCCTGGGAAGAGGGCGAACCTCTAGAAGAACAAAGCTGGCTCTGTCGCCTAAGGGAGGAAGGCTATCAGGCCACCGAAGCCAACTGCCACATGCATGGCCTTGGCGACTACGATAGCATCTGTGCCGTTTGGGCAAGACACCTCAGAGAGGCCGAGAGAGAAGCCTTCGTATAACCCCACATACCCCAACAACTCAATACTCATGATTAGAAAAACTTATCTCATCCTAGCCCTACTCATCGCCTCGGTATTGCCTGGGCACGCCATGCACATTATGGAGGGCTATCTACCCCTCGGGTGGTGCGTTTTTTGGTACGCCATATCGGCCCCTTTTGTGCTGATGAGCTTTCGGGCCATTACGCGCCTAGTTCAGGGTGAGCCTAGGCAACGCATAGGCATAGCCCTCAACGTGGCATTCGTCTTCATCCTCTCTGCCCTAAAACTTCCCTCGGTCACGGGCTCCAGCTCGCACCTGACGGGAACAACCCTCGGCACACTCTACTCAGGCGTGATGGCCATGCCACTCATCGGCACGATCGTCCTACTCTTCCAGGCGCTGCTACTTGCCCATGGGGGCATCAGCACACTGGGAGCGAATGTCTTCTCCCTTGCCGTGGCAGGACCACTCGTTGCCTACCTTATATATATAGGTATACAGCGCATCGGGCTAAGCAGGAGCCTTGCTATCTTCTTGGCTGCTGCGCTTGGCTCTCTAGCTACCTATGTAACGACCTCCCTACAGCTGGCGATCGTCTTCCCAGATCCCATGGGGGGGATCTCTGCTTCGTTCATCAAGTTCATGACGATCTTCTCCATCACCCAAGTGCCACTAGCCATCGTGGAGGGAGCTATGACCCTCGCTGTGATGCGCATCATTGAGCGCACCGATGCCCAAGCCAATCCCCAAACAGCCCACCCCTCTACAGCCAAAACCCTTGCCCTAAGCCTTGGCGCAGTGCTATGCCTATTAGCTCCGATAGCAAGCTCTTGGATAGACTTCGGAGAGGGAGCAGACGATAGAGCAGGCGAGATGGTCGAGAGCCTTGCACCAAACCACGACACTACCCCACTCGTTGAGGTTTTTGAGCCGAGCGAAACGGCCGAGCCATGGCTATTTGCGCTACAAGTCTTGCTAGGCATCGCCCTATTCGCCTGGGGCTACCACATGATTAGGCGACGCAAGCAAATCATCCGATAGAAGGGCGAACGTCCTTAACACAAAAGCGGCACGTGCTAAGCACGTGCCGCTTTTGTGTTGTCTGCAAATTGAGGTCTCTACTAAGAGAAAAACTCTTTGACAGCTTCGTTAGGAACCATTTCTTCCTGGAAAGTATAAGCCCCTGTCTTTGGAGACTTAACCATCTTGATCACTTTGCTGTAGGTACGACCATCAGCTTTCTTAAATGATGCAACCGCTTTCTTTGCCATTGTCTAAGCCTCCTATTATTTAATTTCCTTGTGAACAGTCATACGCTTGAGGATAGGGTTGTACTTTTTCAACTCCAAACGCTCAGTCGTGTTCTTCCTATTCTTTGTTGTAATATAACGAGAAGTGCCTGGCATACCGCTCTCCTTGTGTTCGGTACACTCAAGGATTACCTGCACTCTATTACCTTTTGCTTTCTTTGCCATTGTACTATTCTTCCTTAGTTTATGCGTTTAGATAGCCCTTCTCTGCCGAACGCTTGATCGCAGCATCAATACCAATCTTATTAATCAGGCGCAGACCTGCAGCCGATACCTTTAGGATCACCCAGCAGTCATTCTCTGGCCAGTAGAACTTCTTCGTAAAAAGGTTCACATCGAACGTGCGCTTGGTACGTCTCTTCGAGTGAGAAACGTTGTTCCCCACCATTGCCTTCTTACCTGTAATCTGACAAATCTTAGACATTTCCGTTATGTTGTTAGTTATAATTCCCTATTGAATGTGAGGCGATTCGGTACTCGTAAGCATCATTGAGCCCTGCGCAATTCAGTCCGCAAAGTAACAATTTTCCTCGCAAATAAGCAAATGCTAGCTAAATAAACCCCACCAGCGAAGCAAGGCAGGCCATAGAGGCCCACAGCCGAAGCACACCCTCAACCGACAGGCTACGCACCACCTCAAAAAGCTCCTTGAGCCTATGGCCTTATCAACCCAGCAGCGCTTCATTAGAGACACAGAGTACCAAGGTTCAATAACATTGACAACAATACTCTTAAGCGGCATATCGGATGGGTACGCAGTGCAATCCATGAATTTGCGTACTTTTGGGGCGATAGTTTTAAGCGAAAAAGCAAACAACCCCCACACTCTGAGGAGTGATTTGGGAGGCTTTAGTCATTCATGAATATGAAACTTCTACAACAACGCTTAGCTCAATACACTGCCCCACAAGAAGCGCAGGCAGCTGGCATTTATCCTTACTTCCGTAAGATAGAGAGCGATCAAGACACCGAAGTCGTAATCGACGGACGCAAGGTGCTCATGTTCGGCTCCAATGCCTACCTAGGGCTAACAAACCATCCCAAGGTCAAGGCTGCAGCCGCAGATGCCACAGAGAAATATGGCACAGGCTGCGCTGGTAGCCGCTTCCTCAATGGGACACTTGACATCCACCTAACCCTAGAAAAAGAGCTCGCTGAGTTCGTTGGCAAAGAGGATGCTATTATCTTCTCTACTGGCTTCCAAGTAAACCTTGGTGTCATCTCATGCCTCACAGGACGCGAAGACTACATCATCTGGGACACGCTCAACCACGCCTCTATCATCGAAGGCATTCGCCTAGGCCAGGGCAAAAGCCTGCGTTACAAGCACAATGATATGGATGGGCTGGAGCGCAGGCTACAACAATGCCAGCCAGACAAAGTGAAGCTGATCGTTGTCGATGGAGTCTTCTCTATGGAAGGAGACCTGTGTGACCTACCCAAAATCGTAGAGCTAGCCAAAAGATACAACGCTGCTGTTATGGTGGATGAAGCTCATGGCATCGGTGTCTTAGGCGACTGTGGACGCGGTGTCTGCAATCACTTTGGACTAACAGACGAGGTAGACCTTATCATGGGAACGTTCAGCAAATCTTTCGCCTCGATCGGTGGCTTCATCGCTGGCGATGCAACACTCATCAACTACATCCGCCATCACGCACGCTCCTACATCTTCAGCGCCAGTGCTACACCAGCAGCCACTGCTGCTGCTGCTGCCTCGTTGGAGATTATGCGCAGCGAGCCCGAGCGCGTAGTACAGCTCAAAGAAAAGACCGACTACTGCCTCTCTCACTTTCGTCGCCTAGGCTTCGAAATAGGCAACACATCTACGCCCATTATCCCTCTGTATGTACGCAACAACGATCTAACCTTCCTCATCACGGCAGAGCTCTTTGAGGAAGGTGTCTTCGTCAATCCCGTAGTAGCGCCAGCCGTTGCGACCGAAGACACGCTCATTCGCTTCTCTCTCATGTGTACCCACACCTACGAGCAGCTAGACGCAGCTATTGAACGTATATATAAGGTATTCAAACGGCATGGGCTCGTATCATAGGATACCCGAAAGGGACTTCCTATAACTACATTATTGACTGTCGAGCAAGATTGGATTTATATCTTAAGCCTGCTCGACAGTCCCTTTTATCTCTCTATGCAAAACAAACCGGCAGGTCGAGCCTCTCGAGGAACAAACAGCGACATCTTGCTTACTCAAAAGCACCATTCTCCCTTAATCATCTGCCATATTGACAGAAAATCACCAACTCTGTCACAGCGTACAATAGCTTGGCACACGCTTTGCCTAACCCTTGTAACGAGTGCACAGCTCTCCCCGACTACTCAAGTAGAAGGCGTGAGACAACGGAGCATTGACATTGATTAAGAAACAAACAACTAAAAAATATAAAGATTATGGGAAAGATCATTGGAATTGACTTGGGTACGACTAACTCTTGCGTATCCGTTCTTGAGGGTAACGAGCCAATTGTTATTGCCAACAGTGAAGGCAAGCGCACCACTCCATCGGTGGTAGCTTTCATCGAAGGAGGCGAGCGCAAGGTAGGTGACCCCGCTAAGCGTCAGGCTATCACGAACCCCACGAAGACGATTTATTCGATCAAGCGCTTCATGGGTGAGACCTTCGGTGATGTATCTGGCGAACTAGACCGCATCCCCTACAAGGTGGTTAAGGGCGACAACGACACGCCTCGTGTAGACATCGATGGTCGCCTCTACACACCACAGGAAATCTCGGCCATTATCCTACAAAAGATGAAGAAGACGGCCGAAGACTACCTCGGCGCAGAAGTAACGGATGCCGTAATCACGGTGCCTGCCTACTTCAACGATGCTCAGCGCCAAGCCACCAAGGAGGCTGGCGAGATCGCAGGGCTCAACGTGCGTCGCATCGTAAATGAACCGACAGCTGCTTCGCTTGCCTACGGGCTTGACAAGAGCGACAAGGATATGAAGATCGCTGTATTCGACCTTGGCGGTGGTACGTTCGACATCTCTATCCTCGAGCTTGGGGATGGTGTATTCGAGGTACGCTCTACCAATGGCGATACGCACCTCGGGGGCGATGACTTTGACCACGTCATCATCGATTGGCTCGCAGACGAGTTCAAGGCTGATGAGGGCGTAGACCTCCGCAAGGATGCTATGGCCATGCAGCGCCTCAAGGAAGCAGCCGAGAAGGCGAAGATTGAGCTATCTAGCTCTACCTCTACGGAGATCAACCTCCCCTACATTATGCCAGTAGACGGTGTGCCCAAGCACTTGGTGCGTACGCTCAGCCGTGCAAAGTTTGAGCAGCTAGCTGATCGCCTCATCCAGGCGTGTATCGCTCCCTGTGAGCAGGCTCTGCGTGACGCTGGGCTTGGCAAGAACGAGATCGATGAGGTAATCCTCGTAGGTGGCTCGACACGCATCCCCGCAATTCAAGCGATCGTGGAGAAGATCTTCGGCAAGGCTCCTAGCAAAGGCGTGAACCCCGATGAGGTAGTGGCCGTAGGTGCTGCCATCCAAGGCGGTGTTCTCACTGGAGAAATCAAGGATGTCCTCCTGCTGGACGTGACTCCTCTATCGCTCGGTATCGAAACTATGGGCGGTGTGATGACCAAGCTCATCGAGGCGAACACGACTATCCCAACGAAGAAGAGCCAAATCTTCACCACGGCAGTGGACAATCAGCCTGCGGTAGACATTCACGTCCTCCAAGGTGAGCGCACACTGGTTAAGGACAATAAGAGCATCGGTAAGTTCACGCTCGATGGCATTGCGCCAGCAGCAAGGCAAACGCCTCAGATCGAAGTAACATTCGACATTGATGCCAACGGTATTCTCAGCGTAACGGCCGTAGATAAGGCTACGGGCAAGCAGCAGAATATCCGCATCGAGGCCTCCAGCGGTCTAAGCGATGACGAAATCAAGCGCATGAAGGCCGAGGCCGAAGCCAATGCCGAGGCGGACAAGCAGGCCGGCGAACGCATACAGAAGCTCAACACAGCCGACAGCACCATCTTCCAAACCGAGAAGCAGCTCAAGGAACTCGGCGACAAGATTTCGGCTGATAAGAAGGCTCCTATCGAAACAGCTCTAGAGAATCTACGCACAGCTCATAAGGAGGAAAACATCGATGCCATCGATAAGACCCTCGAAGAGTTGAATGCAGCCCTCCAAGCCGCAGGCGAAGAGATTTACAAAGCACAGGCAGAGGCTCAGCCTCAAGGCGGACCAGCGGGTGCTCAGGCAGGCGGTAGCGCAACGCAAGGTGCAGATGTCTCTGACGCTGACTTTGAAGAAGTGAAGTAATTACGCTCATAAAAGAGCATCAAATAAATAGTAAATAGCAGTAAGATAACAACTTACTGCTATTTTTATTTTCTGTAGCTTCTCGTATTTCTTCGTTTTCTATCGATTTTAGTCGTATATTTGTACCATATTTGTGCCGCGACTTATTAGTGTATAAAGTGCGACTTAAATAAAAATAGAAATTGATTATCAGATAGATACGAAAAGCGTATGCCAGCTGCAAAATTTCAGATTGAGCGAAAGTGCGAATGGTGTGGGGAGACCTTTCTTGCCAAGACAATCACATCGAGATATTGTTCTATACAATGCTCAAGGTCTGCGTATTCACAAAAGAAGCGAGAGGAAAAGTTAGAAGAGCTACGGAGAGAGAAGGCTGCAAAGGTTCCCAAGGATCAACCCTACCTCTCTATCCCTGATGCTATTGCTTTATATGACGTTTGCAGAGATACACTATACCGACTCGTCAGAAGTAAGGCTCTCCGAAGTTATAACTTGGGAAAAAGGATGACTCGCATCTGTAAAGAGGATTTAGAACGCAACTTCAATCTGAGGCCTATTGATGAGCAAAAGCCGAGAACAAGAAGTGGGGCTAAACTCTACAACCTTGAGCCAGAGTATTGTTACACGATTGGTGAAATAACAGCCAAGTTTGGTATTACGGAAGGGACGGTATATAAGCATATCAGAAAGTTTTCCATCCCCATAAGGCAGATTGGCAATTATGTCTATGCCCCAAAATCAGAGATAGACCAACTGTACAAATAACCTTAGATACACATGAGAAAAGAATTACATAACACGAAAGTAACTGTGCGACTTCGCAAGAGTGCATATAGAAATGAGTGGTATCTCTACATTGAGAGTTATCCAGTCTATACTGTGGGCAAATCCGAGCCACAACGTGTCCGTGAGTATCTCAACCGCATAGTAACTACGGTAGTCTGGGATAAAACTCGGACTGCACGGACAACATCTTCGAGCAAATCGTACAAACCCAAGCGAGATTTGAATGGAGTGATACAGTGCAAAAGCGAGGTCGATCAAGAAGCTTGTATTTATGCCGATGAGGTGCGAAAGCTCCGTCAAAGAGAATACGATAATGCCGATTTGTACAGTGATGCAGATACGGCTCAGGCGGAGCAAAAGGAACGTTTGCAACAAAATTTCATTGCTTATTTTCGAGAGGCGATGTATAAACGACACAAAAACAGCTCCACTTCTATTCTTGTCAATTGGAAGAGAGCTCTGGATTTTCTTAAAATGTATGCGGGAGAAAATTTGCCGTTTTTCAAAATCGACAATGCTTTTGCCGAAGAGTACAAACGTTTCCTTTTGACAGCTCCTCGTGGAGGGAATAAATGTGGTACTATTTCTCACAATACGGCATCCACTTATTTTTCTATTTTCAAGGCAGCTCTCAAACAGGCATTTATAGATGGTTATCTAACCGTTGATATATCCGCTAAAATAAAAGGTATTCAGGAACAGGAGTCTCGCCGCGAATACCTTACCGTAGAGGAGTTAAATACGCTTGCTTCAACCCCTTGTGATCGTGAGGTGATGAAACGGGCAGCTCTTTTCTCTGCTCTGACAGGATTACGCCACTGTGATATTCAGAAACTAAAGTGGAAAGAGATCAACATGGATGGAGAACAGCCGAGGTTACATTTCACTCAAAAGAAGACCAAGGGAGTGGAGTATATGCCTATTTCGGAACAAGCCTTACAACTATGTGGAGAACGAAGATTGCCAGAACAATTGGTTTTTGAAGACCTGCCTAATCCGTCATGGATTTCTAAACCTCTAAAGCGTTGGATAGAGGCTGCAGGCATCAAAAAGTCCATAAGCTTTCATTGCTTCCGCCACTCCTACGCGACTTTACAACTTGCCAGCGGCACAGACATTTATACCGTAAGCAAGATGCTGGGACATACGAATGTGAAGACAACGCAAATCTATGCAAAGGTGGTCGATGAAAAGAAAAACAAGGCGGCACAAGCCATAAAATTGGATACGATAGAGACAAAGACTCAGGAATAACCTCACAAAAATGAATAAAGATGCAGTCTAAGTACTTTGAATATATAATTGTTTATTTATCTGTCCTACTGGCATGTGCCTTAATTGGTATAATCGTGAGATTTGTTTTTGTTTCGGCTGGAGTTGATGAATTTACTGCGACTGTAATTTTCTGGATTGTTACAGGTGTGGGCATCATTCTCTATTCAGCCCTGATGCTTCTTATTGACGGCTTGTTCACAGCTATTGTGAAGAAGTTTTTCCCACACAAGTATCTGCCTCCATCATCACCCCAAGAAAAGAAAGAAGTTGAGCAGGATTGGGACAAAAAGAGTATAGAGCCCGAATTCATTCAGGAGATACGAGTTAACCAACAGCGTAAACAAAGCGGTAAATCAAAAGAGAAGTTAGAGATAGCCATCTCCTATACACAGCATGAATTTGCCCCCTATGTCTCTGATGACGATTTGATGCGACTCAGTCAATACATTACAGCTTATTCAGAAGGAAACGTCTTGCAAAACCCTCAACCTGTCAGGGTCGCAAAACTTACTTCTTTAGACCTGTATCATTTCGGCTGGAATATTTGGAAGCATTTCAGTATCGGCAAACAAGACGAGATTGCTCTTTTCCTCAAATTTGTTTTTGCCGATGCATTAAAAGACGTTGAGCCCTACACCATCAAAAGCCACCTAAAAGACGATGAGCAAAAGGGGCTAATCAAGATTCAGAAATGTCTGACTCTCCCCTGAATAAATGAGGAGAATGATAATAAAAAACTTCTAAATAGTAGATCCTTTCTGCATTATTCTAAATGCATATCCGTTTTAGATTTTATCTCTTCAGCGATGTCTGATCTATTAGTTTTAATCCACCTATCAAATGCGACTTGAATAAATGGGGCCACCCAATATTGCGACTCTTCTTCGGGCTCCAATCCTAAATCGAGACTATCTGTATAGTCAGATGCCATCATATAGTGGTTATTAAAATAAAAAAGATAGGCAAAGTGTTGAACAAAAACTGCTGTTAAATCATTCAAGAAAATATCTAATGCTCTAACACGATGGGGAAGATATAACTTTTTGTCATTCAGAAGAATATTGTTGTAGTAATTGTAATGAGTATGATCATTACAGCGTTCCCTAATTTCTTTGTAAAATCTGTCTTTTGAGAGCAATTCCGTTATGGGCTTTAGCTTGTCTGAGTCTTTGATATATTGAGACATTATTCGAAAGGAGGGCAATTTCTCTGTGCCTTTTCTCCAATTATCAATACGTTCAACAATGAAGTTGCTGATGCTAAAATGATCCCTTAAATAAACATTTGTGTAAACATTAATTATGATTGCATCATAGTATTTTCTGAGCAAAGAGTATCCATCATTAATACTCCCATTGGCCAACACCATCTTTATAGAATCAAGAGTGCTACCTATTGAGCTAAATACGTAAGTATCCAGATTCAGAAAAGATCTAGTCCCCTGACTCACAAACATCATTATACTGTAGGATAAAGATTGATAAAACTCCGAAAAATCAGAGAGTTCCTCAAAAACTTTATGATTCTTATACTCAATCTCAAGTTGATCAAATTCGTTCATATAAACTCCGTTTATTTGCTACTCATTATTTTCTAAATAAGGTTTACGCCTCAACAGACTTCAACCTTTTCATCCCTCAATGTAATTATAAACAAACTTACAATATCTACGATACAAACTTTGGGTTGGAAAAACTTTTATCAATTCTCTTTGTCTTGGTAAATAGAAAAACGTAGCAATCATAGTGTTTTTGTAGTGTTTTCTCCGTGTTTTGAATCACAGGGAAAACACTTTATTCATTTGTGCCATGTTAAACTCAAAATAGTATAGACATGGACAACAACGAAATTTCTTTTGAGAATCTACCCAAGGCGGTAGATCACTTAGTGAACGAAGTAGCTGAGATCAAAGCATTGGTCGAGAAAGGGCAAGATACAGTTATTTCTCCCAAACGTATTCCTATTGGGATAGATGAAGCGTGTAAAATCATCGGGAAGGCCAAGCCTACAATTTATACGCTTGTGCGTAAGCGTTTACTCCCTTGCTACAAGAATGGAAAGCAACTCTACTTCTTCGAGGACGAATTGCTCGAATGGATAACCAATGGCCGTAGAAAAACGGTGCGAGAACTTGCCGAAGACTCAAAGCTCTTTATCTCTGAAAAGAAGGCCAAGCGCTCTCATTTCTAATATCTATTCAACGATGAAAGAAGGAATGAAAGGACGATCTGAAGGGAAGCAATCCAAGAATGAACGGATAGAGCCTTTTCTAAGGGAATACTATGAATTTCGATTCAATACCGTAAAAAGTCGCACGGAGTTTCGAGGATCGAATAAAGATGAACCTTTCTACCCACTCGGTAAATTCGACATCAACTCCATGCAACGGCTATTGAATTCTTCACAAGGTATCAGTACTTCGGCAGAGAATATACGAGCGATATTGGAAAGTGATTTCTGTCCACGTATCAATCCTGTACAGGAGTATTTCCAAAAACTATCGAATTGGAATGCGGGAGAGGATTCGGAGATTATTCATTTGGCTTCGTGCGTAACGGTTCGGAATTCTGAGAAGTGGCAAACTTACTTGACCAAATGGCTTATTGCAGTGGTGGCGAATGCGATGGATGATTTGTTCTGTCGCAATCACACCTGTTTGGTTTTGACTGGAGAGCAGGGTAAGTTCAAGACAACTTTCTTAGACTTGCTTTGTCCCGTGGAGCTGAAAGCATATTTGTTTACAGGTACTATTGACCCTCAAAACAAGGATACGCAGACCCTTATAGCCGAATACCTGTTTATCAATATCGACGACCAACTCAAAGCCCTCAACAAAAGAGACGAAAATGAGTTGAAGAATCTCATCACAACTCCACGGGTTAAGTATCGCAGACCATACGATACGTACATCGAAGAGTATCCTCACTTAGCCAGTTTTATGGCTTCGGTAAATGGCAATGACTTCCTTACAGATCCGACGGGTAGCCGCCGATTTCTTCCTTTTGAGGTAGAAGCTATTGACATAGAAGCTGCTAAACAGGTTGATATCAATAAGGTTTATTCGGAGGCTTGGTGGTATTGGAAAAGTGGATATCGGTACTGGTTTGATGATGCAGAAATTGCAGAGTTGCACCGAGAGAGTGAAGGGTTTCATGTGCAGACAGTCGAATACGAAATGTTGCTCAAAGGCTTTGAGAAACCAAGTCCTACGGAAGAGTCTTATATGACCACTTCGGAAGTCCTGAATTATTTGCGTGGATACACTACGCTGAACCTCTCTGAAAAACGAATGGGAGAAGCTCTGCGCAAAGCAGGATTTGAACGAAAGTCTCGAAGGACAGGAGGTAACCCTATGTATGTCTATCATATCAGAAAGGTCTTTCCGAATCCGTTCGTGAGTTCCTTTTGACCTATTGATAAATTACAGTTACTACTTACTACAAAAGGATTTAATCCAGTGAAAGAAAAAAGATTGAGCGTGTAGTATGGTTTTATAATCTGTCTTACAACAGATTTACTACTCACACCGATGATACTACTACAAGAAAATAGGTTACGACTCTTTTTCTTTTCACTGTGAATGAGTTATCCATCCATATTCATGTAGTAAGGAGAATCTCCAAAACTTAGAAAAACATGATGAATATTGAACATATAAAATCCTTATCTCTGAAGGATTATTTGGCTAATAAAGGCCATTACCCAGTGAAGGAGTATACGACTTATGGAATGTATAGAAGTCCTTTTCGGGAAGAGAGTAGTCCCAGTTTCAAGGTCGATTACAGAGCAAGTCTCTGGTATGACTTTGGAAGCGGTGAAGGTGGCAGCATAATTGATTTGGTAATGAAACTACATGGCTGCACACTGTCTCAAGCAATTGGACTGTTAGAAGACCGTGTAGAGATTAGCCCTCTTACGCAGAACGACTTTGACCGACAGGTAGAGAGGTGCGAAGAGATGAAAATAATCGAAGCCGTCTCTTTGCGTCATCCTGATTTGCTGAGATATCTGCAAGACCGTAAGATTGATTGTTATGTGGCGAAACGGTACTGTCGTGAGGTTCACTATCAAGTAAAAGGGCGTATTTATTACGCTATCGGAATGCTCAACGACTTGGGAGGTTATGCTATTCGTAATCTCTATTTCAAAGGCTGTTTACCTCCTTCCAGTGTCTCCTCCTTTGATCGAAGCACGGACACTGTGGATCTCTTTGAAGGATTTATGGATTACTTGAGTTTTTGTACGCTTTATCCTGACAGAAATGCTAAATCTGCAGTTGTATTGAACTCTGTAAACAATCTCCAGAAAGCTCATCCTTTGCTCTCTAAATATGCCGTTGTTAACGCTTATCTCGATAACGATGCAGCAGGAAAGAAAACGCTTGAAGTGCT
>JAUMYQ010000007.1 GCA_030528555.1 Porphyromonadaceae bacterium | reverse complement strand
ACGGTACATTTACATCTATTCCAGTTTTCACCCGCTTAGTCATAATCCAAAGGTTGCCGTCAAACGACTTGCGGATATGCTCTTTTCTAAGTCCTGCTACATCTATATAAGCCAAACCGCAAAAACAAGAAAAAAGAAATAAATCCCGAACGTGTTCCAGCCTTTCGGAAACAAGGTTGAGTTCAAGGATTTTCTTGATTTCATCTTCCGTAAGGTATCCTCTATCAACCCTTTGTAAGCGTATTTTATAGTTGGCAAAAGGGTCGCCGACTATCAGCCCGTTGTTCCGGGCAATCAAGACTATACGTTTGAAGAACTGCATAAACTTGGCAGTCGTGTTATGGTTACATCTGCCAACTGTCATAAGATAGACCTCAAAGTCATTTATAAACATATTGTTTATAGACTTCAAAGCTATATCGGAAAGATTGTACTTAGCTTGGATAAAACTCGCAAGATGCTTGCGGGTTACTTCATACTTTTGATAGGTTGATGCAGATTTAGATAGACCTATAAGCTGCTTCACATCATCATTGTGCTTCTGAAATAAATTCAGCAACGTTTCGTGGTTCTCCGTATGCCCTAAAAATTCATTCTTGATTTGCTCGGCAGTAACATAGTTTTCTCGCCGTTGCCGTTCATGGTAGATTTGGTGTAATGATGCTTTAATGTCTTCCAGTAACTTATTGAGTTGTGCGCAGGACTTCCCAGTTGCTTTACCAGCTTTCACACTCCAATTATCGGGATGGATACTTTGTTTGGTACTAAACTGGCAAATTTTTCCATCAACGGTAATTCTTGCCATGATTGTTACCTCTCCATTACGTTTTTCTGACCCTTTTTTTAGGTAGAAAAGGACTTTGAATGTACTCTTCATAATCTCACTTTTTAATGTTACAAAACTACTTTTAATGTGTTAATTGTGAGATATATACAGGCTGTAAAAATTTGGACAACGAGAGGTCATTTTTGGACAAATCGTTACCGTTTTTGTCCGGTATGGAATCGGTAACGATTTAGGCACAGATTTGTGTCTTTTGAGGTCTTTTTGGTGTCTTTTATGCTGGACAAAATACAAACAAAAAAGCCTACAAATCATTGACTTGTAGGCTTTTGTCTGTTTATTGTCTGTTTTTGTCCAGACCTTCCAGCGGAGAGAGAGGGATTCGAACCCCCGGAAGCTCTCACTTCAACGGTTTTCAAGACCGCCGCAATCGACCACTCTGCCATCTCTCCAAGGGGGATGGATGCCACCCTTTTCGGATGCAAAGGTAAACATTATGTCAATATATCCAATAGTGAGGGTGGATTTTTGTGTAAAGCCTTTGGTAATCGGATATAGAGAGCGTAAGCAAGGATGCTACTCCACCAAAGTAACACAAACCATAGGGGACACTGCCCAGTTTGTTGTAGGGCTGTGGCATTACTACCAAGCTTGACTAATGCTAGCATTTGTTCTCCCAGAAAGTTCAGAGTGGAGGCAAAAAGACTCTGAGGGAGTGGGCTGCCAATTCCTATATTGACAATAAATAGAAGGGTAAGGGGTATGAGAAGCGTGGCGAGTAGAGTTGTTGGTAGTGAAAGCCAGATAAAGCTCCAAGAAATACTACCGAAAAAGTAAAGACATAGAGGTAGCACCCCGATTTGTGCCGCTAGGGTGATGGAGACACTCGACCATACCATGCGCAGCAGAGGCTGCTGAGGAGCACCGAATAGGTTCAGAATTCTCAGGTGAAAAATGTATATCGAAATGACGGCAGCATAGCTTAGTAGGAAACTCCAAGAAAGTATAACGTGGGGGTCATATAGAAATTGTACAATAGCCGATAGAGCGACTACTTGTGAGAAGCGTATTGGGCGAGAAATGATTTTTCCGATAAGGTAGAAGCTTAGCATTAGAGCTGCTCGTACGGTAGGTATCGCCCAGCCTGTTAGAGCGACGAAAGACCAAATTCCCAATAAAATTAGCCCTCTACGGCTGTGGCCGTTGTAGCCGATGGGTAGGGACATCAATAGAAAGTACAGTATCCCTGCGACTACTCCTGTATGAAATCCACTAACCGCAAGTAAATGTGCTACGCCACTATGCACGAAGTCTTGTCGTATGGCTCGTCCTTCTTCGGTACGAGGTACTTGTCCTAGAGATATCCCAGAGAGCAGGGCTGAGATTTCTGGGCTGGCTCCTATATTGTCTAATCCTCGATGAAGTGTTGTTACTGTAGGAAGGTTTTCTGACTTGCTCGAAAATCTCTTGGTAGCCCTAGCGTAATCTATCCTCATTCCCCAGGCAGTAATACAGAGGAATACTAGTGCTAAATATCCCAAGATAGATGTTCTGTATCCTACGATGGATTTGCATTTGTCTATTTTCCAGAGGTAGCTCCCTAAAGCTAGGCCTGCTAAACCTAGCTCCAACATTAACCAGTAGGGATTAGGAGCAAGCGTATGGGTTAGGTATGCTACAATGAAACATGCACAAAGAAACAAGGCAGGACTACGCTGTAGCGTATACCCTGCCTCTTGTATAAGATCTAGGAGTCGAAGCCTCCTGCATATTTGTTTGATATCTAGCATGACTTTTTAGGGAAAGTCCAATGTGCCTTGTTCTATTCGATGAGATATATTGTTTGCTTGTCGGGGGATAGTCGATAGCGTTCCTGGCTCCCTGGACAGGTGGCTTCGTGTGTTATGGGATTAAATTCCAGTTGGTAGCCCCATCGGCTCACCCAACCATGCTGACGCGCTGGGATACCATACACAAGTGCGTAGTTTGGCACATTGGTTGTTACTACGGCACCAGCCCCTACCATTGCGTAAGCTCCTATGGTACAACCACAGAGGATGGTGGCATTTGCTCCAATCGAAGCACCCTGCTCAACGAGTGTTTGTCGATATTCGTCCTTTCGAGGGATGAATGCTCGAGGATTGATGACATTGGTAAAGACACAGCTAGGCCCTAGAAAGACATCGTCTTGACATATAACCCCAGTGTAGAGCGAAACATTGTTCTGCACTTTACAGCCGTTTCCAAGCTTGCTACCAGGCATCATCACGACATTTTGCCCAAGGCTACACCTATGTCCAATCTCAGCCCCTGGCATAATGTGACAGAAGTGCCATATCGTAGCATCTTCGGCTACTTTTGCTCCTGCCTCTACTATGGCTGTTGGATCGATCATGGGAGGTTAAGCCTGAGAGGAGGTGCCACTACGAAGGCGCTGTTCGAGGCGTTTGATGTCTTCTGCGAAAGCTTTGTCTGCTTTCATCTTACTCTTGATAGTACGTACACCATGCATGACAGTTGTGTGGTTTTTGCGACCAAGGCGCTCGGCAATGACATTGTACGAATGGTCCGTATGCGTCTTGGTAAGATACATTACAACCTGACGAGGTAGTGCTATATCCGAGCGACGAGTAGCGCTCCGAAGAAGAGCTTTGTCTATTTTGTACTCGGCTGCTACAAGCTCTTGGATGCCTTCCATCGTAATTTCGGGCTGTGTCATGCTTACTGAAGTACTTACTACCGAGCGAGCGAAGTTGATGTCAATAGCCCTGCCAGATATGGTGGCATAGGTCAGCAATGTCTTGATTGCCCCATCGAGCTCTCGCACATTGCTTGATAGGCTTTCGGCAAGAAACTCAAGGACCTCTTCCTCGATATGTACTCCATACTCAGCAACTTTGTTGCTCAAGATCTTGCGACGAAGTTCGATGTCTGGTCGCTCGAGCGGTATCATGATTGAGCTACGGATGCGTGTAATGAGCCGCTCCTCCATGCCTCTAAATTCCACAGGAGGGACATCCGAGGTAAGAATGATCTGTTTGTTGAGCAGGTAAAGGTGGTTGAATATTTCGAAGAATGCCTGCTGCGTTCGGGGCTTACCGATGATACCTTGGATGTCGTCAATGATAAGCACATCCATCTGCTGATAGAACGAAATGAAAGATGTCTTACTCTGAAAGCGAGAGTCGTGGGTGTACTGTGCCTCAAATTTAGCACTTGATACATAACATACTCTAAGGTTGGGATGCCTGTCACGCACTCGCTGACCAATAGCTTGTGATAGGTGTGTCTTGCCCACGCCGCTAGGACCGTAGATGAAGAGGAGGTTTAGGGGTACTTGTCCAGGGCGTTCTGCTACGCTCTCGGCTATTGTACGAGCAACGCGGTTGGATTCGCTCTCGAAGAAGGTTTCGAAGCGTAGCGATTCGTTTAGATAGCTCACGTAGTTATCTGCCTTGATAGGTGGCTCGCTAGTTTCTTCTTCGCGAATGGACTGCTCTTCTACTTCTTTGTTGGCGAATTCAAAGAAAAGGATGGCTTTGTTACCTATGTAGTACCCCATCATCATATCAAGCTCCTTCGTGAAGTTCTCCTCGAGATATACTGCAAACTGCTCGTCGGGTACGCGGAGGGTTAGTCCCTCTTCGTTTAGTCCTCGAGGTTCTACAGGAGCTATCCACTTGTTAAACTCCTCTTCACCGAGCATGGAGCTTAAGAAGTTCTTACACTTAGGCCAGAGACTCAGAGCCTTGTTTTGCTCGTTCTCCGAAAAGGATATAGGTTCTATCATAATTAGCAATCGTTCTATTCTACACTATCTAGCCCACCTCTTCCTCATCTTCTAAATAGGTGAGAACAGATTACTCTGTACACACAGAGGTCTTTTCTCTATTCTACGATTAGGAAGATACTAGCCTCTTGTCACAACGATGAAAATGGGGTGCATATATCGCTAAGGCAATCGGATCTGGAAGCCTCTACTTCTTGTTTAAGGCATATCCCTTAGCTACTTATGCAAGGCAAAGTTGGATAATAAATACCGAACAAAAAAACATTTTTCCTCTTGTTTTTTTGAAGTAAAGTATATCGTTATTGTTCCCAAATACTTAGGTTTTTCAAGTAATAAACATTGAATGTATGTATGTGTAATCTTTTGTTTATCAGTATGTTTTGGCTTTATTTTGGGGTTTATAATCAGGTTATGCACATTGCTCTATCGGAGGTATAACTCTCCACTTTTCAAATTCTTAACAGAGCTGTTGATAAATCTTATCAACAAGGCAAGAGTTTTCTGTATGGTCGCCTGATTTCGATGCTTATCGCTACTCTAGGAGCTATTTCTTTCGCTGTTATTGTTGCCTGATGTTTTTGGGAGAGGTGTTTTTGATGTTGTAATAGTCTGGTCAGTCTCGCTAGCGGTTGGGTTGGTTGTTAAGCTATATTTCATCTGGTATGGGCGTTTTCTTAATCATCTTGTATTTAGATTGTTAAATCGGATTCCGAATGATGCGAAAAAACTTCGGGAACTTTCAAAAAAAACTTCCCGATCTTTTTCCAAAAAGATCGGGAACTCCGAGAAAAAAGTTCGGGAACATTTTTTCGGGTATTCCCGAGCATTTTTTTGAGGTGGAGAGAGACCAATTTTTCTAGCTGTTTTGGGTAAATTGGCGGATGAGTATAGGGCAGAAGATTGGGTCAGGAAGGCTTTGAAGAGGTTGTCTGAAGAAAAAGATATTTTGCTATATTCTCATCGGTTATTTGATTATATTTGTCACCGATTAGGTGAAACATTTTGTCTTTGGTTATGGATAGATATTCTAAAATTTTAGGTGTCGCTGTGCTTTGTCTGGGATTGCTCTTTCCCTTGACGCGTGCGCTGACAGCCCAGAATATGGGTAGTATAATTCAGTTTGGCTACGCTGATCGTGATGCAGCTAAAGTTTCTCTTGGTACGGAGCGGACTTCTTTCATTTCGGTGGGGATGAGACTGCCCAAGATGCAGGGTAATGTACTCAAGGGGCTCTCTCTCTATCTGGCAGGAGCGGAGGGAGAGCAGGGAGATCAACACAGTGTCTTCATTGCAAGCTCAACCGACAATCAGATCAAGTATATTCAATCGGTTAGTCTTACCGCTGGCTGGAATGAGGTGGCCTTCACTCAGCCTTTTCTGATGAAGGATGATACCTATTATATAGGTTATCAGCTACAGGCGCGTGTGGGTAAGAAACCGATCGCTTTTGAACAAGTTTCAGGAGGGAAGATTTCGGGGGTCGATTTTATCGAGATAGGAGGCGTTTATCAAGAGGTAGGAGATTTGGTAGATTTTGCTCTTGTTAAGGACGAAAATCTTGGTAATGTCTTGCTGTTTGCACATGTAGAGGATAGGATTGGTAGGTTAACTAACACTGGGTGTGTGGTCTCTGGTGGCTTTGCTTCCGAAGAGCTAACGGGAGGTCAGGAGCATATACTCACACTTAAGGTGCGAAACCTAGGAAGTCGGGCTATCAGCACTCTTGATATGACGACCCAGTTTGGGATAGAGGCCGAGCATGCTGTGAGCTTGACTAATCTAAACATCCCTGCTGGGCAAGCTCAGGATGTGATGCTCAAGGTTATTGCTCCGCGCCGTGGCTTGGGAGTATTCTATGCTTCCGCCAAGAAAGTAAATGGTAAGGACAATCTTTTTGCTGACATCAAGTATGAGTTGCCTTATAAGGTGAAGACAGCCAATGCATCGTGGCCACGCAAGACCGTCCTTGTAGAGCGATTTACTACTGAGCGGTGCTTAAATTGTCCAGCCTCAGAGCCTCATTTCAAGAGTTTGGTCGCTCATATGGAGAGAGAGGGGATGGAGGTGAGCGTTATTGCGCACCATGCTGGATATTATACTGATGCTTTCACGATTGGAGGTTCTCGCAGGCTTGTTCCCTATGCTTATCGGTCGAGTGAGTTTGCTCCTGCTTTTATGATCAACAGGATGCCCGATGTGGCGCGTGTGGGCTTCCTCGCAGGTGATTACCGCAATCCTGTGGAGCGGTATGCCAAAGCCAAAGAGGTGCAGGAGGTGCTTAGCTTTACCAGCGTAAAGGCTACCGAAGAGAATGGTGCTCTGACCCTAAGGATAGAGGGAGAGGTGGGCCAGATAGATCAGGAGAATTTATTTTTGACAGCAGTGATTACGGAGGACCATATACGTGCCATCAATCAGGCCGGGGCCACTGGCGTATTCTATCACCATCATTTGGCCAGACAGTTCTTGACGTCTGAGTATGGTCGTCCGATTAAGTTGAATCCAGATGGTACATTCTCTCTGGAGATTGGTCAGGTGCAGATAGACCCTCTATGGAAGAAAGAGAACCTGCGTTTTGTGATCCTTGCACACAAGGATATTCGATCATCGGACTATACACAACGTGAGGTCTATTCCTCTAAAACTGTTAGCTGGTCTGCTGCTCTGACATCCGTG
Source organism: Porphyromonadaceae bacterium (assembly GCA_030528555.1). GTDB lineage: Bacteria > Bacteroidota > Bacteroidia > Bacteroidales > Porphyromonadaceae > Porphyromonas. The sequence goes on along the minus strand of JAUMYQ010000007.1, from coordinate 76,485 downwards.
AACGAGATAGTAGAGGACGTGTCTCCTCGTGTGTTTGCTCTAGGTGGTTATCTCCATACGGATGTCGAGGTGGATGAGCTCCATGTGTTTGATATGGCTGGCAGGCTGGTGACACGCTCGCATGCACAGCGTTTGATTTCTGGGGTTTATGTCGTTCGCCTTGGTAGATCTGGCAAGTATACAACCTATAAGGTGTTGGTAGATTGAGTAGAGTGTTTTAGGTTAAGGTAATGAAATAAAAGATTATGATTAAGAGTTTTTCTTCTCTAAGTGTGGCACTTTTCTTGGCCCATGCTTCTCTCCCTCAGCTGATGGCTCAGACGCTAGCTCAGTATAAAATCGAGATAGAAGCCGAGGCCGCCAGTGGTTCATGGAAGCTCGGTATAGGTACAGATGCTGCGCTGGGAGTGCTAGTGTGGGCAGACTTCAATGGTAACGGCAAGAAGGATGATGGAGAGGGCTGGAGTGCAGCACGCGCCGATAAGATGGGGGTATGTAATTTCTCCCAAAAGCGTACGAGTGATAAGCTCACTGTCTATGGCCCAGTTACTACTCTTTTTTGTGGAGGGAATGGGGTCGTTACGCTCAAGACAAGTGCGAACCGTGAGCTAAGGAATCTAGCTGCCAATAATAACTCTATTAGCCTCATTGATTTGACTGGAAACATCAAACTTGAGCGCGTAAATCTAGAAGACAATCAGTTGGCTCGTCTCACGGTGACAGGGCTATCTGCCCTCGTGGACCTTCGTCTTAATGGCAATAGTAAGATCAGTTCGCTGAACCTTCAAGGGGTGAAAGCTTTGCAGAGACTTGATATAAGCGAAACAAAGATCTCAAAGATCACTAATGCGGACTTCTCCACACTTAAAGGAATCAACCTTAGTGCTGCGTCAAACTTCGACTTTTCTGTACTGCAGAATGCTGCTCTCCTTGAAGAGTTGGGGCTAACGGGTAGCAAGGTAACCACTATAGATCTCACTCGCCATCCTAGGCTTAAAACCCTCTGGGCACCGAATTGTGAGTTTGAGAGCTTGGATTTTTCGGGTAATCCAGACCTTTCTCAGGTAATGCTCAATCACAACAAGCTCAATGGCGCGGATTTTTCCAACAACATGAGGCTCAGGAACGTGTACTTGGAGAATAATGGTCTTCAGCATCTAAGACTGCCTGGAGAGGGTAGTCGAGTGCGTGTGCTGAATATAGCAGGTGTTAAGACCTTGACTTCACTGGATCTTAGCCATCAAACCGAGCTGTGGGTTCTTCAGCTAGATGGGTCGGGGGTCACAAGCCTAGACCTTTCGAGCAATCCTTCTCTAGGAGAGCTTACGATGTCAGAGACCGCAATTAGTGAGCTTGACCTGAGGGATACCCCAAACTTGAAGACACTCAATGTTGCAGGATGCAAGGAGCTAAAGAAGCTAGACCTCACAAACAGCCAGCAACTCAATGTTCTTTACTGTGGTAAGAGTGGTCTTAACGAGCTTGACTTGAGAGCTTGTGAGAACCTTACCGAGTTTACAGGAGAGCAAAACGGTTTCAAAGAGCTCGTTTTTAACTCCAAGTCTCTGAACCGTGTAGAGTGTTCTGGCAATATGATTGAGGGCGAGGCAATGACAAAGCTCGTAAATTCTCTTCCAAGGGTGTCTTCTGGGCGGTTTGTCGTCGTAGACCTATCGGTATCTGGATCGGAAAATAAGTGTACGCCTGCTCAGGTAAAGATTGCCAAAGATAAGGGTTGGCAGGTGCTCGATCGCAATATCGGAGGCAGCGAATATCGTCCGTATCCAGGGGCTGAGTCTACAGCTCTTGATGAGCTTGCAGATACCTCCGTCAAGGTCTATCCTACGGTAGCCTCACGCGCCATCAATGTAGAGGGTGCAGCGAGCAGTAAATACTATATTTACACGATGTCGGGAGCGCTCGTGTCTAGAGGTGAACTAGGTGATGGTTTAGGTACTATCCCTATTGCTGGGCTCACTCCTGGAAGCTATGTACTACGTCTAAGCAGTGTTCTTGAGGCGTTCAAGGTTCAGGTGGTAGTAGACTAGAATTATTGCTTAGTCCCATACGTTCAATCTAGTCGTTTATCAGCCTCGCTGTAGCTTTCAAACTGAGAAGTCTATACGGCGAGGCTGATGATGTGTTGAGAAAGAAGGGGGCAGTACTCAGACGCCTTGCGAAGATTTTTGTCCTCTTTTTCATCTTCATTTTGAGAGACCCTCGTGTCAGAGATTGAGGAGTGATGGTTAATTCGTTAGATTTGTGTGCGACTTGTAGGCCTAGCTGGCTGCTAAATAGTTGGTGATTTCATGGCTATACCTGCGTGTTTAAGGAGTGTTTAAATAATGAAACCTATGCGTATTTTAAGTGTCTTCGTTTTGCTATGGGCATCGGTAGCGACAGTTGTGGCGCAGATTCCAGCTTTTCAACTTAAGGATATTAGTGGTAAGAGTGTTCAGACGGAACAGCTTGGAGCGGGAGACCGTCCAGTGGCGGTGAGTTTCTTTGCTACTTGGTGCAAGCCTTGTCTGCGTGAGCTAGAGGCTGTCTCTGAGGTTTTTGAAGAGTGGCAAGAGGAGACAGGAATGGAGTTTGTGGCTGTATCTATTGATGAGGGGGTGAATAGCCTTAAGGTGAAGCCACTTGTGGCGAGCAGAGGATGGGAGTTTCCCGTACTGCTCGATCCCAATAGCGATTTCTTCCGAGCTTTGGGGGCAACGATGGTTCCCTCTATCTTTGTTTTTGATGCTCAGGGTAAGATCATCTACAAGCATACAGGCTACACCGATGGCGGAGAGGCCGAGATCATCAAAGCTGTTCGCCAGGCTAAGCAAAAGGACTAGTAGTATATGAGAAGGTTTTTATTGATATTGACCTTGCTTGGTGGTAGTGGTCTGATCTCTGTAGCACAGCAAAGGGCTGAGGGTTTCGGGCCGTTTCGTACTAACTTTCGGCTACGTTCGGACCTGCATTGGAGTACAAAAGGGGGATTACCCAACGACTTTGCCTCTCGCTTTCATGGCAATACCTATCTTGATGGGAGTATCTCCAACCGTTACCTTAGGCTTGACCTTGGGTTGGAAGAGATGGGCCAGCCTTTGCCAGGCTTTGAGGATAATAAAGGCCGAGGCTTAAGTCATTTGTCACTCTCGGGGCGGTATGCAGGCTTTGATGTACGCCTTGGAGATTATTATACACAGTTTGGTAGCGGAATGCTTCTGCGTGCCTATCGGGATGAGAATCTCGGTATAGACAACGCCATGAGGGGCATATATGCGGGCTATACTCATAGCCGTTGGGGGGGGCTGCGCCTCCTTGTGGGGCAGCCTCGCCGTTATTTTGACCGAGGCTTCATCCCTCCTTTCAATGAAGATAAGCATCTATTCTTCAATCGTGACCGTGGATGGGTTTATGCTGGTGACTATGAGCTAGACTTAGCTAGGGCGCTTAGACTATGGGAAGGGAAGGGACGAGCGCTTTCGCTGGGAGCTTCGTACGTCATCAAGGGAGAGGATGAGCAGAGCCTCTCGCGTACTATGGAGCTAGATGGCAAGGTTGGGACGTATCATATCCGTCAACCTCGACATGTACATGGCTGGAGTCTGCGAGGGCACTATACCTCAGGAGGACTGGAGCTAATGCTCGAACATGCGCAGAAGGGCCAAGACCCTACAGAGGGAAACTCATATACCTACGGAACGGGGATGTCTACTATGCTCACCTCTACGTATACAGCAGGTCGTATGACGATGCTCCTAGGTCTGAGGCGTAGTGAGAACTTCGACTTCCGTGCCGCTCGTCGGGAGAATGGTACGGCCCTGAGGCTAAATCATCTCTTACCTTTCACTCAGCAGCAGACCTATTCGCTAGCAGCTTTATACCCTTATGCTACCCAGCCGCTTGGTGAGTGGGCGCTGCAGTCGGAGTGGCGGTATCGTTTTCTCAAGAATACACTGTTGGGGGGAAAATACGGCTCTTCTCTGCGCTTGGGTCTCTCCTATGTAAGAGGTTTGGACAAGAGTGACAAGATTATCCATGGAGGGGTGAGTATGTACGGTGAGGACGCACCACGTTCTAGTTACTTCGGGTTGGGTAAGTTGTACTTCTACGATGCAAACATCGAGTACAGCCGCAAGATATCGAAGAACTATAGCTTCAATCTCACCTACCTACATCAAGCTTATAACCAAGAGATCATTGAGGGCCATGCCGACTACGAGCCGATGCTCTATAGCCATATCTTCATTTACGAGGGTAAGCACCGGCTCAGTCGGAAGGTATCTCTAAGGACTGAGCTCCAGTACCTGCACAGTCGAGAAGGGGAGCGAGATTGGCTCTATGGTATGGCGGAAGTAACGCTTCTACCAGGCCTTGTCCTCTCGGTAAGTGACCAGTGGAATATAGGTCGTACTGGTCGGCACTATTATCTCCTCTCGGCGACCTCGACCTTTGGAGCGCACCGTGTACAGCTCAGTTGGGGAAGCACTAGGGCGGGGATTAACTGCTCGGGTGGTGTATGCCGTGTTGTTCCCGAGACGCATGGGCTGAACCTCTCTTATGCCGTGACATTATAAAAGGCTATTTCGGATATGTGGAATATGAAACAAACATCTTGGTCACTACGCTTTGCCAAAGTAGCTTTCGTCCTTGTGGCGATGGTGGCTTGCCAAGAGGAGGTGCCTCGTTCGGATAGATTTGTCCCCGAGGATGATGGTGTACTGAGCTCCGAGGCTGGTGCGACGCTCTTAGTGGAGAAGTTCACAGGACAGAGGTGTATCAACTGTCCAGCGGGGGCTAAGCTTCTGCACAAACTCGGGGAGGAGTACCCCAATCGAATGATAACAGTGGCGCACCACGCAGCCAGCTCTCGCCTAACGCTTCCCGAGCTAGAGAGCGAGGCCTCGGAGATGTATGCTAAGGCGCTTGTCAGTAGCAGCCTAAGCCTTCCTGGAGTCATTCTCTCCAGGCGTAAGTTCTTTGGTAGTCGCCTCTACAGCACTGCTCGGGGAGAGTGGAGTGGTAAGGTCAAGGAGGCATTGCGCACGCCTCGTTCATATCGTATTGCTCTTAAGGCTAAGGCTACTACTTCGCGAGATATCGAGCTAACAACCTCAGTGGAGGCGGTACAACCCTCGATGCATAGGCTAATGCTTCAAATTTGGGTTGTAGAGGATATGTGGGGCAAGCAGCTAGGCGAAGGAGGAGGAGATGGGTATCATCACGAACACGTGATGCGTGGTTACCTTAACGGAGCTTGGGGCCAGGAGATTGCTCTACCATATCTGGGTAGGGAGACATACACGCTACCGCTGCAGGTCGTTAGTCCTGCTAATGCTAAGGTTGTGGCCTTCGTTTACGATACCGAGACGAGGGAAGTCTATGAAGTCTCTATAACTCCTATCTCGGGGATAGAAGCCTAAAAGAGCGTATGTAGTATCAACTAAATAACAAATAGTAAACAAGATGAAAGCAAGGATTTTTTTAGGAGCTTTGGCTTTAGCTCTCGTGGTCGTTGGTTGCAAGAAGGATGAGCCTAAGAAACAGGGGCAGCCAGGAGGTACGACTACTATTGAGGAGATCAAGGATATTGCTCTCGAGGTTGGGGGCAAGAAGTATGGTTCGGGCAGTGAGATCGCCTTCGGTGAGCTTGAGCTCAAGGAGGGGCCAGCCGAAGGTATCTACGAAGTAGAGGCTGCTTTGGATATTAAGGCTATTGACAAGAGTTTTGTGGGTAATGGATATTCGCTTGTAGTGGAGAAAGCTTCGCATCAAGACAATCAAGCTGTTGGATTGGGAAGTGTTTGTCTCAATGTTTGTCCTCCTGTAGAAGGTCCAGTTGGGTCGGTTACTCTGCCTGTATCCGAAGATGATCCTACGTTGAGCATTTATCCTCCCAACGAGGACGAGCATAAGAGTGATAATCAAATCGTAGTTCATTATGCCTTCAAGGCAGAGGCTTTGGAAAAGGCAGTAGGACAGACCTATAAGGTTAAGCTAACGCTCAGTCGAGGAGGTAAGCCTGTTTATACAGCCTTTGTCAGCTTTGGGGTAAAGAAATAAGACAAAGTCTTTAGACATACCTCCAAAGGGGGCGCATTATGATTGAGGGGTACGCAGACAACAATCTGCGTACCCCTCGCTTTTTGGGGATGTATATGTCATATCCTTTGGTATTTTATGAGATGAGGCTAGAGAGAAGGGGCTGTTAGGTAAAGCGAGGGGCAGACTATCTAGGGCAACTATATCAACATGCAAGGGAGGCCATTCGGGTAATTTGCACTCTCTAGGTTCGTTTTTAAGATGCTGATATATAAAAGATTAAAGTGTCTCCTGATTTGTCCGAAAAATCTTCGGGAACTTTCAAAAAAAACTTCCCGAACTTTTTAGAAAAAGTTCGGGAACTCCGAGAAAAAAGTTCGGGAACATTTTTGGGGTATTCCCGAGCGTTTTTTAGAAGAAGCAAAAGGGGGATTTTTTAGTGTTTAGAATCGGAACAACGGGTAGGGAGAGGTGGTGGGTAGATTGTAGGAGACGAGGCTATAATTGTTGTAGTTGCTTGTCTCAGCTACGGCAGATAGGATAGATAAGGAATTGGGAGCACTTAGTCTCAAGTTGTGGTCAAAATCTCATCTTGTATTCCTGTTAAACTAAAAATAAACCTCTATCTTTGCCATGATAAGTAACCTGAGCTTGATATAATTAGGAGGAATAAGTAAATAAATCATTTGTAGCAATGAAGAGAATTGTATTGATTCGTCATGGAGAGAGCGTTTGGAACAAGGAAAACCGTTTCACTGGCTGGACAAACGTAGACTTGTCGGAGAAGGGTGTTGAGGAGGCCAAAAAGGCTGGTGAGCTGCTCAAAAAGGAGGGCTTCCGTTTTGGTAAAGCTTATACTTCTTATCTCAAGCGTGCCATCAAGACGATGAACCAGATCCTTGATGTCATGGACCTAGACTGGATACCAGTGGAGAAGAGCTGGCGTCTCAACGAGAAGCATTATGGTATGCTCCAAGGTCTGAACAAGGCCGAGACGGCCGAGAAGTATGGCGATGAGCAGGTGCTAGTCTGGCGCCGTAGCTATGATGTGCCTCCTACGCCACTAGAGCGTGCCGATGAGCGGAGCCCATTCGCCGACCCTCGCTATGCAGATGTAGTTCCTGGATACCTGCCCCTTACGGAGGCGCTCTGCCACTGTGTGGATCGGACGCTTCCTTATTGGCAGAATACAATCTTCCCTACGCTGATGGAGCATGATGACGTGCTTGTAGCTGCCCATGGTAATAGCCTGCGCGGTATCATCAAGGTGCTCAAGGGAATTAGCGATGAGGGTATCATTGCACTCAATCTCCCAACGGCAGTGCCTTATGTCTTTGAGTTTGATGATGAACTTAACCTGGTGAAGGATTACTTCTTGGGAGACCCCGAGGAAATTAAGAAGTTGATGGAGGCCGTAGCCAATCAGGGTAAGAAGCAATAATCCGTTAGCCTCAGTGCTTGGTTTAGGGCCAAGATGAACGAACGGCTATATCATAGGCAGGTGGTGGCTTATGATATGGCCGTTTTGCCTTGGGGGCTCTGCGATTTAAGTTTTCTATGCAGTTTTTGAGTGATATAATGAAGAAATATATACAACGGCTCACAGTGGTGGAGAATACCATCGTTGCCGAGCGTACCCACTTGCTTAAGCTCAGAGCCATTGAGGGTGAGTTGCTCCCAGAGATGATGCCTGGCCAGTTTGTCGAGGTACAAGCCCCTGGGGGGCATGTGCTGTTGCGCCGTCCAATCTCCGTATGCAATGTAGAGCAGGCTATGTTGTGGTTGCTTGTAGCTAAGGTGGGTAGGGGTACGGTTGCCATTGCCGAAGCACCAGTAGGGAGCCAGCTTGATACGTTGCTTCCGCTGGGAAACACCTTTGATACTGAAGGAGTAAGTCGTCCATTACTTGTAGGTGGTGGGGTAGGCATTGCACCGATGCTCTACCTTGCTAAGTGGATCAGTGCTGCTGGGGTCCGACCAGATATTCTCGTTGGGGGGCGTTCGTCCGCACAGCTAAGTCTGCTGCAGGAGCTGGAGCAGTATGGACGGCTCCATATCACTACCGAGGATGCTAGTCTGGGATATAGAGGGCGCGTTACCGAACATCCGCTCTGGAGAGAAGCGGACTATGATAAAGTCTATACCTGTGGCCCTAAGCCGATGATGCTTGCCCTGCATCGTCTTTGTCAAGAACGCAATATTTGCTGTGAGGTATCGCTTGAGAACACGATGGCTTGTGGTATAGGAGCTTGTCTTTGCTGTGTGGAAGATACGCACAGTGGGGGAAATGTGTGTGTGTGTGTCGAGGGACCAGTATTCAATTCAAGACAACTTAAATGGTAATAAATACAGCGATCGACCTAGGTAACGGTCTTAGGCTCAAGAACCCTGTGATGACCGCATCGGGAACATATGGTTATGGTCTGGAATATGCCGACTTTGTCGACCTTAGCGAGTTGGGAGGCATCGTGGTTAAAGGAACTACTTTGCATCCTCGTCAAGGGAATAGTTACCCACGTATGGCGGAGACACCCTCGGGGATGCTCAATGCTGTAGGACTGCAAAATAGGGGTGCTGAATATTTCTGCCAGAAGATCTATCCTCAGATAGCAGGGCTAGAGACCGCGATGCTTGTCAATGTCAGCGGCTCTACGGTGGAAGATTATGTGCAGACAGCAGAGATGATGGCAGATCTTGAGGGTATCCCAGCCATAGAGCTAAATATCTCTTGCCCTAATGTCAAAGAGGGCGGTATGGCCTTTGGGGTCACTTGTGCTGGTGCAGCCGAGGTCGTGCGTGCCGTCAGGCGTGTCTATCCCAAGCATTTGATGGTGAAGCTTTCGCCTAACGTAACGGACATTACGCAGATAGCTCGAGCCGTGGAGGCTGAGGGGGCGGATAGCCTGTCGATGATCAATACGCTCCTTGGGATGGCGATTGATGCCGAGCGACGCAGGCCCATACTCTCGACTGTAACGGGAGGATTGTCTGGCCCAGCCGTCAAGCCTATAGCTCTGCGGATGGTATGGCAGACCTCTCAGGTGGTGAAGATACCTATCGTAGGGATGGGGGGGATAGCCACAACCTCCGATGCGGTAGAGTTTCTTTTAGCTGGGGCATCTGCCATTCAAGTGGGGACGTACAACTTTGTGGATCCTACAGCTACGGTGCAGATTGTCCGAGGTATAGAGGACTATATGAGCCGTCACGGTTTCTCTGATCTAAAACAGCTTGTCGGGGCTCTGAGTTAGCTCTTTGTTCAGCCCCTACTCCTAGTTAGAGTGGTGGCGGCTTAATTTCTCTGTCTCGATGATTGGTGGCATATCGTATGAGGGTACAAAGGCGCAATGTCCTTATATTTGTGAGAAATACTGACCAATAACTTTTTCTTAGAACTATGAAGTCTTTACGAAAGTGGATGCTCAAGCTCCATCGTCTGCTCGGAACTGCTCTTAGCGTGTTTTTGTTGGCCTGGTTCTTGTCGGGCTTCGTGATGATGTATCATGGTTATCCTAGTTGGAGTAGAGAAGAGGCATTGGCTCTCTCTCCCGACTTACCTCTTGAGGCCTATCAAGGTGAGCACCTAGATAGTGTCTACGCCTCTATCAATCTGCGCGCTCGCCAGGCCGATGCTCCCTATCAGCTTAGCCTGCGTTATGAGCCTGCCTTTGGAGCGCATTATGAGCTGCGCTCGGGAGGAATAAGGGAGAGGTATGATCTCGGTGGTGAGCTCCTTATGGAGCCTGCGCCCATGGCTGAGGCTTTTGAGCGAGTGGCTGCCATGTGGCAGGATAGTGTGCTAGCGGTTGATACAATATGTAGTTTGGACCAATGGACACCGTTTGATAGGCTTCGCGAAGACCTGCCCTTCTATCGCCTAACGCTCAGCAAAGAAGGTCGACAGGTCTATCTGAGTAGTCAGGATGGTCGTGTGATTACCGAGCATACGAAAGGAGAACGCCTCTGGAGTTGGGTTGGAGCAATCCCTCACTGGGTATACTTCACTCAGTTGAGGCAGAATAGAGATCTCTGGACGTGGGTGATCATTGTCCTCTCGGGTTTGGGTACTCTCATGCTTATTGGTGGTATCTATATAGGCGTTGATGTGTATTGGCGCGTGCGCAAGAGTAGGCGAGGGTTGCATAGTCCGTATGTCAAGCCTTCGTACCGTTGGCATCACATCTTCGGGACGATTGGAGGGTTATTCATGCTGGCATGGTGCTTCAGTGGCTTTATGTCTGTTGTGGAGGTATCTTCTAGTTTGGATCATGAGGAGACGGAGCGGATAGAGAACTATTTTCGTCCAAAAGCTCTGCCACTAACAGCGGAACTAGAGCGAGCGATGCGGGGAGTGAGGTTCGGAGCTAAGGAATTGAGTTGGGGCTCTATAGGTGCAATCTCGATATTGCGGACTGCTTATGTGGATAATGAAGCTCAAGTGAAGTATGAGTATTGGCGAGTAGGAGAAGTCCTTGCATCGCCCCTAGAGCTTAGTGAGCAGGAGGTGCGTCACGAGCTAGAGCAGGCTCTTCCAAAAAATCAGGATTATGCATTGGAGCTCCTGACCGCCTACGATGGCTATTATCTGAGTATGAAGAGACAGCTAGACCTGCCTGTCTATAGAGCTATCCCTACGGATAACACCCTCCCATATATCTATATCAATCCTGGGACTGGTGAGAGCTTGGTGTTGAGCCGAAGCTCGCGCATCCGTATGTGGCTTTACAATAAGCCTCATAGCCTACGTTTTGCAAATCTTACTGAGTATCCAATCTTGCGGGAGGTAATTATGTGGATACATCTGCTCATGGGTACAGTAGTCTCGGTTACAGGGGTCTTGCTGGGTGTTCGTTATGTTCGTCGAAGGTTGTGATTAGGAGACTAGATTAAGGTCCGAGTTGGTAGCCCAGGCTTGTCAAGACTTGCCAGTACTGTGGGAAACTCTTACTAACGACTTCGGGATGTAGCACACAGACTTGCCTTAGTTTGTGTGCAAATAGGGGGGCAAGGCCCATAGCGATACGATGGTCGCCATGAGGCTCTAGGCAGATAGAGTTGTTAGGGGGCGGTGTTATATCTTGAGGAGACCAGGATATAGCATCGCTCTCTAGTCTAAGGATGAAGCCAAGCTTGCCTACCTCCTGCCTCAGAGCCTCTAGTCTATCGCTTTCTTTGATGCGTAAGTGTGATACTCCCGTTAGGTAGAAGCTTCTACCAAGACCAAGGCAAGCTCCGACAATAGAGGGAACGATATCTGGGCAATCGCAGCAGTTGTGCTCTATTTTGCTGTCCCCCCTAGGGATTTGATGTAGGGCTATCCCATCCTCTAGGATGTCTGTTTGTACACCTAGACTGTGAAAGATTTTAGGTAGAAATAGGCTGTCCCCCTGCAGGGAAGGCAAGCTGAGGTTAGGCAGATAGATCCGTATGGCATCTCCGAGAGCTACACAGAGATAGGCGTAGGAGGCAGCTGTCCAGTCCGCCTCTAGCAGTCTCCTAGTTGTGCTATTGCTACCTCCTAGGTATGTAAAGACACCATGATACTCCTCCCATCTGTACCCCCAATCTGTCATGCATCTGAGTGTCATGTGGGCATAGGGTCGAGAGGCGATGGGGTAAGGGGTAGTATCTATTTGATAGTTATCCCCTTCAAGAAGGGGAGCGATGAGCATTAGCGCGCTTAGGTATTGGGAGCTACTAGATGCATCGATCCGAATACGCCTACCGGCAAGTGTCTTGGGGGTGATTTTTAGGGGAGGATAGCCTTCTTGCTCCAGATACTCTATGTCTGCACCTAGCTCCCTTAGGGTATTGACGAGGGGAGCAATGGGGCGATGATGTTGTCTCCCTCTTCCCAGTAGTGTTATGGGTGTAGATATTGAAGGGCAAACAGCCGCGTATGCTGTCATGAAGCGCATAGCCGTCCCAGACTCGTTCACATCGATCACGCTACATCCATGGTACAGGTCTCTGAGAGCCCTCGTGAGTGCAAGGATGTCTATAGGGTACTCTTGAGGTAGGTACTCGGGCAGTTCGTTTGGAGGGAGTAGTAAGAGCCGTCGAGCCATGAGGCTTTTGGATATGGGTAGTTCAATATAACCTACAGATGTTGGACCAGTACTAGTGGGGCGTGCGAGCATCATAATCATAGGGTTCTAAAATAGGGATGCTAGTTGACCAGCTAGCATCTCAAGGTAAAGTCTGTCTGTAGTATCAAAGTTAGCTAGTCTGTCACTATCTATGTCTAGTACTGCTACTACGATGTCGGCCTTGATGATGGGAATGACAATCTCACTTTTGCTTAGTGAGCTGCAGGCTATGTGCCCAGGGAAACGGTCCACGTCCTCCACTATCTGGGTAGCTTGCTTGGCCCAAGCCGTACCACAGACTCCATGTCTATAGCGGATACGTGTGCAGGCTATATCGCCTTGGAATGGACCAAGGATTAGAGAACCTTCTCGCACCAGATAAAAGCCGACCCAAAAGAAGTTGAAAGTAGTCTTTAGGGCGGCTGTAACATTGGCTAAGTTGGCTATTTGGTCCTCTTCATGTGCTATGAGCGTCTCTATCTGGGGGAGAAGCTCTTTGTATTTGTCAGCCTTGCTCGTGGAGGATATGATGATGTTATTTGCCATGTCGTGATACTTTTGAGGGTGAAGGTTATTGCCCTGGATAGGTTTGAGCATATTCGTCGTAGCTGAGGCGGTAGTCACAGCCCTCAGCATAGCGATTGCATCCGTAGGCAGTACGTCCACGGATGATTTGCCCAGCCCCACATTTGGGGCATGTGGGGAGGTTGGGAGTAGAGAGGGTATGTTGTGGCATGAGTACTGAGGTAGTCAGATGCCGTACCAATGCTTTGAGCTCATCTAAGAACGTTTTTGCTTCTAGCTCCTTGCGTTCTATTTGCCGAAGCTTGCGTTCCCACTGTCCCGTTAGCTCAGCACTCTTGAGTAGGTCATAGTTGATAGTACGTATTAATCTTACTCCTGTAGGGGTGGCCCATAGTTCTTTGCGTTTTTCTTTGGTTATATAACCTCGTTTGAATAGTGTTTCGATGATGCTGGCTCGAGTAGAGGGGCGGCCGATCCCATTTTCTTTGAGCGCATCACGCAGTTCATCGTTGTCAATGAGCTTGCCTGCTGTTTCCATCGCCCTTAGGAGTGTAGCTTCGGTGTATGGTTTGGGAGGCTGAGTTTGGCGCTCCTTGAGGCTCGGACTATGCTCTCCACTCTCTCCTTCTATGAAGGCTGGTAGGGTATACTCCACCTCGTCCTGCTCGTTCTCTTCGTCCTTGCTTTGCGTCTCGGACTTTGAGGTCTTGTTTAGACTTTCAAAGACCTCTCGCCAGCCAGGTTCGAGCACTTCTTTACCTGAGGTCTTGAAATTTACTTGATTAACCTTGCCTAGTATGGTGGTTGTGCTGATGCAGCAGTCGGGATAGAAAGCTGCAATGAAGTGCTTCGTTACCAGGTCAAACACCTTAGTCTCCATATCCGTTAACCCATGTGCAGGTTGTCCTGTAGGAATGATAGCGTGGTGATCGGTTACCTTGCTGCTATCGAAGACCTTTTTGCTTTTTCGTATGGTCTTATTTGCGAGGATTGGCTCGACTAGTGGGCGATAGGTGACTAGCCCGAGGAGTATATTTTTTATCTTGGGGTATATGTCGTCACTGAGGTAGGTACTATCGACACGAGGGTAGGTGGTGATCTTCTTTTCGTAGAGTAGTTGGATCGTTGAGAGGGTCTGTTCGGCTGTCATGCCAAACTTTTTATTACATGCCACCTGTAGGCTTGTCAGATCGAAGAGCCGTGGAGGAAGTTCTTTGCTAATTTTCTTCTTTACAGAGGTAATTTGTATTGGTGAATTTGTGATATTCGCAAGTATTTGTTCGGCTTTCTCTCTGTCTTTGTACTTGCTCTTCTCTGCCGTAAAGAGGGTATCCCGATAGACGGTCTTTAGCTCCCAATACCTTTCGGGAGAGAAACGCTCAATCTCGTCTTGCCTCTGGACAATGAGAGCTAAGGTTGGGGTCTGTACGCGCCCGATGGATAACACCTGTCCTCGCCCCCCATAGCGAATAGAGTAAAGCCGTGTGGCATTGATGCCGAGAAGCCAGTCACCGATAGAACGAGCTAGACCAGCCTCATAGAGCGACCGAAACTCCTCCTCCTCTCGCAGATTAGAGAAGCCCTCTCGGAGGGCCTCGTCTGTCAGAGACGATATCCATAGACGCTTGATAGGTACGTTACAACCTGCTTTCTGTAGTACCCAACGTTGTATAAGCTCTCCCTCTTGACCAGCATCACCACAATTGATGACCATCATGGCTGTATGCAGTAGCCTCTTGATGATGGCTAGCTGTCGTTTATAGAGGTCAATATTGATGCTCTTGATGCCGAACCGTTCGGGGATGAGAGGGAGGCTATTTAGTCGCCACTCCTTCCAGTCAGAGGTGTAGTCGTGTGGTTCTTTGAGTGTACATAGGTGTCCAAAGGTCCATGTAACTTGGTAGCCGTTGCCCTCTATGTAACCTGCACCTTGGTGTACTATGCGCTTATTAGCTCCTAGGATGGAGGCGATGTCACGAGCTACACTGGGCTTCTCGGCAATGCAAACAATCATGAGTTTATTTTATGGCGGAGATATTAATCAAGAGCATAGGAAGATCGCCTAAACTCCGAGAGACAGATAGCTGTAGCAACGCCAACGTTGAGCGACTCGGTTGCTGGATTATCTTGGTGAGGGGGAATAAATAGTTTATGAGTGATGTATGGCTTAAGCTCTTGACCGATACCACTTCCCTCATTGCCCATGATGAGAAGAGCAGAAGATGGGATGGGGAGATAAGGTTCTGAGTAAATGTTCGTTCCATCCAGAAAGGTACCATAAACACTTCCCTTGTACCTTTGAAGGAAATCGGTGGCATTCTCAAGCTTAGTGATTGTGACTTTGGCGAGGGCTCCCATGGAAGCTTGTACTACTTTGGTCGAGAAGGGATCTGCACAACCTGGTGTAAGGATTAGATGCTCAACACCAAACCAGTTCGCTGTGCGTATAATCGTGCCTACATTTCCTGGATCTTGAACGTTGTCCAGCATAACCATAAGCCCTGGTTGGGCATGTAGATGTTCTGGCTTGCTCTCGGGGATAGCGAATAGAGCCAAAATAGGTTGGGGCGTATGCAGTGAGCTTATTCGGTCAAAAGCAAAGCTATCTGGAACCTCTTTCACATGCAGAGGAAAGTATGTGGGAGTGAGCCTATCAAGTAGAGGTTTAAGTTCGTTGTGTAATGTCTTCGAGAGAATGAGTGTATCACAGAAGAAATGACCGAGCATGTCTCGTACAAGCTTGAGCCCTTCACAGATGAACAAGCCTTGTCTTCTCCGCTCCGATGCTTTGTGCAGCCCTCTGATGCGTGCAATGTCTGCCTTAGTGAACATCGAACTGTACTTCTTTGAAGGCATAGGTGGATATCGTGCCATCTTCACGTTCGAGCACGATTTGTCCTGTGGGGAGGACATTCTTGATGTAAGCTAAGAAGCTACCATCTCTGTCAGAAAAAGGATGTAGTCCCTCTCGTCGGTATAGGTGAAGCATATAGTTGCGATGGATTTCTGCGTAGTTGCCAATGAGAAACTCTTCGAGCATGAAATGGAAGCGTTTACGTAAGCGTAGCATAACTTCTTCTGGCTCATAGTCTTCTCCTGTAATCTGTTTGAGGGATATGGGGTTGGGTAGATCTGAAGGGAAGTCAGTTTCGTTGAGATTTAATCCAATACCAATAATCGAGTAGTCAATGTTTTCTCCAGTGATGCTGTGCTCAATGAGGATACCAGCAATCTTTTTGTCTCCGTAGTAGATGTCGTTGGGCCATTTGATGGAGAGATTGTGCTTGTTTTCCTCGGGGAGGTAGCGAGCGATCGTCTTGAGTAGTCCGTAGGCTGCCAGTTCGCTCACGGTATACTGCTCACTCGGGCTAAGGCTGCCATCACGTAGGAGGATCGAGCAGGTCAGCTCGCTATTGGGGCGAGTAATCCAGCTGTTACCTCGCTGTCCACGACCAGAGAACTGGCTACGAGCCATTATGGTGAATAGCTGTGGCAGGTCTCTATTTTGCGAGAGCATATTCATCAGGTAGCTATTGGTGCTATCCACTTCGTTTAAGATGACAAGAGTGTTTGGCGTAGTATTCATAAAAGGGCAATTATTTTGTGTTTGACTTTTGGGCATTTCCCTCTAGCAGTAGCCGTTCTTTGCGCGTGAGCTTTCCGTAGACTAGTTCGTAGGAGTGGCGTACGAGGTCAAGGACCTGATCCGAGGAGAGATCTCTATCAAGGAAGACACCATTCCAGTGGGTCTTGTTCATGTGGTAAGCCTCCTCGACAGCGGTATAATG
The DNA here is from genome assembly GCA_030528555.1 of Porphyromonadaceae bacterium. Classification (GTDB taxonomy): domain Bacteria; phylum Bacteroidota; class Bacteroidia; order Bacteroidales; family Porphyromonadaceae; genus Porphyromonas. The sequence continues at coordinate 60,044 of JAUMYQ010000007.1, read as the reverse complement.
CTCTCGCAGATCGATAGCTCGCTCGGGATCGCACTTGAGACAAATGTAAGGCTCGGGATGATCTAGGGAGATGTATCCAAACATCTTGCTACCGACCTTAAAGACGAGCGTACTTTCGTCGAAAGGAAAGCTCTCGCTCACATAGGGGAGCGTGAGGTAGAATTGGCGAACTTGTTCAATATCCATTATTTTACTTACATTTGTTTAGGGTGGTGCTTGTCAGATTTATGATAGCGTTTATCCCCATATGAATATGAAAGTCTTTTGAATTCAAATGTAAACAAAAGGAATGAGAAAGCTTGTTTTTGTTACAAATAATGTTCATAAGCTTCAAGAGGTTAGAGCCCTCCTGGGATCTAAGATGGAAGTTCTAAGTCTCTCTGATATCAATTGCGTAGAGGAGATTCCAGAGACGGCAAATACGCTGGAAGGGAATGCACTCCTCAAGGCTCGGTATATTTATGAGAGGTATGGTCTTGATTGCTTTGCTGATGATACGGGGCTGGAAGTTGAGGCTCTGAAAGGAGCTCCTGGAGTGTACTCAGCTCGTTATGCAGGGGAGCACTGCTCTGCTGAGGATAATACGGTCAAATTGCTCTCATGTATGCAAGGCGAGCCCAACAGATCCGCAGTCTTTCGTACGGTTATAGCTTTGATCCAAGAGGGTAGAGAGCAGTTCTTTGAAGGAGTGGTGTGGGGTCGCATTGCTATGGAGCGGGCGGGGCAAGATGGTTTTGGGTATGACCCTATATTTTGTCCCGAGGGGTATACTAAGACCTTTTCAGAGTTGGGAGCTGAGGTGAAGAATAAAATTAGTCATCGTGCTCTGGCTGTTAGGAAACTCGTAGCATGGTTATGCGAAGAGTAGCCTTTTTTTTCTGCTTGTTCCAGGCGTTATTCGTCCTGGATCTTAGGGCTAATAGCTTGTGGCAGACATGGGTGGCTCGATACGATGTAGAGCAAGTAATTGAGGCAGATAGTCATCTCTTTATTCTGGCTAATGGGGCATTGCATTCATTGGACAAGGTTGATTACAGTATTCGGCTTTACGACCGTTCTAATGGATTGTCAGATGTAGGTATCAGTCATATAGCTTGGGCATCAGAGATTAAAAAATTACTCATTGTCTATCGCTCTGGAATGATTGACCTGCTCAGTAGTGGGGATATAGAACATATTCCTGCACTTAGGGAGGCTGCGCATATCCCTAAGAAAGATATCTATACTATTTCCATTCAGGGGCATAGGGCTTGGCTTTCTGGAGCCTGTGGTATTATGCAGATTGATCTTGCTCGGGCTCTTGTGGAGGGGACTTATCTGGTGAATAGTGCTGTACAGTTCGCTACAAAGACGGATGGAGGTCAGCTTATAGCATTACTTTCGGGACAAATCTATGAGGGGTGGCTTAGTGATAATCTTCAAGATCCTAGTGCGTGGAGGGACCGAACTGAGCTCGGAGATGGATGGGAGCAAGTGTTTAGTAGCCATGGGGAATTGATAGGCCTACGTAGAGGGCGGGCTGTGAAGATTATGAATAATGAGGTGCAGCCTATCAGCGACATAGGATTAGTTAGACAAATTCATGTGCTCTCTGATGGGGTTGTTCTGCAGACTTCCGATAGACTCTATCATTTAGTAAGGGATGAGATGCAGCTCCTCTCATCTGTTTCCGCTCGGTCCCTGACAGGAACTTTGGGACGAGGTATCTGGCTTGCCAAGGGAGAAGGTGGGTTGATGCTTCTCCGAAGGAAAGGAGATGATTGGCATGAGTCTCCTATTCCTGGTGTGCAAGATGCTCCACGAGGCAATAATATGTACGCGATGCGTTATCAGGGAGGGCGACTCTATGTCGTTGGTGGTGGTCGAGACAAAGACCGCTTCCGTATCCCAGGGATTATTCAGATTTTCGATGGTAAGCGTTGGACATCCCTCTTGGATAAGGATATTCAAGCCCAAACAGGTAAGCTTTTTCTTGATCCTATAGACATTATTCCTCACAGAGACGGTAAGCCTCACCACTATTATGTTGCCACTTGGGGGGAGGGATTATATGAGTTGGAAGATGGGCGAGTACTTGCTCGCTATGATGTGGATAATAGTGCTCTTGTCTCCGCCATTCCAGGAAGCGAGGGTTATACTCGTGTGGGTAGTCTTTGTTACGATGCTCAAGGTAATCTGTGGATGGCTCAGGGCCTGACAAAGGACTCGGGGGGCGGTAGCGTTGTACGCCTTAGTCCCTCGGGGCAATGGCAAGCTTTTGACTATCAGCCCATCAAGGCGAGTAACTCCTTTCATACGCACATCGCGCTACCTGATGGGACAAAATGGTTGTTGGATAATCATCTTGCTGATCACGGTGAGGGTGTGTTTGTCTACAATGACCGAGGAACGGATGACCTTTCAGATGATGTCTACGCCCACTATACCTCTCTGCGTGAGAGTAGTGGGAAGCTCATTACCTTCTCTAAGGTAACAGCTATGGCTGTGGACAAGAAAGGAGCGCTTTGGCTGGGAGCGAACATTGGATTTTTTTACGTTCAGAGACCAGATGAACTGCCACGTCACGATAGGGCACCGATAGCGGTACGTCCTGTGGCTACTAATGACGAGGGGAGTTCGTATTACGTGTTAGACAATGTAACGGTTAGTACTATAGCCGTGGATGGTCTCAATCGTAAGTGGATGGGTACAGCTGCAACTGGTCTGTACCTTCTCTCAGAAGACGGGATGACAGTGTTGCGTCACTACACCACTGAGAATAGTCCTTTGCTTAGTAATCATATCCTTAGCCTTGCAGTAGATGAAGTGGGAGGGCGGCTATTCATTGGTACTCCTATGGGACTGAATGTCTTGGATACGCGTACGGCCCGAGAGCATATCTCGGAGCAAGTTAAGCTCGTAGCTTATCCCAATCCGTTACGCCCAGAGTATCCCAATGTTATTACTGTAGAGGGACTACCTGCGGGAAGTGTCATTGAAGTGAGTGATGCTTCTGGGCGTCTCGTACATCGTGATCAAATAGTTGATTATGCCTATGAGTGGCCTGCCTATGGGCGTGATGGTAGGCGACTGCCTAGTGGCGTGTATACAATTGTGGTTCATAGCCAGAAGCAGAAGAAGCTAGGACTGATCAAGGTTTCGATTGTTTCAAACGATTAGATATATAGCATATGAAGTGTTTATTACTTCGCATACTGTTCCTCCTCTATTACATTCCTATTGGCTTACCTCTTTTTGTCCTGGTGACAGCTGTACTCTCGGGGAGTATTGTGGTAGGCTGTCTCCTTGGCTATGGGGCGTGGTCTAGCCGGTATCTTGGTAAGATATGGGCTCGTGTAGTGCTTATCTTACATTGCTCACCAGTAAGTGTTTCAGGTCGTGAATATCTTTCTGAAGAGGGAGGAGTGTATGTCGTTGTGGCAAATCATCAAAGTGCTTTCGATATTTATGCTCTATATGGATACATTGACCTTCCGTTTAAATGGGTACTCAAGGAAGAACTACGGAGAATGCCCTTTGTTGGTTGGGCTTGTGAGGCGGCTGGATTCATTTTTGTAGATGATAAGCGACCTTCATCTATTAATCAGACCCTTTCGGATGCAAATAAAGCTCTACTGGAGGGCAGCTCGATCTTTATCTTTCCTGAGGGAAGTCGAACACTTACGGGGCAGATGATGCGCTTTAAGAAAGGAGCGTTTGTTATGGCCAGCCAGCTGGGCGTGCCGGTGCTACCCGTGTCGATAGATGGTGCTTTCGATGTCCTCAAGCGTGGCGACAAGCTAGCCTACCCCCATCGCATCAAGCTGACCATTCATCCGCCCATCGACCCTAAGACCTTTGGCGAGCCACCACGCTCTATTATGCTGCTTGCTGCTGAGGCACAGCGTGTCGTGGGGTCGGTACTGCCTCGTGAGCCAGAGGGGCGTTGGACTAAGTAAGTTCGCTAGGATATGAGGAAGATTGCGATTAGATCTAGGCTCGGCTTGCTTACAAGCAAGCGTGGGCGAGAGGAGGAGGGGTGCATCCGCTTCGAGGTTCAGGCAGGGCATAGACTTGTCGTGCTGTCTACTGAGGTTGTGCCTGCCTATCGAGGGCAGGGCATTGCCGAGCTGATGACCGAAGCCCTCCTAGAGTGGATGAGGGAGCGAAGGCTCTCGCTCCAGCCTCTATGTGGCTATACCCAGCGTTTTGTAGAGCGGCATCCCGAGTATCAGCCTTATCTTGAGGGTTACGATGCGAGTGTTGCTACGCTGGAGGCGTTTAGGGCGTTAGCCTCCGAGGAACGAGCCGTGCAGGTACGCTCATTCTTCAAGACAGCCCCTGGGGGGTATGGAGCTGGCGATGTCTTTCTTGGGGTGCCTGTCCCTGATATTCGTCGGCACATCAAGCAGGTTGGCTTGTGGTCGGAGGCGACTGTGCGTTCGTGCCTTACAAGCCCCTATCACGAGGTGCGCCTCTGTGGCTTCCTCGTGCTAGTCGACTGGTTCGCTCGCTCTACCAAGGATCAAGATAGGGAGCAGCTGCATAAGCTCTACCTAGAGCATCTGCCCTACTGCAATAACTGGGATATAGTAGATAACTCCGCCCCAACGCTCGTGGGTAAATATCTCCTAGATAAAGAGGGAGAGGAGCGGATGCAGGTGTTGATGTCGCTCGCTATGAGTGGCGAGCTGTGGCAAGAGCGTGTGGCCATCGTGGGTACGCTGGGTTTGGTGTCCGCGAAGGAGGCGACCGAAGCCCTAACCTTGGCACGTCACTTGCTCCCTCATCCGCACGACCTTATCCGTAAGGCGGTGGGCTGGATGCTGCGTGAGGTAGGTAAGCGCATCTCGAGGCAGCTCCTCACGGACTTCTTGGACGAATATGTGCAGCAGATGTCTAGCATTACGTTGAGCTACGCCACGGAGCATCTTACGCCTGAGGAGCGTAGGCATTACCAAGCCTTGCGCAGGCTATGAGTCCCTTGAGCTACTATGGGGCGTTCTACTTCCTCTTCGCCTCACTCCTCTTCGTTGCTTATCGCTACCGTGCCTTGGAGCAGATCTGCCGCATCTTGGTGTGGTTGTTGCTCACGCTCTTTTCTGGATTACGTGTGGGGGTTGGGCGCGACTATATGGTGTATGTTGATGTATATACCAATGTCTTTAGCCCGACTAACCAATACATTGAGCCACTATGGAGTGTTATTAATCCTGTATTTCGTCACTTCGATGTCCCCTTGCATTTTTGGTTGATGGCCATAGCTGGGTTAACCTATTTCTTTATTTTCTACAGTTTTGAGAAGTGGCGTATCCATTGGATTGGAGGGATCCTTTGTTATGTTCTGATTTATAAAGGTTTTTTCGAGTCGATGAATACCATACGCCAAACTCTTGCTTCAGCTATCGTTTTTGCTGGGGCATATCATCTTCTGGAGCGTAGGTACTGGCGATTTATACCATGGGTAATAGTTGGTTTTCTCCTGCATTCGTCGGCTATTATAGGGGGAGGCCTTCTCATATTGTGCCGATGGCGGTGGTCGCCACGTCTGCTCTACGTAGGGTTACTCGTAAGTTTGCTTACTGGTCTCTACCTTTTTCCTTCGCTTGTGGAGTTGCTCAAGGAATTGTCGTTGGGAAAGTATGCTCTCTATCTAGAAGGAGACTTCCCTACAGAGGCAACTACAGGGTTGTATCGTGTATTCCTATGTGCCTTTGCAGTCTTCCTTATTCGCTCCCTTGGATGGCCATCAGTGCAGACTTCGGAGCGATTGAAGTTTTACACCCAGATGATGATTTTTGCTATTTTCATCTATAATGCTCTCTACATTTTCGAACCAGGGGTGCGTTTGATGCTCTACCCTTTTACAGCTGTCTTCTTCATTTTTACGCTTTATGTCGAGAGGTTGAGAGGACAGAAATTGTGGTTTGCCCTAGGCTTCCTTCTTGGACTGATTACATTTTCGTTCAAAACGGTGTTGGATCCGAAAGAGCCTTATGCTAGTTACCAAACGGTATTTGATCAATCATTACCTCTACCTGATGTTCCTAGGGCGATTGAGAGTACTATATCTGATTAATTCTCTGCCGCAGGTAGGGCCAGTCAATGTTCTTGAGAGCCTCATTCGGGGGCTGGATAGGCAGCTTGTCGAGCCACACATCTTGGTGCTGCGGGGCGAAGATCCCTCGGGGCATGATGCTGTTTTCGTCGCCCTTGGGGTGCGTGTCGGCTACCTCCGTTGCAGCCATTGGGAGCTGGAGCTGCGTACTCGCTCGGTTGCCCAGCGTGTAGCTGGGTATGCCGATGAGGTCGGGGCGCAGATCCTACACCTGCACGGCTACCATCCCGACCTCATCGGTGGGCTGCTCTCGGAAGGTTATGTAACCATCTCGACGCAGCACAACATCAGCCGTGAGGACTATCTCCTCGGTAAGGGGAGGCTGCTCGGCTCTTATATGAATGCTCGCCTATGGCGTGCGCTCCGAAAGCAAACCGCCCTCGTAGGCATTACGGAGCATGTGAGTGCCTTTGCGCGTGTGCAGCACTCCTCGGGGAGGATATATACTATACATAATGGGGTAGATACGGCTCGCTTTGCGCCCCTCGAGGCTGAGGAGCGAGCAGTTTTGCGACTTCGTCTCCTGCCTGACCTGCCACCCGATGCCGTGCTATGGCTCGTCTGCGGATCGCTCTCTCGACGCAAAGACCCTATGACTGCCCTAAGAACCTTCATTCAGCTCCTCTCTGTGGGGGAACTAACGGATAGGGACTATCTCCTCTTCCTAGGTGATGGACCGCTGAGGGCGGAACTTGAGCGTGAGGTTGGGGCGCTGCTTCGGGGGCGCATCCAATTTCTAGGCTTCTGCTCCAATGTGGCGGAGTATGTGGCTGTGGCGGACTATCTCCTTGCTCCCTCCCACAGTGAGGGCTTTGGGCTGAATGTGGTTGAGGCACTACTCTCTGGTCTTGTGCCGATCACCTCCAGCATACCAGCCCATCTGGAGCTGCTCGGGGGCTTGCCTCGCTTTGCCTCGCTGACTTTCCCCCCAGGTGACACCCACGCCCTAGGGCTGTCAATGCAGCAAGCCAGAGGACTAAGGTTGACAGAAGCAGAGCGGGCGGTCGTTGCCTCGACATTCTCGCAAGAAACGATGGCAAGGCGATACACAGAGTTGTACATACAATTGCTCTCCGAAGCGCAAACTTCAAACTGAGGAACGCAGTAGACAAGCAATTGAAGCGAACAAACTCTATGAACATACAAGACGAAAACAAGCCTCAGCCCAGCACTCCAATAAAGCGAGGGGCGATCGGGGTCTTCGACTCGGGCTATGGAGGGCTAACCATCCTCTCGGCACTGCGGGTGTTGCTCCCCGAGTACGACTATATCTACCTAGGCGACAATGCACGCTCGCCCTACGGTACACGTTCCTTTGATGTGATCAAGGACTTTACGCTCGAGGCGGTGCGCTACCTCTTTGCCGAGGGATGTCCCTTGGTCATCCTTGCCTGCAATACGGCATCGGCAAAGGCTTTGCGCGAGATTCAGCAGAACTATCTACCTACGAGCGAAGACCCTACAAGGCGCGTGCTGGGGGTCATTCGCCCCACCGTGGAGGTACTGGAGGGTATGACCGAGAGCGGGCGTGTGGGCGTGCTGGCAACCCCAGGCACGGTGTCGGCACATTCGTACCAAGCCGAGGTGGAGAAGCTCTTCCCCTCGCTGAAGGTCTACGAACATGGCTGCCCAATGTGGGTACCCCTCGTGGAGTATGGCGAGAGCGCATCGGCAGGGGCAGACTACTTTGTGCGCCAAGAGGTCGAAGCGGTGCTGGATCGTGACAAGCGTATCGATACGCTTGTGCTAGCTTGCACGCACTATCCGCTCTTGCGCCCCAAGATCGAGGCTTGCTTGCCCGAGGGGGTGCGTCTCATAGCTCAGGGCGACCTTGTGGCGGCTTCGCTCAAGGACTACCTTATGCGCCATACAGAGATAGATGTGCGCCTCACTCGTGGCGGTAGTGTGAGCTACCTCACGACCGAATGCCCCGACAAGTTCGAGGGGTTGGCCTCGATATTTATCTCAGATAGGGTCGAAGCAAAGAGAGTTAAGATAGATGGTGAATCTCTATAATTAGATGAATATGAAGACAAAGATTGGTAAGCGTTTTGGGGTACTCCTCTCTCTCGTGGCTATACTCTTCGGGGGAGATAGTTGTACAAACCCTAAGGGGGAGGGGCTGGAGCATCTGGTCGATCCAATGATCGGTACGGATTGGGTCGGCAATGTCTATCCTGGGGTGTCCGCTCCCTTTGGTATGGTGCAGCTTAGCCCCGACAATGGGCTGGCAGGCTGGGATAGGATCTCGGGCTACTACTATCCCGACAGTACGATCGCTGGCTTTAGCCATACACATTTGAGCGGTACTGGGGCAGGAGATCTGTATGATATTTCCTTTATGCCCGTCTTGCTGCCTGCTTTCATTGATACATTGCACCGCACCTCTCCCCACGGTGAGGAGCTAGCCCCCATTGGCGTGTACTCACGCTTCCGTCACGAGAGCGAAGAGGCTCGGGCTGGCTACTACTCGGTACGCCTCGATAGCTACGATATTCGGGTGGAGCTAACGGCTTCGCCTCGGGTGGGCGTGCAGCGGTACACCTTTGAGCGTGCTTCGGACTCGGCTTGCATTATGCTAAACCTTACCAAGGCAATGAACTGGGATCGGACACTCGGGGCGCAGATCGAGGCAGTCGATAGCCTAACGCTCGCTGGCTACCGCCTCTCCTCGGGTTGGGCTTCTCGGCAAATGGTCTACTTCCGTTCGCAACTATCACGCCGCCCCGATAGCCTAGCGATCGTCCGCCATGAGTGTATCGAGGGGGCGGATACCATCATCAGCCACGATGCTCGGCTTTATTATCGGGTGCAGGCAGGCGATCAAATCGTCCTCGCCACAGCCCTCTCGGGTGTGGATGCCGAGGGCGCAGCCATGAACCTCCGTGCCGAAGCCCCACATTTGGACTTCGAACGCCACCTTGAGGCAAATACTTCCTTATGGCGCAAACGCCTTTCCAGCATTAAGGTCACAGACCCCTCGGTCGGTCGGGGCGAGCTAACGAAGCTCTATACTGCCCTCTATCGCTCGCAGCTCAGCCCCACGCTCTACAGCGATGTCGATGGGCGCTACCTTGGGGCGGATGGCGTGGTGCATCAGCTCGAAGCTGAGGGGCGACACTTCAGCACCTTCTCTCTGTGGGATACCTATCGTGCAGCCCATCCACTCTACAACATCCTATACTCCGAGGACAATAGGGCAATGGTGCAGTCGCTCATCGACTTTGGGCAGCAAAATAGCGGTCATCTCCCTGTGTGGAATATGTGGGCGTGCGAAACGGATATGATGATCGGCTACCACTCTGTGCCTGTCATTGTAGAGGCTATCCTGCGAGGCGTTTATGAGCCGAAGGATAGAGCAGCCCTCATTGCCCTACTACGCTCCACGGCCGAGCGCAAGGGCTACCGTGGGCTAGACGACTACCGAAGCCTCGGCTATGTGCCAGCCGATAGGGAGGAGGAGAGCCTAAGTAAAACGATTGAGTACGCCTATGACGATGCTGCCATTCTTGCCCTTGGGCGGCATTGGGGCGATAGCGTATTGGTGCGGGACTATGAGCCTAGATCAATGAGCCACCATAGGCTGTGGGACGGAGTTAGCGGCTTCTTCCGTCCTCGCCTCTCGAGTGGAGCGTGGCGTGAACCATTCTCTCCCTTTGCTTACACCAAGGACGTTACCGAAAGTAATGCCTACCAGTACCTCTTCGGGGCGCACCACGATGCCGAGGGACTAATGCGTCTGATGGGGGGAGCGGATAGCTTAGCCGCACGGCTCGATCGCTTCTTCTCCGATCCCACGCCCGAGGATGTTCCGCTGCCCATTTTCTCCACGGGGATGATCGGGCAATACGCTCACGGCAATGAGCCGAGCCACCACGTTATATTTATGTACAATCTGGCTCGCCAACCTTGGCGTGCCTCCGAGTTAGTACGCAAAGTTTGCGGAGAGCTGTACACCGACAAGCCCGATGGGCTATGTGGCAATGAGGACTGTGGGCAAATGTCTGCTTGGTATGTCTTTGCTGCCCTTGGTTTCTATCCTCTAGATCCCGTGAGCGGTCGGTACGAACTGGTTACGCCCCGTGTGGAGAGCTACGAGCTAGCTCTGCCGAGTGGTAAGACCTTCCGCCTAAAGGCTAAGGGCTGCCACGAGAAGCCCTACATCAAGGCGGTACGCATTGATGGTAAGCCCTCCAGCGTGAGTTACCTCACCTACGAGCAAATTATGTCGGGGGCAGAGGTCGAGCTAGAGATGACAGCCGAGCGGGGTCACTGTTGGTACTAACCTCATATAGAGAAGATAAGGGGGGAGATGGCCTAGCGGCCATCTCCCCCCTTAGTTTTGCTTGTAGGTCTAAGTCCTTTACTTAGTTTTGAGGACGAATTTGAGCTCGATTTCGTCGTCGATGAATTTGTCACCAAGGTCGCCGAAGAGCGTCTTCGAGCCGTACTTTACGTTCCAATCTACACGATTGATGCGGAAGGTCTTGCTCTCAAACGTATAGGTTTCGCCCTCCCTCGTGATCGCCTCTACTGGGATGCTGATATTCTTGGTCACATCCTTGAGGGTGAGGTTTCCCTTGAGTTCGGTAGCGTTCTCGATCGCTAGCCCCTCGGTGGGGAGGTCTGTTAGCTCGAAGCGTGCTGTGGGGTACTTGCTTGCCTCGAAGAAGTCTTCGTTCTCTAGGTGTGCCTTGAGCATAGCTGCCATTTCGCCCTCGATGTCTTCGACAATGATTCCATTCATTGCTAGCTCTACGTGACCGCCATAGAGCTTGCCATCTTGGATAGCTACTGAGCCAGCCGATACAGGGAGCTTGCCAAAGTGTTCTCCTCCAGGCTTGAAGCCCTTCCACTGAACGAAGGAGCTAGCAACTTCAACCCCAACTTCTACCTCTGAGTTTGTCATTGTCACAGCGACAGAGTCGCCTGCCGATACTGTGTTGTTCGACTTTGTGCCCGAGTTGCAGGCATTTAGTGTGAGTAGGCCACCGAGCAGCCCTACCCAAATTAGATAATTCGTCATTTTGAGTTGTTTCACAATAGGTTAGTAATATCTGTTACAAAATCCGCTCGCAAAGGTATAGATTTTATTGGGTGTACTCATAGTTTATTCTCGAGCTCCAACAAATGCGAGCTGAGCCAGACTAAGTATTAGAGATATAGAGGCCGACTTGCATATTTACTTGAGAGGTATCCAAGACCGATCTATCTGATGTCCTGATAGGGTGTATATGTCAAATTAAAAAGAGTGAGTAGACAAAGCTAACCTTGTCTACTCACTCTTTTTCTGAACACTAGTATTTACAGTGTTAGGGCCCTAATGTTTGTGTACAGATGACATGCCAGATTTCTCTATTTTTATCTCTTTGGGGTTCCCTGAATAGCTGAGAGAGACTACACCAGAAGTGTCACATGTCAGGCTTTCGCTTGCATAGATTTCTACATTACATGCACCTGATGCCTCTACTTTTGCTGTGTAGCTCTTCAAGTCCTTTAGGTCCGCATTCACTGCGCCCGAAAAGTCGCCTATAAGGCTCTCTGTCTGTCCTGATAGAGTTAGACTTACGGCCCCCGAGAGGTCTGCCGTCACACGTTTGGCCTCTATGTCTTTCATTGTGCAAGCGACCGCTCCTGAGAGGTCCAAATCAAGGTCACTGCAGCTGACCTTGCCCGCTGTAATGGAGCTAGCTCCCGAGCAATCGATACTTAGCTTATGTGGGCTGAGGTCAGTCTTAACCTCCAATGCACATGCCCCACTAAGCGTTATGTCTTTGACTTCAGGTAGGTAGAGGTTGATGGCCAGATGGTAGTTGGTATTCGCACTATCTAGTTTACCTTGTGCTTTAATCTTCTTGTCATAGATGATTAGCCTATCGCCCTGTACTTCATAGTGTAAATCTTGTAGCCGTTCGTCATTTGGTGCAATTACTTCTAGGTGTGCCTCCTTACTTTGATAAAGGTGGCAGTCCAGGTTAGTAGACAGAGTGACCTCTTTTACTGCGGTAAGTGTATGGTCAATCGTTACTCGCTCTTTGTCGTTGAGAGAACGAGCGGACTGAGTATTGCCAACCGCCATTAGTCCTGATAGACCAGCCATAGATGTAACAATCCGATTGCAGCTAGTAAGGCCTAGTAACCCGCCCATTGCTACAAGGGGAGCAAGGAGCTTAATCCAAACATTTGTTTTCATAATACTTGATATTTTAGTTCGTTAAATCGAAAAACTCAGGTTTATTTGCCGAAGTACGTTACAACTACCTCGGCATCTAGCCCCAGAAGCTCTAGTTCCTTACTTAGGCTTGGTAGTAACTCACTATAGAGCCTCTCGGTACGATCCTTTCGTAGGATAGCAACCGCATCATTACTAACGAAGAAGCCTAAGCCTCGCTGCGTGTAGATAATCTCCAGGCGCGTGAGCCTCTCGTAGGCGCGCACTACAGTTTGAGGGCTAACCTCTAGCTCTACAGCCATCTCTCGTACCGAGGGGATACGAGCATTTGCTTCATATTGCCCTCGAAGTATACGGTCGCCTACCAAATCCATGATCTGGCTAAAGCCTAGATATGTTTGATTATTTTGCATAGCTACTATCTTAATATCAACATTCTAGTCTCTTCAATCTGCGATAAATTCCCCAGATGAGCGTTCCATTGATGAGGGCAAGCAGCCCCATCGATCCGTAGCTTATCCAATGGAGTGCGTCAAGACTAGAACCTGCCTCCAAGAGGGTTAGAATATATATCCCTAGGGTAAAGAAGATGATTAGCCCAAAGACCCAAGCGAAGAGGCAAACAAATAACCCCACCCTCAGCTGTCGGAAGCTAATGGCAGAAAGAACGATAGAGAGACTAACACATAGGTAAATCAGAAAGGTGACAAAGCTGTCCATGCTGAGCTCACTAGGTGTAAGAAAGCCAGTATTGAGTAGTGAAAATCCTTTGCCTATGCTTGTCCTATAATTAGCTATGGTGGCGAAGTTGAGAAGATCACAGAGGGCGAAGATTAGGATAGAACTGATGTACAGGCCAAAGGCAAAGAGGGCCAGAGCGACAATCTTCTCCCAGAGTTTGGCTGGTAGCAGAGCAAAGGGTATGGGCCGAGCATGTAGCACTCTACGATTGATGTATATAATCCCCATAAATGTGCCGAAGAGGGCACTTATACCGAGCATGGTAGCCGAATAGATAGGACCTCCAAAGCTGATGTCGTGCGACCAGTCTTCGTAACTTACGCCCCAAATGATAAGGGGTAATCGTGGGAAGATGAAGATGAGAATGAATAGCGCCCCGAGTGCGTAGAGCGTAGCTCTGCGCTGGGCATAGAGATCCACCTTGAGCATCTGTACGATACGGCTCCAAGAGCTGCGCGATTGTATGATAGCATTTGTATTCATAAGTCAACGATATTATGGGTTACTGTGTTTGTTCCTGATCTTTCAACCAGTCTATTAGATGGGAGTACTCTGTCTCTGGATGCTCTGCATGATGCTGTTCTAGAGTAGCCATCATTGGCTCGGTTGAGCTAATCATAGCATTGAAAAACAACTCGATGGAGAAGGGATGCCCCTCTCCCCGTTTGCCACGAGGGAAGATGCCAACTTCACCTAATATAGAGGTCTCGCGATAGAGTACTTCTCCAGACTGCGTGCCCGATATAGTATCTATGACGAAGCAGTCATCTAGCCGTGCAATTGGTTCGTTGCACACGACTTGATTTTCATTCATCAAGATCAAATAGTCGATAATTTGCTCAAGGTCTCGCACCTGATGTGTGCTGATGATAATCGTTTGTTGGGAATGGCAGTATTGAGCCATTGCACGGCGAAAGATGGATTTTGATGGAATATCTAGCCCATTGGTCGGTTCGTCTAAGAGAAGTATGGGTGTTTGTAGGGCAAGGGCAAGGGTGATCTGAGCTTTCTTGCGCTGCCCGAAAGACATTTGCCCGAGTTGCATCGCATGCTTTAGCTCAAACATCTCTAAGAGTTCATGAGCGATATGCTCCTGGTAGGTTGGATAGAATGCACTATATAAGGATAGGTAGTCCGATACACTAATCTCGGGTAATTGAACTTCATCACCAAGTATATAGATACTCTGTAATAGCTCAAGACTTCGTTGCTTGCTCTCGCGCCCAAGGACAGTCAGCTCGCCACCTTTGGGTAGTAGGAGGCCATTAATAAGTTTCATCAGCGTACTTTTTCCCTCACCGTTGCGTCCAAGTAGTCCTACGATACGTCCTGCTGGTATTTGGAGGTTTAGCCCATCGAAGAGACGAGGACAACGCTTGTAGCCAAATCTCAAATCTTTAATCTCTATCATAGCGGTACTTTCTTTAAGTTTTAAATCCATTTTTGGGGGGCTGTCTATGTACTCTATTCGCATCTTTTCAGAGTCTTTTCTATATACGCCTACTGTGATACCGAAGTATTACACTAGCAAAGGTAAACACTTTGACGAAACTTCCAAATCTGTACGCCAATTTGTTGTTTAATTTATCCCAACTTTTAGGTTTACTAGGCCTTTCAATCCGTTCTCTGCAGTAGCTCTGTAGTACTACCGAAAATAACCCCTAGGATGTGCGCAAAAAATCTTCGGGAACTTTCAAAAAAAACTTCCCGAACTTTTTAGAAAAAGTTCGGGAACTCCGAGAAAAAAGTTCGGGAAGTTTTTGCGAAAAGATGGGGGGTGTCTCTAACTATATCAAGGTGAGTAGATTATCAGTGCTTCGGAGCAGAGAAAAATTTAGTTGATGGATAGTAGAGATTTTGATAGGGATATCCTTTTGTTACGAGGAAGGATGAGGGGATTTAGAGAGCTGAGCGCAGGATACTCGCGATAATTTCTTGGGAGTATTCGTGGCAATAGCTGATACTAGCGCCACGCTCCGAGAGGCGATATACGACTTCGTCTATTATGTCCTCTCCGATGCCACACTCTGACAGACGAGTTGCCAGCCCAAGACTACGGAAGAAGTCCTCGGTGCGTCTTATTACCTCATCAATGTTAGCCTCATCGCTACCCTTGTCAATGTGCCAGATGCGTTCGGCATACTGGAGGAGCTTGGCTCTTTTCTCTGTATGCCCAACAGTACGTAAGAGGGCTGGAAGGATGATAGCAAGTGTGTGTCCGTGGGTCAGCTCGGTGAGAGCCGTTAGCTCGTGCCCAATGCGGTGGGTCGCCCAGTCTTGGCTTACTCCCATAGAGATGAATCCATTTAAGGCCATTGTGGCGCAGAGCATAAAGGTGGAGCGGGCATTAAGGTCGGCAGGCTCACGATGAATAGCTTCGGCTTGCTCGATGAGCGTTAGCAAAATGCCCTCTGCCCAGCGGTCCATCAAGGGGCTTTCGTCTGTGAAGCAGAGATATTGCTCCAGCACGTGAACGAAAGTGTCGGCTATGCCACAGGCGATTTGGTAGGGAGGTAGGGTCGAGGTATAGGTAGGGTCGAGGATGGAGAAGAGAGGATAGTTGCCCACGAAGCTAAACTTCTCTTTTGTTTTGGCCGATGAGATGACAGCCCCTCGGTTCATTTCGCTCCCAGTGGCGGGGATGGTGAGGATGGTGCCGAGGGGCAGGGAGGCTATCGAGCGATCTATTCCCTTAAGAACCAGTTTCCAAGCGTCATGCTCGGAGGGGATGGCTGTAGCAATGAGCTTAGCTGCGTCTAGTACCGAGCCTCCACCTACGGCCAGGACGAAAGTCACTCCAGACTCTTTGCCTAGCTTCACCGCATGGCGTATGGTCTCGACCTTAGGGTTCGGCTCAATGCCCCAAAACTCGATGAGGTCATACCCTGAGAGAGCAGTTGTGACATCATCATAAACGCCATTGCTACGGACGCTGCCACCACCAAATACAAGGAGCACGCGCTCTGTCTGTGGGATACGCTTGGGCAGTTCTTTGATCATGCCTGAGCCGAAGATAAGCTCAGTAGGGTTCTTAAATTTGAATGGAAACATGTGTCGGGTCGTTTGTTCGATAGACCACTCGGTGGAGCTCGTCTATGATTGGTTGTATTTGTGTCTCGGGCAGAGGATGGCAGCTCATGAGACGTAGGCGAACGCCCATTGTCCCTGCTATATAAGGCGGTTGGATATAGGGATAGGGTAGGAGGGTCAGGCCGAGCCGCTCGTAAAATTCTTGCCTGCGCCGAGCTTCCGAGCTTAGCTCTCTGGGCTCAATCTCGAGTATTAAGGGACAATGCCTGAGCTCTGTCAGGAGGCTCTTCATGGCGGCTGAGCCAACTCCTCGCCCACGTACGGCTGGAGAAATAACTAAGTGCTCCACAAAGACGGCATGCCTCAGTCGCCAGAGTGAGAGGAAGCCACAGGGGCATCCCCTATAACGCAAGAGACGTAGAGCAAAGGCTTCGTTTATCCCCCCGAGCAATTGCTCCCAAGGCCTGCGCTCCTCGGGCGGAAAGCTCTCTATATACATTTGCCTTAGTCGCTCAAGCTCCTCTTCGTTGAGAGGCATGTCGGAGAAGCTTAGGTACTCTTCATATGAATAAGTCATGGTCCAAAAGTAATATCCGCTAAGTTTAAAACATAGCTCCCAACAGATGTAGTGGCTTCCGTGGGGAGGTGCACTGCATCTGTTGGGGGCAGCAGTTAATAGATGAGGAGCGGACTTAGCTTAGCCCTTCAATCTCTCCGTCAACGATGTCGATGCGCAGGGCTTGTGGGCTCTTGGGTAGGCCAGGCATCCGCATGATATTACCCATGATAAGGACGATCATCTCAGCTCCTGTGTTGATGACGATGTCTGCCACCTCGAGGGTAAAGTCTCGAGTATTACCATAGGCGGTGGCATCTTGTGAGAACGAGTACTGCGTCTTGGCTATGCAAATAGGCAGTCGCCCCCAGCCGTGCTCGGCGATGCGATGGAGCTGCTTTTTAGCTTTAGATGAGAAGACCACCTTGCTTGCCCCATAGATCTTCGTGGCCACCGCTTCGGCTTTGGTTATCACATCGTCCTCTAGGGCGTAGGTGTGGCGCAGGGGCTGCGAGGGGGTCTTAGTTATGGTGTCCACTACAAGCCGAGCTAGCTCTTCGGCTCCATCACCTCCCTGAGCGAAAGCTGAGTTTACAGCGAAGCCTACCCCTCGAGTAGCGCAGTGAGCACGGACAATTTCGATCTCGGCATCCGTATCGGAGGCGAAGCGGTTAAAGGCTACCACGACCGTCTGACCGAAGCTTTGGAGGTTGTCGATGTGGCGGTCTAGGTTAGCCAACCCCGAGCGAACGCCTTCTAGGTGCTCCTCCTTGAGGTCAGTTTCGGGGACTCCTCCGTGCATCTTGAGGCCACCGATGGTGGCAACCAGCACAGTTAGGGCAGGTTGGAGGCCAGCCACACGGCATTTGATATTGAGGAACTTCTCCGCCCCTAGGTCAGCTCCGAATCCTGCCTCCGTAATCGTGTATTCGCTGTGGCTCATAGCCATGCGTGTAGCAATGATGGAGTTGCAGCCGTGCGCAATGTTGGCAAAGGGGCCACCGTGTATGAAGGCTGGCGTATGCTCGGTAGTCTGAACGAGGTTCGGATTGATCGCCTCACGTAGTAGGACGCAAATGGCTCCAGCTACGCCAAGGTCTCGCACGTAGAAGGGTTTGCCTTCGTGTGTGTAGCCGAGTAGGATGTTCTCTATTCGGCGATGCAGGTCGTCTTCGTCTCTAGATAGGCAGAGAATGGCCATGATTTCGCTCGCTGGCGTGATGTCGAAGCCAGACTCCGTTGGGATACCATTGGCACTGCCCCCAAGGCCTGTGACTATACTCCTGAGGGATCGGTCGTTTACGTCCAGGACGCGCTTCCAAAGCACCTCGGCAAGACCCTTGCTGCTGTCGCTGCGGTGCTGATAAATATAGTTGTCCAG
Source organism: Porphyromonadaceae bacterium (assembly GCA_030528555.1). Classification (GTDB taxonomy): domain Bacteria; phylum Bacteroidota; class Bacteroidia; order Bacteroidales; family Porphyromonadaceae; genus Porphyromonas. The sequence continues at coordinate 42,067 of JAUMYQ010000007.1, read as the reverse complement.
GAGGGCTGTAATCATGTTGTGCGCCGAGGTGATGGCGTGGAAGTCGCCTGTGAAGTGGAGGTTGATTTTCTCCATTGGCAGCACCTGAGCATAGCCACCGCCAGCTGCTCCGCCTTTCATGCCGAAGCAGGGCCCTAGAGAAGGCTCTCTTAGAGCTACTACTGCTTTCTTGCCAATTTTATTTAGCCCTAGAGCCAGGCCGATGGAGACGGTTGTTTTACCAAGGCCACTCTTGGTTGGTGTGATGGCTGTGACAAGAATGAGCTTACTCTTAGAAGTGTCCTTGATAAGGTTCAGGGGGGCTTTGGCGATATAATGCCCATAGGGTTCTAGGTCTTTGGGGCTAAGGCCGATTTGCGATGCAATATCTACAATAGGTTTTAGCTCAATGCTGCGAGCAATTTCGATGTCTGACTTCATGTTGATTGGAGAATATGGTTAGGACAAAAATAGGATGATGAATAAGGCAATCATGAGGATGATGATCGTCCAGCGCTGGTAACGTAGGTGCGGTAGTCGAACGATAGCTTTGCATAGTAGTACCACCAGCGGCAAGTGTAGTAGGCTGGCAAAGAGCATGGGGCAAGAGGCATCGAACGCCCATAGGCCAAGCCCTACAAATAGCATCGAGATGAGGCTCTGTAGCTGAGCGGAATGGCGTACGCTATTGTATGAAGAGCTTACAACGTAGATTACCAGACTAATGCATACTAGGCCAAGGAGTCCAAGGGCGAGCCAACTGTAAGGGGCATAACCCTCCACGCCCCAAGGGATGGAATGCCACTCGTGCCACTGGCTCAACCAAGACTGTCCTAGTTGCAAGCTAGGCTCTACGCCAAGTACACCAAAGGCTCCTAGAGCTATCAGTACTATACCGTGAATGAGGGCTAGAAGATGTCGGAGGTATAGCGTACGTTGCTGGTACATTATCGCCCAGATGAGTGGTACTAAAAGGATAGCTTTGGCACTGTATAGAGATAGGCCACCCAATCCGAGCCCCAAGATGAGAAAGAGCACCGCTTGGTCTCTCTTTTGATAAATGTCAAAGAGGCTCGAAAGGGCAACGATGTAACCTAGAGGCAGCACCCAGAGTTGCCATGGCAAGCGCAGCGTAAGGGCAAAGAGTATCAGGATAGAGAGGGTACGACTCAGGCTCTGCTCGCTTTTTTTGAGCAGCAAATAGTAGTCTATAGATCTCTGGGTGATGAGCGTAAGTACGAGAGAGATCAGATAGGCTGCCCCAATACTTTGCCATGAGAAAACCTGCCCCTCGAGGGAGAGTGTGCTCAGAAGAAGCGAGCGCATTCCCTGTCCCGATGGAGAGAGCGCGAGGATGGAGAGTAGCGATATGGTCAGTAGCGCTGCTAGCTCTCCCCTAGTATGTCTGCTCTCCCTCATCGTGGGTCGGGCTCTATGGTACCAACACTAAAGTTGCTCTACGAGGCTTGTTAGCTGTGCCTCTAGCTTACTACTCTTCTTCTCGATATCGGCACGCAACTCTCGGTAGTAAGCCTTCACGAGCTTGGGGTTGTCTTTGCCATCGGGATGGGCTATGCGACGAATGGTATCATCAGTCCAGACCATGATGTCGTCAATGAGTTCGTTTACTGCCTCTTGTTTGTCTGCATCGGAGACCAGGCGAATGACCATGGCATCGGCGAAGAGCCACGAGGATAGTTCTACTACTTGTTTCTTGAGTTTACGTTTGCTTGCCATAGTAATGTCGTTGTTTGTAGTATCGTTATTTGTATCGTTTGGCTAGTAGAGAGACGCCTTCGGGCAATAAGTTACGTAGAGCGCCAAGAGCTTCATCCTCGGCGGATCGCATCCGCTTGGCCTCACTCTTTGTTTTGTCCCTCAATCCCGATAGGTGAAGTAGCCCGTGTACTATAACTCGATGTAGCTCTTCCTCAAGAGTTGCGCCTAGCATCTCGGCATTGCTACGCACAGTGTCGAGGCTAATGAGCATATCCCCCGAGAGCGTGTCATCCCAGCTCTCATCAAAAGTAATGATATCTGTATAATAATCGTGATTGAGAAACTGCTTATTGACCTCCAGTATTCGCTCATCATTGCAAAACTGGTAGCATAGCGTCCCGATGCGCTTGCCATAGCTGAGGGCCACGGTCTTGAGCCATGCTTTCACGATGCGTCTGCGCAGCTCAGGCATACGCACACCCTCCTCGGCGTAGAATGTAATCATTGGGCTGTTGGTTTAACTCATCACTGTTCGTACATCTTGGCTATTTCTTGGGCATAGTGTTGCGCCACGATGGTACGGCGTATCTTCATTGTAGAGGTTAGCTCGCCATCCTCAATGGTGAAGGGACGGGATAGGAGGGTAAACTTTTTGACCTTCTCGTATTGCGCCACACTGCCTAGGGCCTGCTCTACGTGCGTCATTACCAAGCGGTGCACCTCGTAGTCTTCTGCTAGAGCTTCGTTGCTACGCTCTAGATTTAAACCACGTTCTTGAGCTTCACGGCGCAGTATATCCCAGTTGGGGAAGATGAGAGCGCTGACGAACTTATATCCATCACCAATGATAGCAACTTGTTCAAAGATAGGATCGGTAGCTAGTAGCCCCTCAAGCATCTGTGGGGCAATGTATTTGCCATTGGCAGTCTTGAAGAGATCTTTGATGCGCTCGGTGAAGTATAGCACACGCCCTTCTAACCTGCCAGCATCGCCCGTTTTGAAATAGCCATCGGGCGTAAAGCTCTCGGCGTTCGCCTCGGGGTTATTGTAATATTCGGTAATGATACTCGGCCCTTTGAGCTGTATTTCGCTCGTCTCGGGGTCTATGCGTACGTCTACGTGCTCTAGTACTTCACCGATAGAGCTCAGTACAAAGCCCTTCTGAGGGAAGCAGCTCACCGTTGCCGTAGATTCGGAGAGGCCATAGCCCACGCAGATGGGGATGTCTACTGACTGTAAGAAGCGATTGACCTCGTCCGAGAGCGATGCGCCAGCTACTGGGAAGAATCGTCCTCGCTGTAGCCCTAGTACGCTCTTGAGCTTGGCGAAGAGTGTCCGTTTGTATAGCCCGAAGAGCAGGCGCAGATGCCATGGGGCAGGCCTACCCTCATTGTCATACTCTAGGCGGTATCTGCGCCCCACCTCAATGGCATGGCGTAGGGCCTTCTGTTGCAAGGGAGGAGCTTGGTTGATTTTGTCCTGCACACCAGCATAGACTTTCTCCCAAAAGCGCGGTACGTTGCACATCATAGTGGGCTTGATTTGAGGCAGAGCCTCTAGGATGCGCTTGGGATCGTTCAGTATAGCTACTGTGCAGCCCATATAGAGGCAATAGTATACCCAAGTCTTTTCGAAAATGTGGCTCTGTGGTAGGAAGCTCATGCTCACATCTCGGCTAGAGATGAAGTCGAACATACGTACATGGGCATCTATCTGGCACATGAGGCTCGAGTGTCTTAGTACGACTCCTTTGCTACGTCCAGACGTTCCAGAGGTGTATATAATAAGGGCGATGTCTTGCCCCAAGGCTCGAGAGGAGCTGATGTTGGCTTGGTTCTCCGAAGCTTTGGAGTCTCCCCTGCGAATGAATTCGTCATAGTACATCGAAGTTTTGTCTTCTGGATGAAGTACTACGCTGTTGTCAAAGATGATGATGCGTTCTAACTCAGGTATCGTGCGTTGCACTTCGTAGGCATTGTTGTACTGAAACTGTTCACCTACGAAGATGAGGCGTACCTGGGCATCGCGCACGATGAAGTCTACTTGCTCAGGCGTACTCGTAGCATAGAGGGGGACCGAGATGCCACGCATCATATACAGTCCGAGCTCTGCAATTGTTGCATGTACATTATTGGGTGTGTAGAAGCCTACTTTATCGCCCAACTGTATACCTTCACGCGCGAGAGCTTTGGCTGCATCTAGGCAGCGGTCTGCCACCTCCCCACCGTTGAGATCCGACCAAGCCGACTTGCTGGTATTGTAGTACCTAATAATCGTTTTGCGTGCAAATACTGTACGCAGCCGTTGCGAATACTCTGCCAAATGAATGATTGGATTTGTCATGCTTACTCCTATTTGATTGGTATATCCTTCCCCCTATGTGCTCAAAATAGATCACCCTACTGCGCAAAGGTATCAAAAAGGCGAGGATAAGTCCCGATAGCTTTATTTGTGGTATCAAAAACACTCTGATCTTTCACTCAAAAAAATGCTCGGGAATACTCGAAAAAAAGTTCCCGAAGTTTTTTTTGGGAGTTCCCGAAGTTTTTGGAAAAAGATCGGGAAGTTTTTTTCGAAAGTTCCCGAATATTTTTTATGTACATCAGGGGCTTTTGTAAGTCACTGTATATAAGTGGATTGCATTTTCTCCTTTGAGAGCCTAGAAAGTTGTTAAGTTAAATTGTGGGTTCAGTTGTCCGTCACTATGTGTAGGGGCTGCCTAGGTTACTCGATTTGGGTTACTTTTGTGGTGCGTGGGCCATGCCTACGCTGACTAACAATAAATAAATTATTCGAGTTATGAAGAAAATCCTAGTTCTAGTGCTTGCTCTCGGTTGTCTGACAGCTTGCTCCAAGACAGGGCAAGAGCCAGCTCCAGCTCCTCCAGTGCAGGAGACCCCGAGCAATCCTGATCCCCAAAAACCTCAGAAACCTGATCCTGAGAAGCCTAATGTCCCCGAGTTACACTATATCTCTAAAATAGAATTCCTTGATGAGCAACAAAGGGTTCATCATATGGTACAGTACAGCTACGATGAAGCTATGCGCCTTTCTTCTCTTGAGGAGCATTATTCCCGAGGAACTAATGTCGATGTCTACACAGGAGGAACTAATGTCGATGTCTATACAGGTAAGCTCAGCTATGAGGCTGCTTCTGTCTTGATGACCTATGACAATGATAAGCATCAGAAGAATCTGGTGAAGCCTACAGAGTATCGTCTCTTCCTAGATGAGGCGAGCAAGCGTGCGACTAAGTTGGAGGAGACTATCTTCTTCGAAGGCTCGGAGCCTGAGGTACGTAGGGAGGCAGACAATACTTTTGACGACTTCGGTCGGAGGACGTCCTACATCTCGCCATTTATGAGGCTCGTTAGCCTTACGTGGCGAGAGAACAATCTGGAGAAGGTACTTTATGAGAGAGATGAGTTCTCCGTTACAGAAATGAGAGCATACTCTCAGGTTAAGAATAACGTTTATCCTGATCTCAATTTTCTCCAGCGTAGATTGCTCTTTGCCCCCGAATATCAATATCTCTGGACAGAGCAGTTGGGGATCCGTTCTCACCATTTGATGAGTCGTCTAGAGAGGAGTTCTAAGGAGCGCGCCGACCTGAATCGACAGATTACCTATAAGTACGATCTGGATGCTAAGGGGAGACCTATACGTATCACGATACAGAATGAAGGTGATGTTTCGGTAATTGTACTTACTTACGTGGAGCGATAGTCTATGTTCATGTATCGGTAGCTTGAGGCGAATGCCAAGGCTACTTATTCTGTCCCGATAGTCCTTAAAAAACTATCGGGACAGCTCTTTTAGAGCTATCCCGATATGCTGGTCAGAGAATGAAAGCTTTCTATGGACCGCGTCATTTCTGCGGTAGAGACTGGTACGCTAGCTCAGAAGCGGAGACTTAGCGTTGCACTCATTGTGTGGCTTGAGTGCTCTTCCCTGATGGCTTCTAGACCATTCATGTAGCTTTCGCTGGGGGAAGGTATCGCACTGTCTGTGATGCTGGGTATGGCTGTATACTCACTTTTTTGCGTGGTATACGCGTAGGCTATATCGAGCGTCCAACTACGTGAGAGGCGTAAGCCTGTACCGAGCGATAAGGCATTTGTCCCCTTAGGTAAGCGATAGTGCACGAGCGTACCACCGAGTAGCTCTGAGTAGCCAGGGGTGCGGAAGAGCTTCGTCTGAGAGATAGGCGTCTCATGTCGGTAGCCCGCGCGTAGGGCTACTCGCGGTGTTATGCTGTATTCTAGCCCAAGACGCAAACGTCCCATTCCACGGAAGTGTCTACGCAGGGCACGATTATCCTCGGAGAAGCCTGCTCCTGTACTATAGCCATCGTTGCCCAGACGTGCCGAGGCTGTGTAAATAAACTCATAGTCGAGGCTAGCAATGGCTTTATGCCCGAAGATGTAGGCTGCATTCACCCCTAATCGCCAAGGGGTATTGAGGCGGAAGGCATTAGCGGCATCCTTAGGTGTCTGAGCCAGATACTCTGTGCTACTACCTCTGCCCGTGTCTTGCCGAAATAGCTCGTTGTAGCCCGTAGCGATGGCCGAGAAGTCTTGCTTGAGATGGTAGAACGTTGGGGTATATACCGATGCTCCCAAACGTAGTCCCTGACCGATTTGTCCTAAGAAGCCGAAGCCAAAGCCTACACCCATACCTGAGATGGAGAGCCAGTTGTCGAGACCAAGGTAGTCTAGAGCTGCAGTTTCGCTAGGCTTGAAGCCCTCTTTGTACGATGTGTAGATGTCGTAGCTGAGTGACTGCCCACGTATGAGTAGCCCAAGATTGATCTCAGGAGAGAGGCGGAAGCCGAGAGCGAAGTCCATATTGGTCACACCGCCACGCTCTCGACTAACGAAGGCTGTGCTATTGGGTGCATAGTTTACCAGTTCTCCTTGTGCGTTGGGGTAGGCAAAGGCTGTTTGATAGGTCCCATCCTGCCCACTTACTGGTTCTAGCCAACCAGCTTTCATGCCGAGTGTTCCTATCCAAGGGATGTTGGCATCGGCATAGAGGTCGCGCTTCTCGCCCCAGACGCTATGAGATATATCAGCATTGTTGAGCTGTGCTGCGGCATAATCTGCCAGAGAGGTGCCTGTGCGACTATCTTTCAGAGCTGAGGCATCGAGTTCTCTCTCAAAGCTGCCACCGTGACTTACGCCAAGGCCGAAAGTTACCCCTCGAGCTGCCGTACCCCAGCTGGTGAGGTAAGAAAATTCTGTGAGTGAAAACTTATTGTCATCGGCGAGCGTGGCACGCGAGCCATACCACAAATCTTTAGCTCCACCAGCGATCTTGCCACTGCCTGTTAGACTAATTTTGCCACTCGAGCGGAAGAGGGCGATACCAGCTGGGTTTTGGCTCACGGAGCTAAAGTCCGCTCCTATAGCTCCCATAGCCCCTGAGAGGGCTTGATAGCGTGCCGAACCGAGATCTCTGTGTCCATGGCTTAGGGCGATGACTTTCATCTCATCTTGAGCCATTGCCCCGAGGGTGGAGTAGATAAGGGCCGTGGCGAGCAATGCTTTCTTCTTCATATCAGTGTTTGTCTAAGTTCTGAAGGTACTGGCAGAGTTTAGCGATGTCTAGAACGTATGCCCGTACCACGAGAGGTAGGTGAGGGGCTTGATATAGGTGAGGGTGAGCTATAGTTTGTAGTTCCACTTGATGTGGAGGGGCGAGAGTAGCTCCGTTCGTAACTGTTGCCAGAGTTGTTGTTGCCCTGTGGTGTACTATAGCTATCCCTACCTTGCTGAGGCAGGCGTGCTGCCCCTTGGTAGCGTGTGCTGCCACCATAGCTGCGTCCCACCTCCCTATATGATCCACCAGTATGGCTATCCGAGTGATAGCCACTACTTCCATAACTATTGCGCTCATAGTTTGAGGAGCTCGCTGAGCGATATGCTCCATAGGCTGATCGCTCTACTCTAGACGAATGCTGATGGCTGCTAGATCGGCTGCCATGTCTATAGGGGTTACGGTAGTAGTGATCTGTGTAAGCTCTATCAGCAAGCCCCCTATAATAACCATCATAGTAGCCATATAGGCCTCCGTAGTAGCCTCCGTAGTAGCCCCACGTCCAGCTGTCGTAGTAGTAAGGGCTATAGAATGGATCATAGGGATGCCAGCCCCAATAAGAGCCATGCCTATACCAATGGCGAGAACGATAGTGACCTCCATAGGGATAGGTAGACAGGTAGAAAGGATCATACCAGGGATACCACGATCCGTTACCGATGTGTAAGCTGAGCGTAGTGTGTTCGTCAGAGTAGTAGTCTCTGTCTACGTACACTCTGGGCGAAGTTACTAGCAGTGTACCCTCTCCATGGAAGCGTGCTAGTCGTTCCGAGTAGGGTCCATAGATATGTATCTCGGTACTCCCCTTTTTGAGAGAATGGCTAGTCTGTCCGTACTGCTGCTCATTTTGATAATACTCACCATTCGATGAGCGACCATTGTAGGCATCTATCTCGCGGTCTCGTTGTTGTGCTTTGTAGGCATCAAGTCGCTTTTGCCTTTCGGCTTCGTACCGTCTTTCCTGCTCGAGGGCTTCACGATAGCGGGCCTCTGCCTCTGCTTTGGCCTTGGCATGGCGTAGCTCAACCTCCTTTGGAGAGAGATAGGCATCGTCGATATATGGGTTATCGCTCTGCGCATAGACTCCTAGGCTTGCAGAGGCCAACCCAAGAGCCAGTACAAATCTTCTAAACGCTTTCATTTTCTTCATTATTTTAAGTTGTTATTGTATCTGGATAACGCACGTGCATCTCCGTTTCGTATGACACATTTAGGGGGAGATATGCCAGTAGTGTGGAGATTTTGCATAGTTATCAGAGGCGAAAGTTATCATTTTATTACAATGTTGCCAAGTTTTTAGTCATATTTTGTCTGTTATATCTATTGAATATAGGCTCGTAGGTGGGCTACAGCTCGAACGATAGAGGACGTTTTAGTTCAGGGAATAAGAGATCGTCAGGTAGATCACTGGGTATAAAAAAGATTAGCTTGGAGGAGTTGTGGCGTGTTTTGTTATAGAATGCAGTAGTGAGGCGACCTGATGTTCTGGCCTCATGTGCCAACTGTGGTCTTGCCTATTACGTTTGCTCGTTAAGAACAGTATCCTAGGGCTGGATTATGTTGGAAAATTACGTTGTCTTGATGGATCTTGATATGGCTGCTTTTCATAGCTTAGATGAGGAGGATATATTCCCCATCGAGGCGATATTGCTCATGAGCTTGGGCGCAGTATCTTAGGGCTAGTATCGTGTCCTCTGGGATGAAGGATAGGGAGTGTACAAGGTCGGCTACCTTGATGTAGCCACGTTCACTCTTTTTGAGCAGATCTAGCACCTTGATGTGCGTGTCTTCTACGATAAATTGCTTCAGACCTTGCGGGGTACGTTTGAGGCAGACATCGCACATGCCACATGAGCTTGTCGCTTGCTCTCCAAAGTAGCTCAATAGCATGGATGAGCGACAGACGTTGTCTGTTTGTAGATAGGCAATACTCGAGCTGATACGTTCCTCAAGTCTATCTTTGCGTTCTTCGTAGGCAGAGGATGGGAGGCGTAAGTGATCTGTGTCTTCACGGCGGATGTGGAAGTAGATACGAGGTATCTGTTTTTTGGGTATGTAATGTACGATACCTTGATGGCTCAGATAGCTGAGCATAGCGTAGACATCGTCCGCTTCTAGGCCCATTTGTAGTGCGATGTCCGTCTCAGAGATGAAGATATAGTTGGCAAAAAGGCCCGTGTATAGGCGAAGTAGGATGCGAAATAGGGCATCGTGACCGACATGTTCTCCATAGAGCTCCTCACGAGTATAGAGAATCATCAGGCGAGAGCGTGTGTCGTCCCGATGATAGTCTAGCCAACCAGCCACCTGCATGATGTCGATAGCTGAAGTCGTCTGTACGGGGCGCATCTTGAAAGTGCGCACGAATTGCTCTATGTCAAAGTCATAGCTCCGCTGATATCCCTCTCCCTCTCCGATACCAAGATAGTTGCACATCGAGTTGTATACCTTATATATATATTCTTTTTCGGGGAATGAGTCTGCCAGTCTACGCTTAAGAGTCGTTATATCGTCTTGGCTTGTTATCATTACGGCATAAGCTTTAGATCCATCTCGGCCTGCACGCCCTGCCTCTTGGAAGTACTCTTCGAGCGAGTTCGGCATATTTATGTGCATGACGAGGCGTACGTTGGGCTTGTCGATGCCCATGCCGAAGGCGTTGGTGGCCACCATTACGCGGACTTCATCGCTCATCCAGCGGTTTTGTCTCATTTCTCGCTCTGTATGTGTTAGTCCAGCATGAAAGTGAGCTGCTGTGATCCCATTCTGGACTAGGTATTGAGCGATTAGTTCGCACCGATCGCGGCTACGGCAGTAGACTATAGCTGAGCCAGGTACATGGGAGAGGATGTGTAAGAGCATCTGCTCCCTGTCTTCCGTGCGTCGCAAAGAATAGGAGAGGTTTGGACGGAAGAAACTATTTTGGAATACTCTATGTCCAGTGCCGAAGCCGAGTGTGCGAGTAATCTCTCGTGCTACCTCGGGCGTGGCTGTTGCCGTAAGGGCGAGAACTGGCACCGAGGGCAAGAGGTTGCGTAGGGTAATGATATTGAGGTAGGAGGGACGGAAGTCGTATCCCCATTGGCAGATGCAGTGGCACTCATCAACGACGATAAGGTTGACTTTCAGTTCTTCAAGGCGAGAGAGAAAGGTGGGACTGGAGAGGCGTTCTGGTGAGACGTACAGAAATTTGTAGCGACCAAAGATACAGTTCTCCAATGTTTGTCGGATGCGTTCGCCACCCATACCTGAGTGTATAGCAGCAGCTTTTATCCCTCGCCTGTGCAGGTGATCTACTTGGTCTTTCATGAGGGATATCAGCGGTGTGACCACGAGTGTTAGACCTGGGAGTATTAGCCCAGGTATCTGGAAGGTCAGACTTTTGCCTCCACCTGTGGGGAGCAACCCCAAGGTGTCTTGCTTGGCAAGTACCGAGTCTATGATCTCTTGTTGTTTCGATCGGAAGCTATCGTATCCCCAAATGAGGCGTAGCACTTCTTTTGGCGTAAGTCCTTCCGTAGGGGGGAGGGTTGGGGGCGTAGCGAGGGCTTTCTCTACTCGGTTTGCCCAAGTCTCGGGCCATAGTAGGCGCTCTTCGTTGCTCTCTTCGTTGTCGAGCGTGGTAAACGCTAGGCCCGATCCTAGGCTATTGAGCATATCATCATCCATAGATAAAGAGGTTGAGGGAGGTAGATCTGGAATACACTACTGTAAAACTAAGCCGTAGATGAGTATCCCTAAGCCAGCGGCACAGCTCAGAACGAGTAGAGGATTGGCTCGATAGCGGTAGACAGCGACAAAGCCAGAGGTAAAGATTAGGGCACTTACGACAAACTGTCCGAGAGAGGTATTGGGATTACCAAAATTGTCCTCTGTCATGAGGAGCAGGGCAGCCGAGGCGATTAGTCCGATGATAGTAGGTCGTAGTGTAGAGAATACGCTACGTATCCAGGGTTTATTTTTGTAGCGTAATAAAAGATAACTGAGGAAGAACATGAGTATAAAGGGCAACCATACTACAGAAAGTGTGGCTATGGTAGACCCGAGAATGCCCAGTATATGGGGGTAGCCAGCCGAGACAACTGCACTATAGCCTATGTAGGTGGCGGCATTGATGCCAATTGGGCCTGGGGTCATTTGGCTGATGGCAACGATGTCGGTGAACTCTCCAGCCGTTAACCAGCCTTGTCGTTGTACAACCTCCGCTTGGATAAGAGAGAGCATGGCGTAGCCACCGCCAAAATTGACGATGCCAATCTTCGTAAATACCCAAAAAAGCTTTAGGAATATCATGTGAGCCTGTCGTTTTTGGAAGGAGATTGACTATTTACTGTGCCATAGGGAGTAAATAATTCCACCACTTATCGCAAAAAATATCAGATAAACAGGCGAAATGCCTAGATAGTATATAGCCGAAGCCACGATTATTGGCACGAGCCACAGCCATCCTCGAAGCCCTGCTGAGCGAGCCATGGTGAAAACAGGAGCAGCGATGAGGGCAACTACGACTGGCCGGACACCTTTGAAAGCGTGCTCTATCCAGACGATGTCACGTATATAACCGAGTGTGAGGGCAAGGGTTAGGATGATGAGGAATGGGGGCAAGATGTTAGCCACGGTAGCTACGACAGCAAGTCGGAGCCCACCGAGTTTTAGCCCGATGTGGCTAGCCATGTTAACGGCAAAGATGCCAGGTGAGGTTTGGGCAATAGCAATGACATCGAGGAAGCTCTCACGATTAATCCAGCCTCTGCGCTCTACCAGCTCACGTTCCATCATAGGGATCATGGCATAGCCACCTCCAATCGTTCCAATGCCTATCTTGAAGAAGATGACAAAGACTAGCCATGTGATCTTTCCATCAGGGTTTTGTTTGTCTTGTTGCATGGGTTTTAGCTCCACCAAATAGTACGGGCTAAGCGCGCATTGGGGTCTTCTGCCTCTACGCTTCGCTCAATGTCATCAGGTAAGTTATGGAAAAAATCTAATCCAGTGAATTCCTCCAAAGCGTCTACTGAGAGTGCAAGGTCACGTAGTTTTCCCTCATCTTTGGAGTAGGCTCTGTGCTCAGTGAGGAAGGCTATGCTGTGATATACGCCATTTTTCTCTAGGAGTAGGGCTGCCCAGTAGTAGCGAGGGATGACCATTTTGCCTCTGATACGCTGCGTTTCGATCTGATCTTCTCGGATAGTTCCGCCCTTCGTGACGTAGAGGATATCGCGCAGCGAAGCATCTCGTCCCCAGGCTTGGATTTTGCGTTCCAGCTTTACCCAAATACCCCCGTTGTGCTCTTGTAGTTGAGGGCTGATATTACTGTAGTAAAAGGTTTGTTCGTTGGCCTCTTGGCTGTAGGCCCGATCTTCTGAGGCGACCAAATGCCCTCGGCTATAGCCAGATCCTCGAAACCAATTCTCTGTGCTGTATCGTTTCGGAAGCTTAGGATCCCAGCTCCAGGCATCAGAGCGTCGTACTCGAGAGGAGGAGTTGTCGTTGTCTAGAGTAAAAGCGACCCAGCGAGCGTGTCGTCGTTCGGTATCGTACTCCAAAGAATAATTGACCCGATCACCTGATTTGTGGACAACGAAAAGATTGTTAGCTCCTTCCATACGTTGAGGAAGCTCTAGTCGTTTGATTTCTACCTCCGAATCAGCCAAGCTGTTCTCCCTTTTGTTCTCTAAGCTTTTGGTGGCAAAATTGTTTTCTTGCTCCTTGTGTTCTTCGAGATGTGGCTTTGCCTCGGTGACTTCCTTCGTAGAGCTCTGGTTGCGTTCGGGTCGTATTTCTCCAATGATGTAGTATAGAGGGACGAATAGAAGGAGTAGGAAGAGAGCTCTTTGGAGACTTCTTCTGGTGGGAGAGCTAATGTTCTTCATTTTCTTTTGGATAAGGAGTTCTGAGGATAGCAAAAGACCAGTAGGAAGCACCTCGGGGGCCTCTCTACTGGTCTGTTATTATTATGGGGCGGGTTGCCTATTGATTGGTTTTCGTCTTTGTAGAGTCGGCACTAGTCTTCAGGGCATCTGGATTGTAGGCTGTATTGAGGTGCTCGATAAAGCCAGCTGTAATGTCCATCGCCTCATCGGCAAATAGCACGCCTGCATTCGTCAAGATGAGCTTGTACTTGCCATCCTTGTTGTATTCCTTGATTTGGGCTTGGATCTCTTTGAGGATATCCTCCTGCATGAGCTGCTGCTTCATGGCGAATTGTTGTGTGAGTTGCAACTCAAGGTTTTGCACCTCCTGCTGTAAGTTCATCACCTTATTTTGTTCTTTCTGTGCTGCTTCTTGCGAAACGAAGGCGTTGATCTGTGCCCTGCGCTGAAAGTCTTCCGCAGCCTTCTGTAGGGCGGCAGCACGTCCTTGTAGGCGTGTGCGGTGTGCTTGCGATTCTTTCTCTAGCGTAGTCTGTACGTCTTGGGCATACTTGTACTGAGAGAGTACAGAGTCCATACGTACGTACGCCACGGGCAGAACGACCTCGGTCGTACCTCCCTGATTGGTCGTCGTTGGTACTGTGGCACTGCTGCTCGCTCTACCCTGACAAGAGGTGAGTGTAAGGGCTGCAGCACAACCTACTGTGGCTAGAGCCGATAGAAAATAAGCTTTCTTAGTCATCATATTTTGAGATTATTATTACTCCTGATAGGGCTACTCTTCTTGAGCGGTACGTTCGGCTAGTGAGCGATGCCTCAATGCATCTCTATGTTGTGAGGTGTGGCATGAGATACCACGCTCTCTCATAGCCTTCTGTCCCCCAACGTGAGTGTTAGGGAAGCGTCCATTCTTGACAAACAATATCCTAATGGCAAGCAGGACAACGGCAAAGGCGACTAGTATAAGTGCCGATAGGAATAGCATTTTCATCTTTTCTTGCTATATTTGTGTGGGACAAAGGTAAAACTTTTCCACATTCATTCTAAATCATTCATTAAATAACGACAGAAGCAATGGATATAACATCTCTGAAGCCCCAGGTAGTGTGGAAGTACTTCCACGAAATTACTCAAGTGCCTCGTCCATCCAAGAAGGAGGGCAAGATTTTGGCCTATTTGTTGGACTTTGCCAAGAAGCATAACCTGAGCTATAAGCAGGATGAGGTGGGTAACCTCGTTATCTCCAAGCCCGCCACACCTGGCTACGAAGACCGAGAGACTGTGGTGTTGCAGAGCCACGTGGATATGGTTTGTGAGAAGAATGCTGGTACGCAGCATGATTTCGATAATGACCCTATCCGTACGGTCATTGAGGGGGAGTGGATGAAGGCCGATGGCACGACTCTTGGAGCAGATAACGGTATTGGCTGTGCCGCCGAGCTAGCCATCCTTGCCTCCAACGATCTTGAGCACGGCCCCATTGAGTGCCTCTTTACCGTGGACGAAGAGACGGGTATGACTGGAGCGATGAGCCTCAAGCCTGGCTTCTTCAATGGCAAAATACTGATCAATCTCGATAGCGAAGATGAGGGCGAGCTCTTCATCGGCTGCGCTGGTGGTATGGGGGTAATCGCTAAGTTTACCCCCGAGTATAGCCCCGCACCAGCTGACCTCACCTATCTACAGGTCAAGGTCTTTGGCCTCAAGGGCGGTCACTCTGGTGGTGACATCCACGTGGGTCTGGGCAATGCCAATAAGCTCCTAACTCGCTATCTATATGCTCTGGAGACGAGCCTTGATTGGTCTCTTGCAGAGATTACGGGGGGCAACTTGCATAATGCGATCCCTCGTGAGGCGCAGGCCATCTTCGGGATAAAAGCTATAGATAGGACGAAGGCTGAGGAGCTGCTCCAGACACTTCGTGCCGAGATCAAGGAGGAACTCAAGCGAGTAGATCCTAAGGTAGACCTAACTATTGAGGTGGTTGCCGCGCCTAAGCAGATCATTGACAAGAAGACTCAGGCGAACCTCGTGCGCGCTCTCTATGCTTGTCCCCACGGTGTGCTTGGTATGAGCCACGAGCTGGAAAATCTTGTGGAGACGTCCAACAACCTCGCTTCGATTAAGATGGTCGATGGCAAGATTAGGGTGGAGACTAGCCAGCGTAGCTCTACAGAGTCTCTCCGCAACAGTACCTCACAGATGGTGAAGTCTGTCTTTGAGTTGGCAGGCGCTGTGGCCGATATTCGCGATCCTTATCCAGGTTGGAAGCCTAATGCCGATTCGCAAATCCTCAAGGTCTCGGCAGATGCTTACCGTCGTCTGTTCAATCGTGAGCCAGCCGTCAAGGCTATTCATGCAGGTCTCGAGTGTGGACTAATCCTGAGTGTTTATCCTGGGCTAGACATGGTTTCCTTTGGACCAACCCTACGCGATGTACACTCTCCTGATGAGCGTATCGAGATCAAGACGGTAGACCTTTGGTGGCAGCACCTTCTTGAGGTACTGCGTTCCATACCTAAGGCGAAGTAACCCTTATCTTTTTAAATAGATATAAGCAAAGGAGTGCCACATATGTGGCACTCCTTTTTTGTTTGTAATGAGGTATTTAATTTGTTGGTTCCTATGCTTTTAGCACAAGCCCTGATGTCTCCAAAAAATCTTCGGGAACTTTCAAAAAAAACTTCCCGAACTTTTTCCAAAAAGTTCGGGAACTCCGAGAAAAAAGATCGGGAACATTTTTTCGGGTATTCCTGGAGAAATTTTTGCCCCTCTCTGAGACTAGGTCATCCATTGGAAGGGAGAGGGATAGAGAACCGATAAGGTTAGAATAGAGTTTTGCCTGATTCTCTTTAAGAGAATCAGGCAAAACTGATTTAGCTAGAGATATTTCTGATAGTAATTTTAGTTGGTTTCGTCTTGAGGACCGAACCAAGAGGCATACATTTGATAGTTGTTGGCGATGCGCTCATTGAGCTCTCGGCTCTGCTCAGGTGCTACTTTCTTGACGAATTTGGCAGGTACGCCAGCCCATAGTTCATAAGGACCTATCTCTGTCTTAGCAAGTACCACACTGCCAGCAGCAACGATAGCCCCTTCGCCTACCACAGCATCGTCCATCACCACCGAACCCATGCCTATGAGAGCGAGGTCGTGTACCTTACAGCCGTGGAGCGTTACGTTGTGCCCTACTGAGACATTGTTCCCAATCTCGATTGTAGACTTCTGATACAGAGTATGGAGTACCGAGCCGTCTTGGATATTGACATTGTTACCGATGCGGATCGAGTTGACATCTCCGCGAATGACCGTATTGAACCATATGCTACACCCATCCCCCATGATCACATCTCCCACAATCGTTGCATTAACAGCGAGGAAACATCCCGTTCCCATCTTGGGACAAATGCCCCTAACATCTTGTATATATGCCATTTGTTGTCTTTAAAATTGCTTTATCTTCACTTTGCTATGTTAGATTGCCTCAGTCTTAGCCCTGAGCCAAGCTGCCTCAGTCTCAGTAAGGTGCGGACTGAGGGACTGATATACACGCTCTTGGTAGCTATTGTACCAGGCTATTTCGTCTGCAGAGAGTAGAGTTTTGTCCACAAGACTATTGTCCAAGTAGCAGAGAGTTACGGTCTCGAAGCCTAGGAAACGTCCGAAAGGTGTTTCTGCTTTTAGCTCTGTTACTATGAGGTTTTCTATACGGATGCCATATTCGTTTGCACGGTATAGTCCTGGCTCGTTACTAGTAATCATGCCAATCTCCAGAGGTGTTGGGTTGACCTCTGTACGGATATTCTGGGGGCCTTCATGGACATTGAGGAAGTATCCCACACCGTGACCGGTACCATGCCCATAGTTCATGCCCTTGTCCCAAAGTGCTTTGCGAGCTAGAATGTCAATTTGACTGCCACGAGTGCCCTCGGGGAACTGCGCTGTAGCGATGGCAATATGCCCTTTCAGTACCAAGGTATAGTCCGTGCGAAGCTGATCGCTAGGGGGACTTAGGGCAAGGGTACGGGTAATGTCTGTAGTGCCATCGAAGTACTGACCACCGCTATCGAGGAGTAGTACACCCTCGCTCTTGATTTCATATGAGGTCGTAGGCTCGGCCTTGTAGTGTACAATGGCACCATGTCCCAAATAACCCGCAATTGTACCAAAGCTATCTCCATAGAAGTGTCCGCCTTTCCGGCGAAACTCGTTAAGCTTTAGTCCGAGATTATATTCGCTGATGCTACCTCCCGAGTTTAGCAGATTCTCGAGCCAGATGAAGAAACGAGTCAGAGACACACCATCTCTAACCATAGCTCGGCGTACGCCCTCTAGCTCGGTGGGAGTTTTGACGGCTTTGAGGCTTGTAAGAATGGAAACCCCCTGTATCAGCTTACAGTGGCTAGGGATATAGGTATAGAGGCGGTGCGTTAGTCTCCTGGGGTCTATATAGAGCTTGGTCGTGGTGGGGAGCGCAGAGACGAAGGCTCCGATATCACTGTAGTGCGCCAAACGTACGCCATTGTTCAGGAGCGAGGAGCGTACCTCATCTGTTAGTTTCTCGGGAAGGACGAAAAGTACTGCCTCCTCCTGGCTGATATAGCCAAAGCCTACGGCCACAGGGTTGTACTCTACATCGTACCCTCGAATATTGAAGACCCAAGCTAGTTCGCACAGCATGGTGATAAGGGTTGCATTTGCCCCCTTGGTTCTAAGTTTCTCTCGTACGAGCTTTATCCTATCGGCTGCGGTCTGTCCACTATATTCTGAGGGTTGAAGGAATAGCTCTTTGCTAGGGATGTTTGGGCGGTCTGTCCATACTTCGTTCAAGAGGTCGGTGTCTAGACGGTAGTTGATGCCGAAGTTGGCCAGACTATCTGCAGTATCTTTTGCCTCCGCATAGCTTATGCAGGCTCCATCGGCAGCCACTATACTTCCCGATGAGAGCTCTGTAGAGATGAAATCCTCAATGCTTGGTACATCGGGCTGCCCCATCTTCATAAGTTCGATAGTAGTTCCCTGTAGCTCATCGGCTGCTTGAATGAAGTAGCGTGAGTCGGTCCAAAGATATGCTCCGGAGAGGGTGACGAGCATCGTGCCTGCTGAACCAGTGAAACCGCTTATCCAGGTGCGTCCCGTCCAACGTTCGGGAGTGTATTCACTCAGGTGAGCATCGGCCGAGGGGATGATGTAGGCCGCAATGCCTTCTCGCTTCATAGAGGTACGCAGTGCTTCTAGGCGATTTATGATTGTTTTGTTCATATGCTTATTGTTTGATTTATTGTCATTATTCTACGAAATGGCGCTGAGCTTCAAATCTCTCAAAGCTTGGTTTAGGCTATTGAAGCGGAATAAGAAGCCCGTATCGAGTAGCTTGTCGACCGATACGGGACGACCTCTAAGTAAATAGTGAGCTCTTGGCCCAATGGCTGTACGCAGTATTTTGCTCGATATGGCCACCTTGATGGGAGGAACTAGATAGCCAAACTGTGCAACCGAGAGCGCGCTGGCAAACTGCTCATTCGTTAGTGGAGCTACGGAGCAGGCGTTGTACGCCCCCACCATCTGAGGTTGTACTATGGCTTGCTGGTAGATCCGGCAGAGATCCTCGATGTGTATCCAATTGATGTATTGATTGCCCTTGCCTAGAGGGGTAATTAGATGCAGGCGAATTGGCAAGAGCATGTTGTGCAGACCGCCTCCTAGTTCATCTAGAATGAATCCATGTCTCAGAGCCACGGTACGCACCCTAGCCATTGCCCCCCAATGTGCTACGCGTTCTTCTAGTAGACCGAAGGTCTGAGCGAGGAAGTCCGCTCCCGCCTCTGACTGCTCGGTGAGCCAATCTCGGCTAGTTTCTAGGCCATAGTAATAGATGGATGAAGCGCAGATGAATGTGCGCCCCTTGCCATCCGTTAGCTTGGCGAGGGCGTCTAGAAGTACTTTGGCGGAGACAATGCGACTGCGTACTATATGGCGCATGTGCTCGCTCGTCCAGCGTGCATCCAAGAGATTGGCTCCCTCCAGATGGATGACTATATCTGCTCGTTCAAGAGCCTCAATGCTAACTATCCCCTGCTCCCAGTCCCAGGGTAGGGTGTCGGGAGCTTGTTGTGCTCGCATCCTTGAGGTACCGCCTAGCCATAGTACTTCGTAGCCTTGGCGCAAGAGGTGGCGCGTCAGACGTTTGCCTACAAGAGTCTCGCCTCCAGTGATGAGTATTGTTTTTTGTTGTTGCTGTTCCATAAGTCTCAATGGGTGTATCGTAATGTAAATTCTACGCCTAAAGATATAAAGAAACCCTAGTCTCTTTGTATCTTTGCCCCATATTGTGGCCTAGATAGGCCTAAAAATAGACTACTCACTACTTAATTGGACGAAGCATCGCGATGATCAAATATCAAGATCTCACGGCAGGGGATAACTTCTTTCTTATGGCAGGCCCTTGTGCCATTGAAGATGAGACAATGGCACTGCGCATAGCCGAACATGTTGTTCATTTGACCGATCGGCTAGGCATTCCTTATATCTTCAAAGGCTCATACCGCAAGGCGAACCGCTCTCGTGTAGACTCATTCACTGGCATTGGGGATGAGAAGGCTCTTGGAGTACTTGCCAAGATACGCCAAACTTTTGATGTCCCTGTGGTGACGGATATCCATGAGACGAGCGAGGCTGCAATGGCAGCTGAGTATGTAGATGTGCTGCAGATACCAGCTTTTTTGTGTCGTCAAACTGACCTCATTGCTGCTGCTGCTCGTACGGGACGGATGGTCAATATCAAGAAAGGCCAATTTCTTAGTGCAAGTGGAATGGTGCACGCTGCGGCCAAGGTGACCGAGTGTGCCAATGAACAGGTTATTTTGACGGAGCGAGGTAATAGTTTTGGTTACAATGAGCTTGTAGTGGACTTTACCAATATTCCTGAGATGCGCTCTACGGGCTTCCCTGTTGTGATGGATGTGACACATGCGCTGCAGCGTCCCAACCAATCTAGTGGGGTGACGGGTGGCAAGCCTGAGCTTATTGAGACTATAGCTAGGGCAGCTGTAGCTGTTGGAGCTGATGGTTTGTTTATTGAAACCCATCCAGAGCCATCTACAGCTAAGAGCGATGGGGCTAATATGCTTCGCCTTGATCTTTTACAAGGGCTGTTGGAGCGACTTGTGTGCTTGCGTCAGGCTGTAATCTGATGACTAAGAGTATGAAGAAGCTAGGAATTGTACTGCTTGCTCTCCTCATTTTTGTTTCCACCAGGATTTATGCTCAGATGTCATCGCTTGGGCACTATCTTGAGAGCTGTCCCTTCTTGAGTGAGGCAAATAAGAAGTCGCTGATTATTAGAGAGGAACAGGAGCCTCGGACACTAGATGCGGTATTCTCTACTCCTACAAGTAGCTTGTCTTCCTGTTATATTCGCCTCTATCCAATGGTCAATGGCACCCCTCTGATAGCAGTGATTGAGCGGATCACAGAGCCGAGTCTTGACTGTGGTCTAAGTTTCTATACGCCTGAGTGGGTGCCCATCGAGCCAGAGGCTCTGATCCGCCTGCCCCAAGGGGAGGACTTCCTAAGTCACTTTGAGGGTAATGGCTCGGTTGAGGCAGCTCGGTTGAGGCAGTTGCTCTATCCATTGCATTATGACATTAGTTGGAGTGATGAAGGCTCCGTGATTATTACCGCTAGCCTGAGCTTATCTCAAGAGGATAAGCAGAGCGAAGCGCTCAAAGATTTGATAGATCGCCTGCCTAAATATAAGTTTGAGTGGAAGAATTATCGCTTCGAAGCGATGAAATAGGTCTTAAGAATATCTAGAATTATTTGAACGAAACCAAATATGAAGTTAAAGCAAGTTATCATTGTCCTAGGGATGGTTGTCCTTGCTCTATCGGGTATCTTTGCCGTCCTTCTTTATCAGGAGCGTTCTGCGGCCGAGGCAGAGAAGGCAGAGCTGGTAGAATTGCAGCGCATAGCTATGCAGGAAGAGCTAGATAACCTCTCGGATGAGTTTACTAGCCAGTATAATAAGCTTACTATTGATGGGCGAGAGAGTTCGTTTACCCTTAGTAACGATAGTCTCATCAGGCAACTTGATGCAGAGCGTGTCAAGGTAAGTCGTCTTCTTGAGGAATTGAGACAGGTCAAGGCCGCTAGTACAGATCAAATAGTTCGTTTAAGTAAGGAAATAGGCACGCTGCGTCGGGTGCTTAGGAGCTATGTGGAGCAGATAGACTCGTTGCATGCACGCAATGAATTACTCCAGGCCGAAAACAAAACCATCAAGGAAAATTATCACCGTGCGGCCAATGAGGTGCGTCTGCTCGTTAGCGAGAAGAGTGAGTTAGCTAGCAAAGTAGACCTAGCGGCCAAGCTCGATGCCATAGCTATTCGATTGAATGGGTTGGATAAGCGTGGCAAGGTTACAAATAAGTTAAGTAGGATGCAGGTGATCGCTATTAACTTCACGCTTGCTCGAAATATTACAGCTGAGGTAGGTAATAAGGTTATCTATGCGCGTATTCTTGCTCCAAATGATGAATTGTTAGATCAGGGTAGAGGAATGTTTATATTTGAGGGTAAGAGTATACCTTACTCTATAAGCCGATCGGTAGAGTACAATGGTGAAGAGACCCCCATAAGTATGTATTGGCAGATAGGAGAGAGTCTTATTCCAGGTACTTATAGGTTAGGCCTTTTTGAAGGAGGTAACCTTATTGGTCGTCAATCTGTCGTTCTTGATTAAGCGCCTAGAAGTATTAGCCTTGAGAGAAAGAAAAAAGATTGGAAGCTTTCATTTTGGAGTTCCCGATCTTTATCTTTCAGAGCTCTCGAAGACCTTTTATGTCTTTTTCTGTTTGAGTTGTCAGGTTGAGAGATGTTTTTGCTTTGGGGAGGAGGCAAGTTTGAGATTTATTTATATCTTTGCAACATCGAGAGGGTATGGAGGAGGCGAGGGGCTTCCTCCTTTTGCTTTTGATGGTTGCTTGGGCAGCCCTTTGTTGTATATGGATATTTAGAGACAGCTTCAGTGGGGTAGG
Organism: Porphyromonadaceae bacterium; assembly: GCA_030528555.1. Taxonomy (GTDB): domain Bacteria; phylum Bacteroidota; class Bacteroidia; order Bacteroidales; family Porphyromonadaceae; genus Porphyromonas. The sequence continues at coordinate 19,860 of JAUMYQ010000007.1, read as the reverse complement.
ATTTGCTTTCAGAGATGTCTCGTCATAATTTAAACTAAACTTCGTGATCGAGAGGCAAGTAGTAGAGGATATTGTAGTTAGCCATCTTCAAGGTACGAGTGGTGACTTATATTTGGTAGATGTGGTAGTTCACCCTGGTAATAGGATAGTTGTAGAGCTGGACTCTGATGAGGGAGTGGCTATTGATGATTGTGTGCGTCTGACCAAGCATATCGAAGAGCGGTTAGACAGAGATATAGAGGACTACGAGCTAGAGGTAGGATCTGCGGGACTGACTTCTCCCCTAAAAGTGCTGCGACAGTATGTGGCGACTATAGGTCATGAGGTAGAGGTGTTGTGTCGCGGGGGGATGAAGGAGAGAGGGATACTGCTTAGTGCTACGGAGCGAGAGATTGCTATTTCGGTGGTGCGTTGCATCAAGCCTGAGGGTGCTAAGCGTAAGCAGGATGTAGAACAGGTACTCACTCTTTCGATGAGCGAGGTATTACAGACAAAGAGAGTAATAAGAATATAGAATATGGCTAAGAAGAAAGAACAGGTTAGTATGATCGACTCGCTGGCCGAGTTTAAAGATCTGAAGAACATCGATAAGGAAACGATGATCCATGTGCTCGAGGAGTCGTTTCGCAATGTGCTCTCCAAGATTTACGGTACGGATGAAAATTGCACCGTGATCATTAACCCCGAGCGTGGCGACTTTGAGATTTGGCGCACGCGTCAGGTGGTAGGTAATGGAGAGGTAGTGATCGAGGCACGAGAGGTCGCTCTCAAAGATGCACAGCTCATAGATCCAGCCGCAGAGATTGGTGATGATGTGACCGAGGAGGTTAATTTCAATGCCTTTGGACGTAGGGCCGTCATCAACCTTCGCCAAGCTTTGGCAAGCAAAATTTTAGAGCTACAAAAGAACAACTTTAGAGATAAGTTTAGGGCGCGTATTGGCGAGATTATCACTGCAGAGGTGTATCAGGTTTGGAAGCGAGAGACGTTGCTAGTCGATGATGAGGGCAACGAGTTACATATGCCCAAGAATGAGCAGATACCTGGCGATTACCTCCGTAAGGGTGATACCGTGCGTGCCGTTATTAAGGATGTGGAAGACAATGGCAGCAACCCCAAGGTGATACTATCACGTGTGAGTGGAGAGTTTCTCAAACGCCTCATGGAGTTGAATGTGCCAGAAATTGCAGATGGTCTGATAACTATCCGTGCCATTGCTCGTATGCCTGGAGAGAGAGCTAAGGTGGCAGTTGAGAGCTATGATGATCGTATTGACCCCGTAGGAGCTTGTGTTGGAGTCAATGGAGGGCGCATCCGTGGTGTAGTGCGTGAGTTGAGAGGAGAGAATATAGATATCACGACTTATACGAGTAATCATGTGCTGTTTATTCAGCGTGCGCTTAGCCCTGCCAAGATCTCAGCCATTACTCTTAATGAGGAGGGCGAAGAGCGTCAGGCTGAGGTCTACATGCGCCCTGAAGAGGTGCCGTTGGCTATTGGTAAGAATGCTGCCAACCTGCGGCTGGCTTCATTGCTGACGGGCTACCGTATAGAGGTCTTTAGAGACGGTGACGCTGGTGAGGAGGACATCTATTTGGATGAGTTTGATGACGAGATTGATGCTTGGGTTATTGACCTCTTCAAGACGTCTGGTTATACCACAGCCAAGTCTGTATTGAATAAGACACGTGAAGAGCTCGTTGAGGAGCTAGATCTAGAGGAGGACACTGTAGATCATGTATTGGGTGTGCTTAGTAGCGAGTTTGATGCTGATGAAACCGAGATAGCAAATCAGGCTGCGGAGGAAATCTCTGAGGCTTCGTATTAACCTATAAATAATCATGTATGCCTAAAGAGATTAAGTTAATAGATTTGGCCGCCAAGCTCAATATGGGGTTTGGTTCGCTTAAGGCGCTCATTGCAGACAAGGCTATTCACGATAAGCCTAGTCCTAATACACGAGTGGGGTTGGAAATTGTGGAGACCATATTTAAGGCTCTTGGGGCGGAGGTAAGGCGTGATGTCGCTGACGGAATCCGTAGTGATCTTATTGATGCTGTCACTGAATCCTCGCCCAAGGTTGGGACAAAAGTAGAGGTTAAGCTCGAGAGCAAAGAACAGTTTATCGAGACAGCTGTGCCAAAAGACCTGAAGCCACAGTTCAAGATACTTGGTAAGCTCGAGACCCCTGGGCCCAAGGAAGAGACTGCGAAGAAAAAAAAGGAGTCTCCCAAGGCGGAGAAACAAAGTGTAGCAAAGTCAAAACCTCAAGCCTTACCCTCCGAGGGCGAAGCTCCCAAAGCTGAGACCAAGGTGGATGTGAAGCCTGTACCAGCACCCGAAGTTGAAGTTTCAAAGAGCGAAATCAAGCAGGTAGTGTCCAAGAGTGAGCTTGTTGCTCCCAAAGTTGAGGAAGTTAAAGAGGTAGGACCTAAGCCAATCTTAAGTGAGGCTAAGCCTGTCGATCAGCCAGAAGAGGATAAGAAGGACGATGGGATCTTTCGTCCTTCTACGGCATCGGTCAATATCCAATTTAAGGTGGTAGATAAGATCGATCTCTCTACCATCAATGACTCTATGCGTCCTGCTAAGAAAAGTCGTAGTGAGCTTAAAGAAGAGAGGAAGAAACGTCAACGCATCAACAAAAATGCTGTGGATGTTAAGGCAGAGGTAGCCAAGGTAAATGCTTCCAGTAAAAAGAATGGACAGAAGTCTAACGGCTCAAACCTCAACGTTTCGGTACAAGGTAAGACAGCCAACTCTCAAGATACAGGTAAAAAGAAAAAGAAGAAAGCCGAAGTAAAGCCCATTGTAACGGATGAGGATGTACAGAGGCAGGTAAAGGAGACCCTAGCTCGCCTAACCAGTGGAAAGCAAAGTGCTGCAAAGGGAGCGAAGTACCGCAAGGAGAAGCGTACAGCCGTGCGCAACGCTGCCGAGGAGGCAAGAGAGCGTGACGAGCAGGAGAGCAGGGTGCTCAAATTGACCGAGTTCGTAACGGTGAGCGATCTGGCCAATATGATGGACGTACCCGTGACTCAGGTTATCGGGACGTGCATGAGTCTCGGGCTGATGGTGTCCATCAATATGCGCCTTGATGCTGAGACTATTGATATTGTGGCCGAGGAGTTTGGCTTTACGACTGATTTCGTAAGTGCCGATGTGGTGGAGTCTATCTCGCAGGACGAAGAGGAAGACAGAGAGGAAGACCTTGTAAGCCGCCCTCCTATTGTGACTGTGATGGGACATGTAGATCATGGTAAGACTTCGTTGCTCGACCGCCTGCGCAACTCCAACGTGATCGATGGTGAGGCTGGGGGGATTACTCAGCACATCGGGGCATACAGCCTCAAGCTCCCTAGTGGTAAGCGCATCACCTTCCTCGATACTCCAGGTCACGAGGCGTTTACGGCTATGCGTGCTAGAGGTGCGAAGATCACGGACATTGCTATCATCATCGTAGCAGCGGACGACGATGTGATGCCTCAAACCAAGGAGGCGATCAACCACGCTGCCGCAGCTGGTGTGCCTATAGTCTTTGCTATCAATAAGATAGATAGGCAAGGGGCGAACCCAGACCGCATCCGGGAGCAGCTAGCTGCTATGAACTACCTCGTGGAGGAGTGGGGCGGTAAGTATCAGTGTCAAGAGATTTCGGCTAAGCAGGGCATCAACATTGATGAGCTGCTCGAGAAGGTTCTCCTCGAGGCTGAGCTGCTGGAGCTTAAGGCGAACCCCAAGCGTAAGGCAGTCGGCTCGGTAATCGAGTCCTCGCTAGACAAGGGACGTGGTTATGTGGCCACGGTTATGGTGCAGAATGGTACGCTGTCTATGGGCGATGTTGTCCTCGTGGGTACGCACTATGGTAAGGTTAAGGCGATGTTCAACGAGCGTAACCAACGCCTCAAGATGGCAGGCCCTAGTGAGCCAGTGCTGATCCTTGGTTTGGATGGTGCACCTACGGCTGGTGAGATATTCAACGTGATGGACTCCGAACAGGAGGCTCGCAGCATTGCCGGCAAGCGTGAGCAGCTTAAGCGTGAGCAAGATAGCCGTACCAAGAAGGGGCTTACCCTCGATGAGCTGGCTCGACGGCGAGCTTTGGGCAACTTCCAAGAGCTTAACGTTATCATCAAGGGGGACGTGGATGGATCAGTAGAGGCCTTGGGCGATTCGCTCATCCGCCTCTCGACTGAGGAAATCCAAGTCAATGTCATCCACAAGGGTGTGGGGGCTATCTCCGAGAGTGATGTTGTGCTGGCTGCGGCTTCGTCTGCCATCATTATTGGCTTTCAGGTGCGTCCTAGCCAAGCCGCTAAACGTCAGGCTGATCGTGAGGGAGTAGAGATCCGTACATATTCCATTATCTACGATACTATCGAGGATATTAAGAGTGCTATGGAGGGTATGCTCTCGCCGGAGATCAAGGAGAACGTAGTGGCGAACCTCGAGGTGCAGCAGACGTTCAAGATCAGTAAGGTTGGTACGATCGCTGGCTGTATGGTCATCGAGGGTAAGATCAAGCGGACGAATAAGATCCGCCTCATTCGTGATGGTATCGTGAAGTACGCTGGTGCGCTCGGCTCACTCAAGCGATTCAAGGACGATGCCAAGGAGGTTGTAATGGGGCAAGACTGTGGTCTGAACATCGATGGCTACAACGACATCATTGTGGGCGATATCATCGAGGCTTACGAAGAGGTCGAGATCAAGAAGACATTGGATTAGTCGCTTATCTGAGGGGGGCGGTCGCAGAGGGAGGGTAGCCCCCTCCAGGTGGCACAACAATAGAGTAGAAGCAACATGTATAGAGATAAAACTTGTGGAGAGCTGCGCCTAGAGCATGTGGGACAATCGGTTCTCCTCGCAGGTTGGGTGCAGCGGTCTCGCCGTATGGGTGGGATGACCTTCGTGGATTTGCGTGACCGCTATGGCATTACACAGCTTGTTTTCAATGAGGAGCATACGGGAGAGGCTCTGTCGGCCGAGGCGCAGAAGCTTGGGCGAGAGTTCGTCATCCAAGTGCGTGGGCGTGTGTCTGAGCGTTCCAACAAAAACAAAAACATCCCTACGGGCCATATTGAGATCGAGGTAGAGGAGCTTAAGGTGCTGAACGCATCCGAAACGCCTCCCTTTACCATCGAGGATGACACGGATGGGGGGGACGACTTGCGGATGAAGTACCGCTACCTCGACCTACGCCGTACGGCTGTGCGCAGAAACCTAGAGCTAAGGCATAAGTGTGCTTTCGAGGTGCGTCGCTACCTCGATGCCCAAGGCTTCCTTGAGGTCGAGACCCCAGTGCTCATTAAGTCTACGCCCGAGGGGGCGAGAGATTTTGTCGTGCCTAGCCGTATGAATCCAAATCAGTTCTATGCTTTGCCTCAAAGCCCACAGACCTTCAAGCAGCTGCTGATGGTCAGTGGCTTCGATAAGTATTTCCAAATTGTGAAGTGCTTCCGTGATGAGGACCTGAGAGCCGACCGTCAGCCCGAGTTTACGCAGATCGACTGCGAGATGAGCTTCGTGGATCAGGACGATGTTTTGACTGTTTTCGAGGGACTTACGGCACACCTTTTCAAGACCCTCCTTAGCGTAGATATTCCTCTGCCCCTGCCTCGTATGAGCTTTGCCGATGCGATGCGTCTGTATGGTTCGGATAAGCCCGACACGCGCTTTGGTATGGAGTTTGTTGAGGTGATGGACGTGATGCAGGGCAAGGGCTTTCTCGTCTTCGATGGTGCGGAGTATGTGGGGGCAATTTGTGCCAAGGGAGCCGCGACCTACACACGCAAGCAGATCGATGCCCTCACGGACTTCGTCAAGCGTCCGCAGGTTGGGGCTTCGGGGCTGATATATGCTCGTGTAGAGGTGGATGGCACGGTCAAGAGTAGCGTGGATAAGTTCTACACTCAGGAAGACCTCCAGCAGCTCAAGGCTAGGGTAGGCGCAGTGGCAGGCGACCTAATTCTCCTGATGTGTGGAGAGACGACCAAGACTCGCAAGCAGCTCTGCGAACTTCGCCTAGAGCTTGGCTCACAGCTCGGCTTGAGGGACAAGAATACCTTTAGCTGTCTTTGGGTGGTGGACTTCCCACTCGTGGAGTGGGACGAAGAGACCGCTCGTTTCTACGCGATGCACCATCCGTTTACCTCACCTAAGCCAGAGGATATACATCTGCTTAAGACCAACCCCGCCGAGGTGCGAGCTAACGCTTATGACATGGTGATTAACGGTGTGGAGGTCGGTGGCGGCTCTATCCGTATTCACGACAGAGAGCTACAGGCAGCGATGTTTGACCTCCTCGGCTTCACGCCCGAGAAGGCTCAGGAGCAGTTTGGCTTCCTGATGAATGCTTTCCGCTATGGGGCTCCCCCTCATGGTGGTATTGCCTATGGGCTGGATCGTCTCGTTTCCCTCTTCGCTGGGCTGGATAGCATCCGAGACTGCATCGCTTTTCCGAAGAACAACTCTGGGCGTGATGTGATGATTGATGCTCCCTCTCTGATTGACGAGGAACAGCTGGATGAGCTTTTCCTCGACATTCGCCCAGTGGCTCGGTAGTCGGTGGATGGATATAGATGCTTCCTCGGCTAGATTACTTGGGGAGCATAGGACTTTTCTCTAAGTAGGCGTTTACGCCGAAATAAAGGAATTGGGCTGCGGACGGAACGCTTGGTTTCGTTGCAGCCCAATAATTTTGTAAAATGATCGCACTGCGGTCTTGACTATGGTACAATAATTAGGATAAACTATGACGATCAAGCAAATCATCGAAGCTCTTGAGGCGGAGCTGCCGCTGTGGCTTCAGGAGGAGTATGACAACTGTGGCTTGCAAGTGGGCGATGCCGACCAAGAGGCTATGGGGGCATTGCTCTGCGTAGATGTGACCGAGGAGGTCATCTATGAGGCGGTGCAGCGAGGGTGCAACCTGATTGTGGTGCACCATCCTCTGCTCTTCAAGGGGCTGAAGCGTGTAGGCACAGGCAGCTACATCGAGCGGTGCGTGAGTCTTGCCCTCAAGGCGGACCTTTGCATTTATGCTGCCCATACCAATGCCGACAATGCACCTCGGGGGCTGAATGCGTATCTGGCGAAAGACCTTGGGCTGATGAATACACGTCCGCTCGTCTCACTTGTGGGCAAGCTCACCGAGCTGGTGACCTACGTTCCCACGAAGCAGCTTGAGGCAGTGCAGCAGGCCCTGTGGGCAGCTGGGGCTGGCAGGATTGGAGCGTACGATAGCTGTAGCTTTAGCCACGAGGGAGTGGGGACGTTCCGAGCCTTGGCTGGCTCATCTCCCTTTGTGGGAGAGGAGGGGCAGCTACATCACGAGGCGGAGGCGAGGCTAAGTGTCATCTTTCCCAGTGCCGATACCTACACCATTGTGGAGGCAATGCTCGGGGCGCACCCCTACGAAACACCTGCTTACAGCCTCTACCCTCTAGCGAACGATTACCTCTCGGCTGGTAGTGGCATCGTGGGCGACCTTATCGAGGAGCTAGACCTTGAGGTGTTCCTAGAGAGCGTTAAGGCTTACTTTGGTACGGAGAAGCTCAGCTATACACCGCTACCCCTAGGCGAGGACGCACGCCGTGTGCGCCGTGTGGCTATCTGCTCTGGTTCTGGAGCGTTCCTCTGGAGGGCAGCTCGTAGGGCAGGGGCAGATATTTTCATTACGGGTGAGGCGAAGTACAACGACTACTTTGATGTGGAGGCATGCCCCATCTTGGCTACTGTAGGTCACTACGAGAGCGAAGCAGTCTGTGTCAGAGTGTTTAGGGATATCATTTCGCATAATTTCCCTAACTTTGTCCTCCACGATAGCAAACTCAATAGCAATCCGATAAAATCCATCTAATAAAATATGGCTAAGAAAGTAGCAGATCAGCAAGAAAAGACTATAGAGCGGAAGCTCATCGAGCTTCGTAATCTGCAAGACCTCTACTCCGAGGTAGACCGCATCAAGACGCTTCGAGGGGAGCTGCCCCTTGAGGTGCAAGACCTTGAGGACGAGATCGAAGGGATGCAGACACGCCTTATGAACTTTGAGGAGGAGGTAAAGAAGTATACCCAGATGATGGGGGCAGAGAAGTCTAAGATTCAGCATGCCGAGACGCTTATCGAGCAGTACAAGGGACAGTTGGAGCAGGTGAAGAACAATCGTGAGTATGATAATCTCTCTAAGGAGATCGACTTTCAAAGGCTAGAGATAGAGTTATCGCAGAAGCGTATCCGTGAGTTCACTATCGAGGTGGAGGAGCGTAAGGAGCGCATCAAGACGCTTAAGGCAAATATCGAAGACCGTGGCATTGACCTTAATATGAAGCGTCAAGACCTTGAGCAGATTAAGACGGAAACTCGTGCCGAGGAGGAGAGCTTGCGTAAGCGTATCCTTGGGGTCGAAGGGCAGATAGAGGAGCGACTGCTTAAGGCTTTCCACCGCATCCGTGAGGGTGCACGTAATGGTATGGCTGTCGTGAGCGTAGATCGTGACGCTTGTGGCGGTTGCTTCAATAAGATTCCTCCCCAGCGTCAGCTCGATATCAAGCTCCATAAGAAGGTGCTTGTGTGCGAATACTGCGGACGTATTATGGTAGACCCCGAGCTAGGTCTCTAACCTCGTTTTCTCTGTCTATGCAACCTCTAGAGGCAGCGGTGGCGGCGATCATTGATCGTCACGAGTTGCTGACTAGGTCGCAGACAATATATGTAGCCCTAAGTGGTGGCGCAGACTCTGTGGCCCTGCTTAGGGCTACTTGTGCTCTAGGCTATCGGGTGGAGGCTCTGCACTGTAACTTCGCTCTGCGAGGGGAGGAGAGCGATGCCGACGAAGCTTTTGTGCGTATCCTTTGTACCTCGCTAGGCGTGTCGCTGCGTGTGCAGCGGTTCGATACTCGAGAGTATGCCGTAGAGACTAAGGCTTCCATCGAGATGGCGGCTCGGAGACTACGCTACAGCTGGTTTATGAGCGTGCTAGAGGATAGAGCTGATGCGGTCGTAGCCGTGGCACACAACGCCGACGATGAGGTCGAGACGATGCTGCTCAACCTCTCTATGGGTACAGGGCTGCGAGGTCTGAGCGGTATGCCCTACAAGCGGCACGATAGGGTAGTGCGCCCCCTGATGGACTGCACCCGAGACGAAGTGGAGGCTTACTTGCAGGCTCTAGGGCAGCCTTATAGGGAGGATAGTAGCAATAGCGAGCTAATCTATAAGCGTAACGTTATACGCCATCGGCTCATCCCTCTCTTCGAGGAGTTGAATCCCTCCTTTCGTCAAGGGGCGAGGCGTACCATTGAACATCTGAGGGAGGCGGAGGCTGTGTATCTCGATGCTGTGGCTCGAGAGCGGCAGCGCATCTCCCCAAGCCCCGAGCGATTACACATCCCCTCAATACTCTCTAGTCCATACCCTGCCACCTTGCTCTATGAGTTGCTCACGCCCTACGGCTTTAGTTCGGTGCAATGCTCTAGTATTGCCCAGTATTTGGTGGACTTACCCTCTGGGGGGCGTTACTTTAGTCGTGACTATGGCGTGGTGCGTGGTGGGGAGTATCTTGAGGTTTATTCGCTCAGTGAGCGACCCTTTGAGGGCTGTACGATAGATATTAGTAAAGATGGCGAGGTGTGTTTGCCTATGGGCATGCTGCGTTGGCGCATTGTGGAGAGGAGAGAGGGACCACCTCTCAAGTGCCAGCCACATGAGGCACTCTTCGATTGGAGTAGGGTGGTGGCTCGGTCTTCGCTTCTTATCATTCGTCCACGAGCCTCGGGCGATAAGATCTATCCTTTCGGAATGAAAGGTGGTAAGCTACTACGGCGCATCTTCATCGATGGTGGCTTCAGCCATCGGGAGAGGAGGGAGGCACTGCTCTTAACACTGAAGGAGGAGGTGCTTTGGCTTATTGGGCGAGTGGCAGATAGGCGTTACGCTTTGACGAACAATACTCAGCAGATGTTGGCTCTGTGTTTAGAGCCTTCTAACATTGAACCTAACTAAGTCTTTTCCTTAAAAGTAAAGATAAAAATCAGTTCTTTTAGTCCTGGAAACAACGAAGTGCAAGCTAAATAGCCTGCACCTCATTGTGGTACCACCAGCACCAAAAACAAGATGTATTAAGTGGTATTTAAGACGTACCGAGTATTAGCAGTGCTTGATACGAGCAGGATCTAGCTGCTTTAAGAGATATTGAGCGGTATTGAAGCACCTCGAATTTACTACCACTTTTTAGCGTTTGTTGAAGAGGGTCATCGCTTTGGCTTTCGTCTTATCGGCCACGGCTATGTAGGGCTTCATTGCATCGTAGTCGCTGTGTCCCGTCCATTGCATTATCGTTTCGGGATTGATACCGAGGGCTAGGGCGTTACAGATGAATGTACGCCTGCCAGCGTGGGTCGTGATGAGTTCGTACTTGGGATGTATCTCCTCGATGCGTTCGTCCGCCTTGTAGTAGGTTATTTGCGTTGGCTTATCCAGCCCTGCCAGCTGACAGACCTTTTTTAGGTTGAGGTTCATCTTTTGGTTGGCGACCACTGGGAGGGCTTTACCTTTGGCGAGGTCTGCATCCTTGTATCTGTCGAGTATCTCACGAGAGTAGTCATTCAGCTCGATAATGAGGTTGTCGATGGTCTTAATCGTGGTAACTTGGATGTAATTGGGGAATACGTTGGCACGCTTGAGGTTTGCCACATCGGAGTAACGTAGCCCTGTAAAGCAGCAGAAGCAAAACACATCTCTCGTCTGTGCGAGAGGCTCGGATAAGCCTTTTAGTTCCCAAACCGCCATTAGTTCCTCCCATTCGAGGAAAATCACCGCCTTAGGTACATTCTTGAGGCTTGGTCTATAGGCTTTGTAAGCCATATTGGAGTTATACCCCTCAGCTGTAGACCAATTGAGAAACCACTTGAGGAAAGTAATCTTTTTGAGGATGGTCGAGTTGCGAAACTCTTTATCATCACGAAGAAAGAGGACGAAGCCCAGCAGACGCTCCTTGTCGAGCGAATTAAACGTAAGATGCTTGTTGTAGTCGTAGAGGTCGTTGCGCAGTTGTTTGAACTTCTGGCGTGTCCCTCGCTCCCATTGTTGCTCTAGGGTTTGGCTTTCTAAGAACCTATCGAAGACCTCGAAAAACGAGAGGTCGGACTTGGTCTTAATCTTCGCCCCCGAACGCTTGAGGAACTCTGTCTTGAGCTGCTCCTTCGTGGGGATTTTGTCCGAAGCCTCGAAGTAGGCAAAAGCTGCGTCCATTGCACGCTCCATTTCGCCGATAGCTCGGTTGATGGTTGAGGAGGGTGTGCGCTTCGTGCCGTGGGTGGTGTTGTTCTTGCAGCGTTGGGTTTCTAAGCTCCATTTATCAGGCTCTACGGCATAGCCAGCATTGAGGGTAAGCATCTCGCCTGCCCAGCGCACGAAGTAACGAACGTAGCCGTGTGCCTCGTCTTTCTTTCGCTTACAGACGAGGAACTGGCAATGCCTCTTGATGGTCATAGTGTGATGTAGATTATATTACAATCTAATTACGGCGAATTTGCCATAATTTGGATGTGCGTCTTGTTAATTAGTTCTTCCCTTTAACCCTGTGAAGCGAAACGCTCTACGAAATCCCTTTGCAGTTGCTTCTTGCACGCTTTGCGCATAAAACTCTCCAGGCTTGTCTATCTTCACTCTGTCATACTGCTGATCAAATGGTAGGTGGTAAATTTTACTACCATTGTTGATATTGCACTTAATTCTAGGATAATTTTCGGACATAGGTACAACTCGGACTTCAACACCTAACCTATCGGCGAAACGCTGAGCAGTGTCGCTAAGAGCCGTGGTTGAAAATAGCACTGGCATAACCTTTGACATAAAGAGACTTGGTCGTGATAATGCCTCTAGCTCATATTGAACCGCAGTGCCATATAGCTGACAGATTACATTTTCGTGTATTACTTTCTCTGTACTCCAGCATTTACACTGCACTATATGCGTTGTCGTCCCATCGGAGGCAATAATATCCCTACCCATATCACCTAGGCTTTCTTCTATGCCAAACTGCACAACAGTCCATCCGCGCTTTCGGTATAAGTACCCGATATAAAGTTCGTAGTCTCGTCCGATTTGCCAATTGCTTTTCTTAAAAGACTTGATGTAGTTATCTAGAGCGAGCTGATTACGAGCATCAACACTAAGACGTTCGTATTCCTCCCTAGTTAGCCAGTCCCTTGTTCTGTCGTAATCTTCTTCTAACTCTGACAAGCTAGTGTAATCTTGGAGCTGCTTCATTTCGTCAATAGTTTCTACATATTTCTCTAGTTCGGGAAACTTATTCAGCAGAAACTCATATTTATACAGCATTAGCTTGTATTGTGTCTGAAACACTTTTGTCTTACCCCTTAACTCCTTGACTACCTCTGCCGAAGTATAGGCTGGTCTACTCTTATTCTCCAGCCAACGGATAGCCTCATCATACATAACCATCTTAAGGTCAGCTGATGCTTCTGCTAAGCCCTGAAAAGGATATTTATTAACTACGGAAGATAAGACCTTATGCTCTCGTACGGCACACTCTTTCTCTCGCTTCTCGCAAGCGACCACCTTTTTTTCATAGTCTGCTGCTAAGGTTCGCTCTCTTTTCTCATAATTTGCTGTTAAGGATCTAACTTTCCACAGATACCGACCTCGAACAGTATTTACTATATAACCAATGAAGATATAGAGTATGGCTATAACTATCGACATAATAAATATATCGTCGAATTTAGCCTCATAGTTACGAAGTTCCCCAAATGTGATTACGAGAATTACAGGAAAAGCGATGTAACTTATCAATCCTATAAAAGTCAAAAACAAGACGCAGCCAGTAGCACGAAACGCATCCATCAGTTTCGTTGAGTTTGCGGTTCTCGTTCTTGGGGCATCAATCTCTGAAGAGAGGGTGTCTTTGACAGAATGATATAGATATACGCATATCGGGATTGTCAATACAAGCAAGATAATTGCGCCAGGAGAATTTTGGATATACTCAAAAAACAAATTCATAACAATCTGTAGGAATTACCCGAGGTTCTCCCTAATTGACTATCCCCAGAGCCTGCTCTTCCTTGGGTAGCGAGAGACGGAAAAACTTCGCAACTCTATTGAGTTTACTTTCATCTGTATTGGAAACGTGGTAGAGGACGAAGCCTGCATACAGCAGCTGTACCAATGTCATTAAAGCATAGGTAACGGCAACCATAAGCGTTTCATCTAAGAAAAAGGTTGCAGTCCGAATAAGATTTCTGAAAAAGTAGAAGAGCAGGATAAGGCTTAAAATCTCAAGCCCCTTTTTCTTGCCAGGAGCAACTCTAGCCCCAATAAAATAGTAGCTGTACACCATACCAATCTCACATAGGACGTGTGTCAGTAGATAAACCCACGAATCCTCCCATCCATATCCAACAAGCTCTGGCATAACGAAGCGTGTTAGTGGGTATTGTATCAATATCCAAAACAGACCAACGCCTAGCAGCCCTGCTGGGAACATCATAACCCATCTGAAAATAGTCATCGAAGAAGTCTTCTTTTGCTCTACGCTTTCCATAACTATATCCTCTATCTAATTATACTAACCTATTCATCATACACTCAACGATGAAGAGCGCACGCACACGCTCTATCTCGATGTCGAAGTCGTCATAGCACTCTGCGTTTGCACTGCGAGCTATCCAGTAGCGTTTGGCGAGTGTAGGGTCGCTATGCCTACGCAGGTACTTAACGTAGCCAACGCTTTCGCCCGTGACTGGGTCTTCGACCGACACGGCGAAAATGCTACCAAAGGGGATGCTATTGGGGTGCCTCTTGTCGAAGCCGAGTGAACGTACCGCTATCCTCGACCCCGAGGGTAGCACTGGTGCCATACTATCGCCCGATACCGACACTACGAACTCTGCTTTGCCCGTAGGAATCTGCCAAAAGCCTATCGGATGAACGTTGCTCAGCAGCTCTCCCATATCTCCGCCCCTAAAGTCTTGGTCGTACTCGGGGATGAGCCGAACGCCCGTGGCCATAGCCTTTTCGTAGTCCTCCTCGTCCGTGATCTCTACAGCCGACAGCTTCGGTACACCTACCAGTTCCTCTCGATCTTCTTCCGCCTCTACATCCTCGTTCACTAAGAACATAGAAACATCCCAGCCTTTCTCATTTGCTTTAATTAAGGCAATCTTATCTTCAGGCACACCCCTAAGGCCATTTGATAGCTGAGTTATAAAGGCATTCGATACTCCAAGATACTCTGCAATGTCTTTTTTTTTCAAGGCGTTCACCTTGATAAACTCTTGAAAATCAGTTGTTATTAAAGCACTCATAAGTCTAAAGCTTAAATTATTTGCTTAAAAATTTTGCCAGTTGCTTTAATTTGCTTTACCTTTGCATTACCGAAGCGAACCAACGAGGCTAAGAGAGCCGAGTGCTTCGGACTTGCAAAGCTAGCGAAAAGGCTAAGCAAACGCAAGAGCGGTCTTTGACATATTTGATACAGAGCTATAAGATAGAGAGTTATTAGGCTCGGAGCTAGCCCGATGGGCAGCCGCCGAGCAAGTAATTAACCCATTATAATAGCCGTCAGCCCTCGGCTGGTCGATAAGAAAGACGAGAACGAACGAGGGGTAAAGCGTGGGGCGAGTGAATGAATAAGTGTTTGCCATAACGACTGAAACAGCCGCCACGCCATTCGGGCTTCGCAAGCCTCTGACGGCACTACGGACTATTAACAACAAAACAAGACAAGACAATGACAGACGCAGTAAGAGCCAAGCTCGAGGAGCTATTCGGCTATGGCGGTGAGGTCGGGCTACGGCTCAGCCTTGTATGCCCAGCCATTCGGATGCGCACGCAGCGGTTGCAGGACACCGTCCAATGGGTGATGTCCGCCGAGGATGAGATAGACCTAGAGATACGCAAGGAGCTAATGTCCCGCTACCACTCTCACTCGTTTGATGATATGCTCCTCGCTTATCAGTTCGTCAAGACTGGCGAGTTTCCCGCTCTAGCAGAGCATAAGTAGTAAAGTGGTTGGGCTGACTGCCAGGCACGACAAAGACCTGCTTAATCATCCAGCCTATGCCGAACGTTTCGTGTAGCATTTGCGTGTCACAGAGGACATCGGGGAGGATAACGATTTTCTGTTCCATACTTCGTAAGACTTAGAGTAATTGTGGCAAGGTAAAGATAGCGATAAATCAAGGGGCTAATACTTCGTGATGTGATTGTGGCAAATCCTCCAGCCCCAGCCGTGGCTGACGCAGCGTTTAGGCGGAGCGACACCGCCCACGGCACTAATCAAGAACCAACAACAAAACCAACAAGACAATGAAAGCGATGAAGATTATTTGCTCCGCCCTCGCTGGGCTGAGCGTCCTGTGGAGCGTGTACTGCATGTTCGCCTCGTGGGGCTTCGGGCTAAGCCAGCTGCTTGTGGCGTGCCTCTTTCCGCTGCTGTGTTACATTATGTACGACAGCGCAAGGGAGCATAAGCAGTGGAAGGAGAACAACGAACGCTACCAACGCTTCCTCGATGAGCTAAGGCGCAAAGAGGAGAGGGCGGCAGCCGAGCGAGCCGCCAGAGCAGCAAACAAAACCAATGATTAAGACAATGAAGCGACACAAATTCACCATCATCCTAGACTACCGACTACGAGAGTACATCCCCGAGGGGGCGTACAGGCGGCTGATGCGCCTAGAGCTGTGCGAGGCACTCGGCTGCGAGGGGGCGAACAAGACCGCCCTCCTCAACCAACGAGCCAAGCGTGGCACAGAGCCGACCGCCTCGCAGCTGCAGGCGATGAAGCGCATCTTCCGCAAGTACGGCGTGCCACTCGAGCTGATGTTCGACCCCATCGAGGGCGAAGCCTAACCCACCGCCCCTTTTAACCCCGAAAGTCGTTCAAGTATGACGACCGAGGACAACATAGTATGTAAGCCCTAGACGACATAGTATGTAAGCCGAGGACGTTTAAGTACGACGACTAGAGAGGCGAACAAGGGGGGACGCAAAAGTTCCAAGAGCGGAACGAAACAATTCCACGAATGGAATAATTCAGTTCCACCCAAGGAAATCACCCAACAAAACGACAAGACTATGTCAGAGCTAACAGTAAAAGATATGAACGCAGGGCAGCTGGGCTTCCTGGTGAAGATGCAGCTGGAGGATCTCATTGCGAGCTTTACGCAAAAGGGCAAGCTCCTCATCACGGACGAAGCTCCAGCCATACGGACGAAGCACTCAATGGCGGAGTTCCTCGGTATCGGAGACAAGGCTTTCTGCAAGCTGTACGACGAGGGGGTCTTCGAGGGCGTTGTGCTGAACCACGCCAGCGAGCCGCGCACCTTTACGGCATTCCCCCGTGCGCTGCGTGAGCGTTACACCGCCTATTGCCTTGGCGAGTACAAGCCGACCCCCAAGCGGCACTACAACCCCAAGGCACGCACCCTCGGCTAAGCCACACACCTTACCACCAATCCACCAACAACAACCCACCAAGCAATGAGTACGACAATGAGCCTTACGGCAGAGACCGCCACCATTACACCCCTCACGGCACAAGACCCCGAAGCCTTCCTAGCCGCCCTCGGCATCAGCATCCACACGCTACACGCCATCGTGGAGGAAGAGTTCTACGATATGCCTTGCGATGAGTATTACCGCAATGCGAGCTTCGAGTACACACCCCTCCCCCTTGAGCCTTACGGCTTTTTGTACTTCGAGGGTAGCGTGAGCCGTGACGAAGATGGCGAGACGCTTGCCGACCTCCAGGTGCATATCTGCCTTGAGGATGGCACGGAGCTAGAGGGGGCGATCGACCTCTACCACGAGTGGACGGAGGGCGGTGCAGCCTACCAAGACGACAGCGACCCCTACTATTGGTACGGCTCGATGCCCCTCTTTGCCTAAAGACAAACATTATATCAACCCCTAAACAAACAAAACAATGACACAGCAAGCAGCCAAGACAGCCGTAGCAGACGCTATGGCACAGAGCGTAGGGCGCACCACGACGCAGCCCGCCCCCAGCACCACCAATGCCTCAGGACCCCAGCGAGCCGCAGCACCTCCCACGCTCGCAGGGATGAAGCAGGGACAAATAGGCGACCTCCTCGCCTCGATGAAGGACAGGATAGCGATGGCACTGCCCAAGCACCTTACCCCCGAGCGCATCATTCAGATGGCGGCAACGACCATCAGCAAGAACCCCGCCATTGCCGAGTGCAGCACGGGCAGCCTAATGGGGTCGGTAATGCAAGCCTCCATCCTCGGCTTCCCTCCAGTGGATGCTCTAGGATATTGCTACTTCGTCCCTTACTTCAACAAGAAGCATGACCCCGCTACAGGGCGAGAGTTTAAGGTCAAGGAGGTGCAGTTCCAAATCGGCTATAAGGGCTTCATCGACCTAGCACGCCGCAGCGGTAAGATCAAGATGGTCTATGCCGAGGTCGTGCGTGAGGGGGACGAATTTACCCACTGCCTCGGGCTGTACCCCGACCTCCAGCACAAGCCCTCGGGCAATACCAGCCGCCCCATTACCCACGCCTATGCCGTGTGCCACCTGATCGATGGTGGCTTCAACTTCGTAGTGCTGTCACGAGACGAGGTCGAGCGGCTGCGTATGCGCAGCCCAGGTCAAGGAGCAACGCCTAGCGGAGCGTGGGCTTCGGACTACGAGGCGATGGCTAAGGCGAAAGCCCTCAAGCAGCTCTCCAAGTACCTCCCCCTCAGCATTGACCAAGCCGAGGCGGTAAGCACCGACAGCGCCATCATCAAGCTGGAGGACTTCGGTAAGGATGGGCAGCTCAATACAGCCGCCATTGACCACGACTATACGGACTATGAGGAGTATCCGCTCGAGGAGGCGCAGGGCGAAGCAGCTCCAGCAGCAACGCCCGAAGCAACCGCCCCAGCGCACAAGGCAGCCGAGGGCGAGGTGCAGACGGTAGACCCCACGACGGGCGAGATATTTCCCCCACAAGACTAACCCTATATATAATGTAGACGACTATGGCACGCATCATCCGACCAGAGAGCCGTGAGGCTTGGCTCGATGTACGCTCTAGGGGGATAGGCAGCAGCGATGTTGCCACCCTCCTAGGGCTTAACCCCTACGACAGCCCCTTTATGCTCTACAAGCGTAAGCTCGGGCTTGAGCCGCCCAAGGAGACCACCCCTCTTATGGAGCTAGGGCATAGCCTCGAGCTGGCAGTGGCGGACTACTTCGAGCGCACCACAGGGCGAGGCATCATCGCCTCCTCGGCGGGCGACTGGATGTATCAGCACGAGGAGAAGCCCTATCTAATGGCTAGCCCCGACCGCCTCTATTGGATTGACCCGAATGGGGCGAAGCACGGCAAGAACGCCCCAGCCAACAAGGCAATCCTCGAATGCAAAAGCACCCAAAAGCGTATCGATGCCGAGGAGCTGCCGCCCTACTGGTTCTGCCAGCTTCAGTGGCAGCTCGGCATCGCAGGGATGCAGCAGGGCAGCATCGCTTGGCTATCGAGCGGACGGGACTTCGGCTGGGTAGACGTGGCGTTCAACGCTGAGTTCTTCGCCCTAATGCAGGACGAGGCAGAGCGGTTCTGGACGCACAACATCGAGGGGCGCAACGAGCCTGAGCTGACCACCACGAGCGATGTGCTGACCAAGTTCTTCGCTAGCCGTGAGGGCAAGACACTCCGTGCCGATAGCCTCATCGAGCAGACCGTCCTAGACCTCAAGACGCTGCGAGCGCAGATCAAGGAGCTAGAGGCACAGGAGGCGGATCTAGAGCTAAGCATCAAGGCAGCGATGGCGGACGCTGAGGCACTCATCGCCACGGACGGCAGCACGCTCGCCACTTGGCGCACTACCGAGGGGGGCGCACGCCTCGATACGAAAGCACTCCGTGCAGCTCACCCCGAGCTATGTGCTGGCTTTATGAAGCAGACCGAGGGCAGTAGGCGGTTCGTCCTTAAGTAAGCCCACGAGCCTATGAGCGAGCTACGGTTCGACCTTAGGCAGGAGGCGGAGCGTGAGGCATTCCGCCAGCACGTAGACTTCCTCCTGCGCCTTGGGCGAGAGATTAAGATAGGCGTAGTGCCGAGGAGGCGCACGCTCCGCCAAAACCGCTACCTGCATCTGCTCTTGGGCTACATTGGCTTGCAGCTGGGCGAGACGCTGGACTACGTCAAGACCGAGCTATTCAAGCGCAGGATCAACGCCCCCTACTTTGTCGAGGCGCACACCGATAGGGTCTACGGCAGGGTCGAGGCATTGCGCTCCAGCCGAGATCTCACCACGAGGGAGCTAACCGAGTGCATCGAGCGGCTAAGGGATTGGTCGCTCCGTGAGCTGGGCTTGTACCTCCCCTCGCCCGATGAGCAGACGAGGCTGCGCACCATAGAGCGAGAGGTCGAGCAGGGGCGCAGATGGATAGAGTAGAGATTAAAACACCATATATAATATGTGTAGATACTTCAGCCACGATGTCGGGGCGCATTATCACCGAAAGATTAGGCGGCTCAGAGGGGCGCACGGCTGGGCAGGCTACGGCTTGTACTGGGCGATACTCGAGCTGCTCCGAGAGGAGGATGGCGATGGCTATACGCTGCCCCTCGACTACAACGCCCTCAAGGCTGCCTTTGGCGTGCCTGCCAAGAAGATAAAGGGCATTGTCGAGGGCTTCGGCTTGTTCGTTATAGACGAGGAGCGAGAGGTCTTCTACAGCCCTGGGCTCATCGAGCGGATGCAGCTGATGCGCCACAAGTACCAGCCCCCCACGCTGGCGGACGAGCCACCCACCGAGGAGGAAGACGAGCGCAAGGCAGAACTAAGCCGCAAGCGAGCCGAGGCAGGTAGCAAGGGGG
>JAUMYQ010000024.1 GCA_030528555.1 Porphyromonadaceae bacterium | reverse complement strand
AAAAAAAAAAAAACATCAAAATGAGTTGACGAATTTCTTAGTAAACCCTGCAAAGAACCCCATTATCTTGTCTCTTCGCGCGCCGAAAGTAGAGCACAAGAGAGGCAATAGATGCTCGTTTAGCCCAATGACGAAACAAGGATGAACGCATCAAAATTTCAAGAACCTGATTATCAATACTCTTAATATACTCTTCCTGTTTTGATGCAATCTATAAAATGCTATCATCTGAAAACTAACGATCTGAACTTTCTTGAAATTTTGATGCGATTGCGTCGTATGGGTACAAGAAATTCCAAGAGAGCAAATGTTTTTTACTACTTTTGTCAGCCGTCTATGGACGAAGTTAGTTAGATTTTCAAGCAGGAAACTTTGATAAATGACGCTTAGATGTAAGAAAGTCTGTAGTTGCCTTATGGCCTTACTACTCTCACTCATGGTGAATATACAGACTGGAGAGGCAAACGACACTATTGTATACTCCAAAAGAAGTCGCAGAATAAACAAACAACTTCGGGTAGATCATTCAATACCTGCAAAGGAAGAAACTCCGACAAACCTAGAAGACCCCAAAGAGAATAAGGAAGTTCTTAGCAGGCTTATCTCCACATTAATCAGCAAAGGAGAGAAACTCCTAGGTAAACCTTATAGAGCCAAGGGTATTGCACCTTGGGCTCTGGATTGCTCAGGCTACATTTGTTACCTGTATAAACAACTTGGCCTTGCTATTCCTCGCTCATCCACCGCACTAAGCAGCTATACAGAACGCATAGATGAGCCGCAGGCTGGTGATCTCCTCTTCTTTAGGGGAAGAAATGCCTCTGCCAAAAGAGTCGGACATGTCGCCCTAGTTGTATCAAACCATGATGGCGACCCTATCATTATGCATAGCACCACCAGTCGAGGTGTCATCAAGCACAGGCTTAGCAAGGATGCTTACTTTCGTAAACGCTACCTCTTTGCAGGCCGACTACCTCAGATATCCGAAATGCTTAGAACTGATGACAGTTGCGATAACATCTAAAAACGAATCATAGACAGACGATACAAGTATGAGTAGTACAAGAGATAATGAAAACGAACTGAGCCTGCTAGGCAGCAGTACCGAGTATAGGCAGGACTATGCACCCGAGTGTCTTGAGGCTTTTACAAATAAACACCAAGAGAGCGACTATTGGGTTCGATTTCACTGCCCTGAATTTACAAGCCTTTGTCCCATCACAGCTCAGCCAGATTTCGCCACCATATACATCAGTTATATACCCGATGTGAAGATGGTAGAGAGCAAAAGTCTCAAGCTGTATCTCTTCTCTTTCCGTAGCCATGGGGCATTTCACGAAGATTGCGTTAACATCATCATGAAAGACCTCATCAAGCTGATGAATCCTCGCTACATCGAGGTCTTGGGAGACTTCACTCCTCGTGGTGGTATCAGCATCTTACCCTACTGCAACTATGGTCGCCCAGGAACGAAATACGAAGTCCTTGCTGAACAACGCTTAGCCAATCAACCCATAAAATGAAGCGAGCCTTAGCCATCATCAACCCCATCTCAGGGACAGGAAGCAAGAGCAGCTTGCCCAAACTGCTCTGCGATGCTTATAACGATACGGATACGCAGCTCTACATCACCTACACTAAACACGCTCGGCACGCCTACGAACTAGCAAAGTCTGCGACAGAGAACAAATTTGATGTAGTAATAGCTATCGGTGGCGATGGGACAATCAATGAGGTAGCCAGTGCTCTACTTCATACAGACACGGCATTAGGCATCATCCCCAAAGGTTCGGGCAATGGGCTTGCTAGAGCTCTAGGCATCCCCATCAACGAAGAGAAAGCTATCTCTCAGCTTATCTCTGGTAAGATCATACGTATAGACTGCTGCCAAGCCAACGGCATTCCTTTCTTTTGTACTTGTGGCTTAGGCTTTGATGCCGAAGTTAGCGCAGCCTTTGCCGAAGTACCTTTCCGTGGCTTCCTCTCCTACGCTAAGACTGCCATCGAGAAATACATCAACTACAAGCCAAGCATCTACACAGTAGAGATAGACGGGCTAGATACTCCCATACAGACAGAAGCTTTCGTAATCGCAGCAGCCAACGCCAATCAATACGGTAACAACGCCTACATCGCCCCTGAAGCAAGCATGACGGATGGTAAAATGGATTTGGTTATCCTAAAGCCGTTCAAAGTAACCGAGCTTGCTCAAGTAACGATGCAACTTTTCAGTAAAAAGCTTGAGGAGAATATCCACCAGCAATCTCATCAAACAAGCCATGCGATCATTACTCGAGAGCAAGATGGCGTGGTACACCTAGATGGTGAACCCCTGCAAATGCCAGCGCGCTTGGAGATCGAGTTGCTGCCTAGCGCAATCAATGTTATTGTCCCCACTAACTCCAACGTATAAGCTTCGGATACAAATCTCAACATTCTATCCCATGAATTGGAAAAGATATAACCTCCTAAACAACATATTTGGCTGGCTGGTCTTCATCATCGCCAGCATAGTATACTTGATGACAATAGGACCGACGGCTAGCCTGTGGGACTGCGCGGAGTTCATTGCCTGTGACTATCGTTTAGAAGTTGGCCATCCACCTGGAGCTCCTTTCTATATGCTTGTCTACAATGTCTTCTCGCATCTTGCACCGACCGCGGCCCAAGCAGCACTCTTTACAAATGCCACGAGTGCCATCATCAGTGGCCTGACCATACTTTTCCTATTCTGGACGATTACTCACATGCTACGAAGGGTCATCGCTCCAGGATTTCGGCGAGATACGCCCAATATCTCAGCACTATCGCTCTCATCAGCCGAGAGCATCATTATATTGGGTAGTGCCTTGGTTGGTGCTTTGGTTTACACCTTTAGCGACACGTTCTGGTTCAGTGCAGTAGAAGCCGAAGTGTATGCCTTTAGCTCGCTCTTCACTGCCGTAGTCTTTTGGCTAATGTTTCAATGGGAGGAACGCAGCGAGCTCGAAGGATCAGATAGGTGGATTGTCCTAATAGCCTACCTTATGGGGCTAAGCATCGGAGTACACCTCCTGAATCTTCTATGCCTACCAGCCATGGCTCTCATCTACTATTTCCACAAAGCCAAAGCCCCTAACTGGCGTGGTGGTCTTGGAGCCATCCTCACCTCTTTTGCTCTCATTGTCGTAATGATGTACGGCATCGTACAGGGTGTACCCAAGATGGCAGGACGATTTGATTATTTCTTCGTCAATACCCTAGGAACGAACTTCAACTCTGGTCTATACTTCTACCTAGGCCTCATCCTACTCTCCCTCGTATGGTCTGTTGGTGAGGCACACAGAGCCGTAAGCCATAGTCTAGCTACCCTACCTCTACGCCTCAAGATCTCGATATTCTCTAGCATTGTGCTACTTGGTATACCATTCCTTGGCAATGGTGTTTGGCTAGGGCTCTTCCTAAGTCTTACCCTAGGGGTCTACCTTTTTTACTACGCCAAGCTCGAGGCTAGGCTCGTACACACAATACAGATGAGCCTACTCGCTATCACGGTGGGCTTCGCATCCTATGGTGTCATACTCGTACGCGCCATTGCCGACACTCCGATGAACGAAAATGCCCCTGCCAATGCATTCTCCCTACGTTACTACCTAGCGCGCGAGCAATACGGCTCTGCCCCACTTTTGTATGGTCCGTCCTTCGCCTCTCGCCCTAGCAGTGTCGAGAAAGAAAGGGAAGTACTGGGCAAAGCCCCAAAAACTCAGGCCAATAGTTCCGACCGCTACGTCAAGCTCTACGATCAACCAGCCTATAAGTATGAGAGCAGCCAGAAAATGCTCTTCCCTCGTGTCTATGACAACAAGCACGCTGAGGGATACAACATCTGGATGGGTCGTGCACCACAAGATATGAGCCAACCAACCTTTTGGGAGAACCTCACATATTTCCTAAACTATCAGGTCAATTTCATGTACTGGCGATACTTTCTCTGGAACTTCTCTGGACGACAAAACGACCTGATGGGCGATGGAGGTCTAATGCGTGGCAACGCCATTACAGGTATACCCATAATCGACAAACTCATTATCGGACCAACGGACGATATGCCCGACAGCATGGCCAACAATAAGGGGCACAACGTCTACTATGCTCTACCACTACTCTTAGGGCTACTCGGTATGTTCTTTCAGCTAGGTAGATGGCAGCTAACCAAACGTGGCAATGCATCACTAGGTACCCCAGACACCTATAGGCCCATTGGACAGTATAGCTTTTGGATAACCTTCCTTCTCTTCTTCATGACGGGGTTGGCCATTGTGCTTTACCTCAACCAAACTCCTGGGCAGCCTCGTGAGCGTGACTACGCTTATGCAGGGAGCTTCTACGCCTTTGCCATCTGGATTGGCTTCGGCACTGCTGGACTTTGGCGAGCCATCACCCGCATGGGACTCAAGCCTGCGCTATCGGCTGGGCTAGCTGTTCTCCTTGCCCTCTTCGTACCGTTACAGATGGCGAGCCAAAACTGGGACGACCACGACCGATCAGGGCGCACCATCGCCCGAGATCTAGGTATCAACTACCTTGAGAGCTGCGAACCTAATGCCATCCTCTTTTGCTATGGCGACAACGACACTTTCCCTCTTTGGTACATCCAAGACGTAGAGGGTGTACGAACGGATGTGCGTACCGTTAATCTGAGCTACCTTGGTGGCGATTGGTACGTCGATCAGATGCGCCGTGCCACCTACGAGGGCAAGCCACTTCCATTACAGTATATGAAGCCAGAGTTCTATTATTTCAAGGAATATGCCCTCATCGCTGATAGTAAACAAGAGCTCCCTCTAGGAGAAGCCCTCAAGCAAACCACAAGTTCGGCACGAGAGGCGGATGCCGTCTTCCCAACGCAGAGACTAGTGCTCTCCGTAGACTCAGCAGCTGTTGCTGCTAACCTCTCCAGCACCCCACAGTTCCAGGGGCGGGTACTTAGATCTATGCCCATCTCTCTAGAAGGCAAGAGGTATCTAGACCGAGCTGGGCTGTCGGTACTTGATCTCTTGGAGAGCAACCGCTGGGAGCGTCCAATCTACTGGACGATGACTTCACCCAGCAATGCTTTCAGTAACCTCTCTAGCTACCAAGTACAGACGGGCATGGCGCATCAGGTACTACCGCTAGACCTTGGTTCAGACAGCGAGGCAGGGCAGATATCCCCCATCAAGCTGGAGCAGATGTACGACAATGTGATGAACAAGTTCCGTTGGGGCGGAGCTGACAACCCAAGTGTTTACCTCGATGAGACAGGGCGCAACAGCATGCTCGGTATCCGTTCTAGGGTCTTCGTACCACTCGCCTCTGCTCTACTCGATAAGGGGGAGATGGAGAGAGCTCAGAAAGTTCTTCGCAAATGTCTCGAGAGTATTCGACCTGAGGTTGTCCCCTACGACTACTTCAGCCTGGCTCTGGCACAAACACTCTACCGAGCTGAGATGAAGGAGGAAGCCGATGCTGTGGTGACGGACGTATGCACCAGCTCGCTACGCTCACTGGACTGGCTTTTCCGCTTGAGCGACAGTAAGCTCCGCAGAGTGCTGCGTGATGGCGAGCTACACAAAGCGTTCGATACAGCCCTACTTTCCTATCAAATAGCTCAACAGGCAGATAGCAAAGCCCTTGCCCCATATCAAAGCAAGCTACTGGAGTACAACAAATACCTTGGCTCACCCTCCAAGTAGCCTTGCGGTTACTTGCCTCCTATGCTGCACCAGCGCGTTATCGAGCATCTCCTCTCACGCCCACCTCTTCTCTATAGAGTAGGTTTCCCAGGTGCACGCTGGCGTATCCCTTCGATGGAGGGCAAAAGCATTTATCTAACGTTCGACGATGGTCCAATACCCGAGGTAACACCTTGGGTATTGGACCATCTTGATAGATACGGTATCAAGGCAACGTTCTTCTGCGTTGGTGAGAATGTACTCAAACATCCTCATATCTTTAGAGAGCTCCTAGAGCGAGGTCACAGGGTGGGTAACCACACTCACCACCACATCAAAGGGCTAACGACACCGACCGATGCCTATATAGAGGATGTCCTTCGAGCTGATGCCCTCATCGGCTCACACTACTTTCGCCCACCCTATGGTCATCTACACCCTTCTCAAGTGCGGAAGCTAAACCACCACTTCGAGATCATTATGTGGGACCTCGTCACGAGAGACTACAACCCAGATCTATCTGCCAAAGATGTCTTCCGAACAGTTTGTCGCTACGCACGCAATGGCTCGATCATAGTCTTTCATGACTCTCTCAAGAGCTGGCCTCGTCTTCAGGAGGCCCTACCTCAGAGTATCGAATGGCTGTTACAAGAGGGCTACACCTTCAGACGCATTGGCGATGCCCCTTAGGCCTCCTCGACCTAGCTCTCATCCAATCTATCTACCAAAATCTCGAGAAGAGTATCATCTTCCCTCGAGAGTAACGCTGGCACACATAAAGAACAGAGGAAAGGTTCAGAGCAACGCGTACAGATCAAGGAGAGAAAGCCACCGATAGTTTGTATTATTTTTTAGTATCTTTGTAGAGAGTTCAGTATTAGGGCTTAAAAGGATTTAATAAGACATATTTCACTCACTTAACTAACTCAATATGCACATTGTAAAGATTGTAGGTCGGGAAATCCTCGACTCGCGCGGTAATCCTACCGTAGAAGTAGATGTAACGCTAGCTTGTGGCGTGGTTGGTCGTGCTGCCGTTCCCAGCGGTGCGTCCACTGGTGAGAACGAAGCTCTTGAGCTCCGTGATGGCGACAAGGGTCGCTACCTCGGTAAGGGCGTACTCAAGGCAGTAGAGAACATCAACGAAGTCATTGCTCCTGCCCTCTGTGGAATGAGCGTACTGGAGCAGCGTGCTATCGACACGAAGATGATCGAGCTAGACGGTACGAAGACCAAGAGCAAGCTGGGTGCCAATGCCATCCTCGGTGTATCACTAGCCGTTGCTCGTGCTGCTGCTACCTACCTCGACATGCCTCTGTATCGCTACATCGGTGGCACGAACACCTATGTACTGCCCGTACCCATGATGAATATCATCAACGGTGGCTCGCACTCCGACGCTCCTATTGCCTTCCAGGAGTTCATGATTCGCCCAGTGGGCGCGCCTTCTTTCCGTGAGGCTCTTCGCTATGGAGCGGAAGTATTCCATGCCCTCAAGAGCATCCTCAAGAGCAAGGGTTACAGCACAGCTGTAGGTGACGAGGGAGGATTTGCCCCTAACTTCGCAGGAGGTACGGACGAAGCCCTTGAGACCATCCTCGCTGCTATCGAGAAGGCTGGCTATAAGGCTGGGCAGGACATCACGATCGCCATGGACTGCGCTTCGAGCGAGTTCTTCAAGGATGGCGTTTATGACTACAGCAAGTTTGAAGGCCAGGGTGGTGCTAAGCGCAGCATCGACGAGCAGGTTGAGTTCCTCGCCTCTCTTGTAGAGAAGTACCCCATCGACTCTATCGAGGACGGTATGGCCGAGAACGATTGGGAGGGCTGGAAGAAGCTTACTGCCAAGGTTGGTAAGAAGATTCAGCTCGTGGGCGACGACCTCTTTGTGACGAACGTAGAGTATCTCCGTCGTGGTATCGCCGAAGACTGCGGTAACTCTATCCTGATCAAGGTTAACCAGATCGGCACCCTGACGGAAACGCTTGACGCTATCGAGATGGCTCACCGCCACGGCTTCACAAGCGTAACCTCTCACCGCTCCGGCGAAACCGAAGATGCAACGATTGCCGACATCGCAGTGGCTACGAACTCTGGCCAGATCAAGACTGGTTCACTCAGCCGTACAGACCGCATGGCTAAGTACAACCAGCTTCTTCGCATCGAGCAGGAGCTTGGCGCACTAGCTCAGTACGGCATCAAGCGCGTTAAGTAAGCAGTCGTTCATGGAGCTAGCCCCAATAGCTCCACAGACTACACGGGAGGCAAAAATAAGGTTTTGCCTCCCGTACTTTTTTGCCAGTCACTCCTCTTGACACAGTCCCCTATCATCGACTAACTCCAACCCTACTCCGAGAGAAGCTCCCCCACCCGACTGGCTTGCTACCCCGAACCTAAAGTGTATTTATCTAGGAAGAAAAGTTCACTTCGCCCACATCAAAAAGTCCTTCCCTCTAGATCAATTCTTCAAATCTAACTTGAATTTGTACAAATCCAATCACGATTTATATAAACTCAAGCTTGATTTATACAAATTCAAGTTGGATTTAAAGTTTTCTTCCGCATCGGAGCCGTTTTTATCCTACAAGAATAGTACTTTTGCCCTAGAGGAAGCAAACCTTTTAACAT
This sequence comes from Porphyromonadaceae bacterium, assembly GCA_030528555.1. GTDB lineage: Bacteria > Bacteroidota > Bacteroidia > Bacteroidales > Porphyromonadaceae > Porphyromonas. Next base: position 13,027 of record JAUMYQ010000024.1, on the reverse strand, counting down.
CATAGAGACATGGCCAAATACATCATGCAAGAGATGCCTGACCTACAGGGCAAGGGCAAAAAAGCGAAATACCCCAAGATGCTCATCGACAACATGTATAGTCACAAGAGCATTGTCGAGGAAATTGCGCAGCGCACCTCCTTCACCGAGGGCGATGTGGAGGGTATGATCGTGGCACTATCCGAAACCATCGCCTACCGTATGGCCGAAGGAAACTCTGTCAAAGTATGTGGTTTAGGCGTGTTTAAGCCGAAGCTTGGCCTCCGCGCTGGGGCACCAGAGGAGAGAGAGGGCAGCAGCAAGCGCAATGCAGCAAGTATCGAAGTAACCGATGTACAGTACAAAGCTGACAAAGCTTTGGTACTGCGCGTGGGAAAGAACTGCCGTCTCGAGCGTGGAAGGTCACGATCCTACACCGATCACAAAGCTGGGAAAGAGAAGCGTGCTGCCGAACTGATGGTCTATCTAAGCGAACATCACTTCATCCGTGTGGGGCAGTATAGCCAGCTAACTGGCCTATCGACCTCATCGGCTGGCAAAGAACTAAGAGAGCTAGCCACTGAGGGGCTAGTTGCTCGCCGTGGTCGCGGAGCTCACCTCATATATATATCGCCAACCAAGGGCGAAGATTAGGCCGCACCAAGGCCAGCCAATCAAGGTCGGCAAATAGCAAAGGGGTGAGGATTTATTGTCCTCACCCCTTTAGGCTTATCAAGAAGTAGCTAGAGCGTTATCCCTAGCGTAAAATGGAAGTTGAGGCTATTGGCCATAATCCTCGTAAGGCTCTCAACCATAATGCTCGAAAGCCCAGGGACGGAGGCCAAAGAGCCAGAGAGTAACTCGTGCTGGTCGTTCGTCAGGTTGCGAAGGACGAAGCGGTTCATCATGCCATACTCCAACCCAGCCTTGAGATAGAAGCGAGAGAGCAAGAGGGCAATCGAACCCGTCAGGCCACCATCCCAAGCGTGCCGCTCGGCGATGCCCTTAGTGAGAGTTGGGAGGTCGGAGAGATTGAAAGACAGATTGGCCCAATGAAGCTGGCTCGCGAAGGTGTAGCCAACATAGGGGCCCACCTCAAGCTTGATACCCAGCCAGCGCACTGGCCTCATCTGTATACCTACAAATATCGGGATGAAGGCCTCATGCTCCACGAGCTCGGGCGTATGCTCTCCGAAGAATGTCTTGAGCTCGGAGATATTCGGCAACGAGCCAGCCGAAAGTGCGCCCTTAGCCTCACCAATGAGGTTAGCCTGTAGATTGAGCTTAGCACCAGCGGATTTGACCATAAGCATAGGGGCTACATAGAGCCGTTCGCCTAGGCGCAGCTCCGTCCCAAGCCCCAAGCGATAGCCCAGGCGCACATCGCCCGAATAGCCCACGCTCGGGGTGGAGAGCCTAAGGTTGGAGGCGTTTAGCCCAGCTTCTACGCGGAGCTTTTGCCCCAAGGCTAGAGCCGAGCTGGTGAGGCAGAGCAGGGCAAACAATGCCACTCTGAATGCGTACTTCATCCCTTAGGCCAGAGCAAATGCCTGCTTGATCGCCTCCACATAGTCGAGCTTCTCCCACGTGAAGAGCTCCACCTCGCACTCGATCGTGCCACGGTGGTAGGTGGGGAAGTACTTGCGCACCGTCTGAGGCTCACGGCCGAAGTGACCATAGGCGGCCGTCTCTTCGTACATCGGCTGGCGAAGCTTGAGTCGCTGCTCAATGGCGTAGGGACGGAGATCGAAGACTTCGCTGATGCGCTGGGCAATCTCAGCATCGGAGAGGGTTACCCGCGCCGTCCCCTTCGTATCAATGAAGATGTTGATTGGCTCGGCCACCCCGATAGCATAGGAGAGCTGCACCAAGGCTTCGTCGGCCAAACCTGCAGCTACCATATTTTTGGCGATATGGCGCGCGGCATAGGCTGCCGAGCGGTCGACCTTGCTGGGGTCTTTGCCCGAGAAAGCTCCGCCACCGTGCGAGGCCTTACCGCCATAGGTATCAACGATAATCTTACGCCCAGTCAGTCCAGTATCGCCATGAGGCCCTCCGATAACGAACTTTCCCGTGGGGTTGACCCACAGTATAAGCCGCTCATCGAAAAGGCGCGCGATGTCTTCCCCATACTGAGCCCGCACTCGGGGTAGTAATACCTGTTCAATGTCCGCCTTAATGCGCTGCTGTATCGCCTGCTCGGCACGAGCTATTGCCTCTGGGCTATCGCCCTCGGGCACGATGAACTCATCGTGCTGCGTGCTGATGACAATGGTATGGATGCGCACAGGGCGATGAGCCTCATCATACTCTACCGTCACCTGGCTCTTGGCATCGGGACGGAGGTAGGGCATAAGCTCGGGCTCATGCTTACGGATGCGAGATAGCTCCAGCAGTAGGGCATGGCTCAAGTCTATCGGCAGAGGCATGAGGCTAGGGGTCTCGCGGCAAGCGTAGCCGAACATGAGGCCTTGGTCTCCCGCTCCTTGGCTCTCTCGCTCGGCGCGCTCCACGCCCCGATTGATGTCCGCGCTCTGCTCGTGCAGAGCAGATAGGATGCCACAGCTATTGGCATCGAAGCAGTATTCGCTACGCGTATACCCCACGCGCGCAATAACCCCACGTGCAGCACGCTGTACATCGACATAAGCATCGCTCTTGATTTCGCCAGCCAAGACAACCTGCCCAGTGGTCACAAGCGTCTCGCAGGCAACTTTACTCATCGGGTCGAGCGCCATGAATTGGTCTAGAATAGCATCGGATATTTGATCGGCAAGCTTATCGGGGTGTCCCTCGGACACGCTCTCGGATGTGAATAGGTAGTTCATCTCTATATCTAATTTTATTGTTCAAATTATCCATAGAGGGCAGAGCACAGAACCACGGCTTACTGCTGGCAGATGGTACAGAAGCCTATCCTTTGGGTCGGATAGCTATTGTATGCCACGCTGTTTAGCATTTTTTCTTGTGGTTGCAAGCGGCCCAAATCTCTCCACAGACAATTGTTTGATACCTATCAAACGAGGGCGAAAGTAATAATAATTTGACAAACATTCACCCAACGTCGATAAAATTCAGACGAACAAACGGCAAAAAGTATGAGAGCTCCGCTTGCGGAGCTCTCGATGATCGATTGTAAGGAAGGCCTCTTAGTGACTTGATTTAGGCGGCAATAGCTGACTATTCTGCAGAAAGGTCGTAGCCAGCACTGCCGATCCGTAGTCGTTGAGGTGCGAGCTATTACTCATTACTGGGCGACCCTCGTGATAGAGATCGCTCGGGAGGTAATCGCTGAGCTCGACCCACCGAACCATTGGGAACTGCTCCGCCACAAGCTCTCGGATACCCTCGGCATACCGCTTACTCTTCTGACAGGTCTCATCCCTGAGCTGCTGACCCCAAGCCTCAAGTGGCAGGCTGAGCCCATACCGCCTCTGGAGGTAGTACTCCCTAAGGCGAGAGCTGCTCATCTGGGCAGTAGTATTGAGCAAATAGACCTCTTTGCCTAAAGAGACCAAGGTCTCCAGCGTGGAAATGATGTGCGGAACAAAGGTCTCATCAGCATGGTACTCTAGGCTGCCCCAATAGTTGGCCAGTATAACGACTGGATACTCCGCCACCGCTGCCCTGAGATATTCATTGCGCCTAGGACAGAAGCCCTGCACCTGCCCACGCCACGAGAAGCTATAGTCCAGCAAGGCTGGGCAGCTGGACGAAGCTGTGACAAAGGCACTCCAACCCTCAGCCTTACCCACTAGGTCAATAAACCGCCCAAGGTGGCCAGTGTGAGAGTCTCCAGCGACAAGTACTCGTGGCTCTTGGGTACTATCGCCTAGTGTACAACCACCGTCCAAGCGATCGAAGCAGATAGTCTCTCGCGAGTAATGGGTCAGCTCCTCCTCCAGTCGCTCTCCTCCCTTAGGATAAAGCCAATAGGCTACTAGAAGAAGCAGAGAGGCGAGGTAGAACAGCCCAAATGCCCTGCCAAAACTCAACCTTGCAGCCCGAGCTGGCCGCTCCACCCCATAGTAAGTGAGGCAAGAGAGCAGCAGAGTTAGGGAACAAACGGCTAATATAATGGGAGCAGAGAGCGAAGAAGAGCCCCAGATATAACGAACGAAGGCGAGAATTAGCCAATGCCACAAGTAGAGCGAGTAGGACAGCCTCCCCAGCCAAACCAAAAGACGGCAGGAAAGCAGTCGCCTGACCCATGAGTCAGCCTCCAAATCGTAGATGATAAAACCGACCGCGAGACAGAACCCCAGCCCCAGCAGCCCAGGAAACCACGGAGATAAATAGAGCATGGGCATGAAGAGCGAGATGAGCACCACCGACCAAGCAACAATGCGCCCAATGACCAGCCCAAGCTGTGAGCGAGATATTAGGCCTAGCCAACTCGCTCTCTCGGAGAGTAGAGCTACAATCGCCCCGACAAGCAGTTCGCCGAAGCGCAAATGTGGCAAGTAGTACACCGACCAATCGAGCCCCAATCGTCCAAGTGGCACAAAGGCCATGAGGCTAAGTAGCAAACTCCCTCCCAGCAAGCCCCGAGCTATCCGCCCCTTCCTCCAACCGAGACGTAGGAGCAGCAGCAAGAGAGCTGGGAAAAGGAGGTAGAACTGCTCCTCGACCGATAGAGACCAGAGGTGAAGGAAGGGCTTCTCCTCGGCCGAAACATCGAAGTAACCACCCTGACGAGCGAATAAGATATTGGCCAAAAAGGCGCACGAGGCCAAAGCGCTCTTCTCCACCGACAGCCGATCCTCGGGCAGCATCAGTCCATAGCTCAAGATAAGCCCAACGACCATGACAACAAAGAAGAGAGGTAATATCCGCTGAATGCGCCGGCGATAAAACTCCCACATGGAAAATCGCCTAGCCTCCCACTCCGACAGGATAATGCTAGTAATCAGATAACCCGAGATGACGAAGAAGATATCTACCCCGAGAAAGCCACAGGGCAAGAGCGAGGCCTCTAGGTGAAAGAGGATGACGGCCACCACGGCCACGGCTCTCAGCCCATCGAGCTCTGGGCGGTAACGTAGGGCCAGAGGCTGTAGATTGGTACTCATACGCTTCATTTATGTCGCAAAAAAACATAGGGGCTGCCCAATGTCAGGCAACCCCTATGGCATCTATTGTCTTAATCATGTCCCTTAGCCAAGAGGCCTGTGGGAGGCTTAGGTCCTAGGCCTCTTCGTCCAAAAGGATTTCCAGCACCTTAGCAGCTGAGTAGGCAACGGGCGTACCAGGCCCAAAGATGGCAGCAACACCAGCGTTGTAGAGGAACTCATAGTCCTGCGCTGGGATTACCCCACCAGCCGTAACGATGATGTCGGGACGACCGAGCTTCTTCAGCTCCTCAATTACCTGCGGAATGAGCGTCTTGTGACCAGCAGCCAGAGAAGAGACGCCCATCACATGCACGTCATTCTCTACCGCTTGGCGAGCAGACTCCTCGGGCGTTTGGAACAGAGGTCCCATATCCACGTCAAAGCCGCAGTCTGCATAGCCCGTAGCTACTACCTTAGCACCACGGTCGTGACCGTCCTGACCCATCTTAGCGATCATGATACGAGGCTGACGACCTTCCTTAGCTGCGAACTTCTCGGCAAGAGCTTTTGCCTTGATGAAGTCGCTGTCTTGCCCTGACTCTGATGAATACACGCCCGAAATAGTTCTAATAATTGCCTTATAACGCCCTACGATGGTCTCGCAAGCGTCCGAAATCTCTCCAAGAGAAGCACGCACGGCGGCCGCCTTTACGGCAAGGTCTAGCAGATTGCCCTCCTTGGTCTTCACGCAATGCGTGATGGCAGCGAGTGCCTTCTGCACTTCCTCCTCGTTACGCTCGCCACGCAGCTGCGTGAGGCGGTCGATCTGCTGGAGGCGTACAGCCGTGTTGTCGATCTCAAGGATGTCGATGGGGTCCTCCTTCTCTAGGCGGTACTTGTTGATACCTACGATGACTTGCTGACGAGAGTCGATGCGCGCCTGAGTGCGTGCAGCCGCTTCCTCGATACGCATCTTGGGCAGACCCGTCTCGATAGCCTTGGCCATGCCGCCCATCTCTTCCACTTCTTGGATGTGCGCCCAAGCCTTGTGCATCAGCTCGTTCGTTAGGCTCTCCACGTAGTACGAGCCAGCCCATGGGTCGATCTCCTTACAAACGTGAGTTTCCTCTTGGATATAAATCTGCGTGTTACGCGCGATACGAGCCGAGAAGTCCGTAGGCAGAGCGATCGCTTCGTCCAGCGCATTGGTGTGGAGCGACTGAGTATGCCCAAGGGCCGCCCCCATAGCCTCGATACAAGTACGCCCAACGTTGTTGAAGGGGTCTTGCTCGGTGAGCGACCAACCCGAGGTCTGGCTGTGCGTACGCAGAGCGAGTGACTTGTCGCTCTCGGGATTGAACTGCTTAACGATCTTGGCCCAAAGACAGCGTGCAGCACGCATCTTGGCGATCTCCATGAAGTGATTCATACCGATTGCCCAGAAGAACGACAGACGAGGTGCGAACTTATCCACTGGGATACCAGCAGCAATACCAGCCTTGAGGTACTCCAAGCCGTCCGCCAGCGTGTAGGCCATCTCGATGTCTGCCGTAGCCCCAGCCTCCTGCATGTGGTAGCCAGAGATAGAGATCGAGTTGAACTTGGGCATATTCTGCGAGGTGTACTCAAAGATGTCGGCGATGATGCGCATCGAGAACTCAGGTGGGTAGATATAAGTATTACGCACCATGAACTCCTTGAGGATGTCATTCTGGATAGTACCTGCCATCTCCTCGAGCTTCGCTCCCTGCTCTAGACCTGCGTTGATGTAGAAAGCCATTACAGGCAGCACGGCTCCGTTCATGGTCATCGACACAGACATCTTGTTCAAGGGGATACCATCGAAGAGTACCTTCATATCCTCGAGCGAACAAATCGACACTCCAGCCTTACCCACGTCACCCACCACACGATCGTGGTCGGCATCGTAGCCACGGTGTGTAGCAAGGTCGAAGGCCACCGAAAGCCCCTTCTGACCCGAAGCTAGGTTACGGCGATAGAAAGCGTTGGACTCCTCTGCTGTAGAGAACCCTGCGTACTGACGAATAGTCCAAGGGCGCATGGCGTACATACCGCTATAAGGACCACGCAAGAAGGGGGGCAGACCCGAAGCATAGTCCAGATGCTCCATTCCCTCTAGGTCATGCGCCGTGTAGACGGGTTTGACGAGGATCTGCTCGGCCGTACGCCAAACAGAGGTATTATCTTGCTTGCCAGCCCAAGCCGCTGCATCGGTAGCAGCAAAGCCCGCTGACTTAATATCTATATTCTTAAACTGTGGTTTCATTGCTGTGACCTACTTATTAGTTAATCCCTAGTACTTGATTAAAGCCACGGAGCGTCTCGAGGGCGTTGCTCTTAACATTGATAAAGTGGCTGATGCCCTCCGCCTTGAGGTCGTCCATGCAAGCTGGCGCACCTGCTACGACAAATTGCGCACGCCCAGCGAGGTACTTAAACGCCTCGGGAGCATATTCGGCATACTCATCGTCGCTCGAGCAGAGTACGATGATGTCGGCATTCTGAGCCAAGGCTGCATCTACGCCCTCCTGCACGGTCTTGAAGCCAAGGTTGTCAATGACCTTGTAGCCAGCACAGGCGAAGAAGTTACTAGAGAATTGTGAGCGAGCTAGACGCATAGCAAGGTTACCGATCGTCAGCATGAAGACCTTAATCTCACGACCGCTGCGCTCAGTAGCCAGGCGAAGTGCCTCAAAGTCCGAGGCACCACGAGCAAAGTTCAGAACCTCGATCGTAGCCTCACCACAACCGCAAGTGTGTGGTCCTTCTTGCTCTACCTTAATCTTGGCAGCTGCCACCTCGGTAAAGTTGGGGAACTGGTTCGTACCAAGGAAGATCTCCTTACGAGCAGCCACGGCAGCGTGACGCTTATCGTTGCTGGCATTAACCGCCTTCTGCACCAAGCCAGCCTCTACAGCAGCTGCGAAGCCACCTTCCTCCTCTACTGCGAGGAAGAGCTTCCACGCCTCGTTAGCAATTGAGTTCGTGAGGTACTCCACATAATACGAGCCAGCTGCGGGGTCGATCACCTTGTCGAAGTGACACTCTTCCTTGAGCAACAGCTGCTGGTTGCGAGCAATGCGCTCTGAGAAGTCGTCCGACTCTTGGTAAGTCACATCAAATGGCTGTACTGTTAGGGAGTCTACACCACCAAGCGTGGCAGACATCGCCTCGGTTTGGGTACGAAGTAGGTTTACATGCGCATCGAAGATGGTCTTATTCCACATCGAAGTCACAGCATGCTGGTGGATCTTAGCCACATCGCCCTTATACTGCTCGCCATAAGCCCCGATGATCTGCGCCCAAAGCCAGCGAGCGGCACGGAACTTGGCTAGCTCCATGAAGTAGTTCGACCCCACGCCGAAAGTGAACTTGATGCGTGAAGTTATCTCCTCTAGGCTATAGCCCTTCTCGGTGAGCTTATCCACAAGCTCAGCACCCCAAGCGAGGGCATAGCCGAGCTCTTGATAGATGTATGCCCCTGCGTTGCTGAGGTTAAGGGCATTGACCGTAAGCACACGGAAGCCAGGCAGAGGCTTGATGGCCTCAATGAGGCTAGCGCATTGGTCTGCCCAATTAGGATTAGAGATACCACGTACGAGCTGCTTCTTGAATGGGTCGAAAGCAATCGATCCCTTGCATTCGGCCAGATTTGCGCCCTTCTTCGTGAGGTACTCCGTGAGCACACCTGCCAGTGATATGGCCACAGATACGCAGCACGAGAAGTTCAGTTCGATAGCCTCAGCCAAGATACCATCGAGGAGTACCTCGAGGCTCTCTACGTTGATTTGGCTCTTCTTGAGCTTGAAGCCCAGCGAAGTAATACCCTTGCCGAGGATATCCAGAGCCTTCGCATTGGCCTCCTTGAGGTCTACAACGTTGATGTCCTGACGGATGTACCAGTCGTTGTCCATCCGAGTCGAACGAACATAGGGATACTCATTGGGCATCACGTGGGGGCTAGTTAGCCCCTCGAGATCTTCCCGACGATAGAATGGGTTCACATTGAACCCTTCGTTCGTGCGCCAGACTAGCTTCTTGGCGAAGTCTGCGCCCTTGAGGTCGGCCGTAATCTTGTCCATCCACTCCTGCGTAGACACGGGAGCGAACTCGGTAAGTAGCCGTTCTTTTTGGTTTGCCATATGTAGTTTATTTAGTGAATTACCAAAACACAGGTACAATAGTACCGCTCATCAATGTCGCAAAGGTAGTAAATAGTGCTATATATAAGTCTACACAGCAAGCTATTCTTAGCTTGCCAGACGCGATCCTAGATGTACTGAGACTAAGCAGCAAATCACTCTCAAGAGAGCAATATTCATAATAAAAGAGATGACGCATCAAGATCTGTCAACACATCACTCTAGAGACTTACTCTGTCACGACACACTAAGATGTTCGTCCCACACCCACGAGCCGATCATAGCGATCCTGCGATCGGCGTAGGTAAAGCAGCACGGTATAATCGTTGGTCGTCTGGTAATGATCGCCCAAAGTAGGGCCACTAACGGCTCGAACCTCCCCATCTGGCAAGAAAAGGTAACGGTACTCGTGGTAGCCCATCTTGAGCAGAAGTCTCAGCTCATATCTAGCCTTTAGAGCATTGTAGTGCATGGTACGTGCCTCGAGAGATAGGAAATCGACACATTGCCCCTCGAGAATCACTCGCCCACCTAGGAGCTTCGGAGAGGAGAAGGCGAACTTAATCCAATGATAGTCTGCATCAACCTCTGGGATAGCTGTATGCAATGCCCGAATGATCTCTAACCCATTGCGATCTTCGTCATAAAGATAGCTCTCAAGAGACCTATTGGCCGTAGGATAAAGCTCCTGCTCATGAAGTCCATCAACTACCCTCGTACGCTCGATACCTAGGCCTCCTCCACGATCAGTGAGGTGCTCAAGCTTGAGATATTCACTGCCTGCTGGGAAAACAGCCCCACCAAATCCGTCATAAATGAGCGCATCGTGTCGTAGCTGTGAGGGTAAGCCAAACTCCATGCGCGTACTGATATTGTCATTTTGGAGGGCAATGAGGCTTAGCTCACGCTCCAATCGAGTAGAAACACTGGATAAGATGGGCACAACGACCTCCACCTGCTGCCAACGATCTAGCACCTCCCTATTCGTCTTCATTGTCTGCGTAACAATGGGGCTAAGCAAAGCCTCCGAAACACATAGCGGAAAGGTCAGAATAATCTCCTCTGGCTCATCAATGGGATAAATCTCGATAAGATAATTACCCGAAACTCTGAAGGAAGTCTGCTCGTTGGGTAGCTCCAAACGGTAGTGCTTATAGGGCTGAAGAGTATTGCGACTTGCCTCAGGCATCTCTAGCTCGTAGCCCTCTAGCCCAGATACATACTCGATCGGAGCTAGGGCGGAAGGCAACCAATGTCTATCACAATGCTTGACCCTATAAGCAAGAACTGGCTCTTCATTCCCTAGGAGGTCGAAGGTCAGCTGCAATCGCCCACCCTCGAGGGGGATGATGTGGAGACGTTTGGGCTGAACGTTCGCTCCAGGAGAGAGGTCTCGCGCCACGACTGCCCCTAGCTTCCAAGCCTCAGAGACCTGAGAGGCGAGCTGAGAGCCAAGAGCCATTAGGGCAAGAAGAACAAAGAGCCAACGCATAGGGGATAGTTATTTGAGGTAAGCCTGCATGCCGCAAATATATTTACCAATGATGTCGAATTCCAAATTCACAACACTACCAGGCTCGATGCGGCAGAAGTTCGTGTGGTCATGAGTATAGGGAATGATAGCCACCTCGAAACTATTCTTCTGAGCATTAACCACCGTTAGGCTAACACCATTGACGCAGACAGAACCTTTCTCCACCGTTACATAACCACGGCTTATCATCCCGGGATCCACATCATACTCAAATCGGTAGTACCAGCTCCCCTCCACGGGGCGCACCTCGGTACAACGCGCTGTTTGGTCTACGTGTCCCTGCACAATATGGCCATCCAATCGACCACCCATGAGCATGCTGCGCTCCAGATTAACGAGGTCTCCTACCTGGAGCAAGCCTAGATTGCTCTTCTCTAAGGTCTCACGAATAGCCGTAACCGTATAAGTATTGCCCTCAATATTCACTACCGTAAGACAGACACCATTATGCGCAATACTTTGGTCAATCTTAAGCTCCGAGGTAAACGAGCAGGTCATCGTGATATGAAGATTATCACCTTCGGAGCGAAGTGCTAAGACCTCGGCAAACTCTTCTACTATTCCAGAAAACATATTGATATGACTATTTTGATAATTTGACTAAAGAAAGAGGGGCATAAACCGCTTTTGGCGAATTTATACCCCAATTGATTTTAGCTTCTCAAGCCGACCTTAACCATTGATTTCCGCTAGGATATCCTCAATATCGTCTTGACATCCACCACATACTGCACCAGCTTCAGTCGCCTCAGACACTTCATCGAAAGTTTTCAGACCGCCTTCCTTGATTGCAGTTTCTATCTGACCGCGAGTAATGCCGTTACAGTGGCAAATGATTTCATCTGCTTGTCCCATTGTTCTTAATAGTAATTCGTTAAACTGTCAGTAATAAATCAAACTGACAGCAAAGATAAGTCACCAAGTGGAAACAAGCAAACCAATAGCTATCCTCTAGGGCACGAGCTAAATATCGTAGACACGGACCCAACCGTGTGGGTCTGGAGCATCGCCATACTGTATGGCCCTAAGCCGCTCATATAGGGCTGTAGAGATAGCACCTGCCTTGCCGTCCTCACTATAAGTATAGCGCGTGCCTCGATCAGCATCGTCTATGTAGGCAATCGGGCTAATCACAGCGGCCGTACCGCAAGCACCAGCCTCCTCAAACGCAGCCAACTCATCTACATGTATGGGGCGTCGCTCTACCTTGAGCCCCATATCTTGGGCTATTTGCATCAAGCTTTTGTTCGTAATAGATGGAAGAATCGAGGTACTCTCGGGCGTAATATAGGTATTATCCTTGATGGCAAAGAAGTTGGCAGGACCACACTCATCAATATATTCTTTGTGCTTAGCATCGAGGTAGATCACCGCTGAGTACCCCTTGCTATGAGCAAGGCTCCCAGAGTACAGGCTTGCCGCATAGTTACCCCCTACCTTATAAGTCCCCGTGCCTAGCGGAGCAGCTCGGTCATAATCTCTCATAATGACCATAGGCGTAGGGCGAAAGCCTTCCTTGAAATAGGGACCAACGGGTGTTACAAAGATAACGAAGAGATATTCGTTGGCTGGTTTTACTCCGACCTGTTGTCCTAACCCTATCATTAGAGGGCGAATGTAGAGCGAAGCTCCAGACTCGTAGGGCGGAATAAAACGACTATTCAGTCGAAGAACTAGCTCCGTAGCCTCAAGAAACAGCTCCGTAGGCAACTCAGGCATCATAATGCCTCGGCTCGTGTGCTGCATGCGATAGGCATTCTCTTCTGGACGAAATACCCGCACCTTGCCATCTTTGCCCTCAAAAGCCTTAAGCCCCTCAAAAGCCTCCTGCCCATAATGAAGGCAGGTGGCAGCAATAGGTATGTTTAGCGTTGGCTCGGAGGAGATCTCCAGCTCTCCCCATCTGCCATCTCGCCAATAGCAACGCACGTTATAGTCCGTGGGTACATAGCCAAAAGTAAGTGCACCCCAGTCTAGTTTTGCTCTGGTTCTCATAATCTTTATGTTATTGAAACAATACCAACCACACAGTGCTACAAAAGGCTAAAGGGCTATCCACACCATTCCTAACTGTAGCAGACTTCCAAGGCAAAGTTAATTTTTATTTGACAGGACGAGCCCCCAAGCAAAAATCTTCAAAGAGGCGACATCTAAATCTCTATAGTCCTTTGACGCTCCTCAAGCCTGGTTGAGTCTCCTCAAAGTATCTAAAAATCGCCCTTTTCCTCCCCTCAAAAAATGCCCAGGAATACCCGAAAAAATGTTCCCGAACTTTTTTCTCGGAGTTCCCGAACTTT
>JAUMYQ010000023.1 GCA_030528555.1 Porphyromonadaceae bacterium | reverse complement strand
AACCCCAAGGGCGTTCTTTTGCGCGCTGTGGTAGCGAACCATGTGGGTAAGCGCCAAGTTCGCTAGTACAGGAAGTTATAAATGGACTGGTGACAATGTAATCTATGGCCTGAGATTCCAGTCGGCTACAAGTAGTACTCTTCATGAAGGTGAGTATCCCCCTATCATGAACAATCGTAGACGAACAGCCTTTAGGTATACAAGGCAGACCATGGGGCAGGAGCCATCCCTCATCATTGAGATGGTTCGCCTGGGAGATGACCACACAGTGCCCGATATCGAGGCCATTGCTAACGACGGCTGGTGGAATGAGGCCAAAAATACACGTCAGATAGCTAAAATCATCCTGCCTTTGAACGGGCATAAACAAGGGAGTATCCATCTAGAGAATGGGGTAGGTACTCGTCTTTGGTCTTCCTCACCATCATCACAGAGAGCTACAACAAATTACTACCTTGCTTCAGTTGTAGCGTCGTACTTCTATATTGCACTCGGTCCAACCTATTCCTTCAGTCCATACCTTACCCCTAGGTTTAATGTTCGGCTAGTTAAGGATATGGACATTTAGTTTCATCTCTCATTTAATTAATAGACCTAGGTAGCAATGGTTATCTAGGTCTATTTTATTTTAGAGCGATAGAGCTTCGGAAGAGGATGGCTATATATCTATTCGAAGATTGCTTGCACGCGTCTAGAGGCCTAGTTGATTGAGATATAAATGTATTATGAATCAAGCCTGAAAATCGAGAAATGTTTGAGTAATTTGGGATAGATTTGACGTAGTTGCTTCATGGCTGATCATGGTGGATAATAGGAGGATGTTCTATCTTTGGAGTGATATGGGGTACATGCGTAGCATGCCGTGTATCCCAATGGGCTAAACCTGAGAGTTTATTGCAAGTCTTGAGACAAGGATATTTAGGTATTATGGAGTATCGGATAGAGAACTGTGCCAACTGCGCTGAGAGTGCCGTACGAGCCGAAGTCGGAGGGGCATATCGGGTGGAGCTGTGCGCTGGGATGCCAGAGGGAGGCACAACGCCCTCCTACGGTGAAATTAGGGCAGCAAGAGCAGCTATTGGCATCAAACTTAACGTGATAGTACGCCCTCGGGGGGGGGACTTTTGCTATGCACAGCGCGAACTAGAGGCGATGATCTATGATATAGAAATGGCTCGCTCTCTCGGAGTTGATGGTTTGGTTTTTGGTTGTCTTACCCCCAATGGCGCAGTTGATAAAGAGGCTATGAAAAGGCTTATGGCTGCCGCAGGAGATACGCCCGTCACCTTTCATCGTGCCATCGATATGTGCCGAGATATGGAGCAGGCATTGGAGGATATCGTTTCGCTGGGATGTAGGCGCATCCTTACATCTGGAGGGTCGGCTACAGCTCTTGAGGGGATGGAGCGCATTGCTCTGCTCGTGCAGCGTGCTGCTGGTCGTATCATCATCATGCCAGGTGGCGGAGTAAATGCAGCAAACATTGTACACCTCGCTCGGGAGACTGGAGCTCGAGAGTTTCATTTCTCTGCCCGAGCAGACGAGCCCAGCCCAATGCTCTATCGCCGCGAAGGGATATCTATGGGAGGTACAGTTACTATAGATGAATACAAACGTTCGTTGACTTCGCCTGAGAAGATACGAGCTGCCCTAGAGGCGTTGCGTCATATTTAGCCGTTCATTAATATCATATTCAAACGTTATGAACAAAAAAACTATCATATTGGCTCTCCTGGCTGTGCTTACCCTTGGGCAAGTGCAGGCATGGGCATTCCACCAGACGCAGGATAAGCAAACAGCCAAAGAGCGACTTGCTTTCGAGCGTAGGCGTCAGATTTTCTCAGAGGGACAGCTCTTTGATATTTTTTCTAAGCCAATGACGGAGGAGGAGGCACATGCCATGCGATTTCTCTATGCTTATATGCCTACTGGAGACCTTGTGGACTATTCGGGAGAGTTCTACTTGGATCATGTGCGCTCATCGCTCAGGGCTAGAATGGAGATGCCCTGGGGGAAGAGTATCCCCGAGCGAGAGTGGCGGCACTTCGTTCTTCCAGTACGTGTCAATAATGAGGCACTTGATACTGCTCGTCTTGTCTTCTATAACGAGCTCAAGGAGCGTGTGCGTCACCTCTCGCTCTATGATGCAGTACTTGAGGTCAATCACTGGTGTCATGAGCACGTGGTCTATGCACCAAGCGACTCACGTACCTCAGCTCCTCTGGCTACTATCCGATCGGCTTATGGTCGCTGTGGGGAGGAATCTACGCTTTTAGTGGCAGCTTTGCGCTCGGTAGGCATACCAGCACGCCAAGTTTATACTCCACGTTGGGCACATACGGATGATAATCATGCTTGGGTAGAGGCTTGGGTAGATGGTCAGTGGTACTTCCTTGGAGCTTGTGAGCCTGAGCCAGTGCTCAATCTTGCTTGGTTCAACGCCCCAGTCTCTAGGGCTATGCTCATACATACCAAGGCATTTGGAGACTATGATGGGCCTGAAGAAGTTATGAACCGAACTCCTACTTATACAGAGATCAATGTGGTGGCAAACTACGCACATACCGCATCTATAGCGGTGCAGGTGGTGTCCCCCTCTGGGCGAATACAGAGTGATGTATGGGTAGAGTTTAAGGTATATAATTATGGAGAGTTTTATACCGTGGCACGTAAGAAGGCCGACAGAGAGGGGCGTGCTAGCCTAACCGCAGGTCGAGGCGATATGCTTGTTTATGCTAGTCAGCCTGATGGAGCTGG
This sequence comes from Porphyromonadaceae bacterium, assembly GCA_030528555.1. GTDB lineage: Bacteria > Bacteroidota > Bacteroidia > Bacteroidales > Porphyromonadaceae > Porphyromonas. The sequence goes on along the minus strand of JAUMYQ010000023.1, from coordinate 18,711 downwards.
AGGCTATCGCTATGGTCTTGCTAAAGTCTCAGTAGGGACAGACACCCTACTACGTTTAGAGCTGAGATACACATCACAAGATCGGCTTGATCTAGATATGAAGATTACTCCGCCTCGAGAAGATGCGCGCTACCCCCTAGTGACAGCAGAGAAGCGTGCCGAGAATGATAGGCGAATGAAGGCTGAGGATGTTAAGCGCAATGCCTATGTTACTACCTTCTTAGACAAGCAACTAGAGGGCTTCGATGCTCGAGGTAACTGGAGTACCATTCGAGCATTTGTGGATGAAGCAGCCGATAAGACACGCGCGATTGGCCTCTTGCGTGCCGTTTCGGCCAAAGATCTGCGTGATGTAGAGCTGACTACCCTCAAGGATCATTTAGAGCATACTTTGGTACGCCAAGATTTAGGCCTTAGCCCTGATCTACAAATGAGGTATGTCTACAATCCTCGTGTGGCAAATGAGCAGCTTACCCCCTACAAAAGCTACTTTCAGAGCTATATACCCGAGATACTTCAGCACGAGTTTAAGGCCTCTATTGAGAGCATCCGTCTCTGGTGCCTCGAACAGATTCGAGATGATGAAGGCTACAATCCGTTGTCTTATCCAATCAGCCCTATTGGGGTGTGGCGAGGTAGGCGTGCTGACAGACATTCTCTTGGGATATTCTTCGTGTCTTTGGCTCGTAGTATGGGCTGGGCTGCGCGCATAGACCCTATAACGACCAAAGTACAGTACTATGATCAGGATAGATGGCAGGATGTTGCTCTTGAGCTTCAAACAAAATCTTCTGATGTTCGTGAGGGTATACTTCGCTTAGGTTATACAGATAATGGTATTGTAGATAATCCACGGTACTACTATCACTTTTCTATTTCGAAGTTTGGCAAGGATGGACGCTTAAAGCTTCTTAACTACGATGAGGGAGAGAATGGGTTAGAGCAAGGAACTAGCTGGAAGACAACGTTCGAGCCTGGTACTCCTCTTGATGAGGGTCAGTATATGCTCGTATCGGGATCTCGCCTGGCCAATGGCAGTGTATTGGTCAATCTGCAGACCTTCGGGGTGCGTGCATCGCAGATCGTTGAGTCAACTCTCGTGATGCGTCGCGATACAACGGCCGTGTCTGTGCTTGGGAACTTTAATTCCGAGCAGACTTTCGCTTACCTTGCTGAAGCGCCAGGCCTTACGACACAAGCCCTAGCTGAGTACAACGCAGAGGAACAAACCATCCTTTCGACCACTGGGCGCGGTTACTACATCCTTGGCCTTTTGGGGCCAGGAGAGGAACCTACCAACCATGCCTTACGTGACATCATTGCCGAACGAGAGCTGCTTGAGGCATGGGGGCAAAAGGTGCTTTTGCTCTTTGCAGACCAAACAAGGCAAGACCGTTACCGAGCTGAGGACTTCCCTGGTCTTCCGAAAACGGTTGTTTTTGGAAGAGACATCGAGGGCAGAGTGCTTGCCGAACTGTGTACTAATCTTAAGCTTAGAAAGAGCGACCTGCCTATCTTCGTCATTGCCGACACATTCAATCGTGTCGTATTTGTTTCACAAGGTTATACCATAGGGCTTGGGCGACAATTGCGCAGCGTCCTCACTGCTCTGCAAAAAGATAGTTGCTCTTCGCCCACACGTTCTTGTACTATTCCATAGGGTTTGGTTTGTGATCTTTGTAGTATCGGGCGACTTGCTCTCATTAGACCGTTCTACGGCTAGGTCCTGGGCCGAGCCTTTGGCTAAGATCTTAAGTGCAAATTCGATTGCCTATCGAGGCAGAGAGTGTGTTATCGGAGAGATGATCAAGATTTTGAGGCAGTCGCTCTGTAATCGGCTAGAGGTTCGAGTGTAGTTTCATAAAAAAATATACCTTTGTGGTGCTTTTAGGTTGCCTAGATGGTGGAATGGTAGACACGAAGGACTTAAAATCCTTTGGCCATTATGGCTGTACGGGTTCAAGTCCCGTTCTAGGTACGCAAGCTACCGTTGTACGATTTAAATAATATACGTACCTTCGTAGCCATAAGCGATTGATGAGATATGGAGTTTTTGCTCCATTGCATCGGGTCCTATAGCTCAGTTGGTTAGAGCACCTGACTCATAATCAGGGAGTCCTTGGTTCAAGCCCAAGTGGGACCACAAAAGCAAGCGAACACTTTTATGGGGAATGTCTCCAAAAGGTGTTCGCTTGTCTATTCTAGATCTCTCTGTCTATCTCTATCAAAGTCAAAATATCCCCTCGTAACATTGCGTAGCTAATCCTGATTGTATTTGGATAGTTATTTTTGAAAGACACCGCCTAAGCACTCCTAGCATTAAACCTCAAAGATGGTTTGGAAATAGAGGTCCTCAGATCCTTTCAAATGTTTTTTGTTTCTTCTTGAGAGGCTTTAGAACTCGGAGGAAGTGTCGGCTCTAACACTAGTAGGACCTTCACTGCATTAGAGTAGACTAGAGCACAGGACAAGGAGGTCATGGTTACTAAAAAAGGCGTATCTTTGTGCGGTTTTTTGACATAATACAGAATAAAATATCAATCCATATGAGCTATAAATTCCCAGAGTATGGTCAGCTTAATCTCTCGGAAGTGAATAAGGAGATGTTGGAGCTGTGGAGCAGAGAAGACCTCTTTCGCCAGAGCCTCCGTCAGAGACAGGATGCATCCTCATTCGTCTTTTATGAAGGTCCTCCCTCGGCTAATGGAATGCCAGGTATCCACCACGTGATGGCTCGTAGCATTAAAGATATTTTTTGTCGTTACAAGACCATGAAGGGCTTCCTGGTCGAACGTAAAGCTGGCTGGGACACTCATGGATTGCCTGTAGAGCTTGGCGTGGAAAAAGCTCTCGGTATCACTAAAGAGGACATTGGCAAAAGCATTAGTGTAGCCGAATATAACGCAGCCTGTCGTACCGATGTAATGAAATACACCAAGGAGTGGGAAGATCTCACTAGTCAAATGGGTTATTGGGTGGATATGGATCACCCTTACATCACGTACGACAATAGATATATCGAGAGCCTCTGGTATTTGCTCAAACAAATCTATCAGAAAGGTCTCCTCTACAAGGGTTATACCATCCAGCCCTATTCGCCTGCTGCAGGTACAGGGCTTAGCACCCATGAGCTCAACCAGCCAGGGTGTTACCGCGATGTCAAAGACACGACCTGTATCGCCCAGTTTCGCATGACTGCTCCCAAGCCTGAGATGCAGGGGCATGGAGAGGCTTACTTCCTTGCTTGGACAACCACACCGTGGACACTGCCTTCCAATACAGCGCTCTGTGTAGGTCCCGATGTCGATTACCTTGCCCTGCGCACCTACAACCCTTACAGTGGCACACCTATTACGGTTGTGATGGCCGAAGCTCTTGTGCCCAAATTCTTCGTTGCCGAGCTAGAGGGGGCTGAGGCTTTATCGGCCTATGAGCATGGACAGAAGCAGCTGCCCTATCTGGTGATCGGCCACTACAAGGGACGCGACCTTGAGGGTATGGGCTATGAGCAGCTCCTGCCGTGGGTTCGCCCAGCTGATGGGGCATTCCGTGTCATCACTGGCGACTTTGTCACCACCGAGGACGGCACGGGTATCGTGCATATCGCCCCCACCTTTGGGGCAGACGACAACAAGGTTGCTAAGTTGCATGGCGTACCTGGGTTGCTCGTTCGCGACAAGGAAGGCAACGAGCGTCCGCTGGTTGACCTCTCGGGTCGGCTTTATCGCCTAGAAGACCTTGCGCCAGACTTCGTTCGCTCCCAGGTAAACGAGACAGCTTATGCACCTTTTGCTGGTTCATTCGTCAAGAATGCTTATGATGAGACTAAGACGGAGAAGGATGAAAGCCTTGATGTGATGATTAGCTTGCACCTCAAGCAGCAAGGATTGGCTTTCAAGATCGAGAAGCATACCCACAGCTACCCCCACTGCTGGCGGACGGACAAGCCTGTGCTCTACTACCCACTAGATAGCTGGTTCATCCGCACGACTGCCTGTCGCGATCGGATGATAGAACTAAATAAGACCATCAACTGGAAGCCCGAAAGCACTGGTACTGGTCGCTTCGGCAAGTGGCTAGAGAACCTTCAAGACTGGAACCTCTCGCGCAGTCGCTATTGGGGAACTCCTCTGCCCATCTGGCGTACCGAAGACGGCAGCGAGGAGCTCTGTATTGGATCGGTCGAGGAGTTGTATTACGAAATCGAGAAAGCTGTGGCTGCTAACGTGATGGGCAGCAACCCATGGAAGGGCTTTGAACCTGGGAACTATACGACTGAGAATTACGACAAGATTGACTTGCATCGTCCATTTGTTGATGACATTATCCTCGTCTCTCCCTCGGGCAAGCCTATGCGCCGGGAGACAGACCTCATCGATGTATGGTTCGATTCGGGGGCTATGCCCTACGCCCAGCTGCACTATCCGTTTGAAAATAAGGAGTTGATTGATAGTGGACGGGCATTCCCCGCTAGCTTTATCGCCGAAGGCGTAGACCAAACGCGTGGCTGGTTCTTTACCCTGCACGCTATCTCGACCATGATATCCGATGCTGTCAGCTATAAGGCCGTCATTTCCAACGGTCTTGTCTTGGATAAAAACGGCAATAAGATGAGCAAACGCCTCGGGAACGCTGTTGATCCCTTCGCCACAATCGACAAGTACGGCTCGGATGCCTTGCGTTGGTACATGATCTCCAATTCGTCACCCTGGGATAACCTCAAGTTTGACCTCGAGGGCATCGAGGAAGTAAAGCGCAAATTCTTCGCTACTCTCTACAATACTTACCAGTTCTTCGCCCTCTATGCCAACATTGATAGCTTTGATCCAGGGACAGACCAGGTGCCACACGAAGAGCGCCCCGAGATAGACCGCTGGATACTCTCCTGTCTGAGCAGCCTTATCAAGGAGGTAGATATCCAGCTCGAGGCCTACGAGCCTACGAGAGCTGTTCGTGCTATCGGAGAATTCGTTACCGAGCAGCTGAGTAATTGGTATGTACGTCTCTGCCGTCGTCGCTTCTGGGCTGGGGAGATGACAGCCGACAAACTCTCGGCCTATCAAACTCTTTTTGTAGCCCTCAGTACAGTATCCAGGCTGATGGCCCCCATCGCTCCATTCTACGCTGACAGGCTCTACCGAGACCTCACTGGCGGTAATACATCAGTACATCTAATGGACTTCCCCACACTACAGGAGGAGCACATTAATCCTAAGTTGGAGGCTAGTATGTCCACCGCCCAGATCATCAGCTCGATGGTACTTGCCCTACGTCGCAAGGTCAATATCAAAGTGCGACAGCCGTTACAGACCCTAATGGTACCTGTTGTTAGCGAGGAGCAGGTGGCAGTCATCGAGCCAGTACGCCAGCTCATCCTCAGCGAGGTTAACGTCAAGGAACTACGCTTTGTTGATGATGGTGAGGGAGCTCTAGTCAAGAAGATTAAGCTAGACTTCAAGCGCCTTGGCCCTCGCTACGGCAAGGTCATGAAAGCTCTTGCTAATCACGTCCAGATGCTCTCACAGGACGAGATAGGTCGGCTAGAGCTTAGTGGTCGGCTAGAGCTCAGCATCGAGGGGCAGTCCGTATGCCTTGAGAGAGAGGATGTCGAGATCTACAGCGAAGACATCCCTGGCTGGCTCGTTGCCAACGAGGGAGCTCTGACCGTTGCCCTAGATGTTACTGTCACAGATGATCTTCGCCTCGAAGGACTGAGTCGTGAACTCATCAATCGCATCCAAAATCTGCGCAAACAGAAGGGCTATGAAGTCAGTGATAAAATTCATCTGGAAATAGAGGGGCATCCTGAGATGAGTACCGTCCTTGAGCGGCACGGCAGCTACATCGCTGGCGAAGTTCAGGCAGTGACCCTAAAGAAGGTAGCACAGGTGTCTACCCCTGTGGATCTAGATATGGATAGCTTCATCCTGAAAGTAGGCATTAGCAAAGCCTAACTTCAGTGAGAAATTGTCTTACTAAACTTCGAATACAGAGTAATTAACATAAAACTGGTTGTAGATATGAGTACAGAGAAGACCTTTTACACCGAAGAGGAGCTGCAAGAGTTTCGCGAGATTATCAATAAGAAACTCGCCAAAGCTATAAGCGACTTTGAGTTGCTTCGTGAGGGTGCTATTTCTTCTGGTAACGACATCAGCGATACTACCCCGACATTCAAATCTCTTCAGGAGAGTGCTGCAAACTTGGCAAGAGGAGAGAACGGTTACATGGCCGAGCGACTATATAAGTTTATTCAAGGGCTTCAGGCCGCTCTCGTACGCATAGAGAATGGCACCTATGGCATTTGTCGCAAGACAGGTAAACTTATTCCCAAGGAACGCCTCAGAGCCGTGCCCCATGCTACCCTAAGTATAGAAGCTAAGCTCGGTGAATAACAAGGATATTTGGTATAATCGCCATCAGGGGAAACTCACACTCCTGATGGTGATTGTCTTACTCATCGTTGATCAGGCCATCAAGCTATGGGTGAAGATGACGATGGTTGAGGGACAAATACACGAGATCGCTCCTTGGTTCAAGATCTACTTTATCGAGAATGAGGGAATGGCTTATGGCATTACTATTGGCAGTAAGCTATTCCTCACCCTTTTCCGTATCGTAGCAATGAGTGCAGCAGCACTATATCTTGTGAGGCTTGTGCGCCAACGCGTTTATCCACTTGGCTTCGTTGTTTGCCTTGGACTAATTGTCTCTGGAGGTCTTGGGAATATCATCGATTCCATTTTTTATGGGGAAATCTTTACTAGCAGCCAAGGACAGCTTGCAGAACTCGTACCTTGGGGCCAAGGTTATGGCAAGATACTGCATGGCAAGGTTGTAGATATGTTTTACTTCCCTATAATTCGCACTACATACCCCTCGTGGTTTCCTTGGTATGGTGGCGAACCCTTTATCTTTTTTAGTCCGATCTTCAACTTCGCCGATGCCTGCATCAGCACAGGTGTAATCGCGCTACTCCTTTTCTACAGACAAACATTTAGCCGAATGCTTGATGGCATTGGCAAAGAAAAATAGTCTAACCGATGATGCTGTCTCGTCTTGCTTCGCTCCGCAGAGCCTGCTCATCACTATTTACTATACTTTGCCTTCTCTCCTGCTCGAGTGGAGGCTGGAGGAAGTTAAGCAAAGACGAGATACTCAGCACGCTTCCCGAGCTCAATTTGCTCTCGGCAAGTCTTAATGAGCGAGGAGCTACAGATAGCGTTCGGCAGAGAGCATATCATGAGTTTTTTGATCGTCGAGGCTATCATTTATCAGATTGGGATAGTACTATGGCATGGTATGCCAAGCACCGAGTAAGGCTCTTCCACGACTTTTACCGCCTCTCTGTCGATAGCCTCACTCGCCTACGTACAGTTCTGGAGAAGAAGCGTGACCTCATAGCGCAATCCGAACAGCGAGAGCGCCTCTGGCATGGGGCAATACTTGACTCGGTGAACTTACTTCAAGACAGTAGCGCCTATTATTATTCGGGTGAACTTTTAAATAAGAGCTTCGAACTAATTCCCTCCACACCTTACGACTCCACTACACACATTTACGCAGAAATCTTGGCTCTTAGCCTTGGCCCCTTTCCCTCCGATAGCCTAAGTCTAGAGCTTCGACTACATCTGAGTGACACAACAAGTGTTGTCAGTTTGAGACACATCACCGCCTCTGGACGTTACAGTATCTTAGCTCAAGTGCCTGGAGGCAAGTATGCTACTCGAGTGACAGGTTCTCTTAGAGGCCTGATACACTCTACCGATAGTTCCGTGCTATGGGTTGCTCCGTTCCGATGCTTCAAATACAGTTCGGGGGGCACTACTGATGAGTTAACGATATCAAAGCCAGAAGTCTATCAAGATGCTTCAGCAGACTGGGGGCTGTAGCCTTATATTTTCCACGGCCGCTCAACCAGCTTATGCTGCTCACTTTATACAAGTTGGCGACAAATATGCTCGAATGCTTCGATTAGGTTATACGGGAGCTGGGATGCTCGTCTTGGAGCCGTTTATTGAAGAAGTCAGCCATACCATATTTGTTAGCGGTACTATTCGGCTTATTCATGAAGTTTACCCAGAAACAACACCCAAACAAGAGATAACTCAGCTAGAGCTAACAGAACTGGTCGCTAAGTACGATGGCTGGCAGATCGTTCTTCCCTAACTGATATATATAAAGTCTTTGTGGAGATATATCTAATCTCTACCATCTGCTCACATTTTGTTTGTGTCTGTTTAACTCTCTTCGAATTATCCAGAATCACCTCGTTCTTCATTCTAAAAAATGCTTGGGAATACCCGAAAAAATGTTCCCGATCTTTTTCCAAAAAGATCGGGAAGTTTTTTTTGAAAGTTCCCGAAGATTTTTTGGTGCTATGAGGGGATTTTCTAATTGCCTCATAGATATATTGTTACGTTTCTTAGGGGGTGGATGCTCAATTTGGGTGACCATAGGCCCAAATTTTGGTGCTCTTATGCCTCAAAGAGGGACTATGTCACGGAGTATTTGTATTTTTGTGTCCACTATAATGGTAGGAATAAGTAACAATATATATAACACTTACACATGGCAGTATTAGAAAAGATAAGAAACAATGCTGGGCTGCTCGTTGGCGGTATCGGGGTTGCTCTATTCGCTTTCATTATTGGCGACGGTCTACGCTCTGGTGGTACGTGGTTCCAACAGAGGCAGCAGGTGGCTCTCTCGGTCAATGGCCAGGAGGTCGGTATCCAGGATTATGATGCACGCTTCCAGACACTCACCTCTCAGATGGGGCAGGGTGGGAGCCTTACCGATGAGCAGCGTATGATGCTCAATAATCAGCTGCGTAATGAGTATATCACGGACTTTGCCCTAGCTCAAATTACTGAAGAGCTTGGTCTGCGCGTTACCCCCGAGGAGGTCTATGCTCTGCTTGTGGGTCAGGGGGTAACCCCTTCGCCTATGGCTAGTCAGTTCTTCTCGCGTTTTGGTATCGATGCTACCGATACTCAGGCGGTCAATGACTTCATCTCTCAGATGAGCGAGAAGAGTTTCTCTGCCATGTCGTCCGAGCAGCAGTCTGCCCTAGCTCCTATTCGTGCTCAGTGGCAGACGCTTCAGAAGTCTATCATCAACAACCGTCTACAGGAGAAGTATCTTACTTTGCTTAGTCGCTCGTATAAGGTGACGAAGCTTGATGAAGAGGTTCTCTCGGGTATGGGTACACGTAGCGTTGCCCTGGTACGTACGACACCAATGGTTTCTGTAGACAGTACGAGCCGTCCGACGGACGAGGAGATTAAGAAGTTTTACGAAGAGCGTAAGAGTGGGTTCCGTATGCCCTATCCAACGGCAGAGGTTAGCTACATTAGTACACAAGTAACGCCCTCTAGCGAAGACTATGCTGCGGCTGCCGAGGCTATGCAGCAGGCCTATACAGCTCTCTCCGAGGCTAGTACGATGGATCAGGTCGAGGATGCGCTGCGCAGCCACAACGAGAAGTTTGTTGCCAAGGCCTATCTGACTACTAGCGACTTGGATCAGCTGGGCGTAGGAGCAGAGGAGATCGAGTTCTTGCGCAATGCTAGCTTGGGTAGTGTCAATAGCCCTCGTCTGGTGAGTGACCGCTATAGCCTCGTTAAGCTCATCGATAAGAAGCAGGGCGTAGGTACGATGGGCGTACGCCTCATTGCTCTAGATAGTGCGATGTCTACCAAGACAGATAGTCTTATGGCTCTGCTTGCCTCGGGAGCTGACTTTGCCGATTTGGCCCGAAAGCATAGTATAGATCCAAGCACGGCGCAGAATGGAGGTCTCCTCATGTTCCCTGGACAATATGGTCAGATGGATAGTACTTTCAGTGAGTATGCCCTAACGAGCATCGGTCTCGATACGCTTTACCGTGCGCCTTTTGGCTCTGTGGTGACGCTTGATAGAGGCTTTGGCAAGTTCCTCATCAAAGCCGTAAACTCTGGAGCTGTGGTGGATAAATATCGCTTCGCTTCGGCGACCATCCCAGCCGTATTCTCTAGCAAGACGTACAACGCTCGCTATGACGCACTCAATAAGATTCTTGCTGCTGGTGGTTCGTTTGCCGATATGGCTGCTAAGGCTGAGGTAGAGGGCTTCTTGGTAAGGCGTTCCGTATCGGTGTCTACCGATGAGCCTCAGTTGGGGGGTATCCCAAGCTCTCGTCCTGTGATTACCTGGGCCATGAATGCTAAGGAGGGAGAGTTGGTAGACAAGGTATATCGTTGTGGCTCGGACTATCTCGTAGTAGCATCGCTCGACAAGAGTTACCCAGCTGGTTACACGCCTCTTGCTGCTGTACGTGAGCAGATTGCTTCTTACCTCGAGACGGAGAAGCGAGCCAAGGCTTTGGCTACTCAACTTGCGGCTAAGGGACTAACCACTCTCGAAGCTTATGCAGCGGATATGAATGCTAGCATCGATACCCTCGTAGGGGTAAGTTATGTAGTGCGTGGCAGAGAGGGGGCTGCTTTCAATGGTCAGGCGATGACTACGCCTATCGGTCAGCTCTCCAAGCCCTTTGCTAGTAATAGCGAAGTGATCGTGCTTCAGCCTTATGCTACAGAGCCAGCCGATGCCACAGCAATATCGGCACAGAGCATGCAGCAGGCCAGCGGTGTAGGTCGTCAGCTTGGGCAGCGTGCTTTTGCAGAGTTGGTTCAGAGCCTGAAGGTAGAGGATAATCGCGCTCGCTTCTATTAGACTTTATATGGTACGGAGTCCGTTGTGCTAGCTGCTGTTTGTCTTGTGCGGTCGCATTTGCTAGATTCGGATTTCCTTACATTTTTAGATAAAAGCGGAGCAACCTACCAGGTTGCTCCGCTTTGCTATTGTATCGTCTTTCTGCTATTTTACTTTCGAACGTCCTCTACTTTGGGGGTCTCTAGGAAGTAGTGACAGAGGCGGATGCTGTCATCTCGGCTGAAGCTCGCCTCGCGCATAAGCATACTCCAGCGTTTGACTACTCCGTGGCGGTGGATGAGCCTGCGCAGAGCCTTTTGATGCTGATAGTTTAGATAGGGATGCTGAGGTAGGGCATCGGGATTCAGCTCTTCAAGGCGATAGGTTCTGGGAGGCGTTTGGATGCGGAACCAAGGGCGTAGTTCGAGGAACTTATCTTCGTCTATTCCATAGACCTCCTGTAGTTGTAGCACGGTATAGAAGCCTCCGAGCCGCTCTCGGAAGCGAATTATGCGCCGAGAGAACGTCGGGCCAATGCCTGGTACTTGGGTGAGAAGGGCAGAGTCGGCCGAGTTGAGGTCTACTCGTGTGCCAACTTTGAGCTTAGTGCTAGAGCCTTGTTGGCGAAGATGCTCTGGTGGGCCAGCATAGTCAGGACTTCGGTAGATGGTATCTGTCGCACTCTCGCCTTGCAAAGGATCGGTTAGGGGAGACTGACTTGGCTCTCGCCCCATAAGCAGTAGCCCAGAGGTGACGATGACGGCCATGATAGCCAGTATGCTTCGCTCGGCTTTTCCGAAGAATAGGAATCGACTTTTCATACCCTCAATCTCTTATTTCTGTATGGCCTGGCTAGCCTGATTGTGGACTATGCGCTCAATGCGCCCATCCTTGAGATAAATCATCCTATCGGCTCGCTCGGCCAGCTCGGTGTCATGTGTGACAATGACGAAAGTCTGTCCTAGTTGCTCTCTGAGGTCGAAGAATAGTTGGTGTAGCTGCTCCTTGTTGTGCGTATCCAGGCTGCCCGATGGCTCGTCTGCCAGTATCACGGTAGGGCGGTTCATCATGGCTCTTGCTACGGCTACCCTTTGGCATTCTCCTCCCGACATCTCGCTGGGTTTGTGACCTTGTCTCTTGATTAGTCCAAGGTTGGTGAGTAGCTCCTTAGCTCGCTCTTTGGCGGTTCGCTTACTCATCCCTCCGATGAGGGCTGGGACCATTACATTCTCCAGAGCGGTGAACTCTGGCAGTAATTGGTGGCTCTGAAAGACGAAGCCAATTGAGCGGTTTCTTAGCTTAGCCTTGGCTCGCTCATTCAGTCCCAGAACCTCCTGTCCCTGGATGCTTAATGAGCTGCCAGGGTCAGCCTCCGAGAGTGTGCCAAGGATTTGTAGAAGCGTTGTCTTACCTGCACCGCTAGGGCCAACAATGGAGACAATCTCGCCTGGGTGAATGTCTAGGTTAATGCCCTTGAGGATCTGGAGTGAGCCAAGGGTCTTGCTGATTTGCTTAGCTGTAATCATGAGTTTGATTGTGGGAAGGAGTGTGAGACGATTACCATGGATCTAGGCTGCGCAGCCGAGTGGCTAGTTCTTTGGCCAGCTTCAGCTCGTCTTCGGGTGAAGATAAATGTTCTACAGGTAGTACTAGCTTTGCCGTCTGGTAGACCAGCCTCCGAGAGCTCATGGCCTCGCTGACGTGAGAGAGCAGCTCTGCTCCACTCTTATGTCGAATGGTGGGGCGCGTGCGTTTGCAAAGCTCAAGTCGAGAAGCTAGGGCTTCATCGCTAGCCGAGAGGTATACGGTAAGACCCGAGGCCGTGAGCAGTTTCATATTGTCGCTATGACAAGGGAGCCCTCCGCCTGTGGCGATGATGCAGTCTTGCATCCCTGACAGCTCCTCGATGACCACGCGCTCGCGACGACGAAAGACCTCCTCACCCACGGTGTCGAACATATCGCTTACCCTCTGGCGAAAGCGAGCCTCGATGAAGACATCCGTGTCAATAAAATGCCAGCCTAGCTCATCGGCCAGCTTGCGCCCGATGGTGCTCTTGCCTGAGCCCATATAGCCAATTAGGAAGACTGGGTTCATACTTGCTTCTCTGGATAGGAGATACGAGCGTGGTACATGGTTTTGAGCTTGACGAAGAAGACATCTTTGATAGTCTTGATATCTCTAAAGGTCAGAGGAGTGTCGTTGAGGAGTCCCTCCGAAACAATGCCATCTACTATGCGCTCGAGTAGCCCTCGGATGCCCTCCTCGGTGTATTCCTTGAGGCTTCGGCTTGAGGCTTCAACTGCATCGGAGAGCATCAAGATACCCTGCTCTTTGGTCCGAGGGTTGGGCCCAGGGTAGGTGTAGGGTGTGGGGTCTACCTCTTCATGGGGATGTTCGTTGCAGTAGGTGTTGTAGAAGTAGCGGGTCATGCCCATACCGTGGTGCGTGCGGATGAAGTCGATGATTTGCTCTGGTAAGTTATGTTTCTGAGCTAGGGCAATACCGTCCGACACATGACGGATGATAATCTGTGCGCTCTCCTTGCATGGCAGCAGGCGGTGAGGATTGTTTTCGCCTTGGTTCTCGGTGAAGTAGGAGGGGTTCTTGATTTTTCCTATATCGTGGTAGAGTGCTCCCGTACGGATGAGTTGTACATCGCCCCCTACCTTGCTGGCAGCCTCGGTAGCGAGTATGGAGACCTGCAGGGAGTGTTGGAATGTACCTGGGGCTACTTCGCTTAGCTCCCTAAGGAGAGGGGTATTGATGTCACTTAGCTCTACGAGGCTTACATTAGATACATAACCAAATGTTTTCTCTACAAGGAAGGCTAGCACATAGGCAAACATGAGAAAAACAAGGTTGATGGCGAAGTAGAGCGAGGGCAACCAATGGTTGTCACTCACCTCCCCCTGGGTCATGATGGCCGTTGAGGTGGACATCACGATATAGGTGACGTAGACAAGGAAGGCCGTACGGATGAGCTGTGCCCGAGAGCTAAGATTTTGCATTGCGATGAGGGCAACGAAGCCTGCAACGCTCTGCATGAGAATGAAGCTTAGTGGGTCGGGAGTAAAGATGGCCGACCCGAAGACGCAGACAATGTGACTGATGAGTGCAATGTTGGAGTCGAAGAAGGTGCGGATAAGTATCGTTGCCATCACGAATGGGACAACGTAAATATGCACTAGTTCGTACTGAGCATTTAGGGCGGTAAAGCCGATGAATAGCCCTAGGGATATGAGAAGGAAGAGAATGTTCTTGCGCTCGCTCGTAAAGCTTGGGAAGAAAAAGATGAGATACAACGCCAGCACGAAGAAGAGCAACCCTAAGGAGAGGAAAATGCCGATGCTTGTGCCGATCGTCTGGAGCGAAGTCCCCGTACGTTGTGCTTGCTCCAGAGCGAGGGAGCGCAGCAAGCTGTAGGTATAGGGTGTGACGATCTCTCCTTTGTCGATGATACGCTCGCCTCGCTGTATCATCCCAACGGAGGAGGAGAGAGTACTGAGGTCTCGCTCGAGTATTTGGTTCGTTAGTTCTTCGTTGTATAGGATGTTGTCGCGCAGGTAGTGGGACAGCCCCATCGTGCTCAGTGTACTGCGGTCTAGCTCTTGGGGCAGGTGATCGAAGAGCAGGTCGTACGCTTCGCCTAGTGTGTAGAAGCGAGTGATGGGAACTCGCTCCATTACGTTGTCCTGCCCTAGTAGACTGATCTCTAGCTTGCCCTGCTTGCGTAGCTCTGCTAGCTGATTGGCATCAATCAGTCCCCTACGATAGAGCTTACGCATCTGCTCTACGACATAGATGTAGTAGGGGCGAGGCACAGTCTGATGCATCTTGCGTTCGTAGTCGTCCTTAAGTTCCGACAGCATGAAGCCCTCGAGGTCTTTATCCAACGTGTAGACTGGCTTGATGTTCTGGCGGATGCTGTCCTGCTCGGCCTTGATGCGCTGCTCAGCTTTGTAGATGGGAAAGTCATAAGGGGCTGTCAGCAGGTCATACTGCCAAGGCTTACCCTTACTAAACTGGTATTGAAAGCCCTTCTCCTGTGGGGCTATCAGTGTGATGATGAGTGCCAAGAGCGCAAAGCTCGAGATGATGCGTAGGTTCTTGGCAATAGTCTTGGGGATACTAATCTGTTTCCACATAAGCTCTATCAGTTGAGAACAGTCGTGTTGTTGCTATATATGCCCCTTTTGTCGTGGTTGCAGGCCGAGTTAATGGGCTGCCTACCTCCACTTGGTAGTTCTTGAGGGTAGGCCCCTCCTATGTTGAGCCTCATTTCAGCAGTTAACCTGGAGGGTTTCAAACCTTGGTTAGGAGCAGTTTTGTGGGAGCGGCACAAGTAGGCGGGCGATGTCTTGGCTGATCGGATGAGAGTCCGTTGCTCAAACCTAGAGGCATATAGTGACATTGTCGGATAGCTATTTAGTACGTTGTTGCGCTGTCGTTATGGTATGGGGCGAGCCCCAACCGTTACAAAGGTACAAAGACCTCGCTAAGTCTGCTCGCTTACACCGCTAGAGTAAATATACTGGGGGCGCAGCTAGCAGCTGCGCCCCCAAGCGTTGTGGAGATGCGGGGGGTTGAACCCCGGTCCAAACACGGAACTAATTTGCTTTCTACATGTTTAGTTTCTCTTTCGGTTGTCGAGGATGGAGTGCGGCAGAAACGACCAGCCCATCCCTTAGCTCTCTAGGTCGAACTCGTGCTAGAGAGCGTTGCACGAGCGGAATCCGAATTTTCGGCACCACCATATTCAGCTCGCCTCAGATTCAGGGGCTCTCTGGGTGATGTCTTGTCGCCACAACTGGAGCAGCGATTAAGCGATTAGTCTACTGTACTTCGACTACGCAGCAAGAGCGTAATTGTTTTCGCCAACTAAATTGGTTGATATCCGAGATTATAGTGCTGGGTATCCACGCACTACATGCTTACAAACCACTTCGTCATGCTGTCAAAGCCAATCCATCCCCATGATTTGTGGCATCAAAGTTACGATCTCTCTACGAAATAGACAAGTGATACTTTTATACATTCGATGAGAGGTCGCTTACATCCTCAGAATTGAGCCAAGTTTTGCTCTAAAATCTTATAATCTAGTATTTGAAAATCAGTACAATATCGTACTAAATATCCTCTATATTGTTAAAATTTATCCTATTTTTAATTCTGTGTATTCTGCTGTAAAAGAGAGATATATGAGACATCTGAGATTTGTTTTTAGATGTAAAATTTCAAATTATCTGTAGATTTATGTTAATTTTCGACAAGATTAGAATATAATGTTTAACTAGCAATTGTTTCAAAGCTATGAAAGAAGAGTATGTAAAGCCTCGAGGAGAGCTCTTAGAGACCTTCAGTGATCAAAGCCTTTTGGTAACACTTTCAGTGGAAGGGTATTTTGAAGATTTTATAGAGGGTGAGGACCTCTAGGGTAAGGTTCTGATGAAGAACTTAGACTATTGGAGAAGAGATAAGCGTGTAGATAGATTATAAAAAGTAGTAAAAGAAGTATGTATTATAGATTATTCGGCAAAACACTTTCCTATCATATCCTCACAGGCGTTTTGGCTGTAGGAGTACTTTTTTCTTGTAAAGACAAGGATGCAGAGCCCAAAGTACAGGGAGGGGGTAAAACCTCTACTGTAGCCTTGGATCTTGAGATCAATTTGGAGGGCGGTACTAGGGGGCTTCCTCTTTATATCGTGGAGGGGGCTAAGGACATGCTTCCGAGGCCGTTCCTTGAGGATGGCGATGAAGTGCCTGTACATACGGCACTTTGCAGCAGCGATGGTATTTTGGAGGTTAAGACACTCCGTTGGAAGTATATAGAAGATACTCAAACGCTGAGGCTAACCACCGATACAGAGAACCTGGATGCCAACTCTATCTCGATTGTCAATGAGGATAACCTTTTTGACGATCCCGATAGAAAGTGGTATGTATCTGGTATCATCGGGGGAGTTATGCAGGGGCGTAAGGTGTATATCGAGCCTACTCGAGAGCTTCGGGGAGCGAATGTAGGAGATCAGGTTAATCTAGAGGTCCCCTATGCTTTCCCTTGGATGGAGCTCAAGACGAGCAAGCGAGAGTTTACCACGCTGGTGGCTCATGCAGAGGGCAAGGATAAGGTTATGTTCAAGCCTCTTGGCTCTGTCATTGGATACAGATTTGCAAACGAGATTACAAAGTCTTTCCCCAGCCAGCAGACTACTCCGAGTGAAGAAAAGACCTTTACCATGCGAGGCTTCCAGGTGTGGTCTTCTCTATATACGGACCAGGGAGCATTTACTTTCAGCACCAGGCCGACGGTCAGCACTTTGCCTATATGGCATGCCGAGGGAGAGGGTACATGCTTCCCTATCATGGAGTATAGCCTCAAGCAGGTAGAGGAGCTACCCATAGTGGGGGATACCAAACTGCCTCAGGACTATAGCAAAACTTACTATGCTTGGGTTATGAAAAGGCCTCAAGCGGTAAGCTATCACTTACCACTCAAGACCAGAGTTTTGGTCCGTGGGGCCGTTCGTGGGGCATCTGATTGGCATCACGACTATACTAATCTGTACTTCACGGATTACGAGCCTAAGGTCAATACGCAGGTAAAAGATCATACGGTACATCACTTGGCCTCTAGCATTACTAAGCGTGTACCTCTACCGATCGAGTACCTGACCGAGTATAACCTTCAGGGAGGAGAAGGCTTAGTAGACATTCCTACTGAGGTAGCCAATCAGGGGAATTTCTCACCTAATAGCCGATACACAGGTTCTCTCAGGTTTGCTGAGACGCACGACAATGACGCCTCTGGCTACTACAACTGGTTTGTTGCTTCGGGAACGTCCGACCCTGTTCTCAATCCTAATGCGAAAGATTTGTCTAGGGAGCGCATTTCGGTTAAGCTTGTACCTCAGAGTGGTGGCGGATGTCTAGACATACCTGTGCTTGGTGACAGGTACCGCATCCCGCACATCGAGGATTGGTGGAGCGTTTTTCCTGGGTCCAAGACCACCGCTATCGGATTCTATGAAAATCTGCCTCATCCCAATCCTAGGTCGGTGGAGGAGTTTATGACCACAGGTGAGGGAGCATCAAATCCCGATGTTCTTCGTCAGATCTATATCAGTAGGTATTCTCAACCAGTAATATCCTCAAACAAAAATATCGTCTATGCATTGAGATTTGGTAAGCATCCCCATTGTCAGACGGCTACTAGTGTTGAGGGACAGATGTATTTACATACTCCAGCCCCAGACAATACGCTGCTCTGTGCATATAGATATACATTGCTCGGAGAGGATGTGTGTTGGTCTAAAAAAGGATCTAAGCATACAGGGCTAAAGATCGATGTAGTTTATCTTGGTAATGCGATGGCGGATATGACGCTGGAGCAGCTTGCAGCTCAAGACGAGAGGTTTTGGACGGGCCCTACGAGCATACATAGGATGTTACCAGCGGCAGGTGGTCTTAGGAGCCTTTTGAACGCACAAAATACTGACCGAGAAATCTCAGAGCTAGAGCCAGGTCTTGCTGGATACTATTTGTCACTATCTAATTATGAGGTTATTTCAGGAAAACGAGCGTATCGATGTGGTACTTACACGCGTTTGAATGTGCCGCAGAAGCATGTTGAGATGTATTATGCCACAGACATTGGGGTTCGCGAAAGAAGCGTAGCTATAAGGCTGTTTAAGAGGGATGAAGACCTTAATGGTCGCAAACGTGAAGAGTGGTGCTCTGATGCTACGCCCTAGTAGTATGGTAGGATACTCCGATTCGTTGTAGCGCCTTGTCTACCTTGTTTGGGTAAAGCTAGGATGGGAGGTGGCACTAAGTGCCACCTCCCATCCTAGCTTTTTAATCAGGACATGTCTCTAAATCTAACAAGAAAGAGGAGGTTTTCTTTTATTTCTAAATATATTTATAACTGTCTTGTTTTTAATCGATTATTAATCCTCCGCTTTAGGCAAAAAAATCTTCGGGAACTTTCAAAAAAAACTTCCCGAACTT
>JAUMYQ010000042.1 GCA_030528555.1 Porphyromonadaceae bacterium | reverse complement strand
ACCTGCATACGCTCCTCTTCTGAGTTCGGAGAGAAGGCTTCGATAAAGCGCGTACAAATCATCTGATAGATGGTGTTTTCATCTGCACTGAGCCCCAATGCCCTTTCTCCGGTTGGGATAATGGCATGATGGTCGGTGACCTTACCATTATCCACGCTATGACGGTTGAGAGGAGCTGTCAAGCCCTCTCCAAGTATACTGAGAATAGCAGAAACTTCCTCGAAGACATTTTCACTGATGTAACGACTGCCTGTACGTGGGTAGGTTGCGACTTTCTTCTCATAGAGAGATTGAGCTATTGAGAGTGTCTTGTCTGCCGAGAAGCCATACTTCCGATTTGCCTCCTTCTGAAGTGTGGTAAGATCATACAAGAGTGGTGGAGGAGTAGTTCCTACCTTTCTTGTGAGCGATGATACGGCCAATCGGCCCTGACTGTGGAGGGCACAGAGAGCAGTCTGTGCCGAGACTTCATTATCGAAGTTGTTTGTGCTAATGGCTTTGAGGTGGATGCCCTCCTTCTCCACTAAGGCATTCACTCTCCAATAAGGGACAGAAGAGAAGTTCTTGTTTTCAAGGTAACGACGGCATACCATCGCGAGCGTTGGTGTCTGTACACGTCCCAAAGAGTACCCCCCCTTACGAGCGATCGACAAGGCCCGACTGGCATTGATACCTACAAGCCAATCAGCCTCACTTCGAGCTTTAGCGGAATAGTAAAGGTTATCATAGTCTCTCCCTGCTCTCACCTGAGCTAAGCCCTCACGGATAGCTTTATCTGTAAGTGAACTAATCCAGAGTCTGTCGAATGGCTTGTGGCAGTCGAGGTATTGATAAATCATGCGAAATATCAACTCTCCCTCTCTTCCAGCATCGGTTGCTACGATGATGCGCTCTGCCAAACCAAAGCAATGACGAATGGCTTTCAGTTGTTTTAGAGCGGCAGGATCATCAGAAAACTCCTTGTCCTTGCGGACTTGGCGAACGATGAGTTGGAAGGGATCAGGACGAATGGGTAGGTCTTCGGCTTTATAGGTAGAAAAGCCATAAACTTCGGGCATGGCCAGCGTAATGAGATGTCCCATCGCCCAAGTTACGAGGTAGCCACCTCCTTCAAGGTATCCCTCCTGTTTCGTATTTGCCCCTACAATACGAGCAATATCACGAGCTACCGAGGGTTTCTCAGCAATAATACATGTTATCATGGTTGGTTAATCTTGTGTTATTGGGTTACATCTTGCGTCCACGACGCTGTTGTGTCTTTCTCTCTTGCTTCTCTTTTTGCTCTGCCGAGGGCTGTGTTTGGCCGGATTTGAGTGGTTCTTTTAAATGCTTAGTGGCTTCGTTGGTCTTACCTTGGTTATTGACCGCTACCTGCGTCTTGTGTTCTTCAGCCACGGCTTCAACTTTGCCATTTCCCTGTTTCTTGTCCGGATTGTATTTGAAGAAGCGTGGGCGATTCTGCTCCTTATCCATACGCACATAGGCATTAAAGCTCTTACCTTCCTTATCTACCATATTTTTGAGATAGAGTGTACTGCCACTGTTCAATGCTTCACGCTGTTTCTCGGTTAGCTCCAAACCACAGAGTTTATGAGGCACTCCTCCTTGCTTCTGCTGTTGACTCTGGCGCTCTTGGAGACTTTTGCTTTCACCAAAGATAAATTCGATACCTTTTTTCTCTGCATTTACCTGCAAGGTTGCATCAAAGGATTTGCCATTCTTCGAGGTCATGCCTTCTACTTTCACCGCCTTACCTTCTACAAGGTCTTTGTACTGGATGTCAGAGAGAGTGACACCCTTAATCTCCTTGGGAATAGAGACACGGTCGGCACGCAGTGCGATAACCTCGTTAGTCTGTGGATCAATAGATACATAGGCGGCAAAAGACTCGCCATTCTTCGGAGTTACTTCAATGGTTTTTCCAAGGTTACCTGTTTTGAGAAGTTGTTCCTTCTCTTCCGGAGTAAACATGTGTCCCATATAGGGGAAATCCAACTGAGGCTCTTTACGCATAGCATGCACGGCAAGACCAATGTTACCATTATCATCGGTGCGGAAAGCGAGGCGTGCCTCTGTATAAATAGAGCTGTTGCCATAAGGTACAGCAATGCCCACAAGGTCGCTCTTCTGCCAGTTGAGCATCTTCTCTAAAGCCCCACTCGCTTCGAGTTTCTCTCGGCTCAACCCGAGATCTTCGAGCATACGCCAATCAATCTTTTCCGGATCAATGGCTGTAGCATTTTTCTGCATGGGTAGAAAGTCCTCTGTATTTTCCAGTAGTAAGTGCAACGCAAATAGAAAGAATATCCCCAGAGGGGC
>JAUMYQ010000006.1 GCA_030528555.1 Porphyromonadaceae bacterium | reverse complement strand
CCCCCTTGCTACCTGCCTCGGCTCGCTTGCGGCTTAGTTCTGCCTTGCGCTCGTCCTCGTCCGCTTTGGGTGGGTCGTCCGCTGGCGTGGGGGGCTGGTACTTGTGGCGCATCAGCTGCATCCGCTCGATAAGCCCAGGGCTGTAGAAGACCTCCCGCTCCTCGTCTATAACGAACAAGCCGAAGCCCTCGACAATGCTCTTTATCTTCTTGGCAGGCACGCCAAAGGCAGCCTTGAGGGCGTTGTAGTCCAAGGGCAGCGTATAGCCGTCCTCGTCCTCTTCTCGCAATAGCTCGAGGATTGCCCAATACAAGCCGTAGCCTGCCCAACCGTGCACCCCCCTGAGCCGCCTAATCTTGCGGTGGTAATGTGCCCCGACATCGTGGCTGAAGTATCTACACATATTCTATATCGTGTTTGAATTTGTTTGGTGGGACGAGGCGGAGACGAACCGCCCACGGCTAAGCCGTTACCATAATTGATGGTGGTAGCCTTAGGCTTCGCCCTCGACGGGGTCGAACATCAGCTCCAGCGGCACGCCGTACTTGCGGAAGATACGCTTCATCGCCTGTAGCTGCGAGGCGGTCGGCTCTTTGCCGCGCTTGGCTCGCTGGTTCAAGAGGACGGTTTTATTTGCCCCCTCTAAGCCGAATGCCTCGCACAGCTCTAGGCGCATCAGCCGCCTGTACGCTCCCTCGGGGATGTATTCTCGTAGTCTGTAGTCTAAGATGATTGTGAATTTATGTTGCTTCATTGTCTTGTTATTTGGTTTGTTACTGAGCCTGCCCATCGTCTAGGTAGGCCATGATGCTGCTCTGCTTGATGCAGGTCTTACCTCTGGTGTCGCCATCGGTGTCTCGGCGGCTCGATAGCCGTCCGTCCCTGACGAGGGCATAGACGCGCGACTTGCTTACCCCTATGATGCTTGCCGCCTCACGGACGGAGACCCAACGCTCAAGCTGACGCTCTAGGAGGCTGAGGATGCGCTTCTGCCCGCGCTCTAGGGCATCGAGCTTGCGCTTAAGCTGAATATCTGTCATAGCGTTCTCTTTCGGTTGGTCTGTTTGCCCTTGCTCGCTCCGCCTCTGCGGTCTCTTTGTGTCTAAGCTCCTCGAGGAAGCGCTGATGTCGCGCGCGTTGCTCCCTCCACCGATAATAGTCTCGCTGCACCGTGTAAAAGAGATAGCACATCAGCGGAAAGAAGCTCGAAAAAATCAACTGTCGCGCCCCGAAGCCCCATGAGACGAACATGCAGTACACGCTCCATAGAATGCTCAGCCCAGCCAGCGTGGAGCAAATAATCTTCATCGCTTTCATGTCTTGTTGGTTTTGTTGTTGGTTCTTAACTCGTGCCGTGGGCGGTGTCGCTCCGCCTAAACGCTGCGTCAGCCACGGCTAAGCCTAGGGCGGTGGGGCTTCGACCGCTTGTCTCCGCCCGCACCCTTAGGGTTGTTTCATAGACATCTGTGGACTATCTTCTCATTATTATAGTACCCTAGGCTCGTGCCGTGTGGCGGTGTCGCTCCGCCCTAGGTGGTCTGCCCACACGGCTAAAAGAAGTCGCCCTAAACGGCTGAAGAAAGCCACTTCACATAAGCCTCTTCGACCCAAGTTCTCGCTGCCTCTTCTGTGTTGAATTGCCTTGGTTCTTCGCAGCCCTCTAGGCGATTGCTAAAGACACGATAAAGAGGTTTGCGCCCTTTCTCTTTGATGATGTCTGCCAGCGTTATATCGCGCTCAATATCTATTGCTTCTGTCGCATTATAATGAGCCCATCTGAAAGTCAATGCCATTGTCTTACCTTGTTTAGTTGTTAATAATCGTAGTGCCGTCAGAGGCCTGCGAAGCCCGATTGGCGTGGCGGCTAAACTCAGTCGTTATGGCAAACCTATTCATTCACTCACCCCACGCTCCACCCCTAGCACGATAGGTCTAGGGCTGACGGCTATATTGGTTAATTACTCGGCTAAACTCCGAGGCCTGTGTAGCGGCGGTCTGCTGTGTTGGCTTCGGCACTCGGGCTAGGTCACGTACTCCAGTACGCTCCCTGCGCCCTCAGCCTTGCCGCCTTGCCGCCTTGCATCCCATCCACTACACTGCGCCTAGTTTGTGGTGATTTAGCCCTGATAATTTTCTATCTTATAGCTCTGTATCAAGTATGTCAAAGACCGCTCTTGCGTTTACTTAGCCTTTTCGCTAGATTTGCAAGACCGAAGCACTCGGCTCACGTAGCCTTGTTGGTTCGCTTCGGTAATGCAAAGGTAGAAGTTTTTTCTATGCATCCAAATGTTCTGATTAGAATTTAATTCAATATCTATGGAGCGAGTAGTAGATAGATTTGACAGGTATATGGAAATGAGGGGATTAAATGACAATATAGTCACTAAAGATTTATCCCTATCCATTGGTACAATCGGCAAATCACGCAAGGATGGCAGAGATTTATCTAGAAAAGTTGTAGAACAGATATTGAACTTCTATACAGACTTGGAGGAGGTTTGGCTGCTTACTGGCAAAGGCTCGATGCTGAAGGAGGCAGCCCCCGAAGTGGCGGACAAGGGGGAAGAAGCGACCGAGGGCTTGGTCAATCTTCGGGTCGTGCATCCGAGCGAGGCGGACGGAGTGACTACGCCGCGCATCGTGGACGATGGCGAGCCAGTGGGTCGCCCCTACTACGATGTGGACTTTATGGGGGGCTTCGGGGAGTTCATCGACAGCCCAAACATCTATCCGAGCTACTACATCGACTACAAGCCGTTCAATCGTGAGGGCGTGTTTTGGGTCAATGTCGTAGGCGATAGTATGAGCCCCGAGCTGCGCAGTGGCGATGCCGTAGCCCTCCGCCCGATAGAACGTTGGGCGGAGTTCCTCTTCTATGATAGGATTTACGCAGTCGTGACGCAGGACGGGCAGCGCACCATCAAGCGCATAAGACGCTCCTCGGAGCAAGAGTGCTTCCGCCTCGTGCCGATTAACCCCGAATATGACGAGCAGGACATCCCCAAGGGCGTTATCCGTGCCGTCTTCGAGGTTCTCGGAGGGATCAAGAATTTAGGGTAAAGCGTAAGCAGGGCGGTAGATCTAATTTTGGCAAATTCGCCATAATTAGAAACACTATTAAGTATATGGACACAATCATAGCGTGGCTACTTAGCCATTCCCCGACCCTAGGGCTTCTACTAGCGATGGTGGGGCTTACGTTTTGGTCTACTTGGCGTATTTCTGCGATGTGGAAAGACGTTAAGCACGACATCTCTGACCTAAAGGATAGAGCCGACCGCACGGACAGTCGCTTAGAGAAAATGGAGGTATCTCTATCCGAAGTTCAGCAAGATGTCTCTAGTCTAAAAGATAGAAACGAACGCACAGACAACCGATTGGAGAAGATAGAGGTATCTTTATCCGAGGTTCAGCAGGATGTCTCCGACCTCAAAAGCAAAAGCGAACAATCAGAAAGTCGCTTGATGCGTACAGAGGCAAAGACCGAGACACACTCAGAATGGAAGATAAGTACAGATTGTTGGAAAGAGCAGATCGAGGAGAAACTTACTCGTATGGATCACGTCCTCTCCAAAATCTCAGAGTGGGTAATGAAAAAAGACAACGATATGATAGAGAGTATATCCCAAAAGCAAAGTCCAAGGCAGCTGACACCTGTCGGCTTGATACTATACGAAGCAAGCGGAGCAAAAAAACTCCTAGAGGAGCATTTAGAGGATTTGATTTGCGCCCTAGAGAAGAAGAAGCC
Organism: Porphyromonadaceae bacterium; assembly: GCA_030528555.1. Taxonomy (GTDB): domain Bacteria; phylum Bacteroidota; class Bacteroidia; order Bacteroidales; family Porphyromonadaceae; genus Porphyromonas. The sequence continues at coordinate 91,070 of JAUMYQ010000006.1, read as the reverse complement.
CCAAACGGCTTACGATGTTGAGGAGCAAGCCTACTATGTCGCTTACAACAAGTTTAATGAGCCTTACTTTAAGCCCATTAAGGACTTCCTATATCTCGCCCCCGACCCCTACGAGGTGCTTAACCCCGAAACAGGGCAAACAGAACCCGTCAAGCTAAACATCATCACGATGTCGCACATCATCAGCCTGCCTCTGCGTGACGAGTACCTCAAGCGTCACCCTGAGCTAGACCCAATGGCGACAGAGAATGAGGCTCAGGACAAGCCCTCGTCCTAGGAGCAACCAAGACAGCAAAGACTATATCTATCGCTGCCTGGGAGGATGTCTACACAGAAGCTAAGCAATATATCAGGACACGGACGTGATACCTAATATCAGAGGAGCATCAATAAACATCTAACAAACAAAGTGATATGAACAGCTCTAATAATCGCCAGCCCAATCACGGAGAAAGCAAATGGCTAAGTGGATAAATCGTTATCCCTTAGTTATTTGGCGTTTATGGGGGCTCACATAGAAGCGAGAAATACCATGAACACAACTATGACAAAGAATGGATATAAATAAGTGCTATATTTGTAGCATTGATCAGCGAGTAGACGCTGATGTTTTTGAGATATACATGTAAAGTAGGTAAAGACTATGAACAATCAAAATTATTATTCACCGAGCGAAAGTAGAGAGCAGTACGTCTATCAGGATGCTTCGCTCCAGCGCTCACTTGTGCAGCGAGTGTTTCTTTGGATGACCATGGGGTTAAGTATTACGGCCCTTACAGCAATGCTGACTTTCAATTCGCCGTCGTTTTTTTATACTATTGCCTCAAATTCTATTCTCTATTGGGGGCTAATGATTGCGGAGCTTGCTTTGGTGTGGTATTTGAGTGCTCGGATTATGAGCATGAGCTTTGGGACCGCTACAGCTTGCTTTGGTGTTTATTCCATACTCAATGGCCTGACGCTTAGCGTTATTTTTGCTGCTTATACAGCCACATCTATTGCTACGACATTCTTCGTTACTGCTGGCACGTTTGGAGCAATGGCCCTGATTGGCTATACGACCAAGCGAGACCTAAGTAAGATGGGAAGCATCTTGCTTATGGCGCTTATTGGGTTGATCATTGCCACCGTGGTGAACCTCTTTCTTCAGAACAGTATGATGCAGATGATCATCTCAGGTATTGGTGTCCTTATCTTTACGGGATTGACAGCCTATGATACCCAAAAGATTAAGGGGATGATGGCTGTGGCCAGTGAGGATAGCCAGGATGTAAAAAAACTCTCTGTACTTGGCGCGCTTACTCTTTACTTGGATTTTATCAATTTGTTTCTATATCTACTGCGTTTCCTTGGTAGTAGTAGGGACTAAATATAGAGTAACTTACAATCTGATGGCGACTATCTCTGCTGGTATTGGCGGAGATAGTCGCCATTATCACGTCTAAATGAAGACTATGTCCTATCAAACTCATGCACTGCCTTCGGGGCTTAGGCTGATATTCCGTCCTCAAGATGGCCCGAATGTCTACCTTGGCTTCGGAGTGCGTGCTGGTACTCGTGATGAAGGTCGCCTAGAGTATGGCCTAGCTCACTTCTTAGAACATATGCTTTTTAAGGGGACGAAGCTTCGCAGCTCTACTCAAATCATTGAACGTATTGAAGGTGTAGGAGGCGAATTGAATGCCTATACGAGCAAAGAAGAAACCATTCTCTATTGTGTGTCCCCTAAAGAATATGTACACCGGGCATTGCATCTGATGGCGGATATCGTACGTAATAGTCAATTTCCAGAGGAGGAGTTGAGCAAGGAGCAGGCAGTCGTCATCGATGAAATACATTCGTATCATGATAGTCCATCAGAGCTAATATTCGATGAGTTTGAGAATGTTCTATTTCGTGGGCATGCTTTGGGGCATAATATACTTGGGACGGAGGTATCGGTGGCGAGGCAGACTAGGGCGAGCTGTCGTCGCTTCCTAGAGAAGTATTATCGCCCTGAGAACATGGTAATCTTTTGTCAAGGAACTATTGACGTGGATGTGTTAATTGGGGCGTGCAATACCTATTTTCCTGAGCAAGCACAAGCAAACATTGCTACTCCTCTTCTTCCATGGCAATCAACGATAAAGCCTAAGCAGATTGTTAGGCATCGGGGAACGTGCCAGGGGCACGTAATTATGGGGGGGTATGCCTGTCACATGCATGATGAGCGAAGGCTAGAGATGAGTGTTCTCTCGAATATACTTGGAGGGGCAGGCATGAACTCTCGGCTCAATCTAGCTCTGCGCGAACGTAATGGCATCGCTTATCATGTTGAGTGTAGCTACGCTGCTTATACGGATACAGGGCTCCTGGCTATCTACTTTGGGTGTGCCAAGAAGCAAGTTGACAGAGCCGTGGAGCTCGTAGAGGAGGAGCTAAGGAGACTGGTGGAAGAGCCTATCGAAGAAGGTGAGTTGGCTTGCATTAAACGCCAGATTAAAGGGCAGCTCCTTGTCGGAAGCGATCAGCGTGAGCAAACATTCCTTTCTATGGGGAAGACTTATCTACATTACAATTACGTAGAGGATTTGGAGACAATTTTCGAACGTATTGATGCCATCACCTCTAGAAGCTTGCATGAGCTTTCTTGTGAGTACCTTATTCCAGAGAAAATGTTTAGGTTGTCTTACCTCTAGACAGGATATTCTCCAGAAGTGTTACCTTTTGGGGATGTAGGCTTTTTGAGGTATTTTTGGCGCAGTAATAGTATTGCATTAAAGCTGATATAGAGCAAATCTAATGAATATACCTAAGTCACTACAACGATATTTGTCAGGTGCTTTGATTGCTGTTGTCTTCGTCGTCTTGTCTCTGGTCTATTTTGCTCCTGCCGTATTGGAGGGGAAAGACCTCTTTCAATTGGATGTGGCCGGAGCCAGTGGTATAGCTCAGGATGTACGAACCTATGAGCAGACTACCGGGGAAGTCTCTTACTGGACCAACAGCCTCTTTTCTGGGATGCCGATGTATCAGATCTCTCCTAGTTATCCGTCCCTATCCCTACTGAAGCATTTGCAAGACTTCTATACTCTGCAGTGGCCTCTAGATATAATGCCTAGCTATAGTTGGCTGCTTTGGGCTATGTTCGTGGGTTTTTTCTTGTTTCTCAGGCTACTTGGTGTGCGAACCCTCCCTTCTGCCCTTGGTGCTGTGATGTGGGCACTCTCAAGCTACTTCATAATTCTTATAGATGCAGGGCATATTTGGAAACTGACGGTATTAGCTTTCGTTCCTCCTACTATTGGAGGTATTTCCGATATTTATCGGGGCAATTATTTAAGAGGAGGGCTGCTGACGGCATTCTTTGCTAGCTTACAGCTGATGTCCAACCATGTACAGATGAGCTATTACTTTGGTTTCCTCATAGTTTTCCTCCTAATAGCTTACCTTGTGGAGGCTAAGCAATCGGGAAATTTGCGTCAATATATGTATGCCACGCTAACCCTCTCGGTGGCTGCTCTCATAGCTATCGGGACGAATAGCTCTAACCTCTATCATACTTATAAGTACACGCAGGAGACCATGCGAGGAGGATCTGCCCTCTCTCAAGGGAAAGGTGATGAGGCTTCTGGCGGAGCTTCGGGGTTGGACAAGGAGTATATCACACAGTGGAGCTATGGTAAGGCTGAGACACTCACACTCCTTATCCCCAATGCCTACGGAGGTTCTACAGGGGCCTTGGGGCACAAGCCCGAGCTTCTTGAGGGGACATCTCCCGAGCTTCGTCCCTACTTGGCACAAATGAATCAATATTGGGGAGATCAGCCTTTTACTTCTGGCCCTGTCTATGTTGGAGCGTTTGTATTGCTCCTCTCTATTCTTGGTCTGTTTGTTGTACGTACTCCTCTCAAATGGGCATTGTTTGCCGCAACTCTCCTCTCGGTACTCCTCTCTTGGGGGAAGAATATGATGTGGTTGACCGACCTTTTTATAGACTACATCCCTCTGTACAATAAATTTCGTACTGTGTCGTCTATCCTCGTGGTGGCAGAGTTTACTATCCCTACGCTAACGATACTGGCTCTTGTTGAGTTTGTTCGAGATCCGAAGGTAGTGCTGGCGCAGCGTCAAGCGATTATAGCGGCTACTTCACTTACAGCAGGTTTGGCTTTGGTTGTTGCTATAGCTCCTGGGTTGTTTTTCGACTTTGTGAGTGATCAAGAGGCACAGATGTTCGGTGTGGCCATGGTAGAGCATGGGGAGCTTGTTTCAGGTCTGATTACGGCACTCCGAGAGGTACGTGCCTCTGTCGTTTCGGCCGATGCGTGGCGTAGTTTTTTCGTTATCCTACTCAGCTCCTTGCTTTGCTTCTGTTATGTCAAGGGTTGGTTCAGACAGACGGCTCTCTTCGTGTTGCTTGGCGTCGTCACCCTTGTGGACCTCTGGAGTGTTGACAAACGCTATCTAAATGATGACAAATTCATCCCCCAGAGCCTTGTTGCTCAGAGGGCTACTCCCATTACTGATATAGACCGCCAGATAGCCAAAGATCCCGACCCTCATTATCGGGTGCTTAATCTAGCCACAAGTACGTTTCAAGACGCTACGACTAGTTATATGCATCGTAGTATTGGTGGCTATCATGCAGCCAAATTGAGTCGCTATCAAGATCTCATTGAGCATCAATTGATCCAGAATAACAGCCAAGTACTCGATATGCTCGATGTGCGCTACATTATCTCTACGGATTCAGATGGTGCCTTGCGTTATTCTCAAAACACCAATGCCTTTGGTGCTGCGTGGTTTGTTGATAGTGTGCATGTTGTTCCAACAGCTCAAATGGAGATGAAAGCCCTTGAGGAGTTGGACCTACGACAGCACGCAGTGGTGCACAAGGAGATGACTAGGCCCTCTGTCGAAATTCTGGCTCGTGATCCTCGGAGAGAAGGCACTACCTCTGTTCAACTTCTAGCTTATACCCCCAATTATGCCAAATATAAGGTCCATACAGATGAGGAGCGTCTCCTGGTTTTCTCCGAAATATACTATCCACATGGTTGGACGCTGACCATCGATGGGCAGGCTGCTGATATCCTTCGTGCCAACTATACCCTTCGTGCAGCTGTGATTCCCAAGGGAGTGCACGAATTAGAGATGAAGTTTGCTCCCCAAAGTATCCGCACTACAGAGCGCATTGCCGTTGCAGCTCAGGTGGCAATGTTTATAGCTCTAGTCGTATTACTCTGGGGTATGGCTCGTCGAAGAAAGAAATAATCATTATAACTAATTAATTACGTATGAAAAAGTCTTTCATGACAACCCTTACTCTAGTCCTAGTGGCAATGTTTGCCCTCTCTAGCTGTAGCGCAAAGCTCCGCCCATTGACGAGCAAACAGGTGCAGGTAGATCCTCTTCCTCTGGAGGTGAGAGGAAGTCAAGTGGCAGCTAAAGTACACGTTAGCTTTCCTGAGAAATCTTTCCCTAAGAAAGCCGTGTTACATATGACCCCGGTGCTACGCTATACAGGAGGTGAGAAGTGGGGTCAAACATATACTTATCAAGGGGAACAGGTCTATGGCAACGATGTTGTCATCCCTTACAAAGAGGGAGCGAGCCTTACTCTGATGTTCGGTATCCCCTATGTGCCAGCCATGAGTAAGAGTGAACTTTATCTTGTGTTCAAGGCAAAGATAGGGAGTAAGGAGCGGAAGCTGCCAGACTTGAAGATCGGTTCTGGGGTGATTGCTACAGAGACGTTAGCTACGCTGTCTGGAGTTGCGCCAGCTATTGCGCATCATGGGTTTGAGCGCATTATCAAGGAGGCTTACGATGCCAACATCATGTTTCAGATCCAGCAGGCGGATGTCCGTAGTAAGGAGCTTAATAAGGATGAAGTGGAGGAGTGGCGTTATATAGTGCAGAATGCCAAGGAAGCTCCCAACCAAGAGGTAGACGTCGAGGTGCAGGCTTATGCTTCGCCCGATGGTGGTCGTCAACTCAACGAACGTCTTAGTGAGCAGCGTGAGCGCAATACAACAGCCTCTCTCAAGCGCGAATTTAAGAAACAAGACCTCGGTGGAGTAGCCATCAGTGCTCACTATACGGCACAAGACTGGGAGGGCTTCAAGACATTGGTCTCTGAGAGCGATCTGCCAGACAAGGATCTCGTGCTGCGCGTCCTCTCTATGTATTCCGACCCTGAGCAACGTGAGCGTGAGATCAAGAACATATCTGCCGTCTTCTCTCAGCTGACCCAAGACGTATTGCCTAAGTTGCGTCGCTCTCGCCTCATTGCCAACGTGAAGATTATAGGCAAGACGGACGAAGAGATACAGGATTGGTTGGCAAAGTCTCCTGGTCATCTGACTATCGAGGAGTTGCTTTATGCTGCTACGCTTGCCTCCAACAATGAAGAGAAAATGAGCATATATCAGCTGGTCAATAAGATATTCCCACGAGATTATCGAGCCTATAATAATATAGGTGCGCTTCTCTATGCCGATGGCAAGCCTGAGCAGGCGGAGATTTGGTTCACTCAGGCTCAGAAGCGATCAGATAATGCGGCCACTAAGCTTAATCAAGGCCTCATCGCTCTTACCAAGGGCGATGTGGAGCAGGGTGATATGCTTATCGCTAGTGCAGCTGAAGCTCCTGAGTATGGCCAGGCTCTTGGCTACATTTTCCTCAAGCGTGGTGAGTATGCCAAGGCGGAGACCGCTTTTGGCTCGACTATTAGCCATAACGCCGCTGTGGCTCAACTGCTCAATAAGAACTATGCTGGGGCGATGAAGACGCTTGAGGCTCTTGCTCCTGAGAATGCCAAGACGCAGTTCCTCAAGGCTATTGTGTCGATGCGTATGGGGCGTCAGGCTGCTGCTCTTACAGCTCTGCAAGAGGTTGCTAAGCTTGATGTTGGGATGCTCTCGGGGCTGGACAAGAATTTAGAGTTCGCCTCCCTTTTTGGCAGCTCTGAGTTTAGCAAGATTGTGTCAGCCTTGCCTATAATGCAGCGTAACTAATCTTAGACCTAGGTAATAGACCCAACGACCCGAAGAGTACCATATGTAGGGAGCTTCGGGTCGTTTTTTGTATATCGTCCAGCAAGTAAACTTCTAACTTTATATATCTCAGACGATGCAACAAGTACAGCTTAGACTAAGTCCCAAGGCAGCCTCTTCCGATACGGAGCTACGGCAGAGAGCTGCCAAGGCTCTTGGTTGGGAGGTTTCACAGATATCCTCTATTCAGATTCGCAAGCATGCTATTGATGCTCGGCAGAAGAATATCGCTATCAACCTGACTATAGATGTTTATGAGCAAGGAGAGCAGCCTCAGGAGGACGACTTCTCAGACTTGGTCTATCCCGATGTATCGGTTCGTCCCTCGGTTATTGTCGTGGGGGCTGGCCCTTGTGGGCTCTTTGCCGCTCTCCGACTCATAGAACTAGGTTACCGCCCCATTGTGCTAGAGAGAGGGCAGGAGGTAATGCAGCGCAGAAGAGACCTCTCACTACTGCATAAGACGGGGGTCGTTGACCCTGAGAGTAACTATAGCTATGGTGAGGGAGGCGCAGGAGCATTCTCCGATGGTAAGCTATATACTCGAAGTAAGAAACGAGGCAATGTGGAGCGTATCTTACGTATCTTCTCTAAGTTTGGAGCAGACCCCAAAATACTTATAGATGCACATCCGCATATAGGTACGGACAAGCTTCCGATGATTATCAAGCGGATTCGAGAGCAGATCATCGCCTCGGGCGGAGAGGTCTATTTTGGCTGCCGAATGGATACCCTAATCATTGAGCGAGGTGTAGTGCGAGGTGTAGAGACCTCTATTGGGAAAGCCTTCATGGGACCTGTCATTCTGGCCACGGGGCATTCGGCCAGGGATGTATATCGCTATTTGCACAGATCGGGCATTCAACTCGAGGCCAAACCTATTGCCGTGGGTGTACGTCTAGAGCATCCGCAGCACATCATCGACTGCCTGCGCTATCATAGTCTGCAAGAGAGAGGCCCTTATCTTCCAGCCGCCGAGTATGTCTACAAGACGCAGGCACAGGGCAGGGGGGTCTACAGTTTTTGTATGTGCCCAGGTGGCTTCGTAGTCCCGGCCTCTACGGCACTTGGTGAGACGGTGGTCAATGGAATGTCTCCAGCCAACAGAGGCTCGAAGTGGGCAAACTCTGGGATGGTCGTAGAGCTGCGTATCGAGGATATCCCACAGACAGACATTCATGTGGAGGATTTGCGCTCTCCTCTAGCCCTAATGGCGTGGTGTGAGGAGTACGAACAGCGCAGCTATCGGGCAGCGAACTGCTCTCTGCGTGCACCAGCCCAAAGGATGACGGACTTCGTCTATGGTCGGCCTTCGTCTTCACTCCCCACTACTTCGTATGGTATGGGGCTAACCTCGAGCAACCTTAAGGACTGGATGCCAAGCTTTATTGCCGATAGACTAACGGAGGGCTTTCGCACATTCAACCGCTTTACTCGAGGCTTCTTAACTGAGGAGGCACAGCTCATTGGGGTAGAGAGCAGAACTTCATCACCAGTGCGCATCCCTCGTCATCACGAGGGGGAGGCGTGCTATCAACATCTCGAGCTTGTAGGGCTGTATCCAGCAGGAGAGGGTGCAGGCTATGCTGGGGGTATCGTCTCAGCTGCCATAGATGGAGAGAATGTTGCTACGGCACTGGCGCAGAGCAACCTCGTATAGTACCCCAAATATCAATGAGTCATGCGTACATTTCTCATACAACCTCTTGATGAAGCTTGGCGAGAACCCTTGCAGGTTAAGCTGGACAATCTGAGTAAACCCAAAGGTTCTCTTGGTAAGCTTGAGCGGCTTGCCCTCCAGCTAGGAATGATACAGCAAACCCTCACACCCGAGCTTTGTGCCCCTCACAATATTGTCTTTTGCGCGGATCATGGTATCGTTGCCGAAGGCATTAGCCAAAGCCCGAAGGAGGTTACTTGGCAAGTGGTCTATAATATGCTCACAGGCGGAGCTGGGGTTTGCTATCTAGCTCGTCAGCATGAGGTACAGCTCCTTATAGTGGACTCTGGTGTAGACTATGATTTTGCTTTGGACGAACGGCTCATACATCGTAAGGTCGGCAGGGGAACGAAGAGCTACCTCTACGGAGAGGCAATGACCGAGGCAGAGCTTGATCAGTGTATCGAGACAGGTGCCGAGTTGGTCGACATGGTGCGTGAACGTGGGGGCAATATCGTTAGCTTTGGTGAGATGGGGGTCACCAATACTGCGGCATCGGCCGTTTGGATGAGCCTGCTCTCTGGCATTGATCTGGAGCTATGTGTAGGGCGTGGCAGTGGACTGGACGATGCAGGCTTACGGCATAAATATCAGGTGTTACGGCAGGCTATCGAGGGCTATCGAGGGGATGGTAGTGCGGTGGATGTCATTCGCTACTTTGGGGGATACGAGATGGTTATGTCGGTAGGGGGGATGCTTCGGGCTGCCGAGTGTAGGATGCCGATCATCATTGATGGCTTCATCATGACGGCGTGCCTCTTGGCTGCCTCAAAGCTCTATCCCGAGATACTCCAGTATGCTATCTATGGGCATCAGGGCGATGAGGCAGGGCATGCACGTCTGCTTACATACCTCGGGGCAATGCCTCTCTTGCATTTAGACCTGCGTCTGGGCGAGGGCAGTGGAGCGATATGTGCCTATCCGATAGTGCGCTCTGCCGAGCTGATGTTGCGAGAGATGGCCTCCTTTGCCTCTGCGCAGGTTACCAAATACTTCTAAATTATGAAAAGTAATCTAAGGGCCCTATGTGCTGCAGGGGCCATGTTTACTCGGTTGCCCTTTTGGCGACTGATGAGGTTAGACAAAGAAGACTATCAGCAAGCTCTTGATTGGTGGCCAGTAGTTGGGCTACTTACTGGGAGCGTTGTAGCCTGGAGCTTTTGTTTTGCCTCGAAAGTTTTTCCCATCTCGGTGGCAGTTATCCTCGCTATTGCCTCGAGGCTCATCCTAACGGGAGGCTTTCATGAGGATGGCCTGGGGGACTTCTTCGATGGCTTTGGGGCTGGAGGCTCTAAGGAGCGCATTCTTGCCATCATGAAGGATAGTCATGTGGGCAGCTATGCCGTCCTTGGCTATATCATCTATTATGGTTTGCTCTGGCAGGCCTACACACATTTGGCGATTGATGCCGAGCAGCTTTTTGGAGTGATGATCTACGTAGATGTCGTGGGCAAGTGGGTCTCTTCCCTTCAGGTGCAATGGTTGCCCTATGCTCGGGACGAGGAGACGAGTAAGACAGGCATTATCTATCTCAAGGCTTGGGGCGTACCTCGGTTTATAGGCATCGCCCTCGTTTTATTGCTTCCTCTTGTCCTTGGTCTTGAGCTAGTTGCTCTTGGTATTTTGGACATTGCGCTATTGGTTGGATTGGGGCTCATGTGGTATATCAAGCGTAAGATAGGGGGATATACGGGGGATACCTGTGGAGCGATCTCTTTGCTTGCTGAGCTAACAGCCATACTCGCCACTCTAGCTCTCATCTAGCGAGAGATTTTTGGCCAATTAGAGAGGTAGTTTCGAGGAGTTGATAACATGTTCATCTTGATGCTGTTATAAAGACCCCCAGCTTTTCATAAGATGTTCCCGAACTTTTTTCTCAGAGTTCCCGATCTTTTTCCAAAAAGATCGGGAAGTTTTTTTTGAAAGTTCCCGAAGATTTTTTCGAATATATGGGGATGATTATAACAATCTATATGACAGTCGTTTAGGGGAAATGGGCTATTGGGGGTAAAATAATGCCCCCAATAGCCCATTTCTAGGGTATGCCGAAATCATTTCTATCGGCACACCCCTTAACTTAGGCACTACTGAATTAGTCCTAGTGACGGACCTCTATGCGGAATGTTTCCGTTGAGCCATCGAGCAGCCACAGGCGTAGCAGATAGCTACCCCCAGGTAGATGGCCAACGCTCCATGTCGTCTGTCCACCAACAAGGCGAGAGACTTCTATCCCATCGAAGCTATAGAGAGCACCACGAGTGTAGGCTCCCCTGATCTCTATACGATCCGTAGCAATGGTTGGGAAGACACTCAACCTCTGCTGTACGATGTTGTTGAGGCCTAGAGGCAGTGGCTCTTCGCCATCTTTCATAACCCAATGCTTAGTTCTAGCCTTAGAAACCAACTCTGGGGTAATCTGATTTTGCTCTTGCTCATCGGGATATTCCTGTTTGTTGTGGTAGATGATGATACCAGCCTCATCGGCCGAGCGTATAGGTAGAGAATTGATGAAAGTATTTGCTGATGCAAGCGACAACTTATTGAACGAAGCATCAATTCCCTTCAGCGAGGCACAACCCTCCACCGAGAGCGTAGAAAGCTGATTGAAAGGTAGAGACAACGAACTAAGCACAGGCATAGCCATCGCCTTAACCTCTGTCAGCTTATTGTCGCCAGCACTGACAATCTCTAGCTTCTTACAAGGTGTGAGGTCTAGCTTTTCTATTTGGTTAGTCCAGAAATAGAGCTCTTTGAGCTCAGTAAGGCCCTTGAGGTCGAGAGACTTGATTTCATTGGCCGAGGCGTTTATTTCTATAAGAGAAGTATTGGCCTTGAGATCAAGAGAGGTTAGCTTATTACCCTTGCAGTAGAGCTTCTCTAGTTTGAGGCAAGGTGAGAGGTCTAGCTCCTTGATCTTATTGCTTTCGCAGGATAGCGTGGTGAGCTTGGTTAGCCCCTTGAGGCTAAGGCTCTCGATGCCATTGGCCTTGCAGTAGATCTGGCCCAGTTCGGGGTTGTGGGAGAAGTCTGCTTGCTTGACCTGATTCTTGTCATAGGTTAGATTGGTCAAGAGAGGTAGCCCAGAGAAGTCTATCGAGGTTAGGCTATTGAACGAGAGATTGAGCTCTCGTAGTTTGGGTAGTTTGCCAAGGGTTACGGTCTCTAGCTCGTTGTCCATAGCATAGAGGTAGACAAGGTCTTCGCAGCCCGACGCATCTAGGCTCTCTAGGCCTGTGCGGGAGCAGTCTAGTACTTGTAGAGATTTGGCCTTGCTCAGATCTAGACTTTTGAGACTGATGTCCGAGCAAGCCAGTAGTCTTAGCTCTCCGTCTAGCTCTACTATGGGGTTCGCTTCTGTCGATCTTAGGGTTAGTGGGGTCGCTTTCTGTAGGTTTGTGCTTACCTCATATTCCTGCAGCTCGGATCCTACCTTGATCATCGCCTTACCACTGCGAGAAACAAGGCGCAGACTGATCGGACTGCCAGCCTTAAGGTCCGTAGTCAGGACAATGTGCGAGGTCTTTTTCTCTAGAGTAAAGGCATAGGAAACGAGTTTGTTGTTGTAACTCTTATCCTTGGAGATGTAGCGCCCAATACCAGGGTATCCATTATTCCACATACGAAAGTAGACCTTGCGCTTGCCATCGATGAGGATCGACTCATCGAAAGTAAAGACACCGTCTCTTTGCTTGATCTTATCTTCGGGGATAGGTATGTATTGCATCTTCTCACCGTTCTCGACCCCCATTACCCACTCGAAGTTGGTGAGCGAGATGCTCGCTTGTATTCCCTTGACCTTGTAGAGGTGTGTTAGATTGACCGTGAGGCCTTGGATATATTCGCGGTTGAGCAGATAGTTGCGCTGATTGCTGTAGATAAACTGCTCTAGTGGTACTTCTTCAGGTCTATTAGGGAGCTGGTCGAAGCCTAGCTCGTTGTTTTGCCCATAGAAACGCTCGAGGTTTAAATCTTTGATGCCGAGGATCGCACGCAGCTTCTTCCGCTTCTTATCTCCCTTGTCTAGGCCAGCAGCCACGCCAAGGACGCGCAGATCTTTGTTGTTGCGCAGGTCGAGCGTATCGGGTAGTGCATGGTTGCCAATGGCGAGTTGGGTCAGTTTGGGCGCAGCCTCTACATTGATGCTCTTTAGGAAGGTTTTCTCCGCCAATGTAGGCGAGATGGCCACTGAGGTTAGTGTATTGGTCTTGGGTAATACTACATGCTCCAGCCCCGTGTAGGTCATGCTGAGCGACTTGAGACGCGGAGCTTTGGACAAATTGAGCGAGGAATGCTCCTCTAGGGGCGTATAGTCACCGAAAAGATGCTCCAGGCGTGGAGCTACCACCTCGACTATTCCGTTGATCTGCTTGGCGGCTTTGGTAATGCGTAGGGTGAGCAGCTCGGAGGCATCGAGGACGATCTGGCGCTCCTCGGTGCTGGGCTTCTTGAAGGTATAGGCGATCATCATACCATTGTCTCCATCGGGTTTGTAGGCAATCGGACTATTGTCCTCACCCTCTCCGAAGAAAACTTTGGCGGATTGAGTGCCGTCAGAGAGGCGTATGATGAACTTAACCTGCTTGGCATCTGGCGAAACGCTCAGCGTTATACGATGCTCGGGTTGGCCTTGGGCTAGAGCCGAGAGGCCCAATAGGGCTGTGAGCACAAGTGTGCCACAGATCTTGAGTAACTTCCTGTTCATGGTGTAGTCGTTAATGAGATGTTAATGAAATGAATAAGTCAAAGGTAAAAATAAAAATTGATCAAATCTCACTCGCGTTCAATCACAATCTGACAACACTTGGTCGGCATGCTCTTCAATTTGTTTGCTGGCTGCGTTTCTCTATGGGGATTTAGTTCTTTTTCTAGGAAGGGGTATCAGCTGCAAATCCGAATGTTCCATATTGTAGCGATGCCGTTCACGTGCTAAGAACTCGTACATGCAATAGACAAACGTCTGGGACATTATTGTCTTGGAAGGAGCTTGCCCTGCCACAAGAGGGGAGCAAAGCTATCCTGCCCCTAAGTGCGTGAGCATCCACACTCCATATATTATCCCCATCAGAGGGTTCGGCTTGGAAACTCAGGGTATAGATTACTCTCTGGGGATAGATATTTTGCGTATGTTTGCCTAGTCAATAGGTTTGAGAACAACCGCTAACTAAAATAAATATTGATTTGATGATGAAAAAATATTCTAACTCATCAAGCACCCAGGAGCCTCTACAGCATCGAGGCAGCCCGAACCAACTCTCAGGCAGGGAGAAGCGTTCGTTCTATCCCTGGCTGGTCGTTGGGCTGTTGTGGATCGTAGCTCTCCTAAATTATATGGATAGGCAGATGCTCTCGACCATGAAAGACGCAATGAGCATCGACATCGAAGAGCTACGATCTGCTACTTCATTCGGCTATCTCATGGCTGCCTTTATGTGGATTTATGGGCTGGCAAGCCCTTTGGCTGGGCTAGTAGCCGATAGGCTGAGCCGTAAGTGGCTAATTGTAGGAAGTCTTTTCGTCTGGTCCCTGGTGACGCTGCTCATGGGATTTACACACAACTTTAGTACCCTCTATGCTCTTCGTGCTATAATGGGGGTGAGCGAGGCTCTCTATATGCCTGCGGCTCTGGCTCTGATAGCTGATTTCCATACAGGTCGGTCTAGGTCTCTAGCTATCGGCATTCACATGACTGGGCTGTATGTAGGTCAAGCTTTGGGCGGTTTCGGTGCAAGCCTCTCACAGATGTTTACATGGCATGATACGTTTTTCTACTTCGGTCTGGCAGGTTCGGTCTATGCTGTACTCCTTGCTTTCCTTCTGAGAGAAGCTCCCACGAGGGAGGCAGAGCAAACTGTCCAGAAAGATGCCACAAGCCCCTTACGCTCATTTCTTGAGATATTCCGCACTCCTGCCTTCTGGGTCATTCTACTTTTCTTCACGGCAACGAGCCTGCCAGGCTGGGCAACGAAGAATTGGCTCCCTACGCTCTTCGCTACCAATCTAGATATAGAGATGACAGATGCGGGACCTTGGGCTACGATTACTATCACGCTGGCGAGCTTTGTCGGGGTTTTCCTCGGTGGAGCGATGTCCGATCGCTGGGTACGTACGCAGCTCAAAGGGCGTGTGTATACCAGTGCTATAGGACTTATGCTTATGGCACCTGCTCTAATGCTTCTGGGCTTCGGACATTCGTTCGTAACTGTTGCTGGAGGAGCAATCATTTTTGGCTTGGGGCTGGGTCTCTTCGACACGAACAATATGCCTATCGTCTGCCAGTTTTTTCCTGGACGCCTACGCTCTACCGTCTACGGACTGATGAACATGTCGGGAGTACTTGCTGGAGCATATATTACTCAGCTGCTGGGTAAGTCGATGGATGGCAATAATCTGGGCGAGAGCTTTGCTTATCTTGCTTTCGGGATCATCGTTGTGGCCATTATTCAGCTCGTGGGGTTGCGCCCAAAGACGGACAATAAACAGGACTAATCTCCCAAGTTATGGACGTTAAGTCTATCCGATACAACCTATATATTCTAGTCCTGGTTACAGCTTGGCTGGGACAGAGGCTTGAGGCTCAAGTAGACAGCTTGCCAATAAGCAAGGAGATATTCCGCTCCTCTGCTACGCCCTACCGCAGTATTAGCACGGGCTGGAGTACGGGTATACACGGCTACTCCAATAAGTTCTCTCGCAACGGCCTAGCCTCTTTGTACAACGCTATAGATGTACGTTATGGATGGCAGGCTACCCAAGCGCAACCTTGGGCTAAGGATGCAGGCTATCCCTCTTATGGTATTGGACTTTACACTGCGTTTCTGGGGGATGAACGCAAAGTTGGGCGCCCTGTCTCGGTCTATGGATTTTTGAATAAAAATCTTTTTCGTCTGGGGCAACAGAGGGTGGAGACGGCCCTCTCTCTGGGTTTAGCGGCGGACTTGGCTCGCTATACCTCGGATATTACCCCCATTATGGAGCATATGGGTTCGAGGGTGACGGTGTTCTTCGATCTGCGCTTTGGGCTAGCTATGAGTTTGACCCGAGAGCTTGACCTAACCACAGGGGTGTTCCTGACGCACATGAGCAACGGACGTACCTATGTCCCCAACTTTGGTTTGAACGCATCGGGGCTGTACCTAGGGACAAGGTACTACTATCATCGTGGACAGATAGATGATCCTTACAGCACGTTCCCGGCACGCTTCCCCAAACCCATGGGGCAACCCAGAGGAAGCCTCTCGGAGCATCGTCAAAGCGTCAGCCTATATGCCGCTGGGCAACGGTTCAGGGCTATATACAGGATGCTACGGGAGAGCGTAAACATCGCTTCTATCCCATGAGCATAGTCCTGGACTATGACTATCAACTCTCCCAGACCCATAGCCTAGGTATCGGCTTAGATTATTTCCGAGACCCTAGTCTCAATCCTTACAGCCAGCCCAACATCCCAATAGGTCTTGGGGGGATACATCTAGGCTATCGCCACCGAATATGGCGGCTAAGCCTTGGACTTCAGATCGGCACCTACATAACGAGTAGCCGAGGCAAGGAGGCTATATTCTTACGTCCCTCACTGCGCTATGACATCTCACCACATCTCTTCGCCCAAGTGGGGCTCAAGACACACAAAGGAGCTACGGCCGACTGGGTAGAGTGGGGTTTGGGGCTGAAGCTCTTCCGCTTCTAGAGGCTTATATTCCTGATTAATTTCACGAAATCAACCGATACAATATCTTAATTTGACAAAACAATGGAAAAGATCATTGGGCTAATCGATGCCCCATTTACCCCATTCGATGCCGAAGGCAACGTAAATCTTGCGCCCATCCCCGAGTATTGTGCCCTCTTGGTGCGCTCAGGGCTTAAGGGCGTTTTCATCAACGGCTCATCGGGAGAGGGCTATATGCTCAGCGAAGAGGAGCGGATGCAGCTTGCAGAGGAGTGGGTGCGTGTAGCCCCCAAGGGCTTCAAGGTCATCGTACACGTGGGCAGTACCTCGCTGACCTCCAGTGCACGCATGGCAGCTCATGCTCAGAAGATCGGGGCGTGGGGCATAGGTGCTATGGCCACTCCCTTCCCCAAGATTGGCAGCATAGAGCAGCTCGTACAGTACATCGAGCCCATGGCTGCGGCAGCTCCTAATCTACCCTTCTATTACTATCACATCCCCGTTTTCAATGGTGCATACTTGTCTATGCTAGATCTCCTCAAGGCTGTAGACGGACGCATTCCCAACTTCGCTGGCATCAAGTACACCTACGAGCATCTCTACGAATACAACCGCTGCATGCGCTATAAGGGAGGCAAGTACGATATGCTTCATGGGCAGGATGAGACCATCCTTTCGGCTCTCGTTATGGGCGGAGCACAGGGTGGTATTGGAGGCACGACCAACTACAATGCCATTTGTCTAAACGGTATCATCGAGGCATGGAAAGCTGGGGATGTGGAGCGAGCACGTGAGCTGCAAAACTATGCTCAGGACGTGATCGATGTCATCGCCAAGTACCGTGGCAATATCTGTGCTGGCAAGCGCATTATGAAGCTTATCGGGCTAGACCTCGGTCCTAACCGTAAGCCATTTATGAATATTACGGACGAGGAAGAAGCACAGATCAAAGCCGAGCTTGAGTCCATAGACTTCTTCAACCGCTGTAACAAGTAGCCCTACTGGGTAAGCGTCTTATGAATAAGTTTTTCATTACCCTGTCAGCAATATCTCTACTAGCCACGGGGACACTCTCGGGCCAAACCATTCGTATCGAAGGTGGTGCAGCGGGGTCGAGGTTCTCTATGAGCAAAGGCTCTCAGAGCCTACATAGTGACATTAAGCTAGGCTACCGCATTGGTGCTGCAATAGAGTTTAAGTTATTTCCAATGGTCTACCTTGCCACAGGAGCCAATGTAAGTAATGGTGGAGGGCGCTTCGCTATCCTGGACAGGTATCTCGACAGTTTCTCCAACGGACCTAGGGGGCATACTCAAGGGCTCAATGAGTATCTAGGTGGGCTTAAGCTCTTCTCTGCTCCCTCTATCTCGACGACCTCGGTAAGCCTGCCGTTGAGCCTCGGCGTACGCTTCAAGCCAGCAGGGATTCTTGGTGTGTCTGTTGAGGCAGGTCCGTACCTTGCATACGACCTCAAGACGAGCCTGAACTGGGGCAGCTATTCGGCCGACCTTACAAATATCCATAAGGATAGCTTCGGGCTGATCAAGTATAACCGTCTAAGCTACGGTATTGGGGCATCGGCAACGGTGGAGCTCACGCGTTTCTATCTAAGAGCTGGGTTTGAGTATGGCCTGAGCAATCGTTTGAACCTAGAGACCAGCGAACAGCAATTGCATAAGCTGACACAGGTTGCCAAGGAGAAGCTACCACCGACACTGGCTCAGTTGATAGCGGATGATGCAGACTTCATCAAGGACGTGCAGGAGAACTTGAAAGCCTGGACAGAAGCCAAGGCCCGAGCTATGCAAGCCTACATAACGCTAGGCTTCCGTATTTGACATACCCCTGGGGAAATACTTGTAGCCCTGCTCATACGATGAAGGGGGCTATAGTCAAACCTCAATGAAGGGCCGTGCTGAAGGTTACTTCAGCACGGCCCTCTGCGTATCAATTTTGTCTCCTCCAAGCTGCGATGCCTCCTTGAGTGCCCATAGGTCAACCGCATCAAAATCCAGAGAATTTATGGGGTGAATTTTTCTCTATCCTTGTGGAGTTTAATTTGTTTATCCTAAGTGTGTTATGAGTATACCTCATCTTTTCGAAAAATGTTCCCGAACTTTTTTCTCAGAGTTCCCGATCTTTTTGAAAAAAGATCGGGAAGTTTTTTTTGAAAGTTCCCGAAGATTTTTTGCGAAAATGGGGGTGGTGTGTAATTGTCTAGAAAAGAGTAGAATATATTTGTCTCGCTTCTGTTGATAATTTACATGAAAAGCCAGACTAAATTCTGACACAATTGCGCTGAAAGCACCCAATGAGTTAAACACATGATTTTGGCATAATTGCTACTTTTGCAGGACGAATGATACATATTATATAAGGTAAATGATGACATCAAAAGAAATACGTGCTTCGTATAAGTCATTTTTCGAGGGCAAGGGCCATCAAATCGTGCCTAGTGCACCGATGGTAATCAAGGGAGACCCTACGCTGATGTTTACCAACGCTGGGATGAATCAGTTTAAGGACATTATCCTCGGACATACGGAGATCAAATATCCTCGAGTGGCCAACTCGCAGAAGTGCCTCCGAGTAAGCGGTAAGCACAACGACCTTGAGGAGGTAGGACACGACACCTATCACCACACTATGTTTGAGATGCTAGGCAACTGGTCATTTGGCGACTACTTCAAGCGCGAGGCTATCGAGTGGGCTTGGGAATATCTTACCGAAGTGCTCAAGATGGATAAGGATAGGCTCTATGTGACAGTCTTTGAGGGTAGTGCAGAGGATGGGCTGGAGCGAGACAACGAGGCGGCCGAGATCTGGAGCCAGTTCCTCCCTTCGGAACGCATCATTAACGGTAACAAAAAGGACAACTTCTGGGAGATGGGAGATCAAGGCCCCTGCGGACCTTGCTCGGAGATCCATGTAGACATTCGCTCCGAAGAGGAGCGCGCCAAGGTCGATGGGCTGAGCCTCGTTAACCAGAGCCATCCTCAGGTCATCGAGATCTGGAACCTCGTTTTTATGCAATACAACCGCCGGGCAGACGGCTCGCTCGTAGGCTTACCCAATAAGGTCATCGACACGGGAATGGGCTTCGAGCGGCTCTGTATGGCCATCCAAGGTAAAACCTCAAACTACGATACGGATATCTTCACGCCCATTATTCAGTCCATTGCGACCCTTACGGGCGTAGAGTATGGTGCTACCAAGGAGAGTGATGTGGCTATGCGTGTTATCGCTGACCATGTACGTACTATCGCCTTCTCTATCACTGATGGACAGTTACCCTCCAACGCCAAAGCGGGCTACGTTATTCGTCGCATTCTGCGCCGTGCCGTACGCTACGGTTATACATTCCTCGGGCGAAGAGAGGCGTTTATGTATGCCCTCGTCCCTGTGCTTATTGAGACCATGGGAGATGCTTACCCTGAGCTGGGGGCTGGGCGTGAGCTTATCAGGAGGGTAATCAAGGAAGAGGAAGAGAGCTTCTTGCGTACGCTTGAGACGGGTATTCGCCTGCTTGATCGCAAAATCGCTGAAATCAAAGCTGTAGGGGTGAGCGTTCTCTCAGGCGAAGACGCTTTCGTCCTTTATGATACCTACGGTTTCCCACTTGATCTAACGGCTCTCATCCTGCAAGAACAAAGGCTAACGGTAGATGAGGCTGGCTTCGAAGCATCCATGGAGCAGCAGAGGGAGCGCGCACGCAATGCCGCAGCCATTGACGCGGACGACTGGCAAATGGTACGCGAGGGGGAGCCTAGGTTTGTTGGCTATGACCTCACAGAGTGTGACACCGAGATACTACGTTATCGTCGTGTGAGCCAAAAGGGTAAGGAATACTATCAAGTGGTGCTCTCCGAGACACCTTTCTATGCTGAGATGGGGGGGCAGGTAGGCGACAGCGGTAGTCTTATCCTTGGAGACAAGAGCTATGAAGTCTTCGATACCAAGCGAGAGAACAATCTAGCTGTCCATCTAATGAAGCATCTGCCCGAGGACCCTAGCGAGAGTTTCGTGGCACGCATAGATCTAGAGCGTAGGCACGCTGCCGAGGCGAACCACTCCGCAACGCACCTCTTGCACGAGGCCTTGAGAGAAATCCTCGGTACACACGTCGAGCAGAAAGGGTCGTTTGTTTCTGCCGATGTGCTGCGCTTCGACTTTGCTCACTTCGCCAAGGTTGAGCCAGAGCAGCTCCGAAAGATTGAGCAGCTGGTCAATGCTCGCATTCGTGCCAATTACATTCGCGAAGAGTTCCGCAACGTGCCCATAGCTGAGGCTCAAGCTATGGGAGCTATGGCCCTCTTTGGGGAGAAATATGGAGATGAGGTACGGGTCATCAAGTTTGGTTCTTCGATAGAGCTATGCGGTGGAACGCACGTACCTGCCGCTGGAGCTATCGGTTTCTTTCGGATTACCTCCGAGAGCTCGGTAGCGGCAGGTGTGCGTCGTATTGAGGCTGTGACAGGGCTTGGTGCTGAGAGGGTGCTCTATGATCTTGAAGATACCCTACGCTCTATCCGAGAGCTCTTCAACAACAGCCCTCAGATCTTGACGGCTATCAAAAAGATAGTGGCAGAGAATGAGGAGCTAACCAGCCAGGTACACAGTGTGATGCGCGAGCGTGTGGCTCGCCTCAAGGCAGACCTTCTAGCCAAACGAGACGAGGCTGGCGGAGTGCGTTGCTTCGTCCTTAGGGATAGTCTCTCGGCCGATGTGGTCAAAGATTTGGCCTTTCAGCTAGCTGGTCAAGTAGAGGAGAGTTTTCTCTTCGTGGCTGCTACGGAGAGCCTGGACGGTAAGTGTGGGCTAACACTCATGCTAAGCAAAGACCTTGTAGAGGAGCGTGGCTGGAGTGCGGCAAACCTCATTCGCTCAGCTTCTAAGCACATCCAGGGCGGTGGCGGTGGTCAGCCCCATTTTGCCACAGCTGGAGGCAAGAGGCCCGAAGGGTTAGATGAGGCTATTGCCCAAATATTTGCCGATACTGGTTTACAGAGTTAGGTGGTCCGACTATGCCACGCATAGCCCTGAGCCCAAACCTTCGGTAGCTCACTATATGTGGTGCGGTTTAATTTGCTAACTTTGCGGTGCTACGCTTGTGGCATTCATTCAGGTAATACATAATATTAAATAAGACATGTCTAAACATCAACGCGAGCAGAGTGAGCTAGAGACACAAGTCAATGAAGTGATGATCCAGGGTGAGCAGTTTATCGAGAAGCACCTCAAAAAGGTTCTTATCGCAGTGGCTGCCGTAGTCCTCATCGTGGTGGGTATATTTGCCTATATCAAGTTTGTCCGCGAGCCACGAGCTATGCAGGCCTCGGTGGCCAGCTATGTGGCCGAAGATCACTTCTTGCGCTATCAAGACAGCCTAGCCCTCTCAGGTATTGGTATTGAGCACAAAGGTTTCGAGGCTCTTGCGAAAGAGTATTCGGGTACGGATGCAGCCAACTTGGCGCATGCCTATAGCGCGATCGCACACTACGATGCTGGTAAGTACGATGCTGCTATCGAGGATCTCAAACACTTCTCGGGCAAAGATCAGTTCGTTGCTCCCTCGCTCAAGCGTCTCTTGGGTGACTGCTACGCTCAGCTTGGTAAGTATGAGGAGGCTGTAGCCGCTTATCTTGAGGCAGCCAAGATGGCTAATAACGAAGCTGTTACTCCTAGCTGCCTCATCAAGGCAGCTAGAGCTTACGAAAAGCTAGGCAAGACAGACAAGGCCAAGGAGGTATACTTGAGCCTTCAAAAGGATTATGCAGCCTCTGTAGAGGCTCAGAGCTTAGAGGCCGACCTGCTTCGTGTGGGAGCATAGCCACTTTGTAAACAAGCGATATAAACAACTCACTGGGGGCGGTGCTATCATCATTGTATAGGCACGCCCCCTCTTTTTACGTTCAAATCTTCAAAACGAATGTCTACTATAGATTATGTACGAGCCAAGTCTGAGCAAGAGTTCGAGAGCCTCAATGCTAGTGGACTGAGCATCGGTATCGCTGTAGCCGAGTGGAATAGCGAGATTACCTCGGTGCTTCTCGAGGGTGCACGCACTACTCTTAGAGCTGCTGGGGTCAGTAGCATCAAGGTTATGTGGGTACCTGGTACATTTGAGTTGACCAACGCCTCGGCTCGTTTGCGGGCCGAAGAAGAGATAGATGCCGTTATCGCCATTGGTTGCGTGGTGCGTGGAGATACTCCTCACTTCGATTATATTTGTCAAGGGGCAAGCGTTGGCATGAGTGTGCTCAATGCTATGCCAACGCCAGGGGTAGGTCCTAAAGGTACTATGGGAGGATTAAAACCTGTTATCTTCTGCGTCTTGACAACCAACACAATGGAGCAAGCTAGAGAGCGTGCTGGAGGTGTGCTAGGCAACAAAGGCCAAGAGGCAGCTGAGGCGGCTATAAAAATGTGTCGCCCTGTTTGCATAGTTGAAAAATAGTTTCTACCTTTGCAGAGCAAAAGAGGATAAAAGGGCAGTTACCAGAGTGGCCAAATGGGGCTGACTGTAACTCAGCTGGCTTACGCCTTCGGTGGTTCGAATCCATCACTGCCCACTCTTTTTGTTTATTAGGGAACGCGGAAGTAGCTCAGTTGATAGAGCATTAGCCTTCCAAGCTAAGGGTCGCGGGTTTGAGCCCCGTCTTCCGCTCTTTCAGGGTCCAGTAGGTTGATACTTACTGGATTTTTTTTATCTCTTCTTTCTATTTAATAATGTAGCCTTGAGAGAGAGCCCATCAATATCGACCATATTATAGAGTAAGCATTTGATGAATGTTTTGTGGGACGATGGTATTCTCAAGGTCCTACTGCGTTATTGGGTCACTAATCCTTTTGCTATTCATTTATCCGCGTCTCTAGCTAGCCGAAAGTAAAACTGAGTTTTTGAAAAAGTCTTCATGGGGATGCTCAATTTGAGTGTGTCAATAGGGGTGAGGTACACCGAGTTGTTTAGCCTTATGTTGTCAGATCTTTCAGGGGTATTGCCTCAAACTCCTAATAAACTCTACTCTGAGGATCTAATGATCTCAAGAGGAAATTCAAAATATTGATGTTTAATGTATTATAGAGGGCCTGGATGATAGAAAAAATCTTCGGGAACTTTCGAAAAAAACTTCCCGAACTTTTTGGAAAAAGATCGGGAACTCCGAGAAAAAAGTTCCCGAAGATTTTTTTGTGAAAATGGAGGGTGCTTTCAAGTTTCTTTGGGCTAGGTTCTTATGTCTTGTGGTGAGGCGCTTGTGCTCTAGGGTGAGGCGCGATAAATTCAGAGACTTTAGTAACTTTGTAACTTGATGAAAATTATATATCAAGCTATGAGCGTTCGACAAACGATTAAGACATACCTCTTGTGGTTGTCTTGCATAGCCTCTGTGGCTGGTACAGCTTCTTGTAATTCCAACAATGAGCCCAAGCTACAGCAGGTACAGCTCGTCAATATGCAGCTGGAGCAGTTTGCTCTCTCGGTCAAAGACCACCCTGAGCTTTCGGCGCTTCGCTTCTCTATCAACAACACCTCTCCTCAGGGGCAGGTGGAGAATGTAGAGCCACTGCCCTATGGTGCACAGCTCAATAAGGTTAAACTTCAGATTGTTCCTGCCGTAGCCATCGCCAAGGTAGAGGTTGCTTTTGGCGAGGATGGAGCGTTTGCCGATTGGTCTGCGGATCGAGAGTATCAGATTGGTAGTGATGTGAGTGTGCTGCGCTTGCGTTTATCATTGCGCACCGAGCAGCATGATTACTATGAGTATGTCTATCGAGTTCAACTACGTCGATACAAGTTCGACCCAGAGACTATAGACTGGGTGGATACCTCAGTCTCTGGGCTACCGCATAGCGTGGCTGATGCTTATATGTATGCCCATACTAGAGTAGAGGATGTGCTTATTCTGCGTTCTAGTGCCTCGGGTAATGAGTACTATAGTCACAAGGGTGGGGCCTTTATACCCCTCCAGATCACAGGCCTTGCAGCGGGTGAGCGCATAGAGCAGGGTGCTTCGTACGAGGATATCTTATATATATATACGTCTAGTGGTAAGATTTATCGCCTCTCTGGTACAGCCTGGCATGAGGTATCTGTAGGTGGGCAAATTCGAGCTTTGTTGGGCGTACTTGCTCCTCGGCAAAGTCATCTTGAGCCACGTCTCGCTCTTATTGTGGAGCAAGGTGGGATGGAGGTTTTTGCCAGCTATGCCGATGGTAAGCTTAGCACGCGAGGGTTGCAGGTGCCTGCTTCTTTCCCTCGTAGAGATGTACATGCCTTTGGTGCGAATAAGACTTATATAGGTAGCTCACTGACGCTCATTGGTGAGCAACTTGAAGGAGATATGCCTGTGCAGTCGAGTTGGTACACCACAGGATCGGCAGAGGACTGGCTACAGCTGAGCCGAACCGAGCGTCCCGATAGGCGTGGTGCACGTCCTAGCTCGGTGCTTTCGCTAGGGGGAACGCTCTATCGATTAGAAACAGTGGGAGGGCTAAACATCTATACCTCAGAGGACCAAGGACGGTCGTGGAAGAAGAACGGAGATAAGGCATTACCCGAGGGAATAAGTGCCTTTGCATCGGTGGATATATTGGGTTATCCAGCTCCCGATAATACGATACAGCTGCTGCGTGGCGTTAGTGTATCATCGGCAGGAGTGATGAGCTTGCTCAAGGGGCGACCCAAAAAGTATGATTTGTAGCGGACGGATATCTCTGTTTTGGCGGTGCTCTGTGCTGAGTCTCTCTACTGTGCTATTGATGCTCCGAGGGCAAGGCCTTTCAGCTCAGGAGTATAAGTATGAGCTTGGTGCAGCTCTTGGGGCGAGCTACTATGTAGGTGATGCTGTGCGCCGTGGCCCACTCGGGATGTATTCGGTAGGGGGATCTGCCCTTGGACGATACAACATTAACTTCCGTACAGCGTTTGTCTCCTCTCTAGGTTACCTCGGTCTTCGAGGGCACACGGAGCTCTCTGATAATGCCTTCCCAAATGGGCGCAGTGCTGCATTCAAGACACATAGCCTGCAGTGGATGGTCGGTGGAGAGTACAACTTCTTTCCTCTGAGTGATAGGTATCGTTATTTACAGACCTCTAGTTGGTCTCCTTATATAGGGATAGGTGGGTTGGCGAGTTTGGCGTGGGGTGATGCCTCCTCGGTTATTGCTCTAGGTGCCTATCTCGCCTGTGGCATTAAGTATATGCTCTCCTCTCGAATGAGTCTTGGTGTGCAGTGGCAGGCGCAGTACTACCTCAGTGATAGGCTTGATGCTCTCGACAGAGGTAATGCGTGGTTGGGCAATCCCTTCGCCCTCAATCGAGGGTTGAAGGGTGGCGATGCGGTTGGTATGCTGAGCCTGAGCTTTACCTATCATATTGGGTTGCGCAGTAAAGATAGTTGTTACTCAATGTAGTTATTACTCGGGGAGGGACGAGATAAAAAGAAAATTACTACCAATGTTATTGGAACATATCGATATATCAGAGCTGTCTGTGCCTCGGCACGTAGCAGTCATCATGGACGGTAATGGTCGCTGGGCCAAGCAGAGAGGATTGCCTCGTGCCGAAGGGCATATCAAGGGGCAGGATGCCTTGAGGACAACGCTGCGAGCTGCAGCGGAATTCGGCGTGAAGGTGCTTACCGTCTATGCCTTTAGTACGGAGAATTGGAGTCGCCCCCAAGAGGAGGTCGATGCGCTCATGGAGCTACTTGTACATGCTATCCATACCGAGACGCCTCAGCTTATCAAGGAAGGTGTACGTCTGATGGCTATTGGGGATACTTCTCGCCTGCCGGAGATGGCTCGAGCTAGTCTGACTCAGTGCCTCGAAGAGACGGCTCATTGTTCTCGTATTACGCTCGTACTAGCTCTGAGTTACTCCTCTAGAGACGAGCTGGTGCGTAGTGTGCAGCACCTTGCCCACAGGGTAGCGGAGGGTAGTCTTGTGCCTCAGGCCATTGACGAGACACTTGTCTCCGCTAGCCTCGATACTGCAGAGCTGCCCGAGCTGGACCTAATGATACGCACAGGAGGAGAGAGCCGCATTAGCAACTTCTTGCTTTGGCAGGCTGCTTACGCTGAGCTCTACTTCTCTTCCTGCTATTGGCCCGATTTTGGGCGAGAGGAGCTGCTCCGAGCCATTGTAGATTATAGTCAGCGCGAGCGACGCTTCGGAAAAACAAGCGAACAGATACTACTGGAGGATTAGCGCGATGCTGCCTCAAGGCCACGAAATAAAGGATATACGATCTATATAGAAAACACGATGCATAGATTATTAACTCTAAGCCTTGCCTTGATGCTCGGCATTGCTTCGCCTGCATTGGCCCAGACATCGGCAGAGGTAGATACGCTCAAGATAACAGGTCCGGTGGAGCTCGCTCCCGTGGTGAGCTATGAGCATCCAACCTCCAAGATAATTGCCGACATCAAGATAACAGGGGCCGTCAGCTATGATGAGTTTGTCCTCAAGAGCCTCTCCTCTCTAGCCGTGGGCGATAGGGTAGATATTCCAGGTTTGGCCCTCACCAATGCCGTTAGTCGCTATATGCAGTATGGCTACTTCGCCAACGCACGGGTGCTCGTGACCAAGTATGTAGGGGACTACGCCTGGATCGAGATACAACTAGAGGAAAATCCTCGTGTAGGTGCAGTGACTTATATAGGGGTGGGTAAGAGCGACAGAGAGGAGCTAGAGAAGCGTGTAGGGCTACGGCGTGGGCAGCAGATCTCCCCCAACGTTTTTGATCGTATCCGTCAGCTTATCAAAAAGTACTTCGATGAAAAGGGTTATCGGGAGATGAAAATGAAGATCTCTCAAGCTCCAAGTGCCGATAGTAAGCAGTTTGTAGACCTTACTATTGATATCGACAGGAGCGGTAAGACGAAGATCCAAAATATCTTCTTCGAGGGGAACGAAGCCCTGACGGACAATCAGCTTCGTAAGGCGATGAAGAAGACCAACGAGGTCTTCTCCTTTAAGCGACCTTGGTCGAGTATCCTAGAGTTGTTCTCGACCAAGAAGCTGGTGGATGTTGAGCGTGAGAACGATGTGCAGAACATCCTCAAACGTTATCATCAGGCTGGTTATCGTGATGCTGAGATCCTTGTCGATAGCCTGGCTAGGCGCACAGATGATCCTCGCAAGGTAGACCTTTATCTCAAGGTCAGCGAGGGACATAAGTACTATATCAAAGACATTCGTTTCGTGGGAAATACGAAGTATACCAACGATGCACTAGAACATGTACTGGGAGTTAAGCCAGGGGATGTTTATGACCAAAAGAGATTAGAGGAGCGACTACAGATAGACGAAGATGCAGTGAGTAACCTCTATTACAACAATGGTTATATCTTCGCTGGCATAGATCCTGTAGAGACGAATGTTGTGGGAGACTCTGTGTCTCTTGATATCCGTATCTCCGAGGGGCCACAGGCTACCATCAATAAGGTGAAGATTAGAGGTAATGATGTCGTCTATGAAGATGTTATTCGCCGTGAATTGTATACCAAGCCAGGGACCCTCTTCAGTAAAGAGGACTTGATGAACTCCTACCGTCTCATCAACCAAATAGGTCACTTCGATGCGGAGAAGTCTGTACCCAAACCAATCCCTGACCCTCAGAACGGTACAGTAGATATTGAGTACGACCTTGTGCCTAAGAGTAACGACCAGCTGCAGATCTCGCTTGGGTGGAGCCAGACCGGTATCATCGGCTCTGTGGGCTTTACCTTTACGAACTTCTCTATTCAGAACCTCTTCCGTCCTAGTATGTACAAGGGGATTATTCCTCAGGGAGATGGACAGAAGCTTTCTATCAATGCCCAGACTAATGCGAGGTATTACAACCAAATCAGCGTGTCATTTAGTGACCCTTGGTTCGGGAAGAAGCGTCCCAATCTGTTAATGGTGAGTGCTTTCTATTCGCGTACTACGGCTATTGACCAGCGTTATTATAGCAATCAGATTAATAGTCTGCTCTCTAATAACCCTTACTTTCATGGTGGCTTCGGTTATGATCCTCGCTATGGAGGTCGCTATGGAACGCCAGGTGGCGGTACAGGTTCCATCTATGAGAATGCTTATGATGCCGACAAGAGTCTTACAACTTTTGGTCTGACTATCGGCAACGGGCGTAAACTTAGTTGGCCAGATAACTGGTTTCAAGTCTACGGTGCACTCAACTACACTCACTACAGCTTGAACAATTGGATCTATCAAACCTTTGAGAATTTTCATCATGGTAGTGCCAATGACATCAATCTTGAGCTACGATTGGAGCGCAATTCGGTAGATAATCCTATCTATACGCGTCGGGGCTCTGAGTTTAGCGTCTCGCTCAACCTAACGCCACCTTATTCTCTCTTCGATAAAGTGGACTATAGCCGTGCCGACCTGCCCGAGGCCGATCGTTATCGCTTTATAGAGTATCACAAGTGGCGTTACTCGGGCAAGATCTTCTTACCGCTCTTGAATCCCATGACGGTCAAGCGCACTCCCGTACTGATGGCTCGTATTGACGGTGGTATCATCAGTAGTTATAATAGGTACAAGCGTTCGCCTTTTGGTACCTACTACATGGGGGGAGATATGATGAGCGCTGGGATGGGTGGCTATATGAATGAGACCATCGGTCTGCGTGGCTATCGCAATGGTAGCATCGCTGGGGCGAATTATGACTATGCCTATTCCTACTTCCGTACCACGCTCGAGTTACGATATCCACTCATTTTTGAGCAGAGCACGACCATTTGGGTACTTGGTTTCCTTGAGGCAGGTAATGCGTGGCGTAATATAGGGCAGTACAATCCGTTTGATGTAAGAAGGTCGGCTGGGCTTGGCGTGCGTATTATGCTGCCGATGGTGGGGCTTCTGGGACTTGATTGGGCTTATGGTTTCGATCGTCCTAACCCCTTTAGTCGAGAACGAGGTGGTAGCAACATCCATTTTGTACTAGGACGAGACATTTAGACGTTATAATAACAGAATTACGAACCCTTATAAAAGACAAACCAATGAAGAAGATATTGATGCTTGTGCTACTATCGCTCTGCTATTGGCAGGCATCGGCACAGAAGACAGCCCTTGTCGATATGGAGTATGTCCTCGGAAAGATCCCCGCCTATGAGATGATGAATAGGCAACTCGAGGACCTTTCTAGGAAGTGGCAGGAGGAAGTCAATAGGGAAGAGCAAGAAGCGCAAGGGCTATACAAGAAGTATCAGAGCGAGCTTGTCTTTCTCTCTCCCGAGCAAAAGAAAGCCAAAGAGGAAGCCATCGTAGGTAAAGAAAAGGCTGCTTATGAGCTTAAGCGTAAGTATTTTGGTCCAGATGGTGAGTTGTTTAAGCGCAGAGAGGCTCTTATGAAACCCATACAAGACGAAGTGTGGAAGAGCCTTAAGGAGCTGGCACTGCGCTCGGGGTATCAAATCATCATAGACAAGAGTAGCAGCAAGATCGTCTATGCCGATCCCTCGGCCGACATTAGTGCCTCTGTGCTCCAAAAACTTGGTTTTGAAAAATAAGTATATCTTTGGTCTTGCTTGTGTAGCGCGCTTTAGAAATACAAACTCAGTTAAATAAACAAATTCAGAAGACAATGAGAAAATTTTTGATGGCCCTTCTCGTAGCTCTGCCTCTGTCGGTCTTTGCCCAGCAGAAGATGGCGGTGGTGAACACACAGGAGGTGATGACGGCTCTGCCAGAGGTGAAGTCTGCCGAGAATAAGATCCAAGAGCTAGCCAAGAAGTACGATGCCGACATCAAGAGTATGCAGGATGAATACAAGGCTAAGGCCGAGGCTTTTTTCAAGGAGCGCGATACGCTGCTAGAGACGATCCGCACGCGTCGTCAGCAGGAGATACAGGATATCGAGCTACGCATCCAGCAGTCCTACCAAGCCATGCAGGAAGATCTTCAGAAGCAGCAACAGCAGCTTTTGGCTCCTATTCAGACTAGAGTTGCTACGGCCATCAAGAAAGTTGCTACTGTCAATGCTTGTACCTACGTGATGGAGTCGGGTGTGATGCTACATATCGGTAGCGACGCCATTGATTTGACAGATAAGGTAAAGACAGAGCTAGGCGTCAAGCCTACGGCTGAGAAGAAGCCCTAAGGCTATTTCCATAAATTATTGGACAGGGCAGGGTGGGCGGTAAGCCTTACCTTGCCTTTGTCTTTCTGACCTTTCGTAGAACACATTCAATACTTATGCTGATGAAACAACGATTGATATCTGCTAGTCTGCTTCTTTGTCTCGGGTTCGTGCCTCTGGTGATGGGCTGCTCGATTATGTATAGCCCTGGGGATACGGTGCAGCGCCGCCCTCATCTACAGATTAGTCGAGGGATGAGTATGGCAGAGGTACGGCAAATGCTTGGAGAGCCGAGCTATCGTCGGTTCAATACTCATCAAGAGGAGTGGGAATATGTGAGGCAGTATAGTCGCCCGAACCGCATTGTCGTGACCTTTGAAGGTGGTTTGGTTGCTTCTCTCAATACTTATGATGTGGCACCTCCCCCGTCGGAGCATCCTATCGTCATTGAGCCCGAGGTGCAGCGTCCGCCTAGACCACTCTATCCTCCGTACGGCCCTCCAGGGTATGGTTGGGTGGATAACGCGTGGTTTGAGGAGTTTTTTCGCAGGGTACAGGAAAAGTCTTTTACTAGTGATAAGCTCAAGCTCATCGCCTCCGCTCCAGATAGTAAGCTGTTCTCAAGCAGACAATGCTTGCGTTTGATGGATCTCTTTACCTGGGGAGATGAGAAGCTCAAGGTTCTGCGTGCCCTTGCTCCGCGCCTTGCCGACCATGAGTATGTTTATAAGATTGTTGACTCATTCACGTTCGATAGCGAGAAGGATAAGGCTGCGCGCATCTTAGGTATTGGGAGGACGGATTGATTTAGGTTTAACGCTTTAATTAGTTCTTTATACTTCCACGCTCAGTGCTTCTTGAGGGCTGGAGTATCTCGCTCCTTTTGGAAGACTTCTTCGCTCTGACCGTTGGTGGGCCTGTCCTGACCCTTGCTTATGATCTGAACTAGCATTGGGGTGTAGGGCTTTGGCTTGTTGTTCTGATCGTGCTGTTTGGGGCTTTGTTCGCCTTCGTCCTTGCCCTGCGGCTCGACTTTAAGCCCAGCGTACCAATTGGTACGCTGGGCTTTTTGTTTGTGTTTGTCGTATCTGTGCCTGGGTTGAGGTGGGAGTCAAGAGAGGCACTAGGCTTTGTGCTCGGCTATATAATCATCTAGCAGTCTGCGTTCGTGCTCCAGGGAGAGGTATACCTCGGGTGTCACGGGCGTGAGTGGTAGGCGCAGCTGCTGATGGTCTATGAGGCGCATTTGATAAAGCAAAGCCTTGATACCTGCAGGATTGCCGTTGGCAAATAGATAGTTGTTCACTTGCCGAAGCTTGGTTTGTATGAGGTCTGCCTCGTTCATCTTGCCCTCTAGCCCTAGATGTATAAGTTCACGCATAAGTCTTGTGTAGGCATTGCCGAGTACCGAGATCACGCCCCTGGCTCCAACTTTCATGAAGGGAACCGAGAGGGCATCGTCACCAGAAAGGACAACGAACTGGTCGGACGATAGGAGAGAGGTTACTTGCTCAGCTTGAGCTACGAAGCCCGATGCCTCCTTGATGCCTATGATGTTGTGGCAGTCTTCGGCTAGGCGGACCACTGTATCTGGTAGCATATTGATGCCTACGCGACCAGGCACATTGTAGAGGATGATGGGTAGGGGAGAGGCCTCCGATAGGTGTCGGTAGTGTTGGTATAGACCCTCTTGGCTGGGCTTGTTGTAGTACGGCACGACCGAGAGGATGGCATCAATGCCCTCGGAACGCATCTGTCTCAGGCGTGCGGATGTCTCTAGGGTATCATTGCCCCCCAGACCTACTACTATAGGGATGCGCCCCCCGACATGCTCTACGACAATGTCCGTGACTTCATCGCGTTCGCTCCGAGTAAGGCAGGGGGACTCCCCCGTAGTGCCGTGCACAACGATGTAGTCTGCACCCTCTGCGAGGAGGTGCTCCAGGAGGCGATGCAGGCTCTTTACATCCAGTGCACCAGAGGGCAGAAATGGCGTTACCATTGCAACGCCAAGACCAGAGAACTTTTTGACGTTCATATATTCTAGACTTCTTGTTGGTTTGTCTCTTGAGCCCATCGGGCTATTTAAGACTTGGCAGTTGGCCTACAGCTCGACCACCCGTTCGTAGAAGCTCACGGCATGCCGTCGCTGCTCGTTGTAGCTGGGAGAGAAGAAGCTCAGGCTGTCTGTTACGTAGCGACTTCGCACTCCGAGTAAGTCGCATATGGAGGTAGCCATGATGTCGGTCATGATGCGTCTATCTTTGGCCGAGACCACGCGCTCCCATAGCTCGGGATGCATAGTTCGAAGTTCTGGGGTGGCGTAGACCATCAGAGGGATGCGCAGCCCGATAGGTTGGTCGGTATGCCCACAGTGCTCGGGGGATGTTGGGTCGTCGTGGATCTCTAGACCATGGTCGGCAGTATAGATGACTAGGGCAGGCTCGCCACGGAAAGAGGTCATGATGTCGGCGACAACCTTATCATTGTATATGATGGTGTTGAGGTACTGAGCGAGGTTGAGGTCTTCTGTCTGCCCCTTGCGTCTGGGCGTACCATCGGGGGTCTGATCGGGGAGATCTTTGCTAGTGAAGTGATCGTACGCCTTGGGATAACGCTGAGGGAAGGCCGTGTGTGAGCCCATTAGATGTACAACCTGCATGAGAGGCTGGTTCACCTCTTGGAGATGTAAAAGGTGAGGTATGACCTCCTCGTCATAGGCTGCTGCCCAGTCGCTTGAGGTGCGCAGCTTGATGTACTTGGTACTGTCGGCTGTCTCCGCGATGGCAGCGACAGGCATGACGAAGCCGCCTTGTTTCTCTTGGTTGCTGACCCAATAGGTATAGTAGCCAGCCTTGGAGAGTAGTGACATGAGGGTGGGGTACTCTGCCCAATCACCCTGACACTCTAGACTGTGTAGGCTAATATTGCCCTTGACTGCGTCTACGGTGCTGGGGGCAGGAGCGGTGACGTTGGAAAAGAGCACTATAGAGCCGTCACGAACCATAGAGTCTATATGAGGAGTATTGCGGACAGGATAGCCATAGCACTGCATATAATCTCGGCGTAGGGACTCGCCCATGATGAGGACTACGTTAATCTTGCCAAGGTTGCTCGCATGTACTTCGCCTACATCGGCTGTGCGTAGCTTGGCTAGCATTTGAGCTACTTCTTCTCCATTTCGTTTGCTGTCCATCGTACCGTGATAGATACGTTCTATGGGAGACATGAAGTTGTAGCTGCCTGCCTTTAGGGTAAAGTAAAGCTGTGCTGGGATGGCCAGTATTAGGGGGATGATGTAGCAGAGTAGGGCGGTACGCCTCTTGGGGCGCTTGCTGCGCTCCATAGATCGGCGTAGCAAGAAGCCACATAGATAGAGTAATATTAGCCCCACACCTAGCGGTTGGAGCAGGTAGCTAGGCGGAATGACGGACATAAACTCTGTGGCTTCGCTGGGGTTGGTAGCTAGGATATTTACAGCAATGCTGTCCGTATAGAGAGCCTTGTAAGAGGAGAGTAGGTAATGCTCGAAGACAAATAGAGCTAGCGCGATGAGGACTACGAGCCAGGTAACTATTTTGCCTATAATGTGCGGAGCTCGCTCCGTGCGGATGCCATAACTATGGAGATAGTACCAGCACCTATGACGGCCCAGAGCATGATACTGATAGGCATAAAGATAGCTTCTCCAGGAAAGATGTTGCCACGAATGATAAAGTAGCGTGCCCCGACAATCAGAGGCAAGATAGTGAGGTAGACAAGTAGCCATAGGTGATCCCTGAGGCTGTTTTGCATGCGAGAGAAAAATCCGTTAGACATATTGTAGATATTGTATCATATTGCGCTACGCATAGTGTTTCCACCCTTTGTCCTCTCCTTGGGGTGAATACCTAGCTATGATACAAAGATATATACAACACAACAATTCCTAGCTTTAGATATTGTCAAGGCCGAGGTGGAGGTAGAGGCGAACTGAGAAATAGCTTCAAATGTGTGTCTGGTGCTCGAAGCAGGTTCCTTGGGATATGATGGAGATTTCTTGGCAAGAAGCGAGGTGAGCTTTGTTAGATCCCTTGAGATATATAACGGATAGATTTATAGTGAGTTATCGTTATTCTTTCTCCGTGAATTGGGCCATCGTTATAGTCTCCTCGATGATGCGAAAAAATCTTCGGGAACTCCGAGAAAAAAGATCCCGAACTTTTTCCAAAAAGTTCGGGAACATTTTGTGCAAAAATGGGGGGTCTTCTTAATTGTTTCAGCTTGAGTGTATTAATGAGCCCTCGGAGAGGCGAGTTAGTTAAGTCAATAGATTGCGGATAATTTGAGGATATCTGTCTTCGTGTTTATCCTTATTTGTTGGTAGGTTTACGAATAAAAATTACCTTTGCTACTAACTCTTAGGTATATGACCCGATGCGACAAGAGACCTACTTGGTCCATACCAACACCGAGTTTGCAGGATACCCAAAGAGGGCTCAGATAAAGCTAATAAGCAAGCGTCTTGGCGTGGAGCCTAGCCCAAGCTACTTCTCTACATATTATATATAATAGAGGTGGTGACCGCTGGGTATATGTGCCAAGATGTATGGTCTATCATAATATGGATTACTTAAATGGCGAAAGAAAAAAAGTTTCTGACCTGTGATGGCAATCAGGCTGCAGCGCATATTTCTTATATGTTTAGCGAGGTAGCTTGTATCTACCCCATTACGCCCTCGTCTACCATGGCAGAGTATGTAGATGAGTGGGCTGCCCAAGGACGAAAGAACATTTTTGGGGAAACGGTGCTCGTAGAAGAAATGCAAAGTGAGGCTGGAGCAGCGGGGGCTGTACATGGCTCACTGCAGACGGGTGTGCTGACGACAACCTATACAGCCTCTCAAGGGCTCCTTTTGATGCTCCCGAATATGTATAAGATCTCGGGCGAATTGCTCCCGACTGTCTTTCATGTCTCGGCTCGTGCTATTGCTTCTCAGGCCCTATCTATTTTTGGCGACCATCAGGACGTGATGGCAGCTCGCCCAACGGGCTTTGCACAGCTTTGTACGGGTTCGGTGCAGGAGGTCATGGACTTGGCGGGGGTAGCGCATTTGGCTACGCTCAAGTCTCGAGTACCATTCATTCACTTCTTTGACGGCTTCCGTACTTCGCACGAGATACAGAAGATCGAAGCTCTGGATAATGAAGACCTTGCTCAGTTCATCGATTGGGATGCTCTCAGAGAGTTTCGTGAGCGTGGCCTTAACCCCGAGCGTCCAGTCTCGCGCGGTATGGCGGAGAATCCCGATGTGTATTTCCAGCATCGTGAGGCTTGCAATCCATTCTACGACGCAGTGCCAGAGATTGTGCAAGACTATATGGACAAGCTCGCTACTGTGACGGGACGTCAGTATCACCTCTTCGACTTCTATGGCGCAGAGGATGCCGAGCATGTTATTATCGCCATGGGCTCCGTGACGGAAACTATTCGTGAGGTTGTGGACCACCTACGTGCCAAGGGCGAGAAGGTAGGTCTGCTCTCTGTTCATCTCTACCGTCCGTTTAGTGCCAAACACTTCTTGCAGGCTCTGCCACGTACGGTAAGGCGTATCGCAGTGCTCGACCGAACCAAAGAGCCAGGTGCCGATGGTGAGCCACTATATTTGGATGTTCGCTCAGCGTTCTATGGCGAGGAGCATGCCCCTCTCATTGTGGGTGGTCGCTATGGCCTTTCGTCCAAAGACACTACGCCAGCCCATATCCTCTCCGTCTTTGAGAACCTCGATATGCGTCTACCTAAGGACCACTTCACTATAGGCATCGTAGACGATGTGACTTTCACATCTTTGCCAGAGAAGGAGGACCTTATTTTTGACGACAGCGGTATCTTCGAAGCCAAGTTTTACGGTCTTGGTGCCGATGGTACGGTAGGGGCGAATAAGAACTCTGTGAAGATTATTGGAGACAATACGAACAAGTATTGCCAAGCTTATTTCGCTTACGACTCCAAGAAGTCGGGTGGCTTTACCTGCTCTCATCTACGCTTTGGCGACAAGCAGATACGCTCTACCTACCTTGTTGTAACGCCTGACTTCGTGGCTTGCCATGTGCCAGCCTATCTGCGTCTCTATGACGTCACTCGAGGGCTGAAGAAGAATGGTACATTCCTGCTCAACTCTGTTTGGGATGTCAAGGATGTAGAGGCGCATCTGCCTAATAAAGTGAAGCGCTATTTGGCCAAAAACAACATTCGCTTCTACATGATTAATGCCACTGGGATTGCCAGAGAGATTGGTCTGGGCAACCGTACCAATACCATTCTTCAGTCGGCATTCTTCAAGATCTCGGGCGTTATCCCCTACGACCTGGCTGTCGATCAGATGAAGAAAGCCATCGTCAAGAGCTATGGTAAGAAGGGTGAGGATGTGGTAAATAAAAACTACGCTGCTGTGGATCGCGGTAGCGAGGTTATTGAGGTGGAGGTTAAGCCCGAGTGGGCACATCTTCCAGATGACGCACCCGAGACACATCCCCACGACACGGAGTTTATTCAAAAGATCGTTCGTCCTATCAACGCTCAGGATGGCGATAGCATCCCGGTCTCTGCTTTCAGAGGTCGTGAGGATGGTACTTGGGAGAATGGTACGGCTGCCAGCGAGAAGCGCGGTGTAGCATCGCACGTCCCCGAGTGGATTGCCGACAATTGTATTCAGTGTAACCAGTGTGCCTATGTTTGTCCACATGCTACTATCCGTCCCTTTGTGCTGACGGCCGAGGAGCAAGAGAAGACGGGCGTGACTACCCTCAAGGCTATGGGTAAGCAGTTTGCCGATATGACTTTCCGCATCCAGGTGAACGTGCTAGACTGTCTTGGTTGTAGCAATTGCGTAGATGTTTGTCCTGGCAATAAGAATGGCAAGGCTCTTGAGATGAAAGAGATTGGTACGCAGTACCCCGAGCAGGATAACTGGGATAAGATGATCGCTGAGGTGACGAGCAAGGCACATCTTGTAGACACTACGTCTAATGTTAAGAATTCTCAGTTCGCCACCCCTTTGTTTGAGTTCTCCGGGGCTTGCTCTGGCTGTGGCGAGACGCCCTATGTCAAGCTCATCACTCAGCTCTTTGGCGACCGTCAGATGGTGGCCAATGCCACAGGTTGCTCATCTATCTTCTCTGGCTCTGCGCCCTCTACGCCCTATACGGTCAATGAACGTGGCGAGGGCCCAGCGTGGGCCAACTCGCTCTTCGAGGACAATGCCGAGTTTGGGCTCGGTATGCACCTTGGCTATACCAAGATGCGTGAGCGGTTGGTGCGCCTAGCTGAGGAGTGCATTGCCAATCCCGAGATAGACCATCCCGAGCTTAAGGGGCTACTTAGGGAGTGGATCGATCACCGTGAGGATGCAGCTCGTGCTAAAGCCCTCTCGGATGCGATCAAACCCATTATCGCTCGTCGTATCACGGGCGTGTGCCAGCAGATGTACGACTTGCGTTCGTACTTCATCAAACGCAGTCAGTGGATTATTGGTGGTGATGGCTGGGCATACGACATTGGCTTCGGTGGCCTAGACCATGTTATTGCCACTGGTGCGAATGTGAATATTCTCGTGCTCGATACCGAGGTATACTCCAATACAGGTGGGCAAAGCTCCAAGAGCACGCCCGTGGGAGCTATTGCCAAGTTCGCTGCCTCTGGTAAGCGTGTGCGTAAGAAGGATTTGGGTATGATAGCTACGACCTATGGTTACGTCTATGTAGCTCAGATTGCGATGGGGGCAAATCCAGCGCAGACCCTCAAAGCTATCCGCGAGGCTGAGGCTTACGATGGGCCTTCCGTGATTATTGCTTACTCGCCATGTATCTCTCATGGTCTTAAGGGGGGAATGGGTAAGGCACAGAAGGAGGAGGTCAATGCCGTGAACTGCGGTTATTGGCATCTCTGGCGGTTCAATCCCGACCTCGAGGCTCAGGGTAAGAACCCATTCATTCTCGATAGTAAAGAGCCCAATTGGGACAACTTCATCCCATTCCTCCAGGGTGAAGTGCGCTACTCTGCCTTGCAGAAGCAGTATCCCGAGGAGGCTATGGAGCTCTTTCAGGAGGCTAAGCGTAACTCTCACTGGCGTTATGTCGGTTATAAGCGATTGGCTAGTCGTGAGTGGGCGGTGGAGGAAATCCCCACTGCTGCTACGGAGGGGTAGTTAGGTAGCTAGATAGCTATATAATCAGGGAGGGATGCCGCAATAGTTGGGGCATCCCTCCCTGATTATTGGGGCATCCTTCTCTGCATGTATTTATAGTAAATTGGGGCGTTTGGTCGAGGCTGTTCGATTTTTGCACCACAGTATACCCAGGTGCAGACACGCTCGGAGCACCTGCACACGATGAGTGGTGTAGCTTGCCACAGAGCCTTGTGCGCTTTGCCTTAGATACCGAGATTTATGATAACCGAAATATGATCGTCATGAGTGTATAGTAGGACCTTGATTCGGGTAAAAATCGAGAGGAGTGTCGCAAGCTAAATAACGTCGATACCTCGGGAATGCTTAGCGTTTAACAGTTCGATTATCTCCTCATTTATAGTCTCTAAGGGAACGATTGGTGATCTTTGGGATAGCTTTCTGAGGGGATGAAAAAAAAGATCGGGAACATTCGAAAAAATGTTCCCGATCTTTTTTCTCGGAGTTCCCGAACTTTTTCCAAAAAGTTCGGGAAGTTTTTTTTGTCAGTTCGGGAGGGTAAAAAAGAGTGTCGGAGATGATGATGGTCCTACTCGGGGACATAGATAATCTCTCCGTTGTCCAACTCATAGGCGATACCAACCTTAC
Source organism: Porphyromonadaceae bacterium (assembly GCA_030528555.1). GTDB lineage: Bacteria > Bacteroidota > Bacteroidia > Bacteroidales > Porphyromonadaceae > Porphyromonas. Next base: position 51,735 of record JAUMYQ010000006.1, on the reverse strand, counting down.
GACCTTTTTTGCCCTGTTGAGTTTGCTCCTTACTGGGAGTGTATTTGTTGATTTTGTTGCCTTCCTTGGTGATAATCTCCATGTCGTCCTTTCCAGGGTTTTTCACAATGGAAAAGTTTTCTTTACCAAAGAACTCCGTCATATTCATGTGCATGACCATGGCTACCATCAGGGCAACGGCAAAGACCATAGCGACATCGAATAAATTGACAATGACGCTTAGTGGATCGGAGCTCTCTCTCTGGCTGAGTAGACCGTTACGTCTATGCTTTTTGCGTGTCATCGTTTGTAGACTTGAGGAGTTGTGCCGATACGAGCTCTAGAGTATTTAGCTCTTGGGCATACCAGCGCTGTTTGTATTGTTGAGTGACCAAGCCGACAAGGCTGATGACTAGCCCAACAACGGTCGTGGCAAAGACGATTTGCATGTTGTAGGCCATGCCCTCAATATCGCCCGCGGATAGCCCAGTGAGTGCTGGTGCCATAGAGATGAGTGTGCCGATAAGCCCTAGGACTGGGCCTACCTTGGATAGGAGCTTGCTGGTAGACAAATCTTTTTCGGCCTCTAGCTCAAACTCTGCAAGCTGATAGTCTACGTACGTCTGGCTCAAGCTCCTGTTGTCCATAAGGTCTATAATATATCTCCCAATGAGGGTATTGTCTATAGCGTTTAGGTCGGAGCGTCTGGTCTTGAGCTCTGGCGTAGAGAGATGTTGTAGGCCCGAGAGCATATTTGCGCTGCGCTTGCGTAGGACAAAAGTATTGTAGAATGTCCCCAGCAGCATTAGGGCGCGTACGAATAGTATGAGCAGGATGATGATGTTGGGTATCAATAGGCTATTGGATACCCAGAAGAGCATTTGAGTAATAGTATTCATTTGTTTTTATTGATTAAGCGTTTGCCTAGAGGTACGAAGTATCCTAGGATGAAGCAAGCCGAACCGAGCCCCAAGGCTAGCAAGAAGCCCTTGAGGGGAAAGTCATACTCAGGAGCTTCGTAGACGAGATGATTGTCTACGGTAGTAATGAGTCCGAGCAGAAAGATAAAGAACGAACTCAAGCAGAGTAACTCTAGGCGTATCTCTCTCTCGGGTAGAAGGTAGCCGATGAATGAGGGGACGAGGGCGAAAAATAGTGTCGTAGCAAAAGCCAAACCAAGAGATAAGAGCTCAAAGTCTACTCCAGTCCAGTTGAACAGTAGCGTTGTGTGTAGATAGAGTAGGGTAGGGAGCGTCAGGATAGGTGGATAGAACCTTAGGGCAATCAGTATGACTTGCTCTTGGCACTTTGGGCGTGGTGTGGCTGAGCTTGAGGTATGAGTTCGCCAAAAGGCAAAGGTGACCAGGATTATAGCCTCGATCGTGACAAGTATCGTAATGTACTCTCTCAGGCTATACTGCTCGATGTAGCTGGCAATGCTGTCTCGGGTTTGACTGCTGGCAAGATCTGAGCTCATATAGACAAACAGTCCTAGGACGATAGCATAGAGCCCTATAAACCAGCGTGGTGTATGGCTGAGCTTGAGGCACGATACCCAGCACACTAGTAGCATCAGCAGTTGTAAGATTAGTTCCATCTTATTGGCTCATTGGTATCTCTCCGTGTGGCCCTATAGTGATAGAGTTAGGGAGGCGAATAGAGTCCTTCCTGGAGAGAGAGACGAAGATATATTTACTTGATTGGGCTGATAGTTAAGAATGTTGTCCACTCCTAAGGTTGCCTTGCTCCCCTTATATGTCAGAGAGGTGCCTACCCTCAAGATACCGAAGGCATCATACCGCTGTAAGTGGTAGTCTGCAAGAGCCTCGCTGTAGACAGCGGTGGAGATGGCAGAGGCCCAGCGCAGAGAGGCATCGGTATTCCACACCCAACTCCTCCAACCTTTGCTATAGGTCATAGAGCAGTTCATGCTGTGAGGACGCACTGTAGAGCCTGGGAGTTGTCCCTGGGTTTTGCTATATACCGATATCTGGTCGCGTACGTAGGCGTAGTCGGCATTGAGCCGAATGGCTGGGCTGATCTGCCAGCGCAGGCTCATCTGTGCTTGCCAGACCTCACTGTCTGCCTCGGCATTGCGGAACCTACGTACTAGACCACCCTCTTCCTCTTGGTTGTATATACGGTTGTATATACGATTGTAGGAGGTCTGGAGCGTCAGATTGATATCTTTGCAGAGACGGATCTCTGGGGCGATGCTGAGCATACGGCTAGTCTCGGGTCGAAGCCTAGGGTTGCCTTTGAGACGAAATATCCCACGATGATCCCAATCCATATAGAGCTCCTTGGTGGAGGGAGAGCGGAAGCCTTCGGAGTAGCTTAGTCTGATGCGCCAGTGTTTTTGCTTGAATAGTAAGGTGAGGCGCGGGGAGAAGTGCCGACCAAAGTTGGAGTGCATATCTTGCCGGAAGCCCAGTGATGCGGACAAATAGGGTAAAGCTCTCCACTCGGCCTGACTATATAAAGCCACCGTGTGAGAGGCGAAGTGCTTGCCCTCGCTCTGTATACGATCACCACCGACTCGCTCCCATACAGCATCGAAGCCAGCGTTGAGTAGTATGATATCGCGCCCCTCCTGGCCAAAGTTATATTGCCCTCGAGCTCTGTGAGTATGTAGATCAAAAAGCTTGAGGTGCTGATTGTCCTGAGCTGTGAAGAAGTATTGGGTGCGCTTGTAGGCAGAGGTATTGTAGCTCACGAAAGTACTGTGCCTCGGACCTGGAGCATAAGATATCCGTCCCCCGAGGTCATGACTATCGTAGAGATACTTGATTTTATCATCCCAATTGAGGGTCCGTCTGCTACCAGAGAGGTTCGTGGTGAGCTCCCACTGACGATTGGGGCTCTGGTAGCGAAGCCTCTCACCCAGTATCCATGTATTGCTACCGCGAACCAAGAATGGGTCTTCGGTATCGGAAAGCAAGCTATATGCCTCCTGATGGTTGTAGCTGGCGGTAGTTTGAGAGGAAAGAGCACCTCGGGTGAAGCCTACAAGAGCGTGTGTGCGCCAGGCGCCTTCAGTACCATAGTCTGCTGTAAGGCTAGCCATCAGTGGTTGATGCACCTTACGAGTAATAAAGTTGATGACTCCACCGATAGCATTTGATCCGTAGATGGCCGAGGCTGAGCCACGTACTATTTCGATACGTTCTATATTGGCAATATCTATTCTATTGAGGTCTACTGAGCCATTGCCCTCGGAGTTGATAGGCTCACCGTCAATCATGAATAGAACATGCTCGCCTGACATCCCTTGTACTCTCAACCTTGTTTGAGCTCCGTGCTGATTGATTTCAATTCCTGGTATCGCCATTTGTAGAATGTCGTTGGCAGACCGAGGGTTGAGCCGTGCGATGTCTTGTTTTGTAATCAATTGAGTCATGATGGGGATGCTCTTGAGTGTACGAGGGGCCATTGTGCTCGTGACGACACATTCGTCTAGACTGCGCACAGAGTCTGCTACTACCTGAGCTGATATCATCGTCTGGATATTGCACGACAAGAGGATAACTAAGCCTATGTATAGCGATCGGTATAGAGACATAATAGTATTAGTAATTCATAGGTGAAATTATCTCGGGGAGGCTTCTTGCCTACATTTATATCATTTGACTATAGCCCCAGCTAGTAAGGAAAGATAGAGTATTACCCTACGTGGTTCGCTGGGGCTATAGGTATGAGACTAAGGGATCACGCTGTATTGCATCTTGACGTGAACTGATTTGTCATGTGCATCCCGGTAGTCGATGACCTTGATTTTGGCAAACTTGCCTCGAGCCATGCGTACGAGATAGACCTTGTTGGATAGTTTAAATTGCGCTCCTCCAGGTCCGTGAGAGAAGTCAATAGCGCCACGATGGGTCTTGTCAAAGATCGGCGTATTGTTGGGGCCACGCATGGGTTTGCCATCGGAGTCTAGTCGCTCAGTCTGTATCGTTGTCAAGATGGGGTTGACACCTGCCTCGGCACGTTTTATCTCGTGTTTGCCCTCCTCGTTGTGGGTTTGTGTGATGATGTATGTCTTGGTATCTACCTTGAATTTATCTGTTGGCGGAACGTCACTCAGTCGATCTGTTACTTCGGATAGAGTGGTTTCGGTCGCTGCTCCCTGGCCCCTACCTGATGCTCCGCCGTTGGTACGAATATCAGTAAAGTGGAAGCCTAAATCCCAGTCAAGGCTGTTCTCAGGATCGCTTACCTCTACGACTTTGCCCTGCTCAAGAGAGAAGTAAACCCATTTGCTGAAATCAGTGGCATCGATACTAACCTCTGGTGTAGAAATCTTAGGTGTATCCTTGCTCTTGTCGCAAGAGGCCAAGAATAGGCTGCCTAGTACGAGGAATAGGCTCAAAAAAATCTTTTTCATACTACTAACATGTTTGTGTAAATGCAATATTTTCTTCTAAATCCGTATCAATTTTGTCTGTGGTGTGAGCGCATGGGTCAGACTGCGTGCTCAAGATCTCGAAGACCTATCTCTTGCTCTGTCGCTTGCGCCGTAAAACTAAGACTAAGCCTCCAAAAAGGACTGCAGTAGTAATGGCCACGAGCATACCGTTGAAGCCCTTGTCGTCTGTTTTCATTTGTAGGGTCTTCTGCTCCTTGCTCATGATCACTCCGTTTTTGCTCTCTGTCTGAGAGACTGCGCGTATATCCTGCTGTCTTGCTTGGTATTCTTTGGCTTGCTCTGGGGATAAATGTTGCGCGATGAAGTCCTGTAGCTTGAGGTTGCTTGAGGTCATCCCTCCTCCCGTGGCACCAAACTTGGCTGTTAGTTCGGCATGAGTAGCTACGAGCTTATGTATCTCAGCCTCGGTGGCACGCCACATACCCTTGCGAATGGTTTCAAGCATCACAGCCGTCACCTCTTGCATCGCTTTGGGGTTGAGCCTTTCATAGGCCTTAAGGATGTCGAGTCCTAGTTTGTCCTCAATATAAATTTGATAAATCTCACGCCAGAGAGCTTCCTCTATTACCTCAGGTTTGGCTACATCCCAACCATAGGTATTGGTTGTTATCTCAACCAAACGTCCCAAGCTCGATTCTCCGCCCTTGAGCATCTCCTTGACGAACTCGGGGTTGAGAATAGTAGAGCGACTTTCGATCCCGATTGCTTCTTTGAGATCTTGCATCTTGAAGTTATTCCGGTTGCGGTAGTCTGCAAAGAAAGCGTCGGGATCTTTGCCTGTAACTTGTCGTACACTCAGGTTAAGCCCTCCCATAAACTCATAGACATGGTCTAGGCTTAGGGCTCCCCACGTATTGCTTTGGCGAGGTTGTATGACGACATCAGTATTGGCAAGGGCAGCACGAAAGAGCGGTTTGCTAAACTCTCCCCACTCTTCTATCGTTGCATACGAAGCCCCCATATTGTTGAGGTATACCTCAGCAATCTCTTGCTCGCTTTCCCATTTATCCCCCGCAGTTATCATCTCTTGTATACCAGTGCCGTACATGCCGTTGATACCACCGAAGATGCGGCGAGAAGAGAGTCGTCGTGCCTCTTTGGGTGATAGGCCTGCCTCTACAAGTAGTTTCTCAGTATGCAGAGAACCATCGGCAACATAGTTGTCCTCCTCATCCTTGGCAGATGCCGCAAGCTCTATCGCCTCTGTTATCAGTGCTAGCCTAGAGGCTGCGAGGTCTCGAAATTGTCCCGAGGTTTGTATCACGACATCTATACGAGGTCTGCCGAGCTCGTTGGCAGGGATGAGACGTAGATCCGATACGCGTCCGAAGCTATCACGGATAGGTTCTACCCCGAGCATGTAGAGCACTTGTGCAATAGAGGCCCCTTCACTTTCGATAAATTCACTGCTCCAAAAAGTATAGCTCACCTTTGTAGGGTACTTTCCATGACGCTTTTGATACTCTTTGAGGGTCTCTCTGGCGAGTGCCATTCCCTTGCTCCAGGCACGTTCGCTGGGCGTGGCTTCTGCGCTGATGGAATAGAGATTTCGCCCCGTTGGTACGGCTCTAGGGTTAGCTACGGCATCGCCGCCAGAGGAGGGTGCGATGTAGCCACCTGCAAGAGCATTTACCAGAGCATCTAGCTCTGCCCTAGGGCTTAGTCTTAGGGCTTCTTGGTAGCGGTGTATATTCTGTATCGCTTGCTTTGCCTCGATTACAAGTTCGGCCCATGCATATTCATCGGCACTAGGCAACTGCTCGTTCGTGGAGCGGCCAGAAGCTCTGTGGCGTGTCATTATATCGGAGACCTTACCACCAGGGAGGGTAGTAGTATCTTCGGGATTGGAGGTTCTGAGAGGCGTAGCCTGTGAGGTCGCTTCTACTTGCGCTCCTTTGTTTTCCTCAAGCTTAGTATCCTGCTTATTAGGTTTGGGACGAGAGCCGATTTTAGGTATCCAAGCTGGATGTCCTCCGCTAATTTTCTTATTGCTCTTAGCTAGTGGAAGCTTATTATCTTTTATCCTAGACGAAACGCCTGAAGTTGTCTGTTGCTTGATTAGCTCTTGAGCACGTTCTAGTTCGTTTGCGTTAATGCCTAGGTAGGTTAGCACTATGGCATCGTCTGCTTTCTGTCCCGAAAGTAGTCGCTCTACAAGCGCATTCGCTGGCTTGAGGTACTTTTGGTGGAAGGTGCGTTTGTTCTGGGTATAGTTCCGTTTGTCTCTCAGACCATCAAGCTTCGCCTTGGCGTAGGCGATAGGGTCTGAAGACATGGCTACAACAGTTGTTTTCAGTCGCTCTGGGCTATACGCTTCTCCTGTGATAAAGAGCGAGCCATTGATCTTCTCGGCAGCAATCTCCTCTGCAAAGTTATCAATACGCTCAATATCTTCCTCTGTGTATGGCTTGGTCACTATACTATCCATACGTAGTTCACGATGAATACCAAGATCCATGGCCAACCTTTTGACCCTTAGGGAGTGTTTGTCTCGGTCTCTAGGGGTATTGCTCTCGTAGTATAGTCGAATGGCCGTCTGTAGGTTGGCGTACACACCACGAGCACCACTCCGACTGAAAGGAGGGGTGATATATGATATTGTCGTAGCATAAGAGCGACGTTTGGCCATCATACTCTCTCCTATATTACCGATTGTATAATAGTAGAAGTGAGGGATGTCGCCAACGAGCTGATCGCCCCAGTCGGTATTGCCCAATGCCACTTGCTTTTGGGGTGTGAACTCTAAAGAGCCGTGTGTGCCGAAGTGCATTATAGCATCAGCTTCAAAAACATGATGTGCCCATAAATAGGCCCCTACGTAGGGATAGGGAGGAGGCATATTAGCTCCGTGAACTACAGCAAAGTGGTCTGTACCTAGGCCTGCCATGGGCTGAGGTAGTAGTGCAACATTACCATAGCGAAGTCGAGAAACGATGAGATGTGGCTTCTGCTTTTTGGTAACCACCATGTATTCTCCGGGGGCATCGCCATAGTCGTGAAGTAGTTGATCTTGAAGTTCAGAGGAAAGGCTTGTCTGGATCCACTGACTAAGTTCTTCCCCAGAGATAAGGGCGGGGTTTACTTCGTCAACGAAATCCTGCATTTGTCCTACAGCGTAGGGCTTGAAGATTTGTCCCTGACGAGCCAGCTCTCGTTGGAAGTCTGCCAAATTATTGGGTAATCCCTCCACATTGTATCCCGTGGCCTTGAGGTGCAATAGGGTGTTGTAGAGAGAAGCAGTCGTTTCCAACCCCTGAGCTGCGAGCATATCTTGTCCAGGACCTTTGAAGAAATAGATAGCAAGCTTCTTTTCGGCGTTGCTTTTTTTCCTAAGAGCTATGAATTTATGGATAATTGAGGTAAATGTTTTAAGCCTATCGGGCATGGCTTTCATCACAGTATAACCATCCTCGTTAGTTTCTTGAGTGAATATAGCGTAGGGATATACAGCTCCATCTAGCTCTGGCATGACGATTGTTTGAGACATAAAGCCACCGACCATCCCCATTGGATTTTTTCGCCAATCTTCACGGCTTTGCATGATGGTCACTGGAGCTAGGATGGGTACGTTGAGTTCTTTGAGATATTCAACGGTTTTATCACCTTGACCTGCTTGAAAACGTCCATGTGCCAGATATACTACGATGTCAGGAGCAACAGCCTTGAGAAAATCTAGACGTTTACCAAATGAGCTAACTGGATAGACATTTAGCCTTGAAGTATGCAAGTGTAGGATAAGGCTATCGAGATTCTCCCTAGAACCACTATAAGGGTCTGTAAGACCTCCTATGACCAAGACATTGGGGGCGCCTTGATGATAGAAGCCTTCACGTTTGAGATAGTTGTCAAACTCTTCTTTATTGTGGTAGGCGACACGATCATCTAGATGATAAAACACATCGATTGCACCCTCTACCTTATCAGCTGGCTCTGGAGCGAACCACTTCTTCCTATCTACATATTTGCGGATATACAGTGCCAGATTCTGGTAGTTTGCCTTATTTCCAGAATCTAAATACTCTACGATGCGAGCTCCCTGTACGCTATCTAATCCCATGATATTGTTCTCTGGTGTGGTTGCATAGACCACTTGAAGGGGAAAGCCACGCTCGGTTAGATCCGTTACTTTGGCCATCTGAGCTTCATCCCAACTCAGTCCCATACCGAATATCAAAACACAGTCGTAGTCTTCGAAGCGTTCCACGTCGTCTTTACTGAGTTGATCATACCTGACGTGGCTTGAAGAATTGGAGAGAGCAATACCCGATGCTTGAAAACCAGGGAAATTTACTAGGGCTATGCGCGTGTCGCTACCCCAGCGCCACCACCCTCCCATTGGGAGGAGTAGCAGAAGCAGAGAGAGAGAAGTGATTGCAATTCGTTTTTTACTCATAGTACAGTTCAGTATTGGAGTAAAGTTTTATGATGGTGATGTTCTGTTCGTTAGAGGGGTTCTCTTCACTAAGAGAAATAGAAGAGGGCTGTGTTTATAAAAACAAGATTATTGAATGGGATAAACATAATCCATTGTGAGTAAACGTCCTGGATCACCCATGGGTGTACCTGGCTTGCGCTTGTAACTCGAGATTTTGATCTTCGCATATTTCCCTTGAGGTGTACGGATGATATAGACTTTATTGGAGAATTCAATCGACGGTGGCATACGGCTACGATCCATGACAATCGCACCACGGCGTAGGACATCATAGATGATGAATCCATTGTCTCCTCTAATAAACTCATTCTTCTCATTCACTCGAGGTTTGGAGCGCGTAGTAAGCACAGGATTGGCAGGTCTATAGGCCTGCTGTACACCCTCCTCGTCTGTGTGGTAGATAGCGATGACAAAAGGTTCATCAACCTCAAACTTATCCTCGTTCGGAATTATTACCTTTTGATTGAGCAGTACTTCGGGAGTTTCGTATGCACCGCCCATAGCTCCGATCTTCGTGCTTTCGCCGCTATTGGTACGTATATCTGTACGGTGGAATGCGATATCCCAGCCATCATACACTTGACTTTGCTCATCGGAGATAGAGAGAAGGCCTTTTTCAAAAGAAAAATAGATAAACTTGTCATACGCGCTTACATCTAGAGTGATGGTTCTAATTTTTTGACCAGTTGTGGGATCGACCTTGGGAGTTTTTTTCTCTTCTTCTGAGGGTTGGAGATCAGATTGGTTTGTCTGTTCTTGCTTTTTCTTTGTTAAGTCCTCAGCCTCTATGTAGTTTCTGCTGCAAGAGTTGATAGAGAGCATGGGTAAAGTAAGTGCCATAAGGCAGGCAAAGATCTCATTGAATAGTCTCATAGTGGATAGATATTATGTATTAGAGTGATAGGCTGAGCCCTATGTTTAAGATATTGAATTGTGAATAGGTCTGTAGGTTATAGGCCAAGCTGATGTCCAAAGGTCCAAATTCTTTGCCTAGTCCCATAGTTATCTGGCTATTGTTCTGCTGATAGAGCCCACCTAGGCGCAAAGCTAATAGACGCTGTATCCGATATTCTGTACCAGCTTGATAAACGAGTGCTTGTGCTCCAGAGATTGAAGTGTAATAACGTAAAGCTATTCCTATCTGGAGATTGTGTCCCTGAAGAGGAGTAAGTCCAATACGTCCCGCTCCTTCAATATAGGTGGGAAGACTGTTGTAAGACTTTCTTTTCCTACCATAGCTCATCTTGCTGCCGACATTGCGTATAGATCCCACAAGGAGGTATTGACCCTCTCGGAGGAATGACAGCTGACCTTGATAACTTGCTGTTAAGTGTACCATGGCACTGTGGCTGGTTTGTGAACTATAGGCGTTGAGGTACGATACTCCAGCGGAGAACTTTAGTGCGGAACTCATTGCATAGGCATAAGAGGCATCCAATGTCCAATCTTGTGGGTGTATAGTACCTAGCTTGCTGCCCATAACATCGGTATAAGGTGTTGGTAGCCCGCGCCAATATCTAGCTCCAAGCAGTACAGCGTGTCTCTTTCCTAAGCGATGGGAAGAGGCTAGGGAGTGGAGATATTGTCGGTGATTATGTTCTTTGGATGGGGTTAGTCCGAGTGTGTAAGAGAGTTTGATAGGGTTTACATTAGCTTGGTCTAGGGCCAATGTCGGTATTGTATACAATGGCATTTCCCCTGAAAGGGTAGAGACGTGTCCTAGGGCAGCTCCCTGGGCATCGACAGGAGATGTCAGGATAGGGTTGCTATACTGGGAGTAGGCTCCACTCGATGTGATTATCAGGAGACCTAAGGAGGCTATATATCTCTGTATATATTTCATATTAGACTATCTCTTAATGAATGATTGCATAAATTGTTTTCCTGGGACCTCTACGAGTAGGTTATACGAACCTGTAGGCAAATCTTTGAGCTGAAGGCTTAGCTTATCCTGTCTTGATTCGAGAGTGTAGGAGCGACCTCTGATAATTGGCACACCAGTAGGACTGAGTATACTCACATAAACTTTGGAGAGGCCCTGTACAAGGCCGATATGTAGTACATCTTCCACAAGGGTCGGATATACACTATGTACAAGTTCGGAGGAGATACACTCAATTGTCAATCCAGCTTTGGTCGTCAACCCCATGGGATCCCCTGCCTCTATGTCGAAGCCAGCCATTCCCAGGGAGTGTGCTTGTATAACGAGCTTATTTTGGACGATCTTTCCTGTTGCTATTTGGGGGTTAAGTGAGCGAATGATATAACGGAGAGCATCTCCATCAGCATCTCCAAAATACTCATCTAAATTGATCTCTCGGCTTTGCCCAGGGGGGATATAGAAGCGCTCAAAAGTTTTGTGTTGCGTGGGGCTTAGATTTTTATAAAATTCAAAAGGAATATCTATTACGGACTTAAGACCAAGCTCGTCTGTAACAGAGATCTTAACGGTATATTTCCCCTTAGGACGAGACACTCTGAATCGTAGCTCAACTTTTTGATTGTCCTTGAGGCTGTGCCCTATATCGAAGTCTTCTCCTTCTATTTCGTAGCTCCATTTCTGTCCATCTGGCTCTGAAATAGAGAGGTATCGGATTGCGATCTCGGAGCCCGTGAGGCGTATGGGCGATGGATCATTGAGTTTGATAATGGGCGCAAGGTTCTCCAGAGTGGTAATCTGAGCCATCGCGATATCAGGGCTTATAGCTCCCCATCGATCTACAGCCTCAATGGCGTAGTAATAGGTAGTGCCGGCCCTAAGGCCTTCGTGTAAATACTCTACCTTTTGTCCTGGTAGGCGAGAGCCCGAAATGGACTTTTTAAGAGCTGATTTGTAGTTGTCTTTATTTATGGGGACTTCGCTGTAGTAAAGAGTATAGCTATAAGCTGCTCCATCGTTAGCATCACTGGCCACATCCCAAATGAGCATGACCCCCGTATGGGTAGCCATCGTAGTTAGCTTGTTTACGGGGGCTGGGGGCTGGTTGGTACCCATCGGTGCTAAGGCTAGGGCTGCGTCAATGTAGCCCGCGCCAAGCTTGTTTTTGAATTTAGGGTTGAACTCATCTACGTTTTGAGTGCGTAGAGCTGTCGTCAGTCGTTGTTTAAGCTCTGTATTGGTAAAGCCCTGGCCACCGTATTTAGATACGATTAAAGCAGCTATACCAGATACGTGAGGGCAGGCCATCGATGTCCCCTGCATGTAGCCGTATTGGTTATTGGGTATGGTACTGAGCACTTCGCCTTTTGAGTAGAGGAAGCTACCTCCAGGGGCCATAATGTTAACCCAGTCCCCTCGATTTGTGTAGTAAGATGCAGTGAAGTCTGGAGCCATAGCTGATACAGATACAACAGGAGAATAGGCCCCAGGAAAAGCTTGATAGTCTCGTCCATCGTTGCCTGCAGCGAAGATGACTATCCCACCTTTCATCGGAGCATCGGGTAGCTGGTTACCATTTTCATCGCAGCCAGCGTATTTGATGAAGTAATCGATTGCCTCTTTTTCTGCCTGCCCCAGTGGTATAGCTTGGTTGGGAGGACTGACGTAGCCCCAAGAGTTTTGGCTGATGACTGCACCCATATTCGCGCCATAGACGATAGCACGGGCTCCAGAGCTGTTGCTCGAGATGGTTCTCCCTTCGGCGTTTGTATGGAACATTTGGCAGGATAGGAGCTTTACTCCACTTTCGGTAGAGCCATTGCCTCCAGCTACCCCAGCTACCCCTATTCCGTTGTTGTTGCGAGCCGCTACCGTACCAGCCACATGGGTGCCATGCTCGTGAGGAGTGATGTCTCCTGAATCTGTTACGAAGTTATAGCCATAAACATCATCTATTTTTCCATTTTTATCATCATCTATCCCCTCCACTCCGTTTAGTTCTTGCAGGTTGGTAAACATATTGTCTTTTAGGTCTTCGTGAAGGAAGTCTACTCCTCCATCAACGATAGCGACAATGACGTTCGGTTTACCTGTCTCTATTTTCCAAGCCTCGAAGAGGTTGATGTCTGCTCCTGGCTTACTTCTCAGTGTTTGCCCTACGTTATGATAATGCCACTGCTTAGGTAGCTCGGGGTCGTTGAAGCTGCTTCCTGAACGGGAGGCGCGAAGCTCAGAGGCCTGAGATCCCACAAGCTTATAAGCCCGAGAAGGCTCTTGGAGCATGGGGACCTCTTCTGCCACTTGAATGTTTGAAGTGCTCTTAGCCCTTTGTAGGGCTGAGGCTAAGGCTTGATAGGGGGTATACTCGCTATCTTTAAGGTTGATGTCATACCACAAGTGAAGACCAGCTGCTCTCTGTCGAGCTTCAAATCTTCCGGCATCGGGGAAAACACGCTCTAATTTAATGGCATGTATATGCTCTAGGAACTGCTGCATATCTGTATCTAGGACACGCAGATCCCCCTCATCCTTACCTTTTAGATTGATTTCTAGGCGAGCAGCAAACTCGGGGCTGAACTTCACACGCAGGATATCGGGATAGGTTCCTCTTAGGTTTATGGAGCTATTCGCCTCGGTCTGTGACGTATGAACCTCAGGATATACAATGTCTATGTCTTGCTGGCATGAACTAGCTAGGCCAATAGCTAGTAGGCCAATTGTAATATACTTCATATTGGGTATAGTCTTTATTTCTTAAATGCTCGATGTATAGCTTCTTGTATGATAGAGTTTTGGTTGACCTCGCGAGATGACACTGTCCGTTGTTTACGGATGCTAGACGACATAGGAGGCTGGGTGGACATAAACTCTAGTTTGGCGACGATGAACTCCTTAGTCTCGTCATCTAGGTCTTGGACAAGTGTTCTATATGCTCCCAGATACAGCGATCGAGCTTTGTGCTGAAACAAAAAGATATAGGCATCCAGATAACGATCAAACTCGAATTGCTCTCCACGTGCCAATTCGAGAAACTCTCTCGTGAGTACAGAGGCACCACGCTCATAGAAGAGGATAGGGTTGATGTCGGTGAATACTTGCTGTACACTCTCCAGTGGATTTTGATAGTTGTTGTCATTAAACACATATACACGTAAATGTCCTCCGTATTCCTCGGTAGAGTACACTACTGTACGCAGCTCATTGTTGTCCTTCTCCATGACGTAAGTGCCACCATGCGCTTCCTCCCATAGGCGTACTTTGTCATCGTCATAACTGCGCCACTGCTCATCGGCCACAATGCCCCATGGAAACTTTGCGAAGGTAGCCAAAGGCTTAGGCTGTATTGGCTCGAATGTATACATGATGAAAGACCCTTCGGCGCTTACTCCAACGAGGGCCTGGCACTCGTGCTTTTTGCTGTAATAAGTCGAGTTTCTGCGAAGTTCAAAGCCTTCTCTTAAGAGAAACTCTATAACTTTTTCTTGTTCTTTTTCTTGAGTAAAGAGGCGAGGGTCTGTGGCCCAAATAATGGCAGAGCGGTAGCGACGTTCATCAGGCTCAACGATATACTGTATCACGTTAAAAGCTTTGCTTTGAGTCTCATAAGTCCATATGTTGGTATTGCCACCTATCAAAGGATTGGCTACGCCAGTGGGCTTACCAATAAGAATGCTGCGCCTGTCGAGTTCGAAGGCTTTGATTTCATCCTCTGTTTGATTGAAGCCTCCATAGGGAAGGAGATGATACATGGCTCCTTGCTGTTCTATTACGATCTTTGAGTTGCCATTCCCTTCTGTATCTCTCAGATAGAGGGTGGCTCGGCGTGGTTCGTAAGCCTTGTTTTCTGCAACTACGATGCGAAATTCTTTTTTCTTGTGGTTCATCTCATACTTGACCCACTCTGAGGACGAGTTAATGACCTCTAAATCGTTGAGGTCGCTCTCCAAGACGAAAGCTATCTCTTTGCCCCATTGATCGAACTGATAGGTTTGTTCTCCTGCGTCCAGTATCTGCCCTTTGCCCATCTGAACTACGTTTATCGTACGTGCGAGCTGCCCAGCCCGTACTACGACTGTGGCTTGGCGCTTGTGCAGGCTTTCATTAACCTCACCTTTCAGGATGAGGTTGTTGCCCGACTTGGATAGGTTTAGCCATGGACTTCCACCCAGATAGGACCAGTCTGCGAGATTTGTGCTGACACCTACCTCTAGGCTTTGTCCTTCCTGTCGTATTTGTATCTGCTCTTCGACCGAGAGCTCGAGGCTCTCTACTTCTGATATCTCTAAGGCAGACTTACAGCTAGCCAAGACTAAGCTCCAAGCGAGGCATATATATAGACTATACTTCTTCATCGTGTTTTGTTTATAGTATTTACGATCTCTTCTGTATGCGTGGGGCTACCTGCATGACAACAACGCTGTTTTTGCTATCGCCATCTATGAGGGTTTTTCCTAGGCGAAAGACTATCTCGAGGTTTGTCTTAGGGTTGTAATAGATGAAGGCACGTCCAGCATCTATCACTGAACTGTAAACATAGCCTGCCCTGGCTAATAGGGTCCTAAACTCTTGCGTCACATATAGGTTTTCCGATGCATTGTCCCAGTAGAAGAATTTTCCTGGGTCTGCAAATGTCTGTCGTGTTACGGTCATGGCCGTTCCACCTATTCGTCTGCTTTTGGAGCCATATAGGGGGTCTTGTGGGTCTATGTAGTCGTTGATATATTCTTCCATGACGTAGCCCATCTCATAGGCGCGATATTGTCCATCCTTTTCGAAGACGAGGTACTTGTAAAACTCTCGCCAATGTTGAGGATTGGCATGTTTAGCTCCGAAGAAGAGTGGATGTCTCTCTTTTCGTGTGCGTTCGTCTCTCTTGCGCTCTTGCTCGGCAGGAGTATCTCCAGCGTTCTCTGGAGCTTTGGGGTTGTAGGGGGAGACTAGTGTCCACCCTTGCCCTGCCTCGTAGGCTATGATCTCATCAGCGTTCGGACCTTGGCTGACAATCTCTATAATGGGGTCATCGTCCTCTTGTGGATGAAATTTTACTTCATAAAACTTGGTGAGCCATAGAGGAAGAGTGGCAAAAGATGGATAGGGAGTTTGTGCTGGATATGCCGTAAAAGTAATGTTGGGGTTATTGCTTGTCGTGACAATGGTAGCCTCCACATTATTTTTAGGGTTGCGATATAGCCCCTCCTCGAGTTTGCCGTAGCCATGCTTCTGTAGTAGGGAGGCCACTTCTGCCCCTGCCTCTCCCATGAGGTGCTCAGGGTTACGATCGGTTGCATATACCGATGCACTGATATACTTGCCGTTTTTGATGGTATAGATAATGTAGTTGAAGATGGGGCTAACTGTCTCGTAGCCCCAGTGCATGAAGTTGCTTCTCGAGTCGGGCTGATTGACTAGCCGGCTGTAACGCTCGGTTTCGAAGAAGCGTACCACCTCAGAGCCGACCCCAAACTCCTCGAAAGGCATTACCAGATAGAGTATTGGGGCTTGCTTAACTTCTACAGAGTGCACCAAGGCTCCTGCGGCATCCTTAACTAGTACCTGTGCGATACGTTCATCTCGGGAAGTGTTTTCCGTTACCTTGATACTCATTTCCCCTTGCAAGGCATAAGGGTTCACTTGCACCCAGTCTTCCGTGGCGCTAACAGTCCACGAGGGGGCAGAAGCATCTACATAAAACCTGCGCTCTCCTCCAAACTGACCAAATTTGACTTCTTTTTGGGCGGTGAACTCTAGTGGACTTCCCTCCTGCGTTAGGTGAAGCTCTACTACAGCTGATCCAGAGGAAACTTGTACAATTGTGTGCCTTGGCTCGGTTGTTGGATTAGCCTCAACCGATATAAGGAGTTGATCTCCTGCCTTGCTCGTATTTACCCACTGCGAGGTACATAGAGCCACCCATTCATGAGTGTTTGACATGACGGTTACGCTGTGCTGCGATGCTGCACTGGAGAACTGTATCGTTTCTGTCTCACTGAGGCTTAGACTACTGGTTTGTAGCTCTACTTGCTCACGGCAGGAGGATATTCCCCACAGTAGCCCAAGTAGTAGAGCAGAGCTTATGTAGCGTATGATTGTCTTTATCATTGTTGTAGGTTTCTATATTTCGGTGTAATTATTTCAGCAGAGTTACCTGTACTCGTGTTAGCTCGAGGTTGGCCATGCGCATGAGGCTTACTGCCAGTCGGAGGTTCCTTTGTTCATGGGTGTAGAAGTGTGTCCCCGCGCGCTGGTCGTATGAGTCATAGACAAAGCCTTCACTCTGGATAAGCCTATCAAACTCACGTCCCACGAAGAGTAGTCCACCATAGCGATATAGACCCTGATATTTAGGATCTAGGGTGACGAAAACCGCCTGTAGGGCATTAGCATCATTTTCTTGATAGAGGTAATACCTCAAGAAGTGGGGTTCTGCGGAGAAGAAAGCTGGTAGACCTAGGGCTTGGCTGATGCCATCGGAGTGTTCGCCCTTCATCTGTTTTTCCCAATCCTCGACCTCCGCCTTAGTACTTCCAGTCTTTATTGGGAAGCCAAGGGGTAGGTTTTGGGGAACGGCATACTCTTGTGTTTGCTCCACAAGGGGAGTAAAGATGAGATAGGCCTCTTTGGCATCATTATCAATGGTGTACTGCAAATGGATTTTCTTCGTCTCGTGGACGTAAAACTTGGATAGCTCGCTGGATTTTAGGTCTGTCCGCAGCTGATATCCCTCATGATGGAGAAAGTCTGTCAGCTCGCTTCCCTTTGTGACACTTAGGTCTTGAGCAACAAGCGTTGCTTTGTATAAGAAGCGAGGCCCCATGTTGAGATACTCGTAGCGCACTTGTTGGAAGGCGGAGCTTATCGTTGAAAATTGGAAGTAGGGGATAGCCCTAATACCTTGCAGGGGATCGGCTGCACGAGGACGTAGAGTAATACGGCTATTGCGCTGCACTTCGAAGGCTTCAGCCTCGTCCAGATCACTTTCCCAAGCTAGGTGGGGCAAGAAAAAATGTGGGATGCCCTGCTGATGCACGATGAGTTCGCTAGAGGCATCTCCGTCCTCTACAACCAAGCGAGCTGTGCGCGTAGCACGTGTCTTATTCTCTTCGAAGCTAAGGATGAGCTCTCCGTAGCGCGGGCGAGCCAGGACATTGAGCCAAGGGCTTTCCGAGGCTTCATGGCGTACTCGCCACTTGTCACTACTGGTTTTGACCAATACTCTATACTCTTTGGATAGTCGGTCGGTAGTCAAGCTCTCGGATGGGTCGAGGGTGATGGCTGTTTGCTTATCGACCTGCTGCGTAATGCTTAGCTGTACTTGTTTAGCTCCAGCTATGATAGCGATTTGCGCCCTACGCTCCTCGATAGTTGTGTTGCCCTCAGCCTCTATAATAAGGTTGTTACCTGCTTGCCTGAGTTTGAGCCATGTGTCACTACTGACTGCACTCCAGGAGCTCTGATTCGTGTGGACAACGACATGAGCAGCCTCTCCCGAGGCAGGTAGCAGTAGCTCGGTATGAGGCTCTACGGATAGTATTGGGGTCTCCAGAAGCTCACTCTGGCAAGCTGACAGTAGCAGGCTCAGTAGAGTGAGTAATCCCCATAATGTGCTAGTTGTAGCCTGGCGAGCCTTACCTAAGAGTGAGGATTGTGCCCATGGCTTGTGCTTTAGGGGTTGGGGAGAATCTTCTAATTGTTGTGTAGCTGTTGCCATCGGGGTACAGCTCTTATGGAGCTTTGTCCTTTGTCCTGCCCATGCAGTGGTAGAAGATAGAGTGTAGTATTTTCTCATACTTATATCTTATGGTTAGAATGATGTTGCAAAGGTATCGGAGCCTATTTCCTAGAGCAATACCTAATGTTGTGGAAATTTGCGAGTCCTGCTCATTATCTATAACTAGCCATATGTAGCTACCTATTTCTAGGTATCCCTTTGATTTTAGGGGATTTTTATAGGGCTTTGTATACACTTTATCTTGTTGTGAAGTACCCTACTTGAGGATGTGCATAACTTCTCTCGGGATGTGCATAAAAAATCTTCGGGAACTTTCAAAAAAAACTTCCCGATCTTTTTGGAAAAAGTTCGGGAACTCCGAGAAAAAAGTTCGGGAACATTTTTTCGGGTATTCCCGAGGGTTTTTTATGCCTTGAGGATAGGGCAGTCTGAGAGGGAGCAGATGAACGAAGTTGTCAAAAGGCTTGTATCTTTGCTACGTGGGTAGTATTGCACTCCTTGCCTATCGGTACAAGAAATATGCTGCCGATAATCAATTGAAAGAATAGCGATGACAACATTAGAAGAACTATACCATATATATAAGGAGCACCCCAGAGTGTGCACTGATAGCCGTAACGTGAAGCAAGGATGCATCTTCTTTGCTTTACGTGGTGAGCGGTTTGATGGCAACAAGTACGCACAGATGGCTCTTGAGGCTGGGGCAGCCTATGCAGTAGTGGATGACCCTAACTTGGGCGAACAGGAAAAGATGCTGCTCGTGAAGGATGTACTACGCACGCTGCAAGAGCTCGCTACATATCATCGTGAACAACTTGGAATACCCATCTTAGCCATCACGGGAACGAATGGCAAAACAACGACCAAAGAGCTGTGCGCCTCGGTGCTGGCGCGTGCCTATCGGGTGCTCTATACTGAGGGCAATCTAAACAATCATATTGGTGTTCCGCTAACGCTACTGCGCCTAACCAATGAACATCAGCTTGCTATTATCGAAGCAGGCGCGAGTAAGCGAGGCGACATCGCTGAGCTATGCGCTATAGCACGCCCAAATTATGGGCTCATTACTAACATAGGCATAGCACATCTCGAGGGCTTTGGTTCTAGAGAGCAGATAGCGCATACGAAGGGAGAGCTATACGATTGGCTACGTGCACATGAGGGCAAGGCCTTCGTTTGGAGCGATAGTGAAGAGCTCTCGATAATGTCCTCTGGTATTCCAAGGGTTGACTATGCCTTTGAGGGCGATGCCGTAGTACGTGGTACCATGATGCAGGGCTATGAGTATGCTCCCTATCTCTGTATCTCGTGGCAAGCAGGCTGCATTGGTGTAGAAGAGCACCAACAAAGAACGCAACTCGTAGGTCAATACAATGCGCCCAATGTATTGGCAGCTGTGGCTGTAGGACTATTCTTCGATGTTCCCCCAGAGGAGATACAGCGGGCTCTTGAGGCCTATATCCCTACCAACAATCGCTCTCAGCTCATCAAGAGCGTGCACAATAGGATTGTAGCTGATGCCTACAATGCCAATCCTGTGAGTATGAGGCAGGCTCTTGAGAGTTTCGCTCATTTGACTGGGGGGAAGCCTGGGTTACTAATCCTTGGTAGTATGCGAGAGTTGGGATTAGAGAGTACTGCCCTGCATCGTGAGATCAGCGTTTTCGTCTCTAAGTGTTGTCCCAACTATACAGTCTATTATTGTGGAGCCGAGTGGGACGGTGTCGTGGAGGGCGAGCACGTGATACACTTCGCAGATATTGATGCTCTACGAGCACACCTCGAGCATACTCCACCTAGAGGACTGGATATCCTTGTTAAAGGATCAAATAGTGTAGGACTAACCTCCATCTTGTCTCTACTGTAATTATGGCTAAGCAAACCCAGGAGCAAAAGCTTGAGCAGGGGCTCTCTCTTACCCCTCAACAAATTCAAGCCATTAAGATGCTTGAGCTTACTACACTCGAGCTAGAGCAGCGTATAGAACGCGAGCTGGAAGAAAATCCAGCCCTAGAAGAAGACCATGAGGTGCCAGAAGCTTCTGAGACAACAGACGAAGAGGAGGACTGGGAGCTCGGCGACTACGCTACGGAAGACGATATCCCACCCTACAAACTCCAAGAAATGTATCAGCGGCAAGCACCGCGCGAGGAGCTACCCTATGCGTCTACGGCTTCGTCGCTTGACGATTTACTGCTCGATCAACTCTCGCTCGATCTGCTTGACGAGCAGGAGGCTAAGCTACTTCGCTATATCATTGGCAATATATCTGCCGATGGGTATCTAGAACGCAGCCTCTTTCAGCTACAAGATGACCTCCTCTTCAATATCGGGATAGACGTGCCTGAAGAGGAGCTAAGGCGACTCATCGGGCGCATCCAACAGCTAGATCCCGCAGGTATTGCAGCCAGTGACCTACAAGAGTGTCTTATCCTGCAACTACAGCGCAAGGAAGACACACCTCAAGTAAGGCTAGCCTTGGCAACCCTACGTTATCACTACGATGACTTTATGAGCAAACGCTTCGACAAACTTTGCTCGAGTCTTGATATTAGCTCAGATGAGCTATCCGAAGTGTATACGCTTATCTCCAAATTGAACCCCAAGCCTACTGCAGGTCTCGGAGGTGGTGAAGAGTTGCGCCTAATGCAATATGCGCCAGACTTTGTTGTTGCCGAGCAGGATAGCGAACTCATTGTCTCGTTAACCTACGAGCGTGAGGTCACACCTCTACGCCTCAATCCTACCTACCTGTCTATGCTGGACAAGGGGCGCGAGCACAGGAATGATAGGCAACAGCGCGAGGCTGTTACTTTCCTTAGACACAAGATAGATCAGGCCCGATGGTTCATCGATGCCATACGAGAACGGCAGCAGACCCTCAGGGCTACGATGTCCGCAATCGTAGAGCATCAATATCAGTTCTTCCTCTCGGGCGAATTGACAGACCTAAGACCAATGGTGTTGCGTGATATAGCCGAGATCACTGGCCTAGATATAAGTACGATTAGCCGAGTAAGTAGTAGCAAGAGCGTGCAGACATCTCATGGAGTTTATCCACTCAAGTTTTTCTTTGGCGAGGGTATCAAGAACCAAGATGGCGAAGAGGTGTCTACTCGCCCCATCAAACAAGCCCTTGAGCGGCTTATAGACGAAGAAGATAAGACTAACCCTTACACTGACGCACAGCTTGTTGATGAATTAGCCTCAATAGGTTATCCTCTAGCTAGGCGTACGGTAGCTAAATATCGTGAGCAGCTGAGGCTTCCCGTAGCGAGGCTAAGAAGAAAGATTTAACAGCAGATATATCTACACAATGAAGAAAATTGCTATCCTTGCCTCAGGTAGTGGATCTAATGCCGAGGCTATAGTTCAGTACTTTGGTCGAGTGTCCGATATTAGAGTAGAGTGCATCATTACCAACAATCCTAGAGCAGGTGTAATAGATCGTGCCCATCGTCTCAATGTGCCCTTGTATTACTATAGCAATGACGCAATGCGTGATGGCTCGCAGCCAATTGAACTACTTCAGTATATCGAAATTGACCTTGTTGTATTGGCTGGTTATATGTGCCTTATCACCGAGCCGTGGCTTAGAGCCTTCCCTGATCGTATCATCAACATACATCCGGCACTTCTACCTGCCTATGGTGGCAAGGGTATGTATGGCATGAACGTACATAGAGCGGTCATAGAAGCTGGGGAGCATCAGTCGGGCATCACCATCCACTTGGTAGATCGAGAGTATGATCATGGGAGACACCTACTGCAGGCCAGCTGTAGTGTGCGAGATGGCGATACCCCTGAGAGTCTGGCAGCACGCATCCATACGCTAGAGCATCGCTTCTTGGCTCCCCTTATTGAGCAGTATCTCAGAGAAGAGTGCCAGACAGACATGCTTCCAAAAGGGGGTTGCTGTTCAGCCCTATTAAGGAGAAGCTTGCCTCATACAGAGGGCCAGAATACGCAAAATATATAGAGACCTGTTGCAGATTTCAAAAATTATTGTACCTTTGTCTTGGGTAAGTCCTACACGGCTAGCTCCCTTTGACTCCCCCAGGGCTTGATCGCAGCAAGGGTATTAGGTTGTAGCAGCGCGATGTGGTCCGCTTACCCATCTGCCTCTTTAGCTCAGTTGGCCAGAGCACGTGATTTGTAATCTCGGGGTCGTTGGTTCGAATCCGACAAGAGGCTCGATGAAGCGTCCGATGTAGAGTGTACATCGGACGCTACTTTTACTATGCAATCCTATGAGCCTCCTGCTTGTCTGCCTGGAGGCATCTCTGATACCCTCGTTAGGCATAGGAACTACTCAGTATCCCAGAGGTTGGGTAGTGAAGATAAATCGTCGATGCGCTCTGTGGCGCGTGCTTTGTTTGAGGTTATTCGGTGTATTATTACGAAGGCCTTGCTCGCTGCATACCCACACGGCAAGGGGCATTGCTTCGTGTCCATACCTCCTATTCCAAAGTACATCTGATGGGCATACGCCATCTTTTCTGTGCGTTATCCAGAGTATTATACCCCATTTGCTCTGATCGACCTGCCTGAGCGCAAGAGCACGGTCGCTGGGCTGCTCACCTGCTTACGATCGTTCTAGGGAGCGATGTGTACACGGCTTCAACAGGTAGGCAGTAGGCGCGTGTATCGCTATCTTGGTGTAGTCGTAAGCTCTAGAGAATTATGCTCTCTGTCGGTCATGAGGGTGGGGGCTTTTTGTTATCTTTGCCACTAATATAGCTTTATTGGCGAAGTGTGATAACAGGAAAATAAGATAAAATCAACGAAGCGTTATGTCTAGAGAACATAGAAGATGCCTCATCATAGGCTCAGGGCCTGCTGGCTATACAGCGGCAATATATGCGTCACGTGCCAACCTATCTCCGCTCCTCTACGAAGGGCTACAGCCTGGAGGGCAGCTGACGACTACGACCGAGGTAGAAAACTTCCCTGGCTATCCTGAGGGTACGACAGGCTCTGAGCTAATGGCTGACCTACGCAAGCAGGCCGAGCGATTTGGTGCGGAGGTGCGTAGCGGTATTGCGATCAAGGCAGACCTCTCCAAAGCTCCCTACCTTATCACATTCGATACGGGGGTAGAGATAGAGGCCGACACCATAATTATCTCTACAGGTGCTACTGCTAAGTATCTAGGTCTAGAGGACGAGAAGAAATATGCTGGTATGGGGGTCTCAGCTTGTGCCACCTGCGATGGTTTCTTTTATCGAAAGAAGACTGTGGCCGTAGTTGGTGGGGGCGATACAGCTTGCGAAGAGGCTCTGTATCTTTCTAGCTTAGCCTCTCAAGTTTATCTCATCGTGCGTAAGAACTATCTGCGCGCCTCGGAGATTATGCAGCAACGCGTGCGCAATACACCCAATATTACTATCTTGTTTGAGCATAATACCATCGGTCTCTTCGGAGACAATGGCGTAGAGGGCGCAAGACTTGTACGGCGTAAGGGGGAGCCAGATGAAGAAATCGTAGAGATTGCTATCGATGGCTTCTTCCTTGCCATTGGACACACCCCAAACTCAAGTTTGTTTGCTGACTACCTCAAAATAGATGAGACTGGCTACATTATCACCGAAGGACACTCTCCTCGCACCAATATACCAGGTGTTTATGCTGCTGGCGATGTGGCGGATCCTCATTATCGTCAGGCTATTACAGCAGCCGCATCGGGTTGTAAGGCAGCCATTGAGGCTGAACGTTACCTAGGAGAGCAGGGGCTTTAGTCCAAATATTGTTGCCCTCTGTAGCATACATCTAGGCTTTCAGACGTATGTTGAGTGAGCGTGATAATCGTGAATATGGATAAAAGAGCCAGGCAAGGCAGTAGCATCATACTCATACCTACCTACAACGAACGAGAGAATGTGGCAAGGATGATAGACACAGTGCTATCGTTGCCACATGCCTTCGAGGTACTCATTATAGATGATAACTCGCCCGATGGTACTGCAGGTATAGTAGAGGCAAGGATGCAACGGCATCCGAACCGACTTCACTTGCTAAGGCGTGCGGGTAAGCAGGGGCTTGGCCGAGCTTATATCGCTGGTTTTGAATGGGCTCTTCAGGCTGACTATGAGTACATTTTTGAGATGGACTGTGACTTTAGTCATCCTCCAGAGAAGCTCATCGAGCTTTACGAAGCTTGTGCTAGAGGAGGAGCCGATGTTGCTGTAGGTTCGCGGTATGTATCTGGAGGGATGGTGAAGAACTGGCCTTTGAGACGTATCCTGATGAGTTTCGGAGCATCGCTTTACGTGAGAGCTATTACTTTCCTCCCCTTGCGTGATACCACAGCAGGCTTTGTCTGCTATCGACGAGAAGTTTTGGAGAGTATGGACCTAGGAGCGATTCGCTTTCGAGGTTATGCATTCCAGATAGAAATGAAATATACTGCCCATGCCTTGGGTTATAAGATCGTGGAGGTCCCCATTACCTTTGAGGATCGTGTGCTGGGAGATTCCAAGATGAGTGGCGCAATCTTTGGCGAAGCATTTACTGGTGTATGGCAACTGCGTTGGGATAAGTTCCGTGGGGTATTTCCCAAGGGTATCCCTAAACGCATCAGGCAATCTCACAAATAAGCGGAACAGCTGACTATTAACGATGAAAATATTACTCTCCAATGCCGAGGTGACCAACCAAGGGCGAAGCTATATCGCTTCGTTGCTTATCGAGCAAGATAGGATTAAGCAAATCTACGAAGGAAGAAATACTTACCCTGATGGGTTGGAGACAGATGTAGACCGCCATATCCCCTGTGATGGACTGTGGTTACTGCCTGGCATTATTGATGATCAGGTACACTTTAGGGAGCCTGGACTAACCCATAAAGCAAGCATTGCCACCGAGAGTCGGGCAGCTATTGCAGGAGGAGTGACGAGCTTCATGGATATGCCAAACACCAATCCCCCTACCACTAGCCTCGAGACCTGGGCCGAGAAGATGCGTCTTGGGGCGGAGACAAGCTGGGCAAACTATGCTTTTTTCTTTGGAGGCACGAATGACAATGCCGACCTGCTTTCGCAGCTCGATCCTCATCGTGTGCCAGGTATCAAGCTCTTCCTTGGTAGCTCTACAGGCAATATGCTTGTAGACAATACATTAACTCTCGAACGTATATTCTCCGAGACGGATATGCTGATCGCCACACATTGCGAGAGTGAAGAGATTATTCGTCACAATAAAGAGCACTACAAAGCGACCATAGGCAAAGAGAAACTAGATGTAAGTTACCATCCGCTTATTCGTTCTGCAGAGGCCTGTTATCGAAGCTCTGCCGAGGCAGTAGACTTAGCCACTCGGCTTGGCAGTCGCTTGCACATCTTGCATGTATCCACGGCTCGAGAGTTGGATTTGTTCCGCTGTGATATTCCTACCGCAGAGAAGCGCATCACGGCAGAGGCGTGCGTCCACCATCTGTTGTTTACGGACCAAGATTATGCTCATCTAGGCAATGCGATCAAATGGAATCCTGCCGTTAAAACGATGGAGGATAGAGAGGCCCTAAGAAAGGCCGTACGCTCAGGGCGTATAGATATCGTGGCTACGGACCACGCTCCCCACCTGTGGCACGAAAAGCAGGGCGACTGCCTCTCGGCTGCCAGTGGTGGGCCTCTAGTACAGCACTCTCTTCTAAGTATGCTAGATATGGCGAGCCAAGGCATCTTTGCTAAGGAGCTCGTAGTGGAGCGTATGGCGCATTTACCAGCGACACTCTTTGGTATACATGGCAGGGGCTACATTAGGGAAGGCTACTATGCCGATCTGGTCCTCGTTAAGCCCAACGAGCCATATACCGTTACTGAGGCAAACAATCTAACTCACTGTGGTTGGTCTCCTCTCATGGGGTGCACCTTTGCTCATAGTATTGGGCTGACGATGATCAATGGTGTCGTCGCTTATGAGGGAGGTCGTCTGACCGAACAACGCCCTCCCGTTTGTGCCCTCGAGTTTTAAGCAAAAGACATACATTTATCAAAGGCATGAAAATAACCATCAGTCGAGGTATGGCCTCAGTGATACTTGGGTTGTATCTTGCTTTGCCTGCTCTGGCTCAAAAACCTAGCAAGCAAGCCAATCAGAAAAGCTACACCAAAGCGATAGATATCTTGGGAGCTTCGATGGGATTACTCGACAGATACTTTGTCGATACGGTGGATATAGAGCAGTTATCGCGTCATGGTATTGATGCCATGCTGCGCAGCCTAGATCCCTATACGGAGTACTACTCTAAGGAAGACAACGATAAGCTTAAGCTCATCACCACGGGTGAATATGGAGGCATAGGCTCCATCATATCACAGCGTCCCGACAGTATAGTTATTATCAACGAGCCGATGCAAGGGATGCCTGCCGATCTTGCTGGACTAAAGCCTGGAGATAGGATACTTGAGGTTGATGGTAAGGATATGCGACGAGCAACGACCGATCAGGTGAGTGCCATACTCAAGGGTAAGCCCGAGAGTGAGATTTCTATACTCATTGAGCGCTTCGGGGAGAAGAAACCACGTCGCTTTAACTTCAAACGTAAGAAAATCGTTGTCAATCCCGTTGCCTACTACGGTGTGACCCCTAAGGGTTGTGGATATATCAAGCTGACTAACTTTCCCAATAGTGCCGCCAAAGAAGTGCGCCATGCTCTTGAGGAGCTACAACGCGCGCAAAAACTTTCAGCCCTGATCCTAGACCTTAGAGATAATGGAGGAGGGCTGATGGACGAGGCTGTGAAGATCGTAAGCCTCTTCGTTCCTGAGGGCACCGAAGTAGTGAGAACGAAGGGCCGGCCCGAGCTGCGCCAAGAGGCAATCTATCGGACGCGGTCCAAGCCTATAGCTATCGACCTGCCACTTGTTGTCCTTATTGATGGTGAGAGTGCTTCGTCGGCAGAGATTGTTGCTGGTGCGCTACAAGATATGGATCGTGCCGTAGTACTAGGGACCAAATCCTTTGGCAAGGGGCTGGTGCAGACGACCATGCAGTTGCCTCATGAGGGAGTACTTAAGCTTACGACCGCTAAGTATTATATACCGAGTGGTAGATGTATCCAACGCATCAACTACAACAACAAAAGAGGAGGAAAACAGGTAGGGACAACGCCCGATAGTCTGGCTCGAATCTTTCATACGAGAGCTGGAAGGCCCGTACGTGATGCAGGAGGTATCGTGCCAGACTTAGAGGTACGGCAAGACTCTCTACCTACTATGCTCTACTACTTGTCATATAACGAACATGTTTTTGACTGGATTACGGCCTTTACTCAGAAGCATGGGCGCATTGCTTCTGCTCGGGACTTTGACCTTTCGGATGCAGACTACAAGGCCTTTGGCTCGATGTTAGAGGAGAAGCAATTTGACTATGACCGACAGAGTTCTAAGCAGCTGGAGGCTCTGGTCGAGATCGCTCGCCTAGAGGGCTATTACAGTAGGGTGCAACCGCTTCTCGATAGTCTAAAAACGGCTCTTGAGCCTGACCTTAGGCACGATCTCGAGAGCCTAAAACCTCAGATTAAGCGACTGCTCAACTCGCGTATTGTTGGTCGATACTACTATCAACGTGGCCTAATCGAACGGGAGCTGCTACACGACTCTGTAATTGCTGAGGCGGATAGATTGCTCTCAGATCCTACTGCATATCAGGCTGTATTCTCCGTCAATCACGCAAACAACAGCAAGTAGCCGAGGCGGATGAAGAAGATATTTTGTCCTAAGTGTGACGGAGAGATTGCGCTCTCTGTCGCAAAGCTGCAAACCATGAAGGCAGAGAGAGAGGAGAGAATACCCATTGTCTGCACACATTGTACGCATCAGCTCTATATTCGTCGCAAACTCTCTACGACAAAAGTCTCTGAGAAAGCTACAACAGCCACTTATGGTCATATTACGATTGTGGAGAACGCTTTTGGCTATCAACAGAAGTTCGTACTCCGCAAAGGGTTAAATCATATCGGCAGGCGCAATAAAGATACCAAGACTGACATCCCCATCATAACCAGTGACCCTAGTATGGATCGTCACCACGCCATCATCAAGGTGAGCATTAGCAAGGAGGGAGATGTACGCTATGCCCTTGCTGACGATGATAGCCGGGTGGGGACGTTCGTCTTTGGCACTCTTCTTGCAGCCAAAGAGTGGTACAATCTTAGCGATGGCGACATCTTTACCCTCGGGGCAACGACTCTTATCTTCTCTACCTCTCCTCTTAATGAAGGGGATGGAGTGGAGCAAGTGCCGAGACCATAGGACAAAAAGTTTTCTTACCTTTGGGGGCTCTTGCATGGCAGGGGATAGTCCTAATCTCTCTTGTCTTTGGGGCTTGATGGTGTATCCCTATACTTTGGGCAACTCCCTGAGCTAGGGAGTTACTCTTATCAAGCTCTGTAGAGGTCCGCCTAGGACAATGGAGCGTTTAACATAATAATTTAAGGTAAACAATGAGTATTTCTGCAAATAAATACGTGGCATGTAGCTACGAACTTTATGTAGGAGGAGATGAAGAGCGCACGCTGATGGAAGAAGCAACCCCAGAGCGTCCGCTGGAGTACATTCATGGTATGGGGATGATGCTGCCCGACTTTGAGAAACATTTGTTTGGCCTAAATGCTGGTGATACATTTGACTTTGTCCTAACGACCGAGCAAGCTTATGGCGAACCTAGTGAAGAAAACATCGTAGAGCTACCCAAAGAGGTTTTCAGCAACGACCAGGGAGAGTTTGACGCTGCACGTGTAGTTGTGGGCAATGCCTTACCTATGTACACACCCGAGGGGCATACTGTGACAGGGATTGTCCTAGAGATTGGCGAAGAAACCATTCGTATGGATTTCAATCACCCTCTGGCTGGCGAGACGCTCCATTTCATTGGTAAGGTAATTGAGGAGCATGAGGCAACGAATACGGAGATTGAGAAATTCTTCGGTAGCTCTGATGGTTGCGGATGTAGCTGCTCCTCGATGGAGAGTGGCGCTGAAAGTAGCTGTGGTACTTCGGGCGGTTGCTGTGGTGGCGGTTGTGGCTGCTAACTCTAGTTCGCAAGACAAAAAATCAAGAGGCATTGGGGATACTCATTCTCCCCAATGCCTCTTGTTATTTCCACATAGAGGATGGCCCTCCCTCGAAGTATCAAGACCTTCCTTATCTAGCAAGTAATGGTGTATTAGAGGTCGAATGTTCGTTCCCTTTTATTAGATATAAATGGTTGTTTGTGAATTATTTGTGTTCTGTCTTCTTTGGGCGAGAAAATCTTCGGGAACTTTCAAAAAAAACTTCCCGATCTTTTTGGAAAAAGTTCGGGAACTCCGAGAAAAAAGTTCGGGAACATTTTTTCGAGTATTCCCGAGCATTTTTTCTCGGAGCTTTTAGGGGGCGTTTGTGAGGTTGTTATATACGCCAGAGGCTCTAGTGTACTGAGGTATCAGATAGCTATAGAGGGGATAAATATGTATCTTTGCTAATTACTAAAGTATTGGGGATAGTTTAGACACTTCTAAGGGGGGCTTGAGCATAACCTAGTGACAGAGTAGGAATGATCGTAGTAGAGCGTTATCATGATATAAGTATGGGGCATCGTGTAGTGGGGCACGAACATAAGTGCCGTCACCTGCATGGGCATAACTATCGCATACATTTTACTTGCACAGCACCAGAGTTGGATGACGTGGGGCGAGTAATAGACTTTGGGCTAATCAAGAGCCGGCTATGCGTTTGGCTTGAAGAGCATTGGGATCACAAGATGATGCTCTGGGAGCAAGACCCATTGCTGGAGCATCTTCGGCAGATTGCTCCCGAAGATATCGTCATCGTACCCTTCAATCCCACTGCCGAGCAGATGGCTATTTACCTCGTAGAGATGATTGGCCCTAAGCAACTTGAGGGGACTGCCGTCCGCTTGATTTCGGTACGTATCGAGGAGACGCGCAAGTGCTCTGCCATCTACACCATATAATAGAGTAGGAGCAATGCAGAGGAGAATAAATTTGCTGGCGCAAATGGGCGAGTATACGATGCTGATGCGACAGACCTTTACCTTGCCGATGCGTTGGCGCATGTTTTATCGGTCGTTGGTTCGGGAGATTTATCAGCTGGGCGTAGACTCTCTAGGTATCGTTTTTATCATCTCATTCTTCATCGGGGCGGTAATCACAATACAGCTCTCTATCAACATCTCTAGTCCCCTGATACCGAAGTTTACAATTGGTTATTCAGCTAGAGAGATTATCCTTTTGGAGTTCTCCTCTACAGTAATGTGCCTCATCCTTTCTGGTAAGATTGGGTCGAGCATAGCTTCGGAGCTCGGAACAATGCGTGTTACAGAGCAAATAGATGCTATGGATATCATGGGCATCAACTCGGCGAACTTCCTCATCTTGCCCAAGGTGGTGGGGCTGATGCTTTTCATCCCAGTGCTGTCTATCTTTTCAATGATTACAGGTATAGGGGGGGGATACGTGGCCACATACGTGGTGCCTAATCTGCCGACAAGCGACTTTGTCTATGGGCTGCAGCTGATGTTTCAGCCACGTTTCATAGGCCACTCCATCGTTAAGGCCGTGGTCTATGCCTTTGTTATCTCCACCGTAGCCTCCTACCATGGCTATTGCGTCAAGGGTGGAGCTCTGCAAGTTGGCTCGGCCAGTACCAATGCAGTGGTACGTAGCAGCGTGCTGATACTCTTCTTCGATGTTGTCCTTACGGACCTGATGCTTACTTAAATACCAGCGCTTATGATAGAAGTAAAGGCTCTGTACAAGAGCTTCGATGGTAGGGAAGTATTGCGAGGTATAGATGCTACCTTTGAGGCTGGTAAGACCAACCTTGTTATTGGGCGCAGCGGGGCAGGCAAGTCCGTCTTTGTCAAGTGTATGATAGGGCTATTTCAGCCAACCAGTGGTCAGGTACTCTATGATGGGCGAGATATTGCTCAGATGAGCAAGCACGATCTCGCAGCTCTACGTAAGGAGATGGGGATGCTCTTTCAGGGGTCAGCACTCTTTGACAGTATGACGGTACTGGAGAATGTAATGTTTCCGCTAGAAATGTTCTCCTCCGATGCCTACAACGTCTATCGCTCCAAAGCTCTGGATCTACTAGAACGTGTGGGACTTACAGAAGCAACAGATAAGTATCCTAGCGAAATTAGTGGGGGAATGATGAAGCGTACGGCCATAGCCCGAGCGCTAGCACTGAACCCTAAGTATCTCTTCTGCGATGAGCCGAACTCTGGGCTAGATCCTAAGACAAGCAAGGTGATCGACTTGCTTATTCAGGACCTGACGAGAGAGTACGGCATCACAACCATAGTTAATACGCACGATATGAATACCGTGCGTACCATCGGAGACAAGATTGTCTACATCAACCAAGGATGTAAAGAGTGGGAAGGTAGCAGTGCAACGATAGAAACCACTGGAACGCCTGGGCTACACCTTTTCATTAATGCAGGTTTAGATGGGGCGTAAGCTCTACCATACATTAATCTATCTATAGAGAACGACAACGATGAGCAATACAAAAGCAAAGAAGCTTCTCCAGAAAAAGAAGCCATCTTTAATGTTAAATATCGTCCTGATAGCTGGACTTAGTGCTCTCATTTTGCTGCTAGTTTGGTGGGGGCTGGGGATGTATACGCGCAATGGAGTCTCCGTTACGGTGCCACACCTAGAGGGTAAGATGATCGAGGAGGCTATGCATCAGCTAGAGGCTCTAGGCTTGCAGCATGAAGTAGTAGACTCTACCTATAGTATGGATGCCCTACCTGGTACTGTGGCGGACATCGTGCCGGTGGCAGGATCAGCTGTCAAACCTGGTCGTATCGTCTTTCTCCGAGTTTATGCCCATAGTCCGAAGAGTGTTTCTATTCCTTGGGTAGAGGGGCAGTCCGCACGCAATGCGATGGCTCGGCTCAGAGGGTTGGGCTTCGACAAACTGAGCGAAAAGATTGTGGCTAGTCAAGACATCGGTGCCTGCATCGGACTGACGAAAGCGGATGGCACAGCAATCAAGGCTGGTGATATGCTCCCCAAAAATACGCCTATTGTAGTGCTCATTGGGGGAGCAGTACAAGATACTATCTCAATCGGTGATCTCATCGACGGATATGGCTCAGATAGCCTTGTCGTAACTGCGCCAATAGCACCTGCGCCTCCCGCCTCCCGCCCTCCAGCGGAGGACCCCACAATAGATGACCCAGACAATTGGTTTAACTAGATAGACCGTGACGCAATCCATACATGAAGAGCTCGATAGCTGGTTCCATGAGGTAGCTGCAGTCGTGGACAATGAGACCATAGTGAACGATCTGCTTGAGGACGATAGTGAGAGCTGCGATGAGGACGCACCAGATCGGCTCTATGAACATTATCGGGTAGTAGCTGACCCAGGTCAAAGTCTCCTAAGGGTGGATAAGTTCCTCTCTGATAGGATGACGCGTACTACACGCAGTCGCATACAGCAGGCTGCAGAGGCTGGTTATATCTTTGCCAACGGTAAGTCAGTAAGGAGCAATTATCGGGTCAAACCACTTGATGTCATCACGCTACAGCTACGCCGTCCGCCTCGCGAGCTAGAGATTATCGCCGAGGATATACCTCTAGATATTGTCTATGAAGACAACGACCTCTTGGTAGTCAACAAGCCAGCTGGGCTAGTTGTCCATCCTGGGCATGGCAATTATACAGGTACGCTTGTCAATGCACTAGCGTATCATTTGAGAGATAACCCGTATTATGACCCATCCGATCCACGCCTTGGTCTGGTGCATCGTATAGATAAGGATACGAGTGGGCTGCTCGTAGTGGCTAAAAATGCCGAGGCTAAGACACACCTTAGTCGTCAGTTCTTCAATAAAACGACCATTCGCTCCTATCGTGCCTTGGTTTGGGGACGATTTGCCGAGCCTACGGGATGTATCGAAGGGAATATAGGACGAGATGAGCGTGATCGGCTCCAGATGGCTGTCTATCCAGTGGGTAGTGACAAGGGGAAGCCAGCTGTGACGCACTATGAGGTACTTGAGGAACTAGCCTACGTAAGCTGGGTAAGCTGTCGGCTAGAGACAGGACGCACACACCAGATTAGAGCGCACATGAAGCATATTGGTCATACGCTCTTTGGTGATGAACGCTATGGGGGTGACAAAGCATTGTGGGGAAACCAATTCAGCAAATACAAGCAGTTCATTGCCAACTGTCTAAGTATTTGCCCTCGTCAGGCATTGCATGCCAAAACATTAGGCTTCACGCATCCGACTACTGGAGAGGAACTGCTCTTCGACTCTGAGCTGCCGAGTGACCTCAGTACACTGTTGGAGCGATGGCGCACCTATGCTTCTGGAGTGGATGACCAGTAGGGCAATAAGGCGCAGAATATATAGGACAGATATACAAGATAGAGATGAAATCAGCCTCAGATATTTGGATTGCTGCCAAGACTTACCTTAAACGAGGTTGGGAGCTGTTACAGCAGTGGGATGCCACCTATAGGTGGGGCAAGTACCTCATTGCCCTCCTACTTGTAGGTACATATACATGTGGCCAGGGCGACTATACTCTCTGGCGATATGTGCTGATCAAGCAGAGAGAGTACAGGGTTTCTAATGACTTGGATAGGCTTATCCCTCGTTTCGTGAGCGATAGCCTACGGCTAGAGAACATCCGTACCAATCCTGAGGAGATCGAGTATATAGCTCGGGAGAAGTACTATATGAAATCACCAGGAGAGGAAATCTACATCCTAAAACTCGAAAATGATCGCACCACTGAGAATCAATGAACATCAAGCATAGATATCTTTATTTGGGGAGTAGCTTACTCCTTATCTTCGGGGCAGCTCTTGGGCTTATGGAGAGCTTGGTCTTTGATCTCTTGTATCTACTCGGAGGCTTGGGCTATATGCTCTATTTCTTGCTAGCTCCTCGAGGGCAGCAGCTCGATTTGCGTACGAGTCGCTTGGTCAAGATGAGCCTCCTCGCCTCCTTACTTTTCATCCTCTCCGCTGTAGCACGACTAGGCTACCTTAGGGCCTATGGGCAAGGTCTCTGGATACTCTTCTTTGTCCTCGGATTGGTCTTCATGATCTACGCCAATTTTATCGGTCTCTATATGAGCAGAGGAAAGAACAAAGGCCATCAATCAAAAAAGCAACATGACAAAAAAAATAAATAGCAAGCTTGTACAAACGAGGCGTATGCCACGCCCACACTTTACTTTCGTAGTAGAGGAGACGGAGACAACGCTGATGTCTTTCCTCGTGGGGCATGCACTCAAAGATCGCAGCCGAACCACCATCAAGCAGCTCCTGCATGACCGATTTATCTCGGTCAATGAGGAGCCGACTACTCAGTTCGACACCCCCCTACGCTGTGGAGACACCGTTGTGCTGCATCCAGCACCTCTGCCAGAGAAGCTGCATCATCCCCAGATCAATGTGCTGTGGCAGGATGACCAGCTCATACTTGTGCATAAGAAGGCTGGCATCCCCACTGTCTCAAGTGGAGAGGAGCGGGACAAAACCCTCATGCAAGTGCTATCCGAATACCTAAAAAAGTTTAACCCTCGGGCAAAGGTCTACCTGCTTAACCGCATTGATAAGGACAGCTCGGGCTTCGTCTTGATGGCCAAGAGCAGGGAACTACAGACTGAGATGACCGATCAGTGGGACAAATATGTCAAGAGCCAAACTTTTGCTGTCGCTATTGAGGGCATGATGCCCGAGCGCGAGGGCTATCTCGCCCCTCCAATGCCAGAGGAGAACCCTAAGGAAGCTAAAAAGACGGCTCGGCCTCTACGCCCTGCCTCTACTAGAAGTCTTCAGGCAGATCCGACAGGGCTAGCGCATTACCGGGTCGTGACCGAGACCCCTACCGGCTCTCTGTTAGTAGTAGAGCTCAAGAGTGGACGTAACAACCGGCTTCGTAAGCAGCTTGCCGCCATCAAATGTCCCATCTTTGGGGATTGGCGCAATGGCAGTCGCCGAAAAGACCTCGGACGAGTAGCTCTGGAGACAATCTCTATGAGCTTTGTTCATCCAATGACGGGCAAGCAGTACAACTTCGAACAAGGCATCCCAGCCGAGATGCGCAAGTGGCTTCGTCAGCCTATCCTTTCTAAGAAATAATAATCTTGATATTCAAAACCTATTAAAGTAATGAGGATATTACCATCATTCCTAGCACGCCTACGCTACATTGCCTTAGGCATGCTCCTTTCGCTCGCTGGATATGGTCAAGCAGGAGCGCAAATCGTTTCGGATGCCGTCAAGTGGACGTACTCAATGGAGAAGAAGTCAGACACTGAGCGTGTACTCGTCTTCAAAGCCTCCATTGGCTCTGGCTGGCATATGTACTCGACCTCGATCCCCGAGGGCGGTCCGCAGCCTACGACGCTGTTGGTAGACAAGATCTCTGGGGCGCAGCTCGTGGGCAAACTTTATAGTCCTGTAACTCCGATAGAGAAGTTTGACAATATGTTCGAGATGCAGATCGGCTACTTCGAGGGGCGTGCCGAGCTTCGTCAAAAGATCAAGCTGACAGACCCTGAGAAATTCCGCTTCGAGGGTGCTGTGCGCTATATGGTTTGCAACGACCAGCAGTGCCTTCCTCCTACGAGCTATGAGGTAAGTCTCGGGGTAAAAGACCTAGGCGAGCTCCCCAAGGCAAAGGAAGCCAAGCCTGTGGCAACACCAGCCGAGCAGCCAACCGAGGCGGCTAAGCCAGAGGTTGAGTCTACGAACGAGGAGAGCGAAGGGCAAGCCCCTACCGATTCGCTAGCCGTATTTCCTACGAATGGCGATGCTGCTACACCCACCGCCTCGGGCGATGACCTTTGGCGACCTGCCATCGATGAGCTAAAAGCCTTTGGCGACAAGACGTATGCCGAGGCAAACTCCTCGCTCCTGATGATCCTGCTCTATGGCTTCCTTGGTGGGCTTATCGCTCTGATGACCCCTTGCGTGTGGCCGATGATCCCCATGACGGTGAGCTTCTTCCTCAAGCGCACCAAAGATCGCAGCAAGTCTATCCGTGATGCCATTACCTATGGTGTGTCGATCATTGTCATCTACCTCATCTTGGGGCTTGTGGTGACGGGTCTTTTCGGCCCCGCTGCCCTCAATAACCTCGCCACGAATGCGGTGTTCAACATCGTCTTCTTCCTTCTGCTCGTCTTCTTTGCCATCTCATTCTTCGGAGCGTTTGAGCTAGTGCTGCCAGCTTCGTGGACGAATAAGATAGACCAAAAGGCGGATAGTTCGAGCGGTCTCCTGAGCATCTTCTTCATGGCCTTTACGCTGGCGTTGGTGTCATTCAGCTGTACTGGTCCAATTGTCGGCACGCTACTTGTGCAGGCAGCCTCGATGGGCGATTTGCTAGGTCCTGCCGTGGGAATGTTCGGCTTCGCACTGGCTCTAGCCTTGCCCTTTGCGCTCTTTGCCATCTTCCCAAGTATGCTCCAGTCGATGCCCAAGAGTGGTGGTTGGCTAAACTCGGTTAAGGTCGTTCTCGCCTTCCTTGAGCTGGCCCTCTCGCTCAAGTTCCTCTCCGTGGCTGACCTTGCTTATGGTTGGGGCATCCTTGACAGAGAAACTTTCCTCGCCCTGTGGATCGTTATCTTCACGCTCTTAGGCTTCTACCTCATTGGTAAGATCAACTTCCCACACGATACGCCCAGCGAGCGTACCTCTATCCCTGGGCTATTCTTGGGGCTAATCTCCCTCTCCTTCTCCGTATATATGATCCCTGGCCTTTGGGGCGCACCACTGCGCAGCATCAGTGCCTTTGCCCCTCCGCTCACCACGCAGGACTTCAACCTCTATGAGGGTGGCGTGCACGCCAAGTTCGATGACTATGAGGTGGGTATGGAGTATGCGCGTAAGAAGGGTAAACCCGTGCTGGTAGACTTCTCTGGCTTTGGCTGTGTCAACTGCCGCAAGATGGAGGCATCCGTATGGATTGACCCTCGTGTCAAGGGCATTCTGGAGAATGACTACGTTCTCATTACCCTGATGGTGGACGACAAGACCTCCCTACCTGAGGTTATCGAGGTAGAGGAGAACGGCTCCCGGGTGAAGCTACGCACCGTGGGCGACAAGTGGAGCTACCTACAGCGCCATAAGTTCGGGGCTAATGCTCAGCCTTTCTATGTCGCTCTTGACCACGCTGGTCGTCCGCTTACGACTTCTCGCGCTTATAATGAGGATATCTCTGCCTACATCGAATGGCTACAGTCTGGTATCAAACAGTTTAAGGCTCAGAGCGAAGCCATACATCAGCAGTAAACCACGATGAGCACAAGGGAAGAGAAGATGCAGGCCTTCGGTCGGCTACTCGATGTGATGGACAGGCTCAGAGCCGAATGTCCCTGGGATAGGGAGCAGACGACCGAGAGCCTACGTCCCAATACCCTCGAGGAGGTCTACGAGCTGTCCGATGCCATTATGGCTGGTCAGACCGAAGAGATCAAGAAAGAGCTGGGCGATGTACTGTTGCACATCGTCTTTTACAGCAAAATTGCCGAGGAGCAGGGCTCGTTCGATGTGGCGACTGTGTGCCATGCCCTCTGTGATAAGCTCATCTACCGCCATCCCCATGTCTATGGCGAGGTGGAGGTCAGTGGCTCGGAGGCTGTGGTAAGCAACTGGGAGCAGCTCAAGCAGCGAGAGAAGGGCGGCAATAAGTCCGTTCTCTCTGGCGTACCAAGCTCGCTGCCTGCCCTAATCAAAGCCTACCGGGTTCAGGACAAGGCGCGTGCTGTGGGCTTCGACTGGGAGCAGCCATCCGATGCTTGGGGCAAGGTGGAGGAAGAGTTGAGCGAGCTGCGTGAGGCTTTTGTCCAGAGCAATGAGGAGGCAATGCACATCGAGCTGGGCGACTTCATCTTCAGCCTCGTCAATATCGCTCGTCTCTATAAGCTGAATCCCGACAATGCCCTTGAGGCTACGAACCAAAAGTTCATTCGCCGCTTCAACTACATCGAGGCACGAGCTGGAGAACTAGGCAAGCAACTTAAGGACATGACCCTCGCCGAGATGGATGCACTATGGAATGAAGCTAAGACTTTCGAATAACTATATAAGTCATTCATAGTGGGGAATAAATCTCCCTCTGTTCTAAGGAAACAATCTAGAGTCTAGAATTATTCTCTCTAGATTGTTTTTTACGTTATTCTTGATTTCATTTATAATCGGTAAAACGAAGCGTTGGAGACTTTTGAAACGAAGCGTATGAGATTGAGGGTCTGAAAGCCAAACGAAGCGTATCAAAATTTTGGGAGAGAGAATTGTTTCCCATCAATAGAGAAGCATAGCAGAACAAGGCACTAGAGCCACATTCGAGGAATATTCGGATGTGGCTCTAATTGCGTTCTAATGTTGTTCTAATCTTCTTTGAGGTTATAGTTGCAGATCATCCATTCTTGTTGTGTTCTACGCTTGTTCTTAGCTGTGGAAATGACACGCTCTATGCGATGAATGATCCAGTTGTGTTGCTCGGCATACTGAGTGATTAACTCGTTAGGGAACATGGTGAGCATGAATTTACCCTTTATTCGGGCGAGCAGTTCGAGGAGGCGTCCGAGGTCTACCTCACTAAACATGGCATCATAATGCCCACACCATGTTCCCACATAGGGTGGGTCAATGAAGTGCCACGCTGAGGGCTTATCATAGGTTTCGAGGACGCTTAGGGCATCCCGACATTCTATGGTCACATGCTCAAGTCGTTGACTAATCTCTTTAGTAAAGGCATCCTTGGCGTTGTGTACTTTCTTAGGCATTGAGCCACTGAAATTATATCCGAAGGCACCGTCCAGCCTACTGGCAAAACTCATCTTCGATAGCACCCATATTGCCCACGCACGCTCTACCTCATCAAAGAATACAGGTTGAGCCAAGACGTATGCTGCATGGGCATGGGCGGTACGGCTATGCAGTGTTAGGCTAATTCGATGCTTAAGGGCTGTGTAGTTGGCCTGAGCGACTTGATAGAAGTTAATAAGGTCACCATTGAGGTCGTTAATGACTTCGGCAGGGGCTGGGTCTTTGGCAAACAATACGGAAGCACCTCCAACGAAGGCTTCGGTGTAGAGGTCATGTTTGGGGATAAGAGGTAGGATGTATTTGAGCATTCTTTGCTTACCTCCATAATAAGTAATCGGTGTGCGCATAGTTCTTGTTTGCTTCGTTGTTGTCATCTGTTGTTTCTTTAGCTACTTTTGCAGCCCAACCTCATAAAAACAAAAGGATGGGGGCTTACTTTATTTCCTGCCTCGTCCTTCGGAGTGATTTTAGCTTCTTATGTTATTGGGTTGATTATAGCGTCACGCAGGGATAGCACAGCATGAGCGTAGGCTTGTTTTGCTTCTAGAGTTGTTTCTCCTCGTACGACAGCCCCCCAAGCTGTGAGCCAGTTGTGTCCGTCGTAGGCCAAGAGGACACGTTCACCTTTAACACCGAGATTGGTACAGATGTATGTATCTCCTTTATTGGGGAGTCTATTACGTCCGAGCCAAGTTCCCATGGGATAGGCAATGTTTTCCTCGTAAGGACTATAGATGTCCATGCCATGGATCTCGTAGCCAAAATCCCAGATGGGACGACACATGAGCACCACCTCTCCCTGAGGGTTGTTGATATGGGCTGTAGCGTAGTGGTTTCGGCTATCTTCACGTTCTTTTGCTGCTATTACAGATTGCCATTCTCCGTCTTGCTTCCAATACAAAGCACATTGTCCAGAGGTATAGGAGGCACGTACGTTTATGATAAAGTTGAGGCCATATTTAGTGATGTCTTTGATATAATACCACTCGTAGGTATATTGGCTCGCTGTTTTTCTAGCTCCTACTACTTGATTTCTTTGTAGCCCTGGATGGGTGTCTTTGCTATCAAGGAACTTCTGGAGGGTATTTATCGCTTGGTCATCGATCATCACATCCGCGACCACGGCTTTGTGCGTGGTTAGCTTGGACATTCTGAGCCATTCTTCGGTAGTAAATATATCCTGCTTGACTTCTGCGTTGACCTCGGTATTGGTATCCCCTATCCACCAAGTACCGTCCTTAATGTAGGGTGTCTTGCCATCTTTGCCAGGCACTCCAGGGTCTCCCTTCTCTCCTTTTGGGCCTATGGGTCCTCTCTTGAGGGCTGCGATGTAGCCGTTAATAGGTTGGGCTGAGCTCAGGGCCAAGGTAGAGGTCGGGACAACCTCGATGAGGTTGCTGGCTTGCCACGTTACTTGCTCACGCCCATCTGCGAAATCTTGCGAAGCTATTTCGTAGCTTACACGTAGCCCATAGATACCCAACTCTTGCTGTTGCGCATCGAACTCGAATTCCAATACGCCCTCAGGCATTATTCGAAAGACAGGCGTAATGTTCATCCCCGAACGTGCGGAGATGATCGCCACTGAGAGGTTGCCTGCCTCTCTGAGGTTAATAGGTTCTCCTTGTCCCGTGGTAAGGTGCAGGGTTAGGAGGCTGTCGTTACCCTTGGTGATAAATACCGCAGGGTCGATGGACCGATTAGCTGGGGTTAGAATGCACGTTTTATTCATCGTCATATCGTATTGTTATCACCGAGGATGGCGTAGCTAAAGCCGTTGGGGTAGGCACTTCTGTTCTCGTTGGGATAAGTGAGGCGCACCTTGAAGGAGGTGTCACGCACCTCAAAGTAGTTTGCCACATCACGGCTGTCCTCGGTGGTCAGCAGGGGGATGTAGCGACTATGCCCCACGGAGTGATAGATGGTGTAAGTGTTATCAGCGTTCTTGGTCACTTCGGGCGAAAGCCTGCCACTACGATTGACTTTAGCTCCCCAGGCGACACGGAGCGAGCCATCGGGGGCGACACGCCCAGCAGCGAGGACACCTGGGGTATCGGTTTTGCCATAGAGGCGGAGGCTCTTTCTCTTGCCCCCTTATAAATAGTCTTAACTTTTCAATCTTTTGTTTTTCAGTTGTTTGTATCTCGGTTTGATAAAATGAGATTTCATGGAAAATCTTTGGTAATATTAATTTTTGGGTGCAAAAACTACATACCCAGATAATATGAACATCAAACGCAATATCATCTTTGCTCTAGAGAGTCGTAAGAAGGCAGGTGTTCCCATTGTGGAGAATGTGCCTATTCGGATGCGTGTGAACTTCGCTTCTCAGCGCATCGAGTTTACAACGGGATATCGTATTGATGCTACCAAGTGGGATGCCGATAAGCAGCGAGTCAAAAATGGTTGCACGAATAAGCTCAAACAATCAGCTGCCGAAATTAATGCTTCGCTCCTCGGCTACTATACCGAGATACAGGAAATATTCAAGAAGTTTGAGGTAGATGAGGTGATGCCCACGCCCGAGCAGTTCAAGGAGGCATTCAATGCCCTGCACAGACCTGCGGAGGAAGAAGCGAAGCCCTCCAAAAAGAAAAAAGCTACTGAAAGCAGTGATTTCTACAAGGTCTTTGATGAGTTTGTGCGTGATTGTGGGCGACAGAATGATTGGACGCACTCGACTTATGAGAAGTTTGCAGCTGTGAAGAACCACCTCTTGAACTTTCGGGAGGGGCTCAACTTTGAGTTTTTCGATGAGAAGGAGCTGAACGACTATGTAGCTTATCTTCGTGAAATCAAGGAAATGCGTAACAGTACCATCGGAAAACAGCTGGCGTTCCTCAAATGGTTTTTGCGTTGGGGCTTCAAGCAGGGCATTCATCAGAATAATGCTTACGACACTTATAAGCCCAAACTCAAGAGCACGCAGAAGAAAATCATCTTCCTGACGTGGAATGAGCTGACCAAGCTCCGAGAGTTCGAAATACCTGCGAACAAGCAGGCTCTCGAACGAGTGCGTGATGTCTTCCTCTTTCAGTGCTTCACTGGCTTGCGTTATTCCGATGTCGCTAATCTTAGACGGAGCGATATTAAAGGAGAACATATCGAGGTAACGACCGTTAAGACCTCGGACAGTCTAATCATAGAACTCAACAATCACAGTTAAGCGATTTTGGAAAAATATAAGGAGGTGGCTTTTGAAGGCGATAAGGTATTGCCCATCATCACTAATCAAAAGATGAACGACTATCTCAAAGAATTGGCTGAGTTAGCAGGCATAGATGAGCCTGTGCGTCAGACGTACTACCGAGGCAACGAGCGTATTGACGAGGTCACGCCCAAGTATGCCCTCCTTGGTACTCACGCAGGTCGTCGCACCTTTATTTGTAATGCCCTTGCCCTCGGCATCCCTCCGCAGGTGGTCATGAAGTGGACAGGACACAGCGACTACAAGGCCATGAAGCCTTACATCGACATTGCAGACGACATCAAGGCAAATGCCATGAGTAAATTCAATCAGTTATAAGTCAATATGAAAATTAGCAAATTAAAAATCAA
Source organism: Porphyromonadaceae bacterium (assembly GCA_030528555.1). Classification (GTDB taxonomy): domain Bacteria; phylum Bacteroidota; class Bacteroidia; order Bacteroidales; family Porphyromonadaceae; genus Porphyromonas. The sequence continues at coordinate 8,910 of JAUMYQ010000006.1, read as the reverse complement.
AAACTTCCGCAGTTATAGATGCGTAGAAATATCATTCGAGAATCTTACTGCATTTATAGGGCGTAATGATATTGGCAAATCCACGATTCTAGAAGCCTTAGATATTTTCTTCAACGATGGAAAAGGTGTTGTTAAATTAGAACCTAGCGACCTCAATACTGAAGCAAGAGGACAAAATGAATTGTACATTGAGATCACCGTATGTTTTAACGACCTTCCAACTGAGATAACAATAGATAGTACATATCGAACAAATCTTCAGAATGAATTTTTGCTCAATGAGGATGGAGAACTTGAGGTTATCAAACGATACTCTTTGAAAGGATTAAAAGAGCAAGTATATCTTTCGGCATATCATCCATCAGACCCGAACTGTTCAGATTTGTATGGAAAGAAATCTGCAGAGCTGAAGAAAATAATCAAGGACTTAGGCATCCACTGTGAGAATAATTCTGTCAATGCAATAATGCGTTCAGCTATTTGGAAGCACTACAATGCCTGCGAACAATGTTCGCAGAGAGATCTCGATTTAGCAAAAGAAGATGGGAAGAATATATGGGAGAAGATAAAAGAGTTTCTCCCTCAGTACTCTCTATTTCAATCTGACCGCAAGAATAGCGACAATGATAGTGAGGTGCAAGATCCACTCAAAGAAGCTACAAAAGAAATTATTAATAGTAATAACCTAAATGAGCAATTTTGTATGATTGCAAAGGAAGTAACAGATAAGCTTAGAGATGTTGCTAGAAGCACACTTGAAAAGCTAAAAGAGATGAACCCTATTCTGGCTGATGGGCTAGAGGTTAAAATTCCAGATGTAAAGGAACTAAAGTGGGCTGAGCTCTTTAAGTCTGTGTCAATCGAAGGGGTTGATGGGATTGCGATGAATAAGCGTGGAAGTGGAGTGAGAAGGCTTATTCTCTTGAACTTCTTCCGAGCAAAGGCCGAAGAAAAGGCTACCAAGGATAATCGTACACTGATATATGCTATCGAAGAACCTGAAACTTCACAACACAATGAGCACCAAAAGATACTCATAGATGCTCTAAAGGAGTTGGCAAGTAAAGGTCATCAGATATTACTCACTACTCATAGTGGTCATATAGTCAAACAGCTTGAATTTAATCAGCTTCGCCTTGCACAGTTTGATAACCATAAACAAAAGAAAGTTATCAAAGTAGACGTACAAGCACTACCTTATCCATCTCTCAACGAAATAAACTATATTGCCTTTGGTGATACCAATGCAGAATACCACGATGAACTCTATGGTCATCTTGAATTGCAGGGACAATTAGCTTCTTTTGAGCAAGGAAAGCCAAAGCGTCCATACATTAAGTGTGGGAAGACTAGAGAAGATAAAGTAATTCTAGCTACGTACATTCGTCACCAAATTCATCATCCAGAGAATAAGCAAAATAAGCTCTATACCCCAGAAGAACTCCAGCAGTCAATAGAGGAGATGAGAGCATTTCTAATAGCTGTAAATGGTTCTAATCAATGAAGCAAGAAATACAAGCCATAGACCGCAAGGATTTCGCCCCTATTGTACATGCCATCGGGGCAGACATTGAGCAAACGCAGGTGCGCATCGTCGCATCAGCCAATGCCGATATGCTCTTTCACTATTGGAAGGTGGGGCACTTCATTCTTTATATCCAAGAAAGAGAGGGCTGGGGAGCTAAGATCATCGACAAGCTATCGGAGGCTATCCGCTCACAGTATCCTGAGAAGAAGGGGTATTCGGCTCGCAATCTGCTTTATATGTGCTAATTCGCCAAGGCTTATACATTGGAAGTCTTAGCACAGCTGGGAGAAGCCGATAAGGCTTTGATAAATCCTTCTGTAGAGCAGGTTTTGAAGCAAACAAAAGCCCTCAACGAAATTACGCAACAACCTGTTGCGTTAATTCAAGATGCAAATAATCAGACATTTGAATTAGTGCAATAACCTGTTGCGCAATTAGGAGAAGTAGTCCAAACACTATCCTCCATCTATCAGATAGACATTCAGCAAATAGAAGAACTCTTCAAGCGTTCTGCAGTCGTTCGTACAAATTGGGCGAGCCATGTAATACTCCTCAATAGCAAGCTTCCTCTTGGCGAACGCTATTGGTATATCACGCAAGCCGTGGCGAATGGCTGGAGTCGGAACGTGCTGAAACACAGCTGGATAACAATCTCTTCGCTCGTCAGATTGAGGCGAAGAAAGTGAACAACTTTGCCGTGCGTCTGCCCGAGCCACAGAGCGACCTCGCCAACTATCTGATGAAAGATCCCTATATTTTCGACATTATGGGGCAGACGGAGCAGATGGCGGAACGAGACATTGAGCATCAGTTGGTGTCGCACATCACAAAGTATCTGCTGGAGATGGGCAGTGGCTTTGCCTTTGTGGCTCAGCAAAAGCATTTTCAGGTGGGCGAACAAGATTTCTATGCCGACCTTGTCCTTTACAACATACAGTTGCACGCCTATGTGGTCATCGAGCTGAAGGCAACGCCTTTCAAGCCCGAATATATGGGGCAACTGAATTTCTACATCAATGTGATAGACGACACACTTCGAGGCGAACACGACAACAAAACCATCGGCTTGCTGCTCTGCAATGGGGGAGATAAGGTTGTGGCACAATATGCCTTCTCGGGCTATGAACAGCCGATAGGCGTCAGCGACTATCAACTCACGAAGGCTATCCCTGACAACCTCCGCTCCACCCTCCCCAGCATTGAGGAGGTAGAGGAGGAACTCAATAAAATGATGGACAAACAATAAATACAAAATCAATGGAGAATCAATCTATGTGGGTAGATGCTGCAGCTAAGATTGCTCAGCAGCTACACGAAGGACAGAGAGATAAGGCTGAAGTGGATTACTTTCAAGGACACCTCAGTTTTGTGGCATCGCTGGGTAATACTTGGCAAGAAAAAGTTGTCGGTTATCTACATGATACAAGCGAAGACACTCCGCATACAGTAGAAGAGGTGTTAGATTTCCTTGAGAGAGAAGCAGGTGCGAAAATGGAATTTTCCGACAAAGAAAAAATAGAACAAGCCCTTAAATTGCTAAATCATCATCTTTCTGGCGACCGTGAAACTTATATCCACAACATCAGAAATAATGCCTTAGCACGGGCTGTTAAGATGAACGACCTAAAACACAATATGGACATTCAACGCCTGACCAATCCTACGGAAAAGAACTATCTCCGATTGGAAAGATACAAACAAGAGTACGCATACCTTAGTCAAATTGGTTGATCCTTTTTTATTATGTAAATACCTGCATTTACATAACAAAATGTAGGGTGTTGAACATTAGTTTATCGGTAATAATTCGAAGTTATTGCCGATAAACTAATGCTTTTATTCTTGGTTTTTGTCGCAAAAAAGGTGTGTTTTTACGACAAAGCTTCATCAGAAAATACACCTAAGTGTTTTAAGCACATGTGATTGACTTGTTGTCTAGATGCGGAAGGGCTACTTTCTGATTCCTTTCATAATCTCTTCCCCCGATTACGCTTGATAAGTTGTTGCCACTTATGTTCGCACCAGTCGGGGATAGATAAGCCGTTAATGGAGAGGAAAGGCTTCTGCTTTTGGTCTACCTCGATACACATCATCGTGTCGTCCTCCTCAAAATAGCGTTTGTACATCGAGGAGTACACCTTGGCTTTGGCTCGTACGGCTTCGCCTGTACGATACATTTGCGTTATCTTCTCGTCCGAGAACCCCATAAATGCCAGCACCCTGCGTACATTGAGGAGGGCAAAGAATGGGGGCATATATCTCTGAATGAAACTCCGTTCCTCCTCATAGGCTTTTAGCTCCTTTTGTCGTTGCGATAGCTCTTTGTCCTTATCCTTGAGCCTGTCTTGTAAGATGATGACCTCCTTACGGATGTCGTTCTTCTCTTGCTCGCTGAGATAGCGAGCCTGCTCCGCCTCCTTTTCGAGGGCTTCAATGCGTTGCTCGGCTTTGTCGAGCTCTGAATTGCCAAAGAGGGAATAGAGCGTTCCCTTAACACGGAGCTTGCCAGCCTTCTTCTCCAGCTCATTGACTCGCTCCTTAAGCTTTGTTTCCTCCGCTTGTTTTTCTTTCGTGGATTTGACCAGCTCCTTGTAGTACTCCATATTGGAGCGGTGTTTAGCCTCCGAACTGTGTACGCCTCGCACTAACCCAAATTGTTTCACGGCTTGGGCATAGGTTGTTTGATACTCCTCCAGCTTCTTGGGCGTGAGAATATCATCAGCACAGAGGCGAACCTTGTTTCGCTTCGTCTTGTACTTACGCTTGCCATCATCGGCTTCCTCTTTGGCTTTTCGTCGCTCGCTCTGTACGATGGGGACAATCGTAGCGTGGATATGTGGTGTCTCTTCGTCTGCGTGAAGCGTGGCTGCCACGACATTATCTGCACCAAAAGTATTGCGTAGCCAATCCATCGAAGCCTCGCACCATTCAGAGAGGCGTCCTTCCTTTTCGATGCGGAGCATATCTTCATGCGACCCCGAGAGGATAAATCGCAAGGTTCTCACTTGGTTGTCGGAGACCTTGCGGTAGATACCTGCGGTCGCTATTCGGTGTTCGATAGCCTGCGTTCGGTTCGTGACATTTTCTGGGAATTGCACCAATTCTTGATTGAGGTGCGTGCGAGAGGCATCGACATTATATTGGGGGGTATGTCCGCTCGATATGAGCGGTCACACCCGAGTCGTTGCCTTTCGCCTTGTCTATATGTAATACGGCATAGCCCATAGTTGATGATTGGTTTTAGGGGGTATCCAAAGGGGCGAGGTCCCTTGGCTCAAGAGGGCTTTTTTAGCGGTAACGGAGTGGAGCGTGAAGAAAATGCCCTATTAAGTTATGGCATTTCTCTAAATGTCCGCTCCGCCTGCTACCTCTGAGTTCTGTGTGTCTAAGCATTCAGAGAATGCTTGATGGCTTTGTTTCTAAGTTCTCAAAGAGAGAACTTGCAGGCTATAAGCTCTGCCATAGTCCCGAAACAAAGCTGAGCCATCACTTCGTAGTCCTTGGATTACCCGATGAATACTCGGTTTGAATTGCTCTCTTTTGCTCTATCTGCGAAGCCCTCGCTTGCGAGGTGTCTGAGCCTGCTTTTGTGTTTTTCGCTCGGCACAGAGCCACTCGTTGAGGTCTTTATATGGAGCATAGAGACGGATCATATCTTTGACCTCGATACCTGCCTCCCGAATACATTGCAAAGCCTTGCGTCCTGCCTCGTCATTGTCAAGGAAACTCTCTACACAAGAGTATTCACGCAGTCGAGGTAAAGCTCGTGGCAGAAGAGCCAAGGAGTTTAACACCAGGCTGTCGTTTGGCTCATTGGGGTGCAGTGTCCGCCAAGAGAGGAAGTCCATAAAACCCTCAAAGACTTGCACGCTTTTTGAGCCTGCTCCCAACCTACTAATGGCTTTCGGAGCGATGCAGCCCTTGAAGTAGGGATTGCGTAGCTCCCAACCGCCTGCATCGCTGGGGAAGCCGAGGGCGTAATAGGTTCGTTCGCCCGAGCGATAATGTACCTCGGAGCAATACTTTTCTAACTGAGAGGGCGAAATTCCTCGCTCTGAGCCGTAGCGTTGCAACTGCGAACTGGAAATGGGTTGCACCGAAAGGATTTCGAGCCCTTGCTGAGCGGAAGTTTTTGTTCCGCCAAAAGAAAAATCACTCTTTGGTAGTCCTATTTCACCTCGGAGGCGTTGCAGTGCCTCTGCAGTGGAGCAGCGGTGCAAGGCACAAACGAGGTCGATGATGTCGCCATGCTCGCCAGTGGCGAAGTCGTACCACTGATTGCGTTCGGTGTTTACTTTGAAGGAGGGTGTGCGCTCCTGCCTCAGTGGCGAGCTGTACCAATAGGCATTGCCCTTGATTTGTTTTGGCTCGTGTCCAGCCTGCAGAAGGTAGTCCACGATAGATAGTTGCTTGATTTCTTGTATTGTTTTCATGTTGTTTTTTCTTGGAGGGTTGTTGTTAGAAGTTGATCAGTCGGTCGAAGTCTATAGGCACATTGTCCGTCCGACCAAGTCTTGTTTTTCCTTTGGTCGGTCAGTTCAGGTATATATAGCCTGCGCCTGACCGACCAACAAAATCTTGTATAATACGGTACTCTCTGCGTTGTCTTCGGTACTCGTGCTCGGTCACATACTCGAGTATGCTCCCTTCGTTCTCGACCTCGACGCCTTGAGATTACTGCATTCTACAGCGATTTTTCGGCTGCCTTAGTAGTGATACTCAGGATTGAAACGATATTTGCCACGCTCCTCTTTGACGACCATCCGCTTGTTAAGAAGGAAGCGGAGCAATTCTTTGAGCTTCGTCTGCCCATATTCGTGGCTTGTGACGGCATAATAGGCAGACCGCAGTCGGGGTATCAGGTCGCCATAGCTTTGGGTGCTACCCAGAGGGAAGGCTTCCTTTAATGCCTCTTGGTGCTGCTCGTCTGTTAGCTCTTGATAGGAGAAATGCTTGGCGGTCTTCGTGTCCTCTACATAGGTCGCATCGACCTCGGGCAGGCAGATGCCATCGGCTTGCTCCGTGAGGCGAAAGGCAAACTTGTCAAAAGGTTTGGAGCGAATAATCGCAGGGGTTACGATACTGCGGTCGGCATCGATGCTGTCCTTCGTGACCAGCAAGACGCACTCCGACTTGTTGTTTAGCTCCGTACCAATATACCCTCGGGCATTGTCGTCGCCCTTGTTGAGGTGTAGCACAGTTTGCAGGTGGATGTTTCGCTCCCCAGTCCACTTCATCAAGTCGCCCACAAGGCGTGTCGCCTCGGTGGAGTTGTTGATGTCTAGCATCAGATCACGGATGCCGTCGATGACGACCAACCCTACATCGGGGGGGGGGGTAGATGGCATGGCGAATAATCTCTCGTCTTTGGTTCGGATCGGCGATCGCTCGGAGGTGGCTAAACCTCAATCGCTCGGGTTCTCGGTCGAGGGGCAGCCCTGCCAGCCTTAGAATGCGCTGCATCACCAGCTGGCAGTGGTAGGGGCTTTGCTCGGTGTCAAAGTAGAGAATATTTCGCTTGCTCTCGGGAAAGCACGACCGATATTCCAAAGCCTGCTCACCAGAGAGGGCAGAGGCAACCAAGGCACTCACATTGAAAATCTTCTTTGCCTTGGCTTTGCCTGTCGAGACACTGAAGTTGCCCAGCGTACCGATGATAGCATCGTCCACACGCAGCACAATGGGCGGTAGGCTAAACTGGTCCGTTACCCGAATGAGCGACTGCTGCCAAATGCTTTCGTAGTCTGGCGTATTCATCTGCGTCCTCCTATTTTGCGACCAACCAACTCGAGGGCGAGGTCAGCATCCACGATAATCATACGCCCTACCTGCGTGATGGCTCGGTCTATCTTGCCACTTTGCTTGATGTGATTGGCGGTGGGGAGGCTACAGCCGAAAAGGCGAGCGATGCCCGATAGTCCATACACATAGCGTTTTTGTTCTTTGGCGGAGCTTGCCTCCCTGGTGATGCTGGGCTGTGAGCCGTGACGAGCAAGGAAGAGCAACTCCTCACCAGTCATCTGCCATACGGGCTTGCCCAAAAGTTCTTCTAAAATCATACTTCATTGCAGTTTTGTGGTGAATACTTTTGCCCTTGCGCTTCGGGCTATCAGTCAGCTCTGACACTGCAAAAGTATGGGATAATTTGTTGTCTATGAAAGGGTAAGGAAGTCTCGGGAAATACAAGGAAAAGACAGGGAATCACAAGCCCTCACACACCTACCCTCACCGCGCATTTTCATGCAAAAAGAGGCTCGCAGAGCATCACTGCCCCCGAACCTCTCGCGATGTTTCTCCCTCATTGACCCCCACATCTTGGGTTTCAATGTTAAATAGGGAAATCCCCTCGCCTCTCTACAAGCTTCTTCGTACCTTTGTAAGGTAAATAAATCTTTTTTGAAATAAATATATGGCAAATAAGAATCTCAAAGAAGCCAAGGCCGCGAAGAATGACGAATTTTATACACAGTATCACGATATAGAGGTTGAGATGAATGCCTATCTCGAGTATAATCCCGATGTTTTTCGAGACAAGACTGTACTCCTACCCTGCGACGACCCCGAGTGGAGCAATTTTACTCGTTTCTTCGTGGCGAAGTTTGAGGAGTTGGGCTTGAAGAAACTCATCAGCACCAGTTTTGCACAGGAGAGTAAGAACTATAAATCAGATTGGCAACCTACCCTCTTCGAGACCGAAGACTCTCGCTATAATGCGGACAAATCGGCTATCTGTGGTAAGATATTCATACTCACTCGTGATGCGAACCATAATGGCAAGATTGATATAGACGACCTTGAGTGGGAATACCTAGAGGGTACGGGCGACTTTCGTAGCCCAGAAGTAACGACTCAGCGAGACGGAGCCGACATTATCATTACGAATCCACCCTTCTCGCTTTTTCGTGAGTTCCTCGCATGGATTATGGAAGGCGAGAAGCAATTTGCTATTATTGGCCATATGAATGCCATTACCTACAAAGAAGTCTTCCCCCTCATCAAAGAAAATAAGGTGTGGTTGGGGGTAACGAACTTTAATACAGGAATGTATTTCTATGTACCTAAAGGGTTCAAATATGCAGAAACCTATAAATTTGATAGAGAACGTGATGGGAAAGCTGTAAATCGAGTGCCGGGATGTTGTTGGTATTCCAATCTTGAACACGGTCGTCGCCACGAGCCATTGCCCCTGATGACAATGGAGGACAATTTGCGCTACAATAAGAAAATGCAGGGCAAAGAGGCTTATGATCGCTACGATAATTATGACGCTATTGAGGTGCCGTATACCGATGCCATACCAAAGGGCTACGAGGGAGCTATGGGCGTTCCCATATCCTTTTTGGATAAGTATTGTCCGGAGCAATTTGAAATCTTAGGGTGTA